>CAZAFV010000065.1:0-14715 GCA_964484385.1 uncultured Acidimicrobiales bacterium
GTCCTCGACTGAGCAGATCGGATAGCGCTCACACAGGTCGGCCAGATAGCCGGCAAATCCGGCAGCGTCGAGCTGGCGACCCTCACCGGCGAGGGTGTACACGCCGTCGGCGTGGAACTCGGTAGATGCCACGTCGAGTGCGAGCGCCATGTCGGCGCCAGGCTCGAAGCCGGCTTCGCTGATCGCTTCGATCAGCAGCGCGAGCGCCGCCTCGTTGGACTCCAGGTCGGGAGCGAACCCGCCTTCGTCGCCGACGGCCGTCGAGAGCCCGCGCGAGCGCAGGACGCCGCTCAGCACGTGATACGTCTCGGTGCCCCACCGCAGCGCCTCGGAATATGACGCCGCGCCGACCGGGACGATCATGAACTCCTGCAGATCAACGTTGTTGTCGGCATGCTCACCGCCGTTGATGACATTCATCATCGGCGTGGGCAGCACATGTGCATTGGCGCCGCCGACGTGGCGGTAGAGCGGCAGCCCCAGCGTCGCTGCTGCCGCATGTGCGGTCGCAAGGGAGGCGGCCAGCACGGCGTTCGCACCCAAGCGAGCCTTGTTCATCGTCGCATCGAGCTCGATCAGCGTGTGATCGACCGATCGCTGATCGACAGCATCGAGACCTACCAGCGCCTCGGCGATCTCGCCGTTCACATGCCCTACGGCGACGGCGACCCCCTTGCCGCCGTATCGCTCGCCGCCGTCCCGTAGCTCGACGGCCTCGAATTGTCCCGTCGAGGCACCTGAGGGCACGATGGCGCGGCCCACGGCGCCGGCGGCGGTGTGCACCTCGGCCTCGGTCGTGGGATTGCCACGGGAATCGAGGACTTCGCGGCCGGTCACCTGGATGATCTGCGTGGACGCGCGCGCTGTCACGCATAGCGAGAGTACCGAAGGGCGGGTGCTGGCTAGCTCGCGCGCGCCTCGCGGGCGGCAATGCGCTGTGCCCGGGCCTCACGCTCGGCGGCCTTGATGGCCTCCCATTGCACCGACAGCTCGTCATCAGTGGGCTCGGGCGCGTCCGGATCGCGCTCGAACACGTGGGGATGGCGACGCAGCATCTTTGCCTCGACGGTCTCGAGCACCTCAGCCAGGGTGAACGTTCCCGCCTGCTCGCCGATGGCGGCATTCATCAGCACCTGCAGCAGTACGTCGCCCAATTCCTCGACGAGATCCTCGATCGCCGTGGCCGATTCGGTCGTGTGGGCGGACAGCGCGTCTTCGGCTGCCTGCAGTGCCTCGGCCAACTCCGAGGCTTCGTCGAGCGCGTACGGAGCGAGCGTGGCGTGCGTCTGCACCCGGTCCCACGGGCACTCCCGGCGCAGCCTGATGATGACCTCGTGAAGTGAGATCATTCGGCGCCCGAGATCTGGCTCCTCACCGGCGCCGCGCTCAGCGACCATGGCTGCTCCCGCGTCGGCCCTCGCTCACGGCAGGATCGGCAGCGACACCCGCAGGTTGCCGGCGTTCCATTCGCCGAGCGCCGGGGCGACATTCACCTCGTAGGTCGACATGGCCTCCGTCAGCACATGGCCCGCAAACGGCCCGATCGACGAGAGATCGGTGGCATCGGTGCGCAGCGAGTCCACACGCAGCACCACCCACAGCTCACCAGTCGGGCTTGCTGCAGACGGCAGCAGCAGCGGCGCTGTCAGCTCGCCGGGCGCCAGTTCGAGCAGCGCCAGCGCGAGCTCGCCGCCGCCGAACAGATCGAAGGGCTGGCCGCAGCCGATGGTGCCGTCGGTCTCGGTGAGGCCGGGCAGGTTGACCTCGGCAGCAATATCGCCAAGGGGCTCACCGGCCTGCACGCGGTCGGATGCGGCCACGGCATCGGCCTCGGATGTCACGGCCAGTGCACTCACACAGTGAGGCGTCGCCAGCCGCTCGATGCTGGGATCGTCTTCGATGGCGCGCTGCTGAGCGAACTCCTCGAAGGGGCCCTCGAGGTGCGCCTGCACCTGCGCATTGATCTCTGCGTCAGGGAGGCCGATGTCGACCGGAAAGCCCAATTCGTCCAGCGCGAAACCGGCGAGGCGCAGCTGGATCATCGACGTCAGCCGCGACACGAATTCCTCGTGCGTAGGGTTCTCCGGGTCGTCCATGAGCGTGACGGGTGATTCGACGATGTTGGCGAGCACGTCACCGATGAGCACCTGCCCGCCCGGGAAGCTCGCCGCGACAGCGTCAGCGTCGGCGAGCAGCGCTTGGTATGCGGCTTCCTGAGCTGCGCGCGCCGCGTCACGCTCGGCGCGTTCGGCGTCCAGCTGGGCTTGCTGCTCGGCTTCTGCGGTCGCGGCCTCGACCGCGTCTCGTGACACGACGCCGTCGTCGTCGGTGTCGAGCTCGGCAACGAGCTCGGGCTCGGGTTCGAGCCCTGTGTGGATAGTGACGACATCGCCGTCCTCGGCACATGCAAACGTCAGCAGTGCCACCAGCACCAGCGGAGCCGCCAACACAGCTCGTCGAGACATGGAACTCCCCCTGGCACGCACTGCGGGCAGGCTAGGTGCTGGCCGCGCCGACGGCGCTTCACCCCTGCTGCTCAGGCGCCATCGGCGGCCGCAACTGCTGGCAGAAGGCGAACAGGTGCCCGACCATGGCCGGCTTCATCGCACGGACCGACAGCTGCACCTCGCCGCCGCCGCTCGGGTCGGCCTTGTACCTCGCTGCGCTGAAAGGCGTGCCGGCACAGATGCGCCGCATACGTAACTCCTCGCTGGCCGTCAGCTCGAGCGGCCCCAGGCGCACCCGGCCCCCGTCGTGGCCGGGGGCGAACGCCACGGTTCGCATGCCGAGCCGGTGACACTCCGCACGCAGGAGCGCTATGTGCAGCAGCGTTTCGGCAGCCGGCGGCACGGGGCCGTAGCGGTCGACCCATTCGGCTTCGACGTCGGCAACTTCCGACAGCTCGGTCACGGCGCCGAGCCGGCGATACGCCTCGAGGCGACCGGTGGCATCGGCCAGGTAGTCGTCGGGCAGGTGCGCTGGGAGCGGCAAGTCGATGACGATCTCCGGTGGCCGTTCGGGTAACTCGCCGTTGAGCTCCGCGACCGCCTCGCTGACGAGCTCGCAGTAGAGGTCGTATCCGACGGCCGCAATGTGCCCCGACTGCACGCCGCTGAGCAGGTTGCCCGCGCCGCGCAGCTGGAGGTCGCGCATCGCGATCCGGTACCCCGAGCCCAACTCGGTGGACTCGCCGATCGTGCGGAGGCGCTCGTAGGCCTCTTCGGACAGCGAACGACCTTCAGGGTGAAACAGGTACGCGTACGCACGCTGGCCCGACCGGCCAACACGCCCACGGATCTGGTGCAGCTGCCCAAGCCCCAGCCGGTCGGCGCGATCCACAACCAGCGTGTTGACGCTGGGCATGTCGATGCCCGATTCGATGATGGTCGTGCAGACCAGCACGTCGTAAGCGCCGGCCCAGAAGTCGATGACGATCTGCTCCAGCGTGCCCTCGTCCATCTGGCCGTGGGCCACGGCGATGCGCGCCTCGGGCACCAGCTCTGCCAAGCCCGCCGCCACCACATCGATGTCGGCAACCCGGTTGTGCACGAAGAACACCTGGCCTTCGCGCAGCAGCTCCCGGCGAATGGCCTCGCTGACTGCACGCTCGTCGTACGGGCCGACGTGGGTGAGGATGGGCTGGCGCTCGGCGGGCGGCGTCTGCAGCAGCGACAGGTCCCGGATGCCGGTGAGTGCCATCTCCAGCGTGCGCGGGATGGGTGTGGCCGTCAACGTCAGCACGTCGACTTCGGCACGCAGGTGCTTGATCGCCTCCTTGTGACTCACGCCGAAGCGCTGCTCCTCATCGACCACCAGCAGGCCCAGGTCGTTGAACTTCACGTCGCCCGACAGCAGCCGGTGCGTGCCGATCACCACATCGACGGTGCCGTCGGCCACGCCAGCTACCACTGCGCGCTGCTCGGCGGGGGTGAGGAACCGGCTGAGCACCTCCACACGCACCGGGTGATCGGCATAGCGCTCGGCGAATGTCTGGTGGTGCTGCTGGGCCAGCAGTGTGGTGGGCACCAGGATCCCCGCCTGCTTGCCTGCGCTGACAGCGCAGAAGGCCGCTCGCACCGCCACCTCCGTCTTGCCGAACCCCACATCTCCCACCACGAGCCGATCCATCGGCGTGGGCTCGGCCATGTCCGCCAGCACCTCGTCGATCGTGCGGCGCTGATCGGGTGTGGGCGTGTAGGCGAAGCTGTCGGCCAGTTCGGCCATGCCCCCGCCGTCAGGGTCGTAGGCGTTGCCCGCGGTGGTGATGCGTCGCTGGTACAGCACCACCAACTCTTGGGCGATCTCAGCCACGGCCGCGCGCACCTTGGCTTTCTGGCGCTGGAAATCGCTGCCGCCCATGCGGCTGAGCCGGGGCGTTTCCCCGCCGATGTACGGGCGGATGAAGTCGATCTGCTCGGTGGGCAGGTAGAGCCGGTCGGTCCCCCGGAACTCCAGCTCGAGGTAATCGCGTTCGTCGTCGCCGAAGGCCCGGCGGACGAGTCCCGCATAGCGGGCGATGCCGTGATGGTGATGGACGACGAAATCACCGACGTTCATGTCCTCGAATGACGGCGCTACACCCGTCCGCCGTCGGGCTGCGCGGTGCACCCGGCGCCGGCCGGTGAACTCCGCCTCCGGCAGCACCGCCACTCCGGCTGCAGGAGCGATGAAGCCGTGCTCGAGGGGCGCGACCAGCACATGGCCGCCAGGCGCGGGCGCGAAGCTGCCGGTCGCCCGATGCAGGCGCAGCGGCACTTCCTCCGCGCTCAGCGCGTCGGCGAGCCGAACAGCCGAGCCGTCACCCTCGGCGGCCACGACCACGATGGGTCGCAGCGCTGCCGGCACATCAGGTCGCTGCGCTGCTGCGCCAGGCGGTGCCGCTTCTGACACTGCGGGTCGCTCGGCGCCCAGTGCCAAACGGCGCAGCTGCGTCACCAAGCGCGTGGAATCACCCGCCGCAGGCACCCATGACTCGGTGGCGATATGCGGCCCGGGGTCACCGTCGGCTGTCGGCGCCGCCGTGGAGTCCACCGACCACACGGCAGCGGAGCAGTGCGCGAGGAGTCGTTCGAACGCAACGTGCAACCGCGGGAACAAGGCTGCGGCATCGTCCTGGCTCCCGTCTCGGGTGCCGATCGCAGCATCGTCCCCATCTGCATCGTCGGCATCGCCGCTCGCATCGTCCGCAGCGCCGGCAGGCTGCTTGGCACCGTCGCCAAGGCGTCGCACACCCCACGTCACTGCCAGCGACTGGGTGAGATCGTCGGTCTCCGCCTTGATGTCGGCAGCGCGATCTGCGAGCCGCCGCGGTTCGCAGAGCAGCACCAGCGAGTCAGGCCCGAGCAGGTCTGGCAGCACGATCTCGTCTGCGGCGAGCCAGGGCAGCCACGACTCCATCCCGTCGAAGAGCTCGCCTCTGCTGAGACGCTCCATGTGCTCGGCGCACCACGGCTCGCTGACGGCCAGTGCTGCGGCCCGTTCTCGCATGGCGGCGTCGGGCCGCATCTCCCGTGCCGGGTAGATCTTCGTCTGCGCCAACTCCGCCACCGAACGCTGATCGGCAACCGAGAACTGCGTGAGACGATCCACCTCGTCGCCCCACAGATCGATGCGCACGGGCGCGTCGGCCGTCGGACAGAAAACGTCCACGATCCCGCCGCGCACTGCAACCTCGCCGCGATGCTCCACCTGGTGCTCCCGCCGGTAGCCCCATGCCACCAGTTGCGACACCAGCTCGCCCAAGTCGCACCGGTCGCCGTGGGCGACGCGCAGCGATGCCGCCGCATCGCTCACCGCGTTCGGGCTCAGCCGCTGCAGCAACGCCCGGATCGGCGCCACGATCACCTCGGCCCTCGGCCGCAGATCAGGCGTACCGTCGGCTGCGGGCGTCTCGTCTCGCGCCAGCGGCGCAGCCGAGGATCGAGGATCGGTTGCCGACGCAGGTCCCGCAGCCGTGGCTCGCAGCGCCTCCAGCACCGCCAGCCGGCCACCCATCGTCTCGGTTGCGGGGCTCACGCGCTCGAACGGCAGCGTCTCCCAGGCAGCGAACAGCGCTACCTGCCCCTCCCCCAGCCAGGTGCCGAGGTCGCTGGCATAGCGCTCAGCCTCGTTGGCGGTGGCGGTGACCACAAGGATCGGTGCGCGCGATCCCAGTGTCGCCAAGCCGGCGACGAGGAACGGTCGGGCTCCCTCGGCGACGGCAATCGAGCCGGACGACCGGCCCAGCATCGACACGAAGCCGTGGTCGTTGCCGAGGCGCTCGGCGAGCGCCCGCAGCGGTGCGTCGCTCATCGGGGGCTCATCGGGCTCACTGCGCCCGGGGTTCGGTTCGCCGCCGGCGAGCATTCGTGACGGTCATGGCCGCCTCGATGCCGTCGTGCACCAGCACCTCGAGCCCCGCGACTGCGAGGTCCACTGCTGTGTCGATTAACGGCTCCTCGTGACCCCTCGGTCGTTGCAGCACCCACTTCTTGCCTGCTTCGGGCCGGGGCGGCTTGCCGATGCCGATGCGCAGCCGTGCGAAGTCGCGGGTGCCTAGCTGATTGGCGATCGAGGCCAAGCCGTTGTGACCGGCAATCCCGCCGCCCGACTTGAGCCGCACCTGGCCGGGCTCGAGGTCGAGCTCGTCGTGGACGATGACGAGTCGCGACGGCTCGACGATGCCGTAGCGCTTGACCAGCACGCCCACGCTGCGGCCGCTCTCGTTCATGAAGGTGGTCGGGCACGCGAGCGTGATGCGACGCTCGCCGACCGTTGCCTGTGCCACGCGGGCGTGCTCGCGCCGCTGCACAGCAAAGTCGCACCGGAGCTTCGATGCCCAGCGTTCGGTGGCCTCTGCCCCGACGTTGTGACGGCTTCCGGCATAGCGCTCACCGGGATTGCCGAGACCCACCACGAGCCAGTCTGCGGCTGTTCCCCGCCGCGCGGCCGCCCGGCGGAACACGGACACCGGGTCGTTCAGCCCTCGTCGTCGGCGGCGTCGTCGTCGAGGGTGTCAGCGTCGACCAGCTCGCCTTCTTCGTCGACCTGCTCGGCGGCGACTGCAGCCCGCGTCCGCTGTGCGATCGCTACCAGCGTGTCGCTCTCGAGCAGGCTCTCCATGCCCTCGGGCAGCGTGAGATCGCTGACACGGATGGGGTTGTCCAGCGAGAGCGACTCCACGTCGACGTCGAACGCGGGGGGGATCACCCCGGCGGGTGATTCAACATGCAGCGACATGAGCTGCTGCTGCACCACCGCTCCTTCGCGGCCCGCCTGCGCCGCCTCGCCGACCAACCGGATGGGCACATCCACCACCAGGCGCTCGTCGAGCGAGATCAGCAGGAAATCGACATGGGTGACGCGGTTGGCGATCGTGTCGCGCTGCATGTCCTTGACGATGGTGAGATGGTTCTTGCCCTCGACCTCGAGCGTGATGATCGCGTTCGGGCCTGCTGCATTCAGCGCTGCCCGAAACCGCAGCCGGTCCAGCGTGATCGACACCGGTTCGCTGCCGTGGCCGTACATCACTGCAGGGATCTTGTCTTCGGCGCGCAGACGTCGCGACGCACCCGAGCCGGTTGCGTGACGATTCTCGGCGATGAGCTTCAGCTGTTCCATGCTGGCCCCTTCGAGCACTGGGCGCCTAGTCGATAGCGACGAGACAGCCTACGAGTTCAGACTGCGGACGCCCCGGGTAACCGCTTCAGAACAGGTTCTGGCCGTCGAAGATCTCCGACACCGATGCGTCCTCGAACACCGACTCGAGGGCATCGGCGAACACGCCGGCGACACTCAGCACCACAAGCTTGTCGAACTGCTTGGAGCTGGGGATCGGCACCGTGTTGGTGACGATGACCTGGCTCAGCGAGGAGTTCTTCAGGCGGTCCACCGCTGGCTCGGAGAACAAGCCGTGCGTGCTGGCGCACATCACGTCGGCGGCACCGTTGGCGACCAGCGTCTCGGTGGCGGAGCAGATGGTGCCTGCCGTGTCGATCATGTCGTCGATGATGACGCAGGTGCGGCCCGCCACTTCGCCCATGATGCCGAGCGCCTCTGATTCGTTGGCGTTGTCGGTGGCACGGCGCTTGTAGATCGACGCAACGTCACATCCCAGTCGGGTTGCGTAGCGCTCCGCCACCTTCACACGGCCGGTGTCAGGCGACACGATCACCGAGTCGGGCCCCATGACGCCGGACAGGTAGTCGATGAGCACCGGCGCGGCCGTCAGATGATCCACCGGGCCGTCGAAGAAACCCTGGATCTGACCGCTGTGTAGGTCGATCGACACGAGACGCTCAGCCCCGGCGACAGTGAACAGGTCGGCCAGCAGGCGTGCGGTGATCGGCTCGCGGCCGGCTGCCTTGCGATCCTGGCGGGCGTACCCATACAGCGGCGCGACTGCGGTGATGCGCTTGGCCGAAGCACGCCGGGCGGCGTCGACCATGATGAGCTGCTCCATGATCGCGTCGTTGGGGCTCATGGTCTCGCAGGCGGCATGGCTCTGGATGATGAACACATCGCCGCCGCGGATCGACTCGGCAAACTTGCACTTGATCTCGCCGTTGGCGAAATCGATGAGCCCGGGGTCGCCGAGTTCCACGCCGAGCTGCTCCGCGATCTCGGTGGCCAATTCCGGATTCGCCCTGCCGCTGAACAGGTGCAGGCGCTTCTTGGTGACCAGCTCCATTGCGTGTTCCTTTCGCAGCAGTCCCCTGGGCGCCGCGCTCAGCGCAGACGCCTTCACAGGAGACGCAGAACGCTCGGCAATGGGTTTTGGCGGCATGTTCAGCAGTCCGGCGACAGTTGTGAGACTACCCGACCGCACCGCCGGAACCCCGGAGATTCAGGCATTATTGGCTGTGCAGCGGATGCTCAGCAGCTTGTGCGCGCAGCCAACGCCGCTTCGCAGGCCGCGAGCTGATCGGCGTCGTTCACGCCCATCGCTTCAGATGCGTCGTCGAGAGCCACCGCGGTGATCGATTCGCCGCTGCGAGCGAGCAGGCCGATGGCGTCGGGGAGGTAGTACTCCGCTGCGGCGTTTGCGAGACGCAACTGCGGCAGCACGTGGCGCAGCTTGGCCGCGTCGAAGCAGTACACGCCCGCATTGATCTCGTTGATCTGCGCCACCGATGGAGTCGCATCACGTTGCTCGACGACTGTCAGGCCGGCCGCATCACGCACGATGCGTCCGTAGCCGGTGGGGTCGCTGACGTGAGCCGTCAGCAAGCTGGCGGCGGCACCGGCGCGGCGTCGCTCAGCGACGACGTGTCGCAGCGTCGCCGCTCGCAGCAACGGCGTGTCGCCTGGCAACACCAGGACATCGCTGGCGTCTGGGTGCCGATCCAACGCGGACAGTCCCACGCGTGCTGCGTCGCCGGTGCCGAGCAGGGCCGGTTGTGTCGCGAACATCAGCCGGTCGGCTTGGGGCGCTTCGGCCCCGACGGCCTCGCGGACCTGAGCTGCGCCGTGCCCGACCACCACCACGACCGGCGCCGCGTCGACTGCAGCCACGGCATCAAGCACCCGCAGCACCATGGCGCGGCCG
This sequence comes from uncultured Acidimicrobiales bacterium, assembly GCA_964484385.1. Classification (GTDB taxonomy): domain Bacteria; phylum Actinomycetota; class Acidimicrobiia; order Acidimicrobiales; family Poriferisodalaceae; genus Poriferisodalis. The sequence continues at coordinate 9,527 of CAZAFV010000065.1, forward strand.
CCGATCAGGTGGAGCGGCTTCGGCAGGTCCGAGCCCATGCGGGTACCGGCGCCCGCTGCAAGCACGATGGCCGCGCACGGCGGCGTCATGGGGCCTGACGTCATCGGGTCAGGCGGCATCGTGCTGGTTCGCCGCATGAAACCAGGTGTTCGGGGAGGAGGACTCGAACCTCCATTGCCGGGACCAAAACCCGATGTCCTACCAATTGAACGATCCCCGATAGCGCCGGTCTCAGCAGGCGGACTGCCTGTGGATCGAGGGTAGCGACCCGCTTCGGCCCCATCGGCACGAATTCGGCTCGTGGCAGGGGCTCTCGGAGGCGCTAGCGTTCGGCTCTCCATGGGATCGCTGGTCAAGAAGCGCCGCAAGCGGATGCGCAAGAAGAAGCACCGCAAGATGCTGCGGCGAACGCGCTACCAGCGTCGCAACCGCTGACCTGCAGCCATCCGGTCAACAGCCGGCTAGTGGAGCCGCCCGATAGTACGTGCCTCTGCGGTGAGTACGCCGTGGCCGGCCGGCTCGTGCACGCGTGCGCCGAACGGTGCGGCGACGAACCAGGTGCCGCCGCTGCCGGCGAGCTGCGGCCTTCGCCCGGAGGCCTGAGTTAACTCGTCGCGCCACGCTGCGAGCTCGGGGTAGGCGGCGAGCGCGGCCGGTTCAAGATCGTTGGCATTCAGACCGGGCGGGCCGCCGAGTTCATCCCACCTGCGATACACCGCCGCCGTGTCGACGTGGATCGGCGGCGTCCACAACACGAAGCGCTGCTCTCGGAACGGGCGCGGTTCGACGATCTCGCCGATGCCCGTGACGCGAGCACGGCCGCCGACGAGGCAGAACGCCACATCTGCGCCGAGCGATGCCGCCTGCTGCGAGGTGACGGGCGAGGGCTCGACGGCTTCGACCGACGGGTCCGCCGATTCGCTTGGCCGCACAGATGCTGGGCTGCCCGGCGCACCCGATGTGGCGCTTGAGCGCGGGCGCTCATTGACCGTGAGGCGATTGGCCCAGCGGAGCACTGCGGCTGCATCGGCCGATCCCCCGCCGAGGCCCGCGCCGGGCGGGATGCGCTTGCGGATCTCGACGTGAGCGGTCCTGCCGGCGAGCTCCAGCGCTCGGATCACCAGATTCGACCCATCAGCGGGGATGTCCCAGTCGGCCGCAGCACCAGCGCGGCCATAGGTGGCCGGCACCGGAACGATCTCGACCGACGGCTCCGAGCCGGGGTGCACGATGATCTCGTCGCACAGGTCGAGCGTCACCATCTCGGCGTCGATCAGGTGATAGCCGTCCGGCCGGGTGCCGGTGATGCGTAGCGACAGCGTCAGCTTGGCTGGCGCCAGCAGCCGTACCGGTGCGGTGTGCGCAGCCTCCTCGATCGCCAAAGCGGAATCAGCCCCTCGCCCGCGCTGCGAGAGAAACCTCGGCAAGCCTGATCCACTGGTCGAGTCCGAGCCGTTCGGGACGGTCGGTCGGGTCCACGCCGGCTGCCGCGAGCGTTCGGTCGGCGTCATCGACGGCACCTCGCAAGGTGCGCCGCAGCATCTGACGGCGGTGCGCGAATGCTGCCGCCACCAGCCGATTGATCTCGGCCTGCAGATCGGGCTCCATGGATGGGGCACGGCGGGTGATGCGCACCAGCGCGGATTCCACTTCGGGTCGCGGGTAGAAGACCGTGGCCGGCACCGCTCCGGCCAACACGGCGTCAGCGTGGACCGCGACCCGAACGGAGACTGCGCCGTACACACCGTTGCCAGGCGCTGCCGCCAATCGCTCCGCGGCCTCCCGCTGGCACATCACCAGCAGTCGGGTGACGGCCGGCACCTCATCGAGCACGGTCAACACCAGCGAGGTCGCGATGTTGTACGGCAGGTTGGCAACGACGTGCCACCCGCTGCCCGGCAGCAGCGTGCTCCAGTCCATGCGTCGCGCGTCGGCATGCACGATCTCGACGGGACCCGGCCTCGCCCCACCCGGCTCGGCAGGACCTGACTCACCGTCCGTGGTGAACGCGCCCACTACCTCACGCAGGAGCGGTACGAGGCGGTCGTCGGTCTCCACTGCCACCACCGCGGCACCCGTTTCGGCCAATGCCAGCGTCAGCGAGCCCAGGCCAGCTCCGATCTCCACGACACGGTCGCCCGGGCCGACACCTGCAAGGCGTGCGATCCGGCGCACGGTGTTGGGATCGACCACGAAGTTCTGCCCGAGGCTTCGCCGCGGCGCCGCTCCGACCTGCTCCAAGAGTTCCTTGACGGCAGACAGGGTCAGCATTCGGTCCGTCATAGGGCAGCGGGCTCATCCAGTTCGAAGATCCGCCGAGCATTGGCCGTGGTCTCGGCAGCGACCTGGGCGGTGGATACGCCACGGGCAGCCGCGACGGCTTCGCCCACGAAACGCACCCAACTCGGCCGGTTCTGCTTCCCCCGCTTGGGCACCGGCGCCAGGTACGGCGCGTCAGTCTCGACCAGATAGCGGTCGGCGGGAACGAGCGCTGCGGCGTCGCGGATCTCGGCCGCGTTGCGGAATGACACGATCCCGCTGAACGACACCGATGCACCGCGTTCGAGCGCTGCACGAGCCTCGTCGGGCCCGCCGGTGAAGCAGTGGAACACCGTGCCGGGAGGCACTCCCTCCGCGTCGAGCACGTCGAAGGTGTCCTCCCACGCATCCCGGCTGTGAATGACCAAGGCCAGCTCATAGCGGTGTGCCATAGCGATCTGGGCGGCGAAGGCCTCGCGCTGAGCCTCCCGGTCGGAGTGCTCGTAGTAGTAGTCGAGCCCGCACTCGCCGACGGCGACGAGCCGGGTACTGCCATCGTCGCGGCCGGCTGCGCCAGCGACGCTCGCGTCGGCGATGAGCCGTTCGAGCACGTCGAGGGCAGCCGGGCCTTCGTCTGCGTCGTGAGGGTGCAGCCCGATCGTGGCGGCGACACCCGGCAGGGTTCGGGCCCGCTCCATTGCCGCAATGCTGCGCTCGACGTCGGTGCCGATGTCGACCACCCAGGCCACGCCGTCCCGGTGTGCCTCGGCGACGAGCTCTGCGCCGTTGTCCCACAGGTGGCAGTGACTGTCAATCCAGACTTCGGCTTCGGACACTGTGTTCATCGAGCGGGGCTCATGGAACGGGCTTCATGGTGCTGGGTTCATCGCAAGCGCGGGTACAGCGGCTCGCCAGTCGATACCGGCAGGCCGCCGGGGTAACCGCCCCAGGTCGCAGCTTCCGGCAGTCGCTGATCGGCGACCGAGCCCTCCATGCCGATGCGCTGCCACACCACATCGCAGCCCCTCGGCGTCGCCACCGATGCGAGCACCGCCACGATGCGCAGCGCTTCGAGCGCGTCGCCCAGCACGGCGTCCACCTCCGGGCCAGGATCGGCCTTCCACGGCTCGGCAGCCTCGAGCATGGCATTGGTCTCACGGATGATGCGCCAGGTGGCGTCGAGGGCTTCCGACGGCGCCAAGCGCTGCCAGGCGTCAGCGGTCTCGGCAACGCACTCAGCCACCGCTTCAGCCAGCGGGCTGTCGGCACGGGGTGTCGGCCCGATGCCTTCGCACTTGCGGCTGACCACGGTGGCGACCCGGCTCATGAGGTTGCCCAGGTTGTTGGCCAGGTCGGCGTTGTAGCGGGCAACCATCCCCTCATAGGAGAAGTCGCCGTCGGGGCCGAAGGGCTGATCGTGCAAGAAGTGGTGCCGCACGCCGTCGCTGCCGAAGTCGTCCACCAGGTCGCCCGGGGCGATCTGGTTGAGCGCCGACTTTGCCATCTTCTCACCGCCGACGAGCAGGAAGCCGTGCACATGGACCCGGCGGGGCGGCAGCACACCAGCGCTCATCAGCATCGCCGGCCAGTACACGCAATGGAAGCGGAGGATGTCCTTGCCGATCAGGTGCACACCCGGCCAGCGATGCGCGAACTGGGCATCGTCGCTGGCGTACCCGGCGGCGGTGATGTAGTTGGTGAGCGCGTCGAACCAGACATAGGTGACATGGCTCGGGTCCCAGGGGATCGGGATGCCCCAGTCCAGCGATGTCCGGCTGATCGAGAAGTCCTGCAGCCCGCTGCGGATGAACCCCAGCGCCTCGTTGCGCTTGGTGGCCGGAACGACGAAATCGGGATGCGCTTCGTACCAGTCCAGCAGGGGCTGCTCATAGCGGCTGAGCGAGAAGAAGTAGTTCTCCTCCGAGACGTGCTCGACCGGCCGGCGGTGGATGGGGCACATGCCGTCGTCGAGATCGTCCTCGGTGAAGTAGGCCTCGCAGCTCACGCAGTACAGACCTTCGTAGGTCTGCAGCGTGATATCGCCGTTGTCGTAGCAAGCCTGCAGCAGTTGCTGGACCGAGTGGTGGTGGCGGGGCTCGCTGGTTCGGATGAAATCGTCGTTGGAGATGTCGAGCTGCCGCCAGGCCTCCTGGAAGCGCACCACGGTGCGGTCGGCCCACTCGATGGGCGTGCAGCCGTTTGCCTCTGCGGCCCGCTGCACCTTGAGGCCGTGCTCGTCGGTGCCGGTCAGGAACATGACGTCGTCGCCGCGCAACCGATTCCAGCGAGCGATCGCGTCAGCAGTGATGGTCGTGTACGCGTGCCCGATGTGCGGGGCGTCGTTAACGTAGTAGATCGGCGTCGTGACGTAGTAGGAGGTCACGCCAGCAGGGTAGTGAGGGGCAGCGCAGCCGCTCGCAGAATTCGCAGCCGCTCTCGCCGCTACGGCATCTGGTCATCGAGGGAGCGAGCTAACTCGGTGGATATGCGGTAGGTGCGGTTGCGGGCCACGCCTAGACGCTCTGCGACGGCTGTCGCGGCGTCGCGGGGAGTGGCGCCGGCTTCCAGTTCGCAGTGCAGTTCGGCGGTTATCTGCGCGTCGGAGGGCGGTTCCGAGGTCGCTGGGCCGAGAACCACGACGATCTCCCCTTTGGGTGGCTCGGCGAATCGCGCCGCCAGTTCAGCGAGGGTGCCACGCGCCACTTCTTCGTGGAGCTTGGTGAGTTCACGGACGACGACTCCCAGACGGTCGGCGCCGCAGGCCTCGGCCAGGTCGTCGAGCGTGGTGCCGAGGCGCCTGGGCGATTCCAGCAGCACGACGGTTCGCTGCTCGGAGGCGATTCCATCGAGTCGTTGACGGCGGGCCTTTCCCTTTCGGGGCAGGAACCCTTCCATGACCCAGCGATCGGTCGGCAGGCCCGAGATGGCCA
>CAZAFV010000066.1:0-2150 GCA_964484385.1 uncultured Acidimicrobiales bacterium
GTATCACGTCTCGGCATGCGGCCGGATGACACCGCCGGCTGAGACACACCGCCGCTGGAGAATCGCTGACGGCGGCACAGTCGAGATCGCAGATCTCGGCACGGCGCTGATTGCGGTGCCCGCAGGCCGTGGCGCATTGAGGGCGATGCTCAGCGAAGCCATCGAGGAAGCCGGCGGCTACCAGTCGCTCGCGCGCCGGGTCGCTGCCAGCGAGCCCGATCTCGCATGACCCCGTGTCTTCCGTGAGCCAGTGTCGCCTATGAGCTCACGCGTCAATGGGCGTGAGGGTGATTTCCATCTGGTATCCGAGGCCAGCGAAGTAGCGAGTCAAGGTGCTCAGCTTGGCTTCGAGCATGCCGCGAGCTTCAAGCTGGGAAACCGCGGACTTGGTGACATCCATGGCCCGTGCCACATCTGTCTGGCGGACTCCGGCTGCGACCCGGAGGCTCTTGAGGCACGCGTCCAACGCGAGCAAGCCGGCTGTCCTGTCCTCAATCTGCGATCGTTCCGCGTGCGTGAGGTCGAGTCCGTCGAGGATGTCGTCGACCTCTTCGAAGTCGTCCGAATTGCTGGTGTCGGTGGTCTTCATTTGCGGCCTCCAGCACCCGGCGCCATCGCTAGTGAGTTTATGCAGAACTAAACCGCTTGCACATCCTCGACGACGTAGCCCTTGGCCGGCGCATGTGCTGAGGGGTCAGCCGAGGAGGCCCATTCCTCCGACGGTGTCTCGCTCGTCGACCAGCTCGGCCCAGGAGGCCTCGATGCGGGCGCGGCTGAACTCGTCGAGCTCGAGGCCGGTCACCACGTGGTACTGGCCGCCCGAGACGGTGACGGGGTACGAGGTGATGATGCCCTCGGGGGCGCCGTAGTCGCCGGTGGACGGGATGCCCATCGATACCCAGTCGCCGCCGGGCGTGTCCGAGGACCAGTCGCGCATGTGATCCACCGCGGCCGAGGCTGCCGACGCTGCCGAGGAGGCACCGCGGGCGTTGATGATCGCGGCGCCGCGCTGCTGCACGGTCGGGATGAAGTCGTCCTCCAACCACGCCTGGTCGTCCACCAAGGCTGCTGCGTTGTGGCCGCCGACCTCGGCGTGGAAGATGTCGGGGTACTGGGTGGCGGAGTGGTTGCCCCAGATGGTCATGCGGGTGACGTCGTTCACCGACACGCCTGCCTTGCCGGCGAGCTGGGCGACAGCCCGGTTGTGGTCGAGCCGGGTCATGGCGGTGAACTGCCCGTCGGCGATGGCGGGCGCATTACGCATGGCGATCAGGCAGTTGGTGTTGGCCGGGTTGCCCACCACCAGCACCCGCACCGACGGGTTGGCCGAATCGCTCAGCGCCTTGCCCTGCACAGTGAAGATGCCGCCGTTGGCCTCGAGCAGATCGCTGCGCTCCATGCCGGCCTTGCGAGGCATCGAGCCCACCAGCAGCGCGTAGTCGGCGCCCTCGAAGGCCTCGTTGGGATCCGACGTGCCGGCGCGTGACGCCAGCAGCGGGAACGCGCAGTCGTCGAGCTCCATCATCACGCCGTCGAGCGCGCCCATCGCCGGGGGGATTTCCAGCATCCGCAGCTCGACGGGCTGGTCGGGGCCGAGCATGGCCCCCGAGGCGATCCGGAACAGCAGGCTGTAGCCGATCTGGCCCGCTGCACCGGTCACAGCTACTCGTACTGGATCGTTCACTGCGGTCTCCTGGTTCGATGCGCCGGGCACCCGCCCCGGCCGCGTGCGTTTCTAGCGCAGCATCTTTCCTTCTGCACCCCGCCAAGAGGCTGAGCCAAATGGCGAAGCCGTGGCCCGAGCGGCCCGTGAGCGCAGCGAACAAGAGCGGGAAGTAATGGCAGTACGACGGGAGTGTGCGCCGATCCGCGCTCGCTCTAGAGCTGTCAGCTTTGCCGGGACTCACCGGTAGCGGCCGGGGGAAGCTTGGCCCGGTAGGCATCGAGGAATCTAGGCCACCAGCGCTGCCAGAACTGCTCGGAGGTCTCGTCGAGCGACCGGACGATCTCGGCGACGAATGACGACATCGAGTGCGAGTTGCGGTAGAGCTCGCTGTGGGTGCTCGCTGCCGCGTGAGCGGCCATGAACGCCTGCCGCGCCCGGCTTCCCTCCCAGTCGTCGGGCAGTGCTTGGGCAGGCAGCAGCGGGT
>CAZAFV010000066.1:2160-14661 GCA_964484385.1 uncultured Acidimicrobiales bacterium
CGTCGCGATGGATTGCCTCCGTTTCCGCAGTGGCGGCAAACATGGCAGCGGCGAGCTGTTCGCCGCCGAGGCGGTCGGCATCCGCTTCGATGGATGCGAGCTTGCGTTCGAGTACGCCGTAGCGATCGGCAAGCTCATCGAGGGGCCAGATACGTCTCGCGAACTCTGCCGGATCGTCGTCTGTGGGCTCGCCGCCCTGAGCCGCGACGAGGCCCGTGCGGATCGACGGAGTGATGAAGCTGCGCACCGCATCGGGCACCTCGAGATGCTCGGCGAGCTGAGACACCAGATCGAAGAGATCGTGCGGATGCACGTACAGCCCCGACTGGATCGGTGCAGCACCGAGCTCGATGAGCAGGCGACGCAGGGCATCGCGCGCAGCTCGGCGCCGCTCAGGCACCTCGAAGGCCGTGAGATACCACCATCCATCCCAGGGTTCGAGACCCGCGTCGACGCGATGCGCGTACGCGGCCCAGCCGATGTCGCCCGCGATAACCGCACGGCCTGCCGAGGTCACCCGATAGCTGGCGCCGCGGCCCCGCCCTGCATCGCGAACGAGCAGCCCCTCGTTGGCAAGCCGAGCGAGGCAATCGCGCACGGCCTTGTCGCTGTGGCCGAGCAAGGCCGACATGACGAAGATCGGCTTGGCATGCAGTGCGCCGTCGGTACCGACCGTCGACAGCACCAGCGCGCGCGTCGGCAGCGAGTGATGCGGCTCCGCTGTGCGATCGGTCAACGCTGGCTCCTCACCGTTATGCCGTAAAATATCAACGGCCGTTGATTGTTTGCGTCATTTCGCGTATGCTGCTCACATGAGTTCCGGACAGATGGTGTTCGACCCCGATTCGGCACTGCCCAATGTCGCCTTTCGTGACCCGATGATCTTTGCCGCGGAGCTGGATGCGATCTGGCACAGCGACTGGGTGTTCGTCACCACCGCCGATGCCGTGCCCAATCCCGGCGACCAGTTGCCGGTGATCGTCGGCAGGCAGCCGGTGCTGCTCATCCGCCAGCAGAACGGCGATCTCGCCGCGCTGTCGAACCTGTGCGCCCATCGAGGCACGCTGCTGGTCGACCGGCCGGCCAACACCAAGCGGATCCAGTGTCCGTATCACGCATGGACCTACGACGACGGCGGGCGGCTGCTGTCGGTGCCGCACGCGCCACGAGATGCCGTCGACCGCTCGGCGCACTGCCTGCCGACCTACCGGGTGGAATCGTGGCACGGACTGATCTTCGTCAGCCTGAACCCCGAAGCGGAGCCGCTTGCCGAGCGGTTCGCCGCGCTGGAGCCGCACGTCGCCGCACACGGCCTCGACGCCGTGGCACACCGGTCAGAACAGCAAGAAACGCAGGAATGGGCCTGCAACTGGAAGCTCGCGATTCTCAATGCGATGGAGAGCTACCACCTGTTCCGGGTGCATCCCGAGACGCTCGAGCCGTTCTCGCCCACCAAAGGCGCCTACTACATCGCCGGTTCTGCTCGGGCGACTGCCACGGGCGGCTCGACCTCCTCCGGCGACGACTACCTGCTGATCAGCCTTCCGCCCGGGTTTGTCGGCGCGTTCAACTCGGGCGTGTTCTTCTGGCAGGCCGTCCACCCCATCGATGCCGAACGATGCGCCGTGAGAACCGGGGCTGCCTGGGGCACGACATCGGGCGCGCGCCCTCCCAGCCGGAGCCGGATCGCGAACTGGTTCAACCGCCAGGTCGACGGCGCCGGATACGGACTGCCCGACTTCCTGCCCGAGGACAAGGCGATCTGCGAGCGAGGACAGCGTGGTGCGATCGGCGACTTCGCTCCCGGCCCGCTCGTTCCGATCGAACGGGTCGTCGCCGATTTCGGGCACTACCTCAATTGGCGCCTCAACGGCGTGGAACCACCGGCTGTGCACACGGCCCCCGACACAGGAGAGAACCGATGATCCAGAGCTGGGACGATCCACCGCTGACCCGCCTCCGACGTCCCTGGATGACGTGGGCCGGGCTGGCCGCTCTGTGGGTGTTGACGTTCTCCGGGCAGTACTGGATGTGGTCGGCGCTGTTCTTGGGCTGGGCCGCCTACGACATCGTCACGGGCGAGAGCAGCTTCATTCAGCGCGTCACCCGGCGAGGCGACCCGGTCACGTATTGGCTGATCGTCGCTTCCTGGGTGGCGCTGTCATTGCTGTGGCTGCTCTACCCCGACGGATGACGAGCGCGCCGCCGCGCTGATCTAGCCGGCCGAGGCGGCGGCGTCGACGGTGTTGGCCAGCAACATGGCCCGGGTCATGGGGCCGACGCCGCCGAGGCGGGGGGTCACCCAGCCGGCCACCTCGCCGACTGACTCGTCCACGTCGGACAGGATCTTGCGACCCTCACGGGTGATGCCGCCGCCGACCACTGCCGCACCGGGCTTCACCATGTCGGGCGTGATGAGGCCGGGCACGCCGGCCGCGGCGATGACGATGTCGGCCTCGCGGGTATAGGCGCCGAGATCCGCCACGCCGGTGTGCACGACAGTCACCGCCGCATTCGCCACCGGCCGCTTCAGCGCCATCAGCAGCGCCATCGGCCGGCCGATCGTGAGGCCGCGGCCCACCACCACCACGTGGCGCCCCTCCACCGGCACCCCGTAGTGCTCGAGCATCACCTGGATGCCGCGAGGTGTGCACGGCAGCGGTCCGTCCACGCCCATCACGAGCCTGCCCAGGTTCACTGGGTGCAGGCCGTCGGCGTCCTTGTCGGGGTCGATGGCCAGCAGCGCCGCTTCCTCGTCGAGCTGGCGGGGCAGGGGCAGCTGGACGATGTACGCGTGCACGGCGGGGTCGTCGTTGAAGCGCTCGATGACCGCGTCCAGCTCGGCCTGGGAGATGTCGGCGGGCAGCTCTTCGTGGATCGAGGAGATGCCCACCTCGCCGCAGTCGCGGATCTTCGCCCCCACGTAGCTGTGCGATGCCGGGTCGTCGCCGACGAGGATCGTGCCGAGCCCCGGCTGCAGACCCTCGGCTTCGATCCGTGCTCGCAGGTCGTCCTTGATCTGTTCGGCCAGCGCCTGGCCGTCCAATAGCACCGCAGTCACGGGCTGCCACCGTAGTGGCGCTGCGCCCGGGCGCTTGCCGTCAGGCGTCCCGGTCGAGGCTGGACGGGAGCGCTAGTTGGTCGGGCCGACGGCCATCAGTCAGGGTGCCAGAGATGTCGGGCCCAGGCTCGGGCCTCAGCGCGTGTCTTGGGAGATCGCGTTGCGGGCGCGGGATGTACGGCGTTTGTGCACGCGACGCAGGGTGGGCGAGGCTGCGGCGAGGGCGCGGTCGGCGGCGGCGAGGACTCGGCCGGGCGTGCCGGGGGTTTCGTTGTCGATGAGGTTGCCCATCACCTGCAGGGTGAGGCGGGCGATGGCGTCGGTGCCGACTGCCAGTCGCAGGCCTGCTCGCAGGATGCGGGGGTGGCCGATGAGGAACGAGAACCGCCTACCCGTCCGCAGGAACGCGTCGAACTTCTCGGCGACGATGCGGTCGTAGGTGTCGGCAACCGCGGACGGGTCTTCGGCGAACAGGTCGGCCACCAGGATCCCGGTCTCGAGGCCGTAGTCGATGCCCTCGCCGTTCATCGGGTTGATCAGCCCCGCTGCGTCGCCGATGGCCACCCAGCCGGAGCCGTGCCGCTTGGTGGCGCTCATGGGCAGGCGCCACGCCCGGGGCCGCTCCAGGTACGGGCCGAGCTGCCAGCTCTCGGCCACCAGGTCGCGGTAGCTGTCGCACAGCCGGTTCAGGTTCAGGTTCGCGAAGCCCTTCATGGTGTTGAGGGCCCCGACGCCGATGTTGACCGTGCCGTCGCCGGCGGGGAATAGCCAGCCGTAACCGGGCACCGCAGTGCCCTCGGCGTCGCGCAGCGTCAAGCAGGCTTCCAGGTACTCCTCGGCATGGCGGGGCGTCGCGGCATAGGTGCGGATGGCCAGGCCGAACGGCTCGTCGGGATCGCGCAGGGCACCCAGCATGCGGGCGGCCTGGCCCTGGGCACCGGCGGCCAGCACCACCAAGTCGGCGGTCCAGCGTTCGCCCCCGGCGGCAACACCCACTGCCCGGCCGTCTTCGATGATCGGCAGCGCCTCGGTGCCAAAGCACAGCTCGGCGCCAGCGGCGGCAGCGCCGTCACACAGCGCGCTGTCCAGCCGGCGCCTGGGCCACACCGCTCCGTAGGGGCCGAACTGCCCGTTGGCCGGCCAGTCCAGCTCGCGCACGCGCCGTCCGGCGATCATCCGCAGCCCCGCAATGCGGTGTGCCTCCTCCAGCGACACGCCCAGCTCGCCGAGCGCAGCCACCGCCCGCGGCGTCAGGCCGTCCCCGCAGACCTTGTCGCGCCCGGCAGGAGCCTTCTCGAACGCCGTCACCGTGATGCCGGCGCCTGCGGCACGCATGGCCGCCGCCGCACCGGCGGGACCAGCCCCGATCACGATCATGTCCCGGTGCGGCACCGCTACAGCCTGCCGCCGCCAGCACCGGATCGCTCGCGCAGCGCGCCGTCGCCCTGCTCAGGCCCGGGATTCAGCATCTAGCTTGCACCCATGACCGAAACGCTGACGGGCACCGACCGCTCGGCTGGGATCAGCTACGACGAGCTGTTCGACAACGACACGCACCCGGTGTCGGAGGTGTTGCGGCGAGTTGGCGAGCACCTGCCGGGCAACACGCGGGTGCCGGCCCGCGTGTACTACGCGCACGATGTCCACGAACTTGAGGTCGAGCGACTGTGGAGCCGCGTGTGGCAGCTCGCCTGCCTCGCAGAGGAGATTCCCGAGGTCGGCGACTACCACGTCTATGACGTCGCGCACCTGTCGTTCCTGATTGTCCGCACCGCCCCCGACCAGATCAAGGCCTACCGCAACGCCTGCCTGCACCGGGGCCGCAAGCTGCGCGAGCACCACGGGCGGGGCGCGTCCAGCCTTCGCTGCCCCTTCCACGGCTGGTGCTGGGAGCTCAACGGCTCGCTGCGGGAGATCCCCTGCCAGTGGGACTTTCCCGATGTGGACATGGCCGACTACGGGCTGCCCGAGGCTCTGGTCGACACTTGGCACGGGTTCGTGTTCATCAACCCCGACCGCGATGCCGCGCCGCTGGCCGACTATCTGGGCGACCTGGCCGACCACTTCGAATTCGTGCCGTTCGAGCGCCGGTACAAGGCGGCGCACGTCTCCAAGCTCATGCCGATGAACTGGAAGACCTGTCAAGAGGCCTTCATGGAGAGCTACCACGTGGTGGCGACCCATCCCACGCTGATGGAATCGCTCGGCGACGCCAACAGCCGCTACGACACGTTCGGCAACTACAGCCGGGCGATGACCGCCACCGGCGTGCCCAGCCCGCATCTCGACGGCCAGCCCCGCTGGGAGCGCATCGACGACGGCAAGGAGTACGGCCGCTGGCGGCACCCGCTGAGCGGGCACATCTACGAGCGCAATGACGACGGGCAGGTGGCCGTCACTGACCTCGACGGCAACGTCAGCACCTTCGACGAGCACGGCAACCACATCCACGGCGCGCAGACCCAGGCCGACCCGCACCTGTGCAAGTGGATCGGCGGCCCGCTGCCGCCGGGCCTGGAAGAGATGCCGCTGATGACACCCCATCCCCCGCCGGAGGTGACCAACGTGCGCGGCTGGCTGGCAGACCGCAAGCGAGCGCAGGTGCAACGGCAGGTGGGTGACGCCATCGACGTCGAGGCCGTCAGCGACGCGGAGCTGATCGACTCGATCTTCTTCTCGGTGTTCCCGAACTGGTCGCCGTGGGGCTGCTTCAACCCGATCATGTACCGGTTCCGGCCGAACGGCGACCACCCCCAGGAGTGCATCTTCGAGGTGATGCTGTTTCCGCTGGCCCCGCCCGATCCGGCCGATCGGCCGGCGCCGGCGAAGGTGCGCCACCTCGGCTTCGACGACGACTGGACACTGGCGCCCGAGCTGGGGCCGCTGGCCAAGATCTTCCAGCAGGATTCGCTCAACCTGCCGCTCGTGCAGCAGGGCCTGCGCGTTCAAGAGCAGCAGGAGGTGATCTTCGCCTCCTACCAGGAGACCAAGATCCGGCACTTCTACGAGCTGTACTTCAACAGGTTGGGGCCGCGCATCGACCGTTCGACGGGTGCGGTGGCTGTTGCATCGGAAACCGCTGTGGGCGTGGGCACGCGCGAGAACGGAGTTTCCGACTGAGCTCTCAGTCGCGCTCGCTGCCGAGCCTTCCGCCTGACCACCACGTCTCGAAGCGCGGCTCGATCGCCGACCAGACCAGCTCGACGATCGGTCCGCTCGGGGGCACGACATAGGCGAATACGCCGTAGCCGTCATCGGGCGGCGCGGACGCTGCGGCAACCTGCCAGCCAGCCCACAGGCAACGCTCGGTCTCCGCAGCCACGTCGTCGACCCACACGCCCACGTGATGGACCCCCGGATCGTCCGAGCCGTGCCAGATCGTGCCCGGCTCGCCCTGCAGCAGCTCAAGATGCTGGGGCCCTTCGCACGAGTAGGTGAAGGTCAGCTCGACCGATTGGAGGCCCTGCTGCGGCGTCCACACCTGCTGCGCTGCGTTGTGCTGCACCGACGCCCAGCTCACGGCCAGCGTGTCGCCCATCTCTGCCATCGCCGCATCGAGGTCTGGCACCCGGATCCCCGTGTGGAAGAGCCGCTGGTAGTCGATCATCGGTCAATCCTCCCGAACGCGGCCATACTCGCGCAGGGGGTGTCCGGATGAGCCGCGAGACGCTTGTCGAACTCACACGCAGGACGCTCGAGCACGCCCGCGCCGGAACGGTGCCGCTGGCCGGCGACATCGGCCGAGTGCCGGCATCCAACTACTACGACCCCGATCGCTGGCAACTCGAGATGGATCGGGTGTTCAAGCGCACTCCCCTGGCGCTGGGCTTCACCTGCGAGCTGCCCGAGCCCGGCAACTACAAGGCACTGGAGGTCGCGGGCGTGCCCGTCCTGCTGTCACGGGGCGCCGACGGCCAGATGCGCTCATTCGTGAACATGTGCAGCCACCGCGGCTCGATCGTCGTCGCCGACGGAACCGGCACAGCCCGCCGCTTCACCTGCCCGTACCACGCGTGGAGCTACGACAGCGAGGGTCGGCTGGTCGGCATTCTCGACCGTGAGCAATTCGGCGACCTCGACCCGGACTGCCACGGCCTCACGCCGCTGCCCGTCGCCGAGCGAGCCGGCATCATTTTCGGGGCCTTGACCCCGGAGGCGCCCTTCGACATCGACGCCTACCTCTGCGGCTACGGCGAGGTGCTGGCCCAGCATGAATTCGCGAGCTGTGCCTACGTGGGCAGCCAAGCCGTCGACGGTCCGAACTGGAAGGTCGCCTACGACGGCTATCTCGACTTCTATCACCTGCCGATCCTGCACCGCGAAACGTTCGGGCCCGGCTACTCCAACAAGGCCATCTACGACGCGTGGGGTCCGCACCAGCGGGTGACCTCGCCCGACCGCCGGTTCCTGGCGCTCGACGATCTTCCCGAGGACGACTGGCCCGCCGACCTGCTTACCGACGGCGTGTGGACGATCTTCCCGCACGCCTCGGTCGCCGGGTTCGGTGTGGGCGCCGACGAAGTCCCAGGAGGCGGGCGGATGTACATGATCTCGACGCTGTTCCCCGGCGGCACTCCCGACACGTCTCGCACGGTCCAGCACTTCCTCGCCGCATTCGAGCTCTCCAAGCAGCTCGAAGGGCTGATCGAGGCCCAGAAGGCGTTCCTGCTGCACGTGGTGCGCGACGAGGACTACTACAACGGCAACCGGATCCAGCGGGCCGTGAAGACCGGCGCCAAGACCGAGTTCTTCTTCGGTCGCAACGAGGCCGGCGGTCAGCGCTTCCACGGTTGGGTCGATCGCCTCGTGGCCGCAGAGACCGACGACGATTTCGCCAACCTCTTCACCGGTGCGGAGACTTCGTTCCAGCGTTAGCTGGAACCATCAAACACAGTCAGCGACAGCTGGAAGCGACAGCACAGTCAGCGCTAGCTGCGCGAAGCGAGCCAGCGGGAGGTGGCCTTGGCCATCTTCGAGCCGTCGTAGCCGATGCGCTGGGTCGGCTCCACCTCGAGGATCACCCGCCGGGGCGAGTCGAGGAACGAGACGAACGCGGCCTGGCCCGCTTCGTTGCCCGGCCAGAGCGCCTCGGCGAGGGCCGGGTAGAACCACGCCTTGGTCTCGGCGTCGTCGTGCACCGTGCAGGTGCCCTTCCACGTGATCGCCTTGTTGCGCGGCATCGGCGAGCCGGTGCTGGTGACCACGACGCACACCCGTGGGTCACGTCGCACAGCACTGATGCGCGCCCGCTGGCTCGACGCTGTCAGCCAGAAGCGGCCGTCGCGCCAGACGTACGACATGATCACGCCGACGGGCCAGCCCTCACGGTTCGCCCAGATGAAGGTGCACTCGTTGTGCGCCAGCAGCAGCTGTTCCTCGATGTCGGCGTCGAGGTCGTACACCGTGACGTCTTCGTAGTTCTCCTCGGGGTGGACCTCCGACGATGGCTCCGGCATGGCGTGACTCCGTTCGGCAGCGGCATCGGCCGCCTGTGTCCATTCGTACAGGATCAGCTCGTCGTGCGCGTTCGCCGCCTCAAGACGGCTCCGCATGATGGGAGCCACGCCGTCGACCGGCCGCGGCCGCGAGCGGGAGCATCACCAGTTCGTGGGCGAACTCCAGCACCCGCACTGCAATGGCGAACGCCGCGGCATCGCCGACCCCGAAGCGCTCGGCCAGCAGTGCTGCAACCGCGACCTCGCGCACACCGAGCCCTGCCGGCGTGATGCCGACCATGCCCACGACGATGCCGGCCGCGGTCGCCCCGGCAATCAGCCAGATGTCGGCGCCGTCGGCGGCAAGCAGCGCAGCGGCCAGCAATACCGAGGCCATGAGACGCTGTGCCACTGCCAGTCCGTAGATGAATACGGCTCGCCACACGGCTGGCCGCTCGGCGTTGAGCGCGTCGGTCTGCATCCGCCCCGACAGCCACCGCAGCACGACCACCCGCTGCATCAGTCCGTCGATGCGGCGCCACCACCCCCCAGCGCCCGCCAATGTCCACGGCAGCGTCACCAGGCCGGCGGCTGCGCCGACGCCGATCACGATGCGGGCGAGCCATCCCCCTGCAGTGCCCAGCCAGTCGGCCGGTGCCCACAGCGCAGCGAACACGGCCGCCCAGCCAACCAGCGTGGCTGTTTCCACGATCACCGACGCGCCGGCTGCGGCCCGGTTCACGCCCAGCGGGGCGGCCAGGCCGGCCCGGGCGACCACTGGCACCAGCCCGCTCGGCAGGTAGCGCGTTGCCTGAGACAGCATCCAGACGCGCAGCGCCGGGCCTTGCGCCAGCGGCGTGCCGTAGCCGCCGATGAGCTCACGCCATCCGAGTGCCAGGCACCAGGTGGCGGTCATCGACACGATGACAGCGGCCACCAGCCCGATGGCATCCACCTGGAGGTCGATCTGGCGCAGGTCGTCCCAGTAGCGGACGGCCAGCCAGACGATCATCGCCGCAGTCGCCAAGCCCAGCGTCCACCTCACGGCAGTGCCGGATCGCGGCCCTTCGCCGATGCTGCCGTTCGATCCGCTCACGGCTGCACGCCCTTGATGCTGAGCATCTGGCAGGTCCGGCGTTCCCGGCACATCTGGCACCCGGCCGGCATCCCGCCGAGCGTACCGGGGCTGTCGAGAGCCACCCGGAGCGTCGACGGAACGGCTCGGAGCAGGACCGCTGCGAGACTGGGCGGGTGCGTGTGGTGTTGGTTGCACCGGGGTTTCCGACGTCGCTGGACGATCACCACAAGCCCTTCCTGCTCGATCACGCACGAGCGCTGGCCGGTGCAGGTGCCGATGTGACGGTGGTGTGCCCCGCTCACCCCGATGCGCCGCGCCGCCAGGTGGTGGGCGACATCGAGGTGCACAGAGTGCGCTTCGCCCCCCGCCGGATCGAAGCACGGGTAGCACTGGGCGAGAGCTACCGGGTCTTCTCCGGATTGTCGGCCCTGTGGGTCGTCCCGATGATCGCCCGGCTGACGCTGGCCGCAGCCCGACAGGCACGTCGCCGTTCTGGTGACGAAGCAGTGATACACGGCCACTGGTGGTTCCCTTGCGGGCTCGTGGCCGTTGCTGCCGCGGCCCTTGCGGTAAGGCGGACGGCCAGCGTGGTGCACATCCACGGCTCCGACGCCGCAGTTACCACCAATGCCATCCATCGATGGCTGGCACGCCGGGTGCTGCGCCGCGCAAGCGCCGTGATGACGGTCTCCGAGGACCTGCAGCGCTGGGCGTCATCGCTGGTGCAGCGACGCGGTGGGCGGCTGCAGGTCGTGTCGATGCCGGTGGGAACCGACCGGCTCGGACCGCCAACGCCGGCACCCACCGACGGTCCGGTGATCGGCATCGGCCGCCTCATGGCCGAGAAGGGGTTCGACGTACTCATCGAAGCCGTGGCGCTCATGCCGCCAGCCGAGCAACCCGAGCTAGTCATCGTCGGCGACGGGCCCGACCGGACACTGCTCGAAGCACTGGCACTCCGGCGCGGCATCAACGTGGAGTTCGCTGGCGCCGTGCCCCCCAACGAGATCGGCGACTGGTACCGACGGGCCCGCATCGTGTGCGTGCCAAGCCGCCGCGAAGGCTTCGGCATGATCACCGCGGAGGCTCTAGCCGCAGGCCGACCCGTGGTCGCCACCGCCGTCGGCGCCGCACCCCAACTCATCACCAAAGGCGCCAACGGCTTCCTAGCGCCCCCCGACCGCGCTGACGCTTTGGCGGCGGTGCTCACCAAGGCGCTGCAAACAGAGCTCGCTGCCTCGGCCTCGACAACAGCCGTGACGCTGCCACCGTTCGGCGCCGAGGCCCACGCTGCAGCACTGCTCGATATCTACGCAACGCTCAGCCAGGGCTAGCCCCAAGAGGCGACTGGCCGGGCGCAACAAGCAGGCGCAGCTCCTAGAGCCCGGCGACGATCTCGGCCATCAGCTCGCCGGCCTCGGTGGGATTCAGACCCACCCGCACACCGGCGTCGCGCAGCGCATCCATCTTGGCCGCAGCGGTGCCCTTGCCGCCCGAGACGATGGCACCGGCGTGGCCCATCTTCTTGCCCGGAGGCGCGGTCACGCCGGCGATGTAGCTCGACACCGGCTTGGACATGTGGTGCTTGATGAACTCGGCCGCCTCTTCCTCGGCTGAGCCGCCGATCTCGCCGATCATCATCACGGCCTTGGTGTCGGGATCGGCCTCGAACGCCTCGAGGCAGTCGATGAACGACGTGCCCGGCACGGGATCGCCGCCGATGCCCACACAGGTGGTGACGCCGATGTCCTTCTGCTGCAGCTCGTACAGCGCCTGGTAGGTCAGTGTTCCCGACCGGCTGACAATGCCCACCGGGCCGCCCGGCTTGGCGATGTGCCCCGCGGTGATGCCAATGTTGCACTCCCCCGGCGTGATGATCCCCGGGCAATTCGGGCCCAGCAGCCGCACCCCGGGGTAGTCGCGCTTGAGCATGTTGAAAAAGCGGGCCTCGTCGTGGGCCGGCACGCCCTCGGTGATGCAGGCCACGAATTCGATGCCCGCCTCGGCGGCGTCCATCACGGCGTCGAACACTCCGGGCGCGGGGATGAAGATGCACGAGGCATTGGCGCCCGTGGCTGCGACCGCTTCGGTGCAGTTGGCGAACACCGGCACGCCTTCCACGTCGGTGCCGGCCTTGCGGGGGTTGGTGCCCGCCACCACGTTGGTGCCGTAGTCGCGGTTCAGCATGCCGTAGTAGCGGCCTTGGGAGCCGGTGAGGCCCTGGTAGACGACCTTGGTGTCCTTGTTGACGAAGATGCTCACGTCACGCTCCTGCCGCGGCCGCCGTGACCGCATCACGATGTTCTGAACGAATTGCCCCTCGGGGGATGCTCATCTCACGCTCCCCTGATCAGGCCGCGGCCATCGCGACGGCTCGACGGGCAGCGTCGAGCATGGTCGGCTCCATCACCAGCTTCTCGTTGAGGTGCGGTGCGAGGATCTCGCGCCCTTCGGCGGCGTTGGTGCCGTCGAGGCGCAGCACGATCGGGGCTTCGATGTCGACCGCGTCGAGCGCCCCGATGATGCCGTTGGCCACTTCCTCGCCGCGGGTGATGCCGCCGAAGATGTTGATGAAGATGGCCCGCACGTCGGGGTCGTTGTTGATGACCTCGAGCGCGTTGGCCATCACCTGGGCGTTGGCGCCGCCGCCGATGTCGAGGAAGTTGGCGGGCTTGCCGCCCACCTGGTTCACCACGTCGACGGTGCTCATCGCCAGCCCGGCGCCGTTGGCGATCACACCGACGCTGCCGGCCAGGCCCACGTACTGCAGGCCCTTGGCGTGGGCAGCCTCTTCGCGCTCGTCACGGGGCTGGGTCTCGTCGTACTGCGCGTAGTCCTCGTGGCGGAAGACGGCGTTGGCGTCGAGGGTGACCTTGGCGTCGAGCACGTGCACCCGGCCCTCGGGCGTGAGGATCAGCGGGTTGATC
>CAZAFV010000067.1:0-14289 GCA_964484385.1 uncultured Acidimicrobiales bacterium
GCTCACGGGCCGCTCGGGCCACGGCTTCGCCATCCGGCTCAGCCTCCGCGCCATCGTCGCAGCGTAGAACGGCAGCCCGACGGTCCGCGGGGCTACGTTGAGCGGGTTCGTGCCCCCGCCTGAAGGAGACCCCGAGATGGAATTCGATCTGATGACCGGTTCGTCCACCTGGAGCGATGCGGCCGATCTGGCCCGCAAGGTGGAGGGCGCCGGTTTCTCCGGGATGCTCTACACCGAGACCGGCCAAGTGCCGTGGATGCAGCTCGCCGCGGCCGCCATGGCGGCCCCCAGTCTGACCTTCACCACAGGCATCGCCGTGGCCTTCCCTCGCAGCCCGATGGTGTCGGCCCAGATCGCCTGGGAACTGGCCGGCGAGACCAACGGCCGGTTCCGGCTGGGGCTCGGCAGCCAGGTGAAGGGTCACATCGTGCGGCGCTACGGAGCCGAGTTCGATCGGCCGGCGGCGCGCATGCGCGACTACGTGGGAGCGGTGCAGGCGTGCCTGCGGGCGTTCCGGCGGGAAGAGAAGCTCAGCTATGAAGGCGAGTTCTTCAACCTGAGCTTGCTGCCAGCCCAGTGGGCGCCTCGCAGCCACGACTACGGCGACGTGAAGGTCGACATCTCATCGGTCGGGCCGATCATGAACGGCGTAGCCGGCGAGGTTGCCGACGGTGTGCATGTGCACCCGATGCACACCATGCATTACATCCGCGAGCGACTCCTGCCCGAAGTGGCCCAGGGTGCCGAGCGGACTGGTCGCGGCATCGATGAGATCGACCTCATCGTGCCGGTGTTCGCTGCACCAGGCGACTCCCCCGAGGAGCTTGCGCCGCTCGTCCGGCGAGCCAAGACGCAGATCGCCTTCTACGGCACCACGCCGAACTATTCGTTCCAGTTCACCGACCTGGGGTACGAAGGCGTGACCGCAGCGCTGCGCGAACGCATGGCTGCTGGCGACATCGCCGGCATGGCCGACTGCATCACCGACGACATGCTGGAGCATTTCGCGCTGGTGGCCCCGTGGGACGAGATGGCCGACCGCTTGAAGGACCGTTACGCGGGAACCGCAAGCCGGGTGGTCATGTACCTGGCGGAGGAACAGATCCGCAAGGACCCCGACATGGTGCACAAGTGGGGCGACGTGGCGCAGGCCACCCGCTCCTAGTACACACCACGGCCCGAGCACTTGACGACAGGAGACAGCGTGAGCGACCCAGACAGCACAGCCAGGGTGGCCTTGGTGACGGGCGGCGGCAGAGGCATCGGCCGGGAGATCTGCTTGGGGCTTGCTCGAGCTGGCCAGAAGGTGGCCGTGGCCGACCTGCGGGTTCCCGAGGCCACAGAAACGGCGGCCATGATCAACGCGGAGGACGGTACGGCAATCGCCGTCGAAATGGATGTGTCCGACGGTGACGCCGTCGCGGCAGGCCTGATGTCGGTGAACGATGCGCTGGGACCGGTCGAAGTGCTGGTCAACTGCGCCGGCTGGGACGTGCTGACACCCTTCGTGGCGACCGATGAGGACTTCTGGGACCGTGTCATCGAGATCAACTACAAGGGTCCGCTCCGCACGACGCACGGATGCCTGCCTGCCATGATCGAAGCAGGCTTCGGGCGGATCGTGAACATCGGCTCCGATGCCGGCCGGGTGGGATCGTCGGGCGAAGCCGTCTATGCCGGCGCCAAAGGCGGCGTGATCGCCTTCACCAAGACCATCGCCCGCGAGGTGGCGCGCCGCGGCATCACCGCGAACGTGGTGTGCCCAGGCCCGACCGATACCCCGCTGCTGGAAGAGATCGCCGCTGCCACCGACACGAGCGACAAGATCATCGGGGCGATGGCTCGGGCCGTGCCGATGAAGCGGATTGGGCAGCCACATGAGGTGGCGGCGGCTGTGGTGTTCTTGTGCAGCGAAGAGGCGGGCTACATCACCGGCCAGACGCTGTCGGTCAGCGGCGGCCTCACCATGGCTTAGGCGCGCGCCCGCTGTGGCGGCGGCAGTGCCCTCAGCGACCAGCGATCCAGCAGGTCGCAACGTCGCAGAGTTCCCTGCCGCCGCCACAGCTCGTGCGGTCGGTTCTGCCCCGTCGTGGGTTCAGTCGGGTGGGGCGGATGCGATGGTGTTGCAGTCGTAGAGAGCGGTGATTTCGGTGGGGGTGTAGCCGAGTTCGGCCAGGATGGCCTCGTTGTGCTGGCCCAGCTTGGGGGGTGGGCTGAGGGCGGCTGGTGTGGTGTCGAAATGGAACGGGAGGCCGGGGAAGAGCTGAGGTTGCTCTCCGGGGCGCGCGTGGTCGACCATGAGGTCGCGGGCTGCGCTGTGGTCGTCGTTGACTATGTCGGCGATGGTCATGACTGCTGAGGCCGAGATGCCTGCTGCTTGGAGTTCGGCGGCGGCTTCGTGTTTGTCTCGGGTTGCTGTCCAGCGTTCGATCATGATGTCGATGGCGTCGTGGTCGGCATGGCGCGCTGTGGCGGTCGTCCATTGGGGGTTGCAGGCTGGATCGTCGAGCACCCGGGCCAGTGCCTTCCAGGCTGTGTCGTCCTCGACTGTCAGGGCGAGCCAGGCGTCGTTGCCGCTGCATCGGTAGACGCCGGAGGGCGCGGCGTCTGGTGTGCGGGCGCCGCGGCGGGGTGGGGGCGGCGCGCCGGCCGGACGCATTGAGGCTTCGGCGAACTGGTCGCCAGCGACGTTGATCGCTGTCTCGAGCTGTGACAGGTCGACGGCAACGGGTTCGCCGGTGTGCCAGTGCTGCCACAGGGCAGCTAGGGCGACGACGGTGCCGTGCAGGCCGCCGACGACATCGGGGAATGCGATGCCCTGCTTGTAGGGGCCCGAGTCTGGGTAACCGGTGGTAGACGCCAACCCCGAGGCGGCATCGAGCACCGGACCCCAGCTGATGCGCTCGGCGTCGGGGCCGGTGGCACCGAAGCCGGACATATCGAGCGTCACGAGGCCCGGGTTCATCTCGCGGAGCTCGGCTGGCGTGATGCCAGCGGAGCGAACTCCGCGGGGGCTGTAGTTGTTCACCACCATGTCTGCTGTCTCGACGAGCCTGCGCAACACATCTCGGCCGCCGGGAGCCTTCAGGTCCAGGCCGAAGCCGCGCTTCGAGCGGTTCATCTTGTTCCAATGGCCGAGGCGGTTGAACCAGTCGTCGCCGGGGTCGTTGTCGAGGAAGATGCCGTTACGCGACAGGGGGCCGGGAAGCTGTCCCCATTCCCAGCCGCCGCGTTCAGCCAGGATCATCTCGGCAGGCGGCATGGCCAGTCCCCGTGCGGTGGGATGCTCGATCTTGATGACGTCAGCGCCGAGATCGCCGAGCATGCGGCAGACCAGCGGGCCCGCCCAGGCGATCGTGAACTCAACCACCCGCACACCCGCAAGCGGCTTGGCACCAGCGGGCCAGCTCCGTTCATCCGGCACTGTGACATCGAGGCCAGCGCCGAGCGCGGGCGCTCCGCGGAACTGCGGCGTTGCACCTTCGATGTGCGCCGGAGGTCCCGGCAGCCGTGTTGTTGGCCGGACGCCGTCGGTCGGGGCATCGACGACGTCGAGGTGTTTCCAGTAGCCCCGTGCGGCGAGCTGCTCGCTTGCCAGCATGTCGTCGAGGCTGGCTACCGGGCCAGAGGGAACCTGGTTGTCCTGCAAGACGGCGACGGCATCGGCGACGGTTTTCGTGGCGGCCCAGGCGGAGATGACCTCGTCCAGCTCGTCGGCGTGGTCGAATCGCACCGCGGGGACATAGAAGTCATCCCGGGCCAGCAGCTCCACCTGGTCCATTGCGATGCAGAAGCCTTCCCACTGGTGGATCGAAACCGCAGCGATGCAGATCCAGCCGTCGACGCACTCATAGAGCGCCAGCGGATGGTGCTGCTCGCCGAAGCGGTTCCCCCACCGTCGCTTGGTGACGCCGTTGTGGGTGTACAGGCTGAAGCTCCACTGGTGGGCGTTGGCTAGCGCTTCCAGCGCTGACACCTCCACCAGGTCGCCGCGGCCAGTTGTGACGGCGTTGACGAGTGCCGCCTGGATGCCGATCGCCGCCGTCGCACCGACCAGGTGCGTCAGCCACGGACCGCCGCCCGGCAGCGGGTGCCGGTCGGGCTCGCCATTGAGGCTCATGTGCCCGCCCAGCGCCCAGTGTTCGAGCGGGCCGGCACGCCATGCCGACTTCGGTCCGGTGAATCCGTACGGCGTGATGGCTGCTGCCACCAGTTGGGGATCCGCCTCGCGGGCCGCCGCGATCTCCGCTTGCGCAGAGACCAAATCGCCGTGCACGTCCAGCACGACCACGTCGAAGTCGCCGGCCAACTCAGCCAGTGACGTCCCGGGATCGACGACGACGCTCGCCGTGTTGGCACGCAGGTACTCCCATGCCGCCGATATCGGCCCCGCACCGGTGTCGATCACACGCGATCGCCGCAGATGCGATCCCTCCGGCGGTTCGCCCACCACCACGTGGGCACCGGTCATCGCGAGCAGCCGAGCGCAGTACGCGCCCGCGCGCCCGTCGCTCAGATCCAGTACCCGAACGCCTCGCACATCACCCCTGGATCGCCGTCAACCCCAGCGGGCCCGGATCGTACTGATCCTGCTGGCGGGCCGCCGCTGGGATCGTCCGCGACGATTCGGTTGTCGCGCTAGGCGCCGTAGTCGGGATCGCGGCGTTCGGCGAAGGCCCGCAGGCCCTCTTTCGCGTCGGGGGAGGCGAAAGCTGCCCGGGTGTATTCCTGGTAGAGCCGCAGGCCGTCGGCCAGCGACATCTCCCTGCCGCGCAGGGCCATCTCCTTGGTCATGCGAATGGCGGCGGGGCCGTTGGCCGCGATCTGGTCGGCGATGCCCCGGGCCGTTGCCTGCAGGTCTTCGGGAGCAGTCATCTCGCTGACCAGCCCGATGCGCAGCGCCTCAGCAGCGTCGATGAACGAGCCGGTCAGCAGCAGCCGCATCGCGTCCGACGAGCCGATCAGCCCCGGCAGCCTCAGTGCGCCGTAGCCGTGCAGGATCGCCCAGCGCACTTCCGGGCAGCCGAACTGAGCGGTGTCGTCGCAGACCCGGATGTCGCAGAACAGCGCCAGCTCCAGCCCACCCGCCAGGCAATAGCCCTGGATCGCGGCAATCGTGGGCTTGGCGGTCTCCATACCGATGTCGAACCGGTCAGGCCGCCACGGCATCCAAGAAGTTCGGTCAGCGAACTCGCCGAGGTCGTGGCCCGAGGTGAACGCCCGGCCGGTTCCGGTCACGATCGTGCAGCGCACCGCAGGGTCGGCGTCGGACGCCTGCAGCGCCTCGCCGATGCCGTGATACATCTCGTCGGTCATCGCATTGAGCTTGTCCGGCCGGTTCAACGTGATCGTCGCCACCTGCCCGTCGACCTCGTATGTCACTTCGTCCATGGCCAGCTCCTCGCTTGACTTGCAAAATGCTTGCATCCCGAACAAGCGAGTGCCGACGGATGCTCGCGCATGTGCGAGAAAATCGGTCGTGCGGCCGATGCAGGCGCCTGTACGTTGCGGTTCTAGGCCCGACCTCCCAGCGAGTTCCGCGCCTTCACGCCGATCAAGGACCTGTGCCGGCCGATGACGACGACGCTGAATGACCTGGTGGAATCCAAGGGCTACGTGGTGGCCGACGGCGCCATGGGCACGCAGCTGTTCGCCGCCGGGTTGTCGGCGGGGTGGTCGCCAGAAGAATGGAATCTCAGCCACCCCGAGGAGATACAGGCCGTCCATCGCGGCTACCTGCAGGCGGGTGCTGACCTGATCGTGACGAACAGCTTCGGCGGCAACTGCTTCCGGCAGTCGCTGCACGGCTTCGAACGGCAGGTGCGCGAGCTCAACATTGCCGCTGCGCAGATCGGCCGATCCGAGGCTGATATGGAGACAGAGCGTTCTGACCGGCCGGTGCTGGTGGCCGGCTCGATGGGCCCGACGGGCGAGCTGCTGGCGCCGCTCGGCGAGATGAGCGTCGAAGCCTGCGAGAGCGCCTTCGCGGAGCAGGCTGCTGCGCTCGATGCAGGCGGGGTCGATCTGCTGTGGATCGAGACGATGAGCGCGCTTGACGAAGTCGAGGCTGCCGTCCGCGCAGCACGTCGGGTGAGCGATCTGCCGGTCGCAGTCACCATGAGCTTCGACACCGCCGGCTGCACGATGATGGGCGTCAGCGGCAACGAGCTGGCCGACCGGCTGGGGCCCCTGGAAGTCGCCGCCATCGGCGCCAACTGCGGCAACAACGTGCCCGACACCGAGGCAGCCGTTCTCGCCATTGCCCAAGTCGCTCCCGACACTCCGGTCATCTCCAAGCCGAACGCCGGTGTGCCGGTGTGGCACGGTCACTCGCTCGTCTACGACGGCACGCCAAAACTGCTTGCCGCTCACTCGCACCGGGTTCGCGCGGCTGGCGTGAGCGTGATCGGAACCTGCTGTGGCAGCACTCCCGAGCACACGGCGAAGATCGTGGCCGTGCTGGCCGGCGAGGAACCCGCCCCTATCGTCGCCGCAGAGCCAAACCCTCGCGAGACGCTCGACGAGCGGCTCGTCCGCCGGCGTCCTCGACGGCGCCGGCACCGCCATTGATCGCAATCGGATTCGGGCGGAGACGTTCGATGGCCGCCGTTGCGCGCAACCGAGGCAACGGCTGGCCATGACATCGAACGGCGATCTCGAGCTGAACGACCCGTGGCAGGCCATCGAGGCCTGCTACGACGCCGGCTGGACCGACGGTCTGCCGGTGGTGCCACCCACCGAGCCGCTGGTGGACGCCATGGTGGCCGGCGGTGTCTGGGACGCAGACCACGTCCTGCTGCGCGAACCCGCACGCGGTCTGGAGGTCACTGCACGCAAGGCGGCCGCCAACGCCGTGATGGCCGGGTGCCTGCCCGAGTACTTCCCCGTTGTGGGCGCGGCACTCGCCGCCATCGGCGACCCGAGCTTCGAGCTGCACGCCGTGTCGGCCAGCACCGGCGGTGCCGCCATCCTCATCGCGGTCAACGGCCCGATCCGTGACGAGATCGGCATCCACTACAAGGAGAACCTGTTCGGCCCAGGCTTCCGGGCCAACGCCACGATCGGCCGCGCGATGCGGCTGGTGCTGCGGAACTGCCTCGCCGCCATTCCCGGCAAACTCGACAAGAGCACCCAGGGCTGGGCGGGCAAGTACGCGATGTGCTTCGGGGAAGACGAGGCCACCAGCCCGTGGGAGCCGTACCACGTGTCGCTCGGCTACTCGACCGACCAGAGCACGGTGACCGTCATGGCTGCCGAGTCGGGACACAATGTGCTGAACCATGCATCGCCCGACCCCGAGGGACTGCTGGGCACGTTCGCCGACACCATGTCGGCGTTGGGCTCGCTCAGCTCGGGACGGTCGCTGGTCGTGTTCGCTCCCGAGCACGCCCGCAAGCTCGGCGCGGCCGGCTGGAGCCGGGCACAGGTGCAGGAGTACCTGTTCGCTCACGCCACTCGCACCTATGCGGACGTGAAGCGCGGCGGCAAGGTCGAAGCGGCCGGGAACGTCACGGGTTTCCATCCGACGCAATGGATGGAAACCGACCCACAGGTGCAGCCCGGCGACGAGGACATCCCGGTGCCCCGCGGGACGTGTCGCGACGACATCGCGCTCATGGTCGGCGGCGGCGATGCCGGCGGTCACTCCTCGTTCTTTCCCACCTGGAGCCGTGACCGCAGCGTCCCGCTCATCACCCAGGAGATACTCACACCATGACCGTCACGCTGGTGGACCCGACGCTGCGAGTGGCCAACGCGGGGGCGAAGCGCGCGCCGCGACCGGATGCGCTGGACGGTGCCGTCATCGGGCTGGTGAGCAACGGCAAGACGCACGCGCCCGGGATCCTTCGGCGTGTTGCCCAAAACCTCATCGAAACTTACGGGGCGCGCGACGCCGTGCAGATGATGAAGCCCACCGCCAACCTGCCGGCCGCTCCCGAAGAGGTGCAAGCGCTGGCCGCCGAGGTAACGGCGATCATCGCCGCCATCGGCGATTGAGGAAGCTGCTCGTCGAGCAGTGTGCTCGACGCCGTGCACTCCGAGGAGCTGGGCGTGCCCGCCGCAGCGATCCTGACCGAGCCGTTTGCTGCCACCGGCGAGGCCATCGCTGAACTGCAGGGCTTCACCGACTACCCGTTCGCCACCGTGCCCCATCCCATCGGCAGCCTGACCTCCGCCGAGGCAATGGCCATCGCCGATGAGGTGACCCCCGCCGTGCTAGCCCTGCTCACAGCCGGCGGCACCAAACCGACCCGCAACGACGGACGAATCGGCACCGATGCCCAACTGGCGCGCGCTGATGAACAGGTCGGCGCTGACGCGTCGAGAGCGCCGGCAACCGACTCCGCGGTCGCCGGCGTCGTCGAGGAGTTGGCTGCCGTCCTGCGCGCCGACCGTGCCGACCTCACTGCGTCGGTCGCCGGACGCCACATCACACTCAGCCTGCACATTCCCGACGAAGCCTGCGCCGAATGTGTCCTGCCCGCCACGATGCTCGTGCCCATGTTCCAGCATCGCTTCGACGCAGAGCTCGGCCCCGGTTGGACCATCACGCTCGACGACCCCCGCGCGCCCGAACACAGCAGCCCCGCGAACGACTGAAGGGCCCGAACCCGCCATTTCCGCGTGCGATCTAGGGTGAACCCATGAACGGTCAGCTGCTTGCGGGAACCACCAAGGGCGTCTTCGTCATCGACAGCACGGGATCCACACAGACGCTCGAAGCACGCCACGTCCGCGACCTCGTCAATGTCGACGGCCGCCTGTTCGCTGGATCGGCCAGCGGCCTGTTCACCAGCGAGGACGGGGGCCAGACCTGGGCCGGGCCGCAGCTCGCCGGGCGCGAGGTGTGGCAGATCCGGGCCGCCAGCGACGGCCGGTTGTATGCCAGCACCGAGCCGGCGGCCCTGTTTCGCAGTGACGACGGCGGCGCAACGTGGGACGAGATCACGGCGTTCGCTGCGCTCCCCGAAGCGGAGCGCTGGTGCGTGCCGGTCGAGCCTCCCCTGCCGGGGCGGGCACGTGCGCTCGTCATCGACGAGGACGATCCCGACCGCATCTGGGTCGGTGTCGAGGTCGGCGGTGTGGCCCGCTCCACCGACGGGGGCGAGAGCTGGTCGGTCGACCTGCCCGGCGACAACCCGGACATTCACATGATGTTCGCCCACCCCGCCGAGCCGGGGGTGCTGTTCATCAGCACCGGCTATGGCCGCTTTGACGGCGTCGCCGAAGAGCTCGAAGGCAACGCCGGCGTGTTCCGCTCCGACGATTACGGCGAGTCATGGCAGTACGCATGGAAGGGCGTCGTGCCGCGCTACTCGCGTCCGCTGTGCGTCGACCGCCGCGACCCCTACAGCGTCACCGTCGCCAGTGCGCCCACGGCCTTCTCCCACTACAAGGACGACGGCGGGGCTCATGCGGCCCTCTACAGGTCGGATGACCACGGCCAGTCGTGGCGGTCGCTCTGCGACGACGCCCACTCGCCGTCGCCGGTCAACTTCCATGGCCTGATCGCCGATCCTGACAACGTAGGCGGGGTGCTGGTCGGCACCGACACCGGCGAGGTATGGCAAGTGTCCGACGATGCCCAGTGGACCGAACTCGGGTCGGGTCTCCCTCTCGTCTGGTCGCTGGCGGTGGTCTGACGCGACCCGGGAGGCCACGGACACGCCGACGGCGGCGACGCTGGAGACAGAGCGCATGAAGGATCGCTACGGCCTCAAAGTGAGCACCTCGTCTGCCGCTGCCCGTGACGCCTACATCGAGGGCATCGACCGGATGCTGTCGGCCGAGGCCGGGGTCGAGGAATGCCTGTCGGCGGCGATCGCGGCCGACCCAGAGTTTGCCCTCCCTCACGCCGCCTTGGCCCGCCAGCATCAGCTCTACGTGCGGCCCGACGAAGCACGGGCCTCAGCGGAAGCCGCCGTCGAGCTGAGCCGGGGCGCAACCATCAGGGAACAGCAGCACGTCGAGATCGTCCGGCTGCTCGTTACCGGCCAGGTGCCACAAGCACTCGATCTCATCCGCCAACACGTCATCGACTTCCCTCGCGACGCGTTCGCCTTGGCGCCTGCCTGCGGCGTGTTCGGTGCCATCGGTTTCAGCGGCCGTATCGGCCGCGAGGCCGAACTGCTCGATTTCCTCGAGCCGCTCGCCACCCACTACGGCGACGACTGGTGGTTCGCCACCGTGCACGCCTTCGCCCTCATCGAGACCGGCCGGTGGGACCGGGGCCGGCAGCTTGCCGAGCATGCGCTCGAACAACGGCCAACCACCCCCCACGGTGCCCACACGCTGGTACATGCGCTCTTCGAAGCCGGCGCAGACGACGAAGCGGTCGACTTCCTCGATCGGTGGCTCCCCGAATCTGACCGGGCGAGCGTGCTGCACTGCCACATCTGGTGGCACTACGCGCTGGTGCTCATGGCAGTCAGCCGCCATGACGATGCATGGCAGGCCTTCCGACACAACTGCCTGCCGGGCACCACCACCAGCCCGCCGATCACCGTGTTCTCTGACTCGTCGTCGTTCATGTGGCGATCGGAGCTGGCCGGGCAACCTCGCGATCGCGCCGCCTGGCAGCAGGTTCGAGAGTTCTACGAGGAGCGGTTCCCACAGCCCATCGTGTTCGTCGATGCCCATGCCGGGCTCACCTACGCCGTCCTCGGCGAAACCGATCAGCTCCGGGCGTGCATCACCGAGCTGCAGGAGCTTGGCGAGGCAGGCCGCCTGCCGGCAGGCACCACCGGGGCAACGCTGGCTCGGGCCTACAGCGCCTTCGTCGATGAGAAGTGGTCGACGGTCATCGATGTCCTCGAGCCGCTGATCCCCCAGGTCGTCCGCATCGGTGGCAGCCGGGCCCAGCGCGACCTGATGACCAACACGCTCCTTGCTGCATACGTCCGCAGCGGGCGTACCGACGAGGCCCGAGCGTTCTGTGCTCAGGTCGTCGACCGCCGACCCACTCGCCCGGTGGCCGGCTTCGAATTGTGCTGATCGCGGTGGTGAGATCTCAGCCCGCCGTCAATCAGAACCCGTGCCAGCCGTCGAGTGCTGCCGACTGCTCGATCCACGCTGACATCTGCGTTTCGTCGAATTGATCCTCAGGTATGTCCACCCAGCGCGAATCGGGATCCTTGCCCGAGCCGGGCGGCTCGGGAACGAGCAATGCGCCATTGAGGAACGTCACCTTGACGTACCGGGTGAAGGCGTGGCAGCTCACGAACCACCCGCGTCCCTCGACGCCGTAGAAGGGCGAGTTCCACCGCACGGCCTTGCGCACGTCGGGCACGACCTGCTCGATCAGATCATCCAGCTGGCGAGCGATGGTGCCCTTCCAGCCCGGCATCGCCGCGATGAAGGCCTGGACCGGGGCATCGCCGTCGCCCTTGGGAATCTGCGGATTGCCACCAGCAAGGAGCTTCGGTGACTGCGCATCGGACATCGAGCGTGCGCTGTCTGGCGCACCTTCTCGTCGTGCTGCCATTACTTCCCGCTCTTGTTCGCTGCGCTCACGGGCCGCTCGGGCCACGGCTTCGCCCTGCAGGCTCAGCCTCATGGTGGAGCTGACGGGACTCGAACCCGTGACCCCCTGCTTGCAAAGCAGGTGCTCTTGCCATCTGAGCTACAGCCCCAAGAAGCGAGGGCAACCGAGGGTACCGGCCAGCAATGCATGCGGGATCTATCGATCGATCACTTCGAACACGCGCTTGTTCCAGTACATGCGGCCATAGCGAGAGTCGCTGTATCTCTCAAGCAAGCCCAGTTCGCAGAGTTGGCTGATTGCGTTCCGATTCGCCTGATTTGACTTTCCGTGGCGAGCCTGAGCGGAGGCAACCGTCAGGATCGGGTGGGCGATCAGGTCGTCGGCAATGTCGACGGCGAGGCGAGCGCGAGGCAGGGCTTCACGGGCCTGCTGAGACAGATCCTCCCCGAGCGCGAGGAGATTCATGATCCTGCGGCGCGCATCGGATGCTGACTCCGCCACAGCTTGAGCGAAGAATTCGACCCATGGGGTCCACTCGCCAGTAGCACTCACCTGCAGCAGGTGGTCTCGGTACTCCGTGGCATGCTCATGCAGCCAATCCGAGACCGACAGCACTGGTGACCGGAGAGTTCCGTCAATCAGCATCTGCAGCACGGCGATGAGACGGCCGAGGCGGCCGTTGCCGTCGGTGTACGGGTGGATCGTCTCGAATTGGTAGTGCGAGAGCGCTACTCGTACCAGGAGGTGCAGAGAATCACGGAGCGACTCGTCGTTGATCCAGTCGAGCCAGTCGTCGAAGAGCGCTGCCAGCTGATCACCGGGAGGAGGTGGGACAAAGCGGGCTTCTGTGATCGGACGATTCTTCGCACCGATGAAGACCTGACGCTCTCGGATGGCACCCGCCTCGGGGCCGTCGCTCTCGGTGCCGCTGACGATCAGAGCCTGCAGGCTGGCGAGAATCCCCCTATTGATGGGGCGCTCAGCCACCCACCTGTAGGCCTCATACGCCGCTCGTGTGTAGTTCATCACCTCGTGAACGTTCGGCGAGATGCGTGGATCCCCCGCCTCGACAGCGACGACTTCGGCAGCAAAGAGGTCTGTCAGGTTCGCGAAGGTGCCCTCCAATGCTGATGTGCCGATTGCTTCGCGACGTGTGGCAAGGCGGGTCACGAGCTGCGGGTTCGGTATGCGCTCTGCCGCCGTGTCGAGGCGGCTGAGCGCGGCCATTGCCTCGGACAAGTTCATCCAGGTATCGCTGGGGAGCTCGAGTTCTCTCGGGAGCGGCGCGGGAATGTACGCACCGAGTTCGTACGATGTGTTGAACCGGTGGTCAGTGCCTCTGATGAGCACCGTCGTGCCGATTGGCGACTGCGAAAGGTCAGTAGCCACAACTTGGAATCTAGCGCTCAGAATCCAAGTTATACGCGCGAAACTTGGAATTGCATGTCTGTAATCCAAGTTTCGCGCTCGGAACCCGCGGGGCAGGCCGGCGCAGGGCAGGCTTGGAGGCTGGTGGACGGCACATCGAATCTGAGACCTCCGGGCGAACCGGAGGACGAGTCGGCACCGTGGTCGATTGCGGCTGCGGCGTTTGCCGCCAACTTCGTGACGTTCGGGATCCTCTTCTCGTTCGGGGTCTTCCTGACGCCCATCGCGGACGACCTCGACACGACGACCGGGCCCGTGGCCGCACTGTTTTCGACCGCCGTCTGCACCTACTACGCCGGCGGCGCCATCGGAGGTCGCATCGGGGACCGCTACGGCGCCCGCCTGCTGGTCGGGGTCGCAGCGGTGGCGATGTCAGCGGGTCTTCTGCTGACCGCCTGGTCGAATGCGCTGTGGCAGACCTACGCCGCCTTCGGGGTCTTGGTGGGGCTGGCCACCGGATTCTGCTACCCGTCGATGATCGGCCTGATCGGTCGCAGCTTCAGCGAGCGACGACGTCCCGCGGCGATGGGCTTCCTGCTGGCCGGCGTGGGTGCCGGGACGCTGGTCATGCCGCTGGCGAGCCATGCGTTGATCTCGAGGCTGGGCTGGCGCCAGACCTACGCCGTGCTGGCGACCGTGGCTCTCATCGCCATCGGCTGGGCAGCGACGCGCGGCGACCGAGTGAGCCTGCCCACGGCCGGCCTCGTTCGTGTCACCCGGCTGGTGCGCTCGCGCCGATTCCTGCTGTTCTTTGCTGCAGTCGTGGCGATCGGGCCGGGCTTCTACGCGCCGGTCGCGTTCTACAACGACTACGCGGTCGACCGTGGTGTCGCGTCGGCATTGGCCGCGGCACTGATCGGCATCTCGGGCGCGACGAGCGTGGTCGCCCGCCTGGCCTGCGGCGCTCTGGGCCATCGCGCCGATCCGATGTGGCTGTGCCGGGGGGCGTTCGCAGCCATGACGGCAGCGCTGGCGATCTGGTGGATCTCTGACGGGAACCCCGCAGTGCTGATCGCCAGTGCCGTTGCGCACGGCGTCGGCTGGGCGGTATGGGTGACCGCCACACCCTCCGTGCTGGCTGGCTGGTACGGGGTCGAGAACCTGGGCGGCGTGATCGGCATCTACTACACGGGTCTCGGTGTCGGCGCGCTCGCCGGTCCGGCTGTCTGCGGCTTCATCATCGACGCTTCGGGGTTCGCACCCGCGATCGGCCTCGTCACCGTCACGAGCTTGGCTGCGCTCGGTCTGTTGATGCTGCCGATGCGGGAAGCGGCCGTCGCAGGATCGCCATAGGGCATGCATGGATCGGGCCCGGGGCTCAGCCTCTTAGCCCGGATCCACCGGTGGGGTGGGTTGGCGGGGGTCGTGGTTGTTGG
>CAZAFV010000068.1:0-14017 GCA_964484385.1 uncultured Acidimicrobiales bacterium
TTGGCGTCGAGGGTGACTTTGGCGTCGAGCACGTGCACCCGGCCCTCGGGCGTGAGGATCAGCGGGTTGATCTCGACGAGGTCGGCGTCGCCCTCGGTGTAGGCCACATAGAGCTTGCGCAGGATCTCGACGGCCTGATCGGTGGCTGCAGGGTTGAGGTTGGCGCCCTCCACCCACGCCCGCGCGGCCTCTTCGGTGAGCCCCTCGGCGGGGTCCACGAGCACCTTGCTGATGGCGTTGGGGTTCTCGGCCGCCACCGTCTCGATCTCCACGCCGCCCTCGGCCGACAGCATCCCGAGATGCTTCTTGGCCGAGCGGTCCAGCGTGAAGCTGGCGTAGTACTCCTCAGAGATGTCCGACGCCTTCTCGATCCACAGCCGCTGCACGATGTGGCCGTTGATGTCGAGCCCCAGGATGTTGGCGGCGTGCGTGCGGGCATCGTCGGTCGTGGCCGCGAACTTCACGCCTCCCGCCTTGCCGCGGCCGCCGGTGTGCACCTGCGCCTTCACCATCACCGGCGTGCCCAAGCGCTCCGCCGCGGCCACTGCTTCGTCGACGCTGAAGGCGACTTCGCCGTCGGATACCGGCATGCCGTAGCCCTTGAAGAACTGCTTGCCCTGATACTCGAAGAGATCCACGGCGGGGAGCATAGGAGCCGAGCGCACCAGATACCGGATTGACCGCTGGCATCGCAGTGCCAGGAAATTCAGGCCGGCCAACCGGCGCTCTCGTCTAGGTTCCGCAGCACTGCTGAGTGGCGGTTCGTTCCTGCAATCCGGCCCATTGGGCAAGCTCTATCGTGAAGGAAAACCACATGTCGATCGACGAGATCGAACGCACCGCCATGGTGCAGCAGCTCATCAACACCTTGGGCGAGCAGCCCGCCAACACGCTCATGAAGTGCATCCTGCCCGACGGCGCAGATCAAGTAGCCACCAAAGCAGACATCGACACGCTCCGCGCAGCCACCAAAGCAGACATCGACACGCTGAAAGCCGACCTCATCACGCTCGAAGAGAGACTCAAGACCTATGTCGACGCCACAGTCGCCACGGCGCTCGCCAAACAGACGCGAACGCTGATGCTGACGATGGCTGGCTTCATGATGACGATCTGGGTGCCGCTGACCGTCGGCGCTCTCACCTGACCAGCATTCACGCTGCGGCCGCGGCAGGGGACTTCGAGGCCCTAGGAGCGGATGCGGCGGAGGTTGGCGAAGCTGGCGACGAGGGTCTTGTTGCCGAGGTCGGCGAAGTGGACGGTGACCTCCCAGTCGTCGCCGTCGGGCCGTACGTCCTGCACCACGCCGGCACCGAAACGGTCATGCAACACGTCGTCGCCGACGCCGTACCCGAGGTCGGCCGAGGGGGCCGGCTTCGGCTCGCCCATCCGGGCGGCCACCCGGCGCCGGGCCTCCTCCCGGCGAGACTCGCGGCTCTTCGCCGCGCTGTCGTCGTGGCGCGCGGGATCGCTGCGGGGCT
The DNA here is from genome assembly GCA_964484385.1 of uncultured Acidimicrobiales bacterium. GTDB lineage: Bacteria > Actinomycetota > Acidimicrobiia > Acidimicrobiales > Poriferisodalaceae > Poriferisodalis. The sequence continues at coordinate 1,482 of CAZAFV010000068.1, forward strand.
GGCTCCGGCCCGCCAGTTCCGTCTCGCTGAGTTGGCTGTACTCGCTGGGCTCAGTGGCCCGCCGATTGGCGCCCCAGTCACTGGTGACGGGCCGCCACGAGCTGCCGAGCCGCTGGGTGTCGTCGGAACGGTCGTCCAGCAGGTCCGCCGGGATCTCGTCGATGAAGCGGCTGGGCGGGTTGTAGCTGGTCTGACCGTGCAGCATCCGGCTCCATGAGTGCGTCAGGTAGAGCTGCTTGCGGGCCCGGGTGATGCCCACGTACGCCAGCCGTCGCTCTTCCTCCAGCTCGTAGGGATCGGTCATCGAGCGGTGGTGCGGGAAGATGCCGTCTTCCATACCGGTCACGAACACGATGTCGAACTCGAGCCCCTTGGCGGAGTGCAGGGTCATCAGCGAGACCTGAGAGGCATCGGTCATCTCGTCCACGTCGCTGACCAGCGACACCTGCTCCAGGAACTCGTCGCACGACTCGAATTCGGCGGCGGCGCCCGCGAGTTCTTCGAGGTGCTCCAGCCGGCCGTCGGATTCGACGGTTCCCTCATCGTGCAGCACCTGGATGTAGCCCGATTCGTTCAGCGCCACTTCGAGCACAGCCGCGGGGCCCTCGTCGATGCGGGCCCGGGCACGACTCATCAGCTCGCGGAACTGCTGCAGGCCGCCGCGGGCGGTGCCGCGCACGCCCAGCGATTCGGCACGGTCGATCATCTCGGCCAGCGATGTGTCGCCCCGTGCGGCCGCATCGTCCAGCTTGGCAATCGTGCGGTCGCCGATGCCGCGGGCGGGCAGGTTCACGACCCGCTTGAGCGACACCTCATCAGACGGGTTGACTGCGGCCCGCAGGTACGCCAACGCGTCCTTGATCTCGCGCCGGTCGTAGAAGCGGGTGCCGCCGATGATCTGGTACGGCACGTCGTTGGCGACGAGCTCTTCCTCGATCACGCGCGACTGGGCGTTGGACCGGTAGAACACCGCAGCGTCAGACCAGTCGATCCGGCCGTCGCCGTGCAGACGCCGAAGCTCAGCGCACACGTAGTGCGCCTCGTCTTCCTCGTTGGTGCCGCGGTAGCGGATCGGCTTGGCGCCGCCGGACTGATCGGTCCAGAGGTTCTTCGGCGGCCGTCCGAAGTTGTTGCGGATCACCGAGTTGGCGGCGTCGAGGATCGACTGGCTGGAGCGGTAGTTCTGGTCGAGCACGTAGGTCGAGGCATTGTCAAAGGTGGCGCCGAACTCCAGGATGTTGGTGATGTCGGCGCCCCGGAACGCGTAGATCGACTGGTCGGAGTCGCCGACCACGAAGACGTTCTGGGCGGGCCCGCTCAGCAGGCCGATCAGCCGCACCTGCGCCAGGTTCGTGTCTTGGTACTCGTCGACGAGGATGTGCTCGAAGCGCTGCCGGTAATGCTCGGCCACCTCGTTATGGGCGCTGAGCAGCTCCACGCCCAGCATCAACAGGTCGTCGAAGTCCATGGCGCCGGCGCGCCGCAGCCGTTTCTGGTACTCGGAGTAGACGCGGGCCACTTCACGGTTGAACGGCCCGCCACCGTCGGGCGACTCAGCCCGCTCCGCGGCCTGCGGGGGCGTAGTGAGCTGGTTCTTCAGCGTCGAGATCGCCGCGTGCACGGCGCGCTCGTTGAATCGCTTGGGGTCGAGGTCGAGGTCTCGCACGACGTAGCGGGTGAGGCGCCGCGAGTCGGCCTGGTCGTAGATGCTGAACGTGCCCGGGTAACCGAGCACATCTGCATGGCTGCGCAGGATGCGAGCGCAGGCGCTGTGGAAGGTGGAGATCCACATCCGCTGTGCCACCGGACCGACGAGGCTGCCGATGCGGTCGCGCATCTCCCCCGCCGCCTTGTTGGTGAACGTGATCGCCAGCAGGCCGAACGGGCTGACCTGCCGATGAGCCAGCAGGTAGGCGATGCGGTGGCTGAGCACACGCGTCTTGCCCGAACCGGCCCCGGCGACGACCAGGGCCGGGCCGTCGCCGTGCAGCACGGCGGCCCGCTGACCAGCGTTGAGCGGCGCCAGGATCGGATCGTCGCCTGGGTTCATCGGCTCGGCGCTCATGAGCTGCGGGCTCACGGGTTGTCGTTCGGTCGGCGCGGGCTGCGCCAAGGGCGAGGGACGAGCGCGCGTCGGCTCACGTCGTGTAGTCGGCGTTGATGCGGACGTACTGGTCGGTGAGGTCGCAGCCGTACACGGTGAAGGAGCCCTCCGCGATGCCCAGGTCCACCGAGATCAGCACCTCCTCCGACGCCAAGTACGCCTCAAGCTCGGCGAGGGCTTCGGGCGTTGCGGGCGTCGGGTACAGCTCTTGGTCGCCGAAGCGGATCCTGACGCGATCCGGATCAATGTCGGCCTCGTCGCTGCACTTGCCGATCGCCATCGCGATCCGACCCCAGTTGGGATCGCGGCCGTGTACGGCGGTCTTCACCAGCGGGGAGTTCACGATGGCCTTGGCGACACGCTTGGCTTGTGCGTCGTCACGGGCGCCGTTCGCCGACACCACGATCAGGGTTTCCGCTCCCTCGCCGTCGAACGCAAGTTGACGGGTCAGGTCGAGGCTGACAGCGCCGAGCGCGGCCTCCAGGTCGGCCTCGTCGACCGGCCCGGCAGCGCCGTTGCCCAGCATCACCACCATGTCGCTGGTGGAAGTGTCGGTGTCGACGCTGAGCGCGTTGAACGTCACATCGCAGACCCGGCGCAGCATGGCGTCGAGCCGGTCGGGAGCGATCTCGGCATCGGTGGTGATCACCGAGATCATCGTGGCCATATCGGGCTCGATCATTCCCGAGCCCTTCGCGATGCCCACCACCGTGGCGGCACCTGCTGAGGCGCTCGCCGTCTTGGGATGCGTGTCGGTGGTCATGATCGCCGTCGCAGCGGCAACGGCATCGTTGCTGTCGAGCGCTGGTTCTGGGCCTGCGATCAACCGGTCGAAGTACGTGTCGATCTTGCCTTCGGGGTAGGGCACGCCGATCAAGCCGGTGGAGCCGACCAACACTTGGCTGGGCTCGCAGCCCACCAGTTCCGCGACCCGATTCGCGAGGTTCGCTGCGTCTCGCTCGCCCTGCTCGCCAGTTGCCACGTTGGAGTTCTTCGATATGACCACCACGGCCTGCACTCGCCCGTCGGCAACGTTGGCCTGACTGCGACGCACGCTGGCCCCCGAGAAAAGACTCTTGGTAAACACACCGGCTGCGGCCGCCACCCGATCAGCCGCCAGCACCATCACATCGTCGGTGTCGTCCTTGATGCCGATGTTGCCCACATGGCAAGCGAACCCCGCCGGCAAGTCCACCGATGCAGCCGCATTCGCAGCCCCTGCTGAAGTCATCTCGTTCGAGCACATTGGTTCTGACGCCATCCATTCTGAGGCACGACGAACCCTCGCCGCGCGCTGACTGCGGGGCATGCACTCGCCGCAGGGCCACGGTAGTTGTGGCCGCCCGCCAAGCCTCAGACAATTCGACGAATCTGGCTCAGCGGTCGCTATCGGGCACGGTGAAACGCTCGTCGACGTGCAGCGTCCAGCGGGCTCGCTGGCGATTGGGGTCGGCGGTGCCGGTCTTGCACGTCGGTGGCCCCGTCTGCGGTGACCTGGTCTTGGTAGAAGTTGATGCAGTACGGCATGAACTTCGGTCAGACGCCGAGCAGGGCCGCCGGGATGACTGCGATGCCATCGCGGCGGCGGTAGGCCTCGGGTCCGGTGGTGATGACGGCAGCGTCGGCCAACGTGGGTCCGAGACGTTCGGCGAGCCAGCGCAGATGGCGGGTGTCGCTGTCGGAAGCGGTCCGTGTGAGCTTCACCTCAAGTGCCACGATGCGGCCTCCGGGGCCTTGGACGATCAGGTCCACCTCGTGCTCGCCGCCTTGGGTGCGCAGGTGGAACACCTTGGCCTCGTTCGCCTGCGCGTACACCCGCACCGACAGGGTGACCAGCGACTGGAACAACGAGCCCAGCAGGCTGCCGTCACGGGGCAGGTCGTGGCCGCCCCCATGGCCGTCGGCGAGCGCGTCGGCGTCCACCTCCAGCAGCCGAGCAGCCAGGGCGGGGTCAGCCATCTGGTGGACTGGCGCAGCAGCCAGCCGACGCAGGTGGTTTCGCACGGGGAGCCAGGCCGGCACCTCCTCGATCATCCACAGTCCCTCGAGCGCGGTGCGATAGGCGATGGTGGTCGCCTTGGTCGGCTTGTCCGCCTCGCCCGGAGACGCGGCGTCGCGGATCTTCTCGAACGTCGCGTTCGTGGATGTGGCCGCCGCGTAGGCAGCCATCCAGCGGCGGAGCGCGGCGCGGCTGCGCACAGTGCGACCCTGTTCATGAACATGGCGCTCAGCGATCCGGTCGAGGTAGCCGTCGAGGAAAGCGCGCACGACCCGCTCCGACCGCCCGAGCACGGCGGGAAACCCTGAGCCGGTGATCTGAGCGGCGTAGTCGATGAGCGTCAGTGGGCTGGCGCCGTCGACGCTGGGCCGGGTGCCGCCAAGCAGCTCGCCGAGGCTCACCGTGGGCTGGCACAGCTTCCGCTCGGCAAGCGCCAGAGGGCGCATCCGAACCGTGACGATCCGGCCTGCGCCACTGTGAGTCGGCAGTTCGGCAGGCGCCGCCGAACCGGTCAGCAAGAAGCGCGGCGTGTAGGGGTCGGCGTCGACGGCGCGGCGCACGACGTCCCAAGATTCGGGCAGTCGCTGCCACTCGTCGATCAGCACCGGAGGGCGACCCTCGGCGAGCCGCGCCGGATTCGCACGCGCAATGTCGAGCGCGGCGGCATCGTCCAGACGGTGCGTCGTGGCAGCACGGCGCAACGCGGTCTCGGTCTTGCCGACCGCACGCGGGCCCTCCACGGCGACAGCCGGCAGCTCGGCGCACAGCACGTCGAGCTCGGCATCGACGATCCGAGAAAGATACTCAGTGCTCAGCGTCGGCCCCCGTCCGAGATGCTTAATCATACCAGACCGACGGCTGCTAACGAACTAGAACGACGGCCTCTGATGTACCAAAACGACGGCTGCTATCGAACCAGCCCGCAAACGCTCTAGGGGACGACGTCGAAGGCCCTGCGCCGGCCGGGGCCGTAGCGGTACACCCGGAAATCGCGGTCCAGCGACACGGCCTCGGTGACGCCCAACCGCTCCATCACCGCCCAGCTCGTCCGATCCGCCAACGAGAAGTCCTGATCGGCGAAGGCCGCCCCGATGGTCGCTGCCGCCTCGAGGTCACCCAGCAGTGACACTTCCACACGCGCCGTGCCCCTGCGGATCGCGTTCACCAGACGCTCCGCCGCGAACCGGTCGTGGCGGTGCTTCATCACCATCCACGTCTCCTGCAGCACATGATCCGCTGTCAGCAGCCGGCCGCGCCGCTCACGCAGCGCCTCTGCCACCTGAGCATGGGACGACTCCGCGCCGTCGGCCATCGACACCCACGCGGAGGTGTCGACGAAGCTGAGCTGCACAGCTCAGCCCAGACGCTGCGCCTGCTGTGCTGCCGCCGCCTCGGCCGCGATGGCCTTGCCGTCGGCGGCCATGTCGAACGCTTCGCCGTTCACCATTGCACAGATCGCGTCGAGGTCGCCCTGCGGAACCGCTGAGTCGAGCTCGCGGTCGAACAGCCGCCGCGCGAACTCCGCGAAACTGATCCCCTGCTCCGCCGCGCGCTGCTTCGCCAGCGCGTGAACATGATCCGGCAGCGTGATGACCGTCCTCACAATGACATCATAGCATCACATCATTTTCCCAGCCGGGCCAGTCGGCTTCGGGGTGAGCCATCGGAACCGACCGGCGGATGCGACCGGGTCTGGACAGTCGCCGCAACGCAGTCGCCATGACGATGGCCGCGGGATCTGACCAGCAGTCATGCGCCGAACGGCGCGCGGCGGGAGCGTCTTGGTCGGGGGGAACGTGTTGCCAGTTTGCTGATTCGCAGAACGCCGTTCTGTTGATTGGAGAGACGCCATCTTGTAGATTGCAGACGAGCCAAAGTGCTGATTAGGACCGTCATGCAACATCGACCGCGTTGAGCAAGGGCGACATGAGCACTGTTGCGCCAACACCCGGGTATCGAAGCAGGCTCGCTGAGGCATCCATTGCGTCGGCGCTGACTGCTGTCGGGGCGGTCGTGGTCGAAGGGCCGCGGGCGTGCGGAAAGACATGGACGGCGCGGCAGTTCGCCAACAGCGAGGTGCTCTTCGACGGCAGCGACGAACAGCGCCTGGCGTTCTCGGTGGACCCCGCACGCATCCTCGACGGGCCGACGCCACGGCTCCTCGACGAGTGGCACCTGGTGCCCGGCACGTGGAACGCCATGCGGCGAGCGTGCGACGACCGGCCCGACAAGGGGATCTTCCTGCTCACCGGCTCCGCCGTGCCGCCTGACGACATCACCCGCCACTCCGGCGCCGGCCGGGTGCGCCGGGTCCGGATGCGGGCCATGACGCTGGCCGAGTCAGGCCACTCGACCGGCGACGTGTCGCTCGGCTCAGTCTTGGCAGGCGAGCCGGTTTCGGCAGCGAAGCCCGAGGCCGGCTTCGACGACGTCGTGGAATGCGCCGTGCGCGGCGGGTGGCCCGGTCTCGCCGATGTCCCTCCAGCGGCCGCACAGGCGAATCTGAGCGCGTACCTCAACGAGATCGCACGCACCGACGTTTCCCGAGTGGACAGCGTGCGCCGCGACCCTGCAGGCGTGTCGGCGCTCATCCGATCTCTGGCGCGCAACGTCTCCAGCGAGGCCGGGTATTCCACGCTGGCCGACGATGCCGACCTCAACCGAGCGAGCGTCAAGGCGTACCTCGAGGCGCTGGAGCGCCTGTTCGTCACCGAACGCGCCCCAGCATGGCAACCTCGCCTGATGTCGCGGGTGCCGCTGCGACAAGCGCCCAAACGCTTCTTCGCCGACCCGTCGCTGGCCGTCGCGGCACTGGAGATCGGCATCGACCGTCTACGCAGCGAGCTCAGCTACTACGGACTGATCTTCGAGAACTTGGTGATGCGTGACCTTCTCGTCTACGCGGACATCAACGGCTGCGGCGTGCATCACTACCGGGACAAGAGCGGACTCGAAGCCGACGCCATCGTCCAGCGCCGGTCCGACGGCACCTGGATCGGCATCGAGGTGAAACTCGGGGGCGCCGAAGCGGTCGACCGCGCGGCCAGCTCGCTGCAGCGCCTGCAGTCCACCGTCGACACCAGCCGCATCGGGCCTCCCGCAAAGCTGCTCGTGATCACCTCCACCGGCTACGGCTACGAACGACCCGACGGCGTTGCCGTTACCCCCATCACCGCCCTCAGCTGCTGACTAATCGTCGGGCATGCTGACATGGCCGTTGACGGCCTATGGTGAATTGCCCATGAGACGGCAGGGCGATTGATCTCCGGTGTCACTCGCATACGACGAAGCGGTCGAGTCGCGTCGGGCGCGACTACCACTGAGCGCTCACAGCGCCGGCTGAAGTCTTCGCGCGGGCGTACAAGATTGCAATGCAGGTCATGGATCTGCGCAACACGCTCGGGCTGACCCAAGCGCAGCTGGCAGAACGTTGCGGGATGAGCCAAGCCGACATCAGCCGGATCGAGCGGGGTTCGACCAACCCGACTGCGCGCACCCTGCAGCGGATCGCGGATGCCCTCGAAGTTGATGTGTGCCTCGCCGCCCGCGCTCAGGCTTGATCCGCGACCGGCCTCGTAGCATCGGGTCACCGACATGGCAACGAAGAGACCTTCGTACCGCGGCTGAACTTCAAAGGTAGGGTCTTCGTCGAGAATCACTGCGAACTCAACGACCGCGTCTGGGCGCTGCCCATCAGCAGTTCAGGCAAGCGGCCCCTTGGAGGTCAAGACGCATCGGCGTTGGGGGTGCGGATGAGGCCATTGACGATGCGGCTGCCGATGAGCCGGTCAGTCACCGAGCGGCCTTCGTCGTCGCCGAGCAGCATCACCAAGACGTCCACCAGGAATCCGACACCCAGCGTCACCGTCCAGAAGACGTGCTTGATTGCCTCACGGGCCAGCGTGCGGCCCCACCCGAACGAGGTGCCATCTGCATGCGCCGCTGCCAACCCCAGCACCTGCTTGCCGGGCGTCTGGCCCCGTCGCAGCGTGAACGCCAGCCAGATCAGCCAGCCGATGCCCAACGTCAGAGGCCACACCAAACCGTCGATCAGCAGAGCTGCGAATCGACGCAGCGGGGTCGCCGCATCCAAGATGACCGCAGGTCGATCAAGCGGCGGCCACGGCCCCGACTGCGTCACTCAGATGTTCCTTCCGTGCCGCTGGCCGCCGCTCGCGGCGGAGCGCAATTCTGGCATCCGCATCGCAGCTTCACCGTTTGAAGAGGCTTCGCTGGGCAGCCTGCTTCGACCACGCCCGATGCCGACGCTTCTCGGCAATGCATCGGTACGCACCCCGTCCGATCTCGAACAGCAAGCGGCTTCCCAGCACCAGCCTTGCCAGCGACAGAACAATGGCGACGGTTCCGATCGCGACAGCCGCGACGACGCCCCACGAACTCACGCGCGCGTCGACGGACAGGAAGATCGAGCCAACGACGGCGACGGCCACTACGACGACCACGGCGATGGTGGCCCAGCGAAAAACTCGCTTGCGACGCTCAGGATCCTCCAGCGATGCCCGGACATCCCGCCATGCCGGCCCGAGGGAATCAGCGGAACGATCAGGCTTGCGCCACATCATCACGGCTTGACCGATGCACCCGGTGGCCGACATTCGAGGCGACGCCAAACCCCCCGTGCCCATCAGTCATCGTCGCGCCGGAAGCGACTCCATGGATGCACCACATCTTCGCTGCGGGCACGACTCCATGGCTGCCATGCACTCGACATGCCCCTGTCGTCACCGTCTCGGGACCGCTCACGGTCGCGCCGAGCGTCCAAGAAGGGTGCTGCCGCTGCCGCCAGCGCTAGGAAAAAGACAGGAACGCGTCGGCCAGAATCCGGGAACAGCAGAAAATGTGCACCGATCATCGCAGCGGCTGTTGCGAACCCAGCGGCCACAAGCCAAATGCGCGGCTTCACGACGGGCACCACCACACTCGGATCGACTCTGCGGTTTCTGTCCAATATCCCTCTTCGACGACCTCTGCAACTTTCTCCGTGACTTGGAACTTGGTCTTCACCCCATTGATCCAACGGAAGGCCCAGCCCACTACACGCGGGACCCATCGAATGACTGGCGGCGTCCAGAACGACGTTACGATCTCAACGATCTTCCAAGAACAAACCGGCTCAATATTGGGGGGCGGGTCGTACGGACTTGCACAAGAACCGGGTTGGTGCTGCAAGGCCGTCGGTGCAGTGCCACAGACAGTCTTCTGCGGTTTGGCATCCTCCGGGATGTCGTCGTTCCCCGGTGTGCTCTCAGTCGCGTTAGTACTGACCGAAACGTCATCGCTGGCCGGCGGACTTCCCGCCTCATCGTCGCCATCGGAAGAGTCGTCACCGGCTGGGGTGCTACCGGTCTCGTTCGTGCCCACGCCATCGTCGCTCGGAATTCCGTCGTTCGTGGCTGGTTCGAGCGGAGGCTCCTCCGGTGGGTCGGACTGAGAGTCGGCACCGAGGTGCAGCTCAACCTGTTTGCCGTTGTCGAGGTTGTCCGGCTCCAAGCCGTCTTCGGGGCCTGACGCGCCCGCGGGATTGGCCACCACCAGTGCAGGCAGCATCGCCAAGATGAGCGACATCAACATCAGCTTGCGTCTCGTCATAGGCAGCATTTTATGTTTGCTATTCCCATTCGATGGTGCCGGGGGGTTTGGAGGTGATGTCGTAGACGACCCGGTTCACGCCGGGCACTTCGTTGACGATCCGGGAGGAGATCGACTCGAGCAGGTCGTGGGGCAGGCGGGCCCAGTCGGCAGTCATGGCGTCCTCGCTGGTGACGGCACGCACGATGATCGGGCGGGCGTAGGTGCGCTCGTCGCCCATCACGCCGACGCTGCGGATGTCGGCCAACACGGCGAATCCTTGCCACACCTCGCCGTCGAGGCCGGCCTTGGCGATCTCGTCACGCACAATGACGTCAGCCGCTCGCACCGTCTCGACGGCTTCGGGTGTGACCTCACCCACGATCCGCACCCCCAGGCCCGGCCCGGGGAACGGCTGGCGCTGCACGATCTCGGGCGGCAGGCCCAGCTCGGCGCCGACAGCCCTCACCTCGTCCTTGAAGAGATGGCGCAGCGGCTCCACCAGCTCGAAGGTCATGTCTTCGGGCAGCCCGCCCACGTTGTGGTGGCTCTTGATCTTCGCCGCAGTCGGCGAGCCCGATTCGATCACGTCGGGGTACAGCGTGCCCTGCACCAGGAAGCGGGCATCGGTGATGCCGCCCGCGGCCCGCTCGAAGATGCGCACGAACTTCTCGCCGATGATCTTGCGCTTGCCCTCGGGATCGGTCACCCCCGCCAGCGCCTCGAAGAACTCGTCAGCCGCCCGCTCATGGATCAGCTCGATCCCCTGGGTGCGCCGGAACGTGTCGGTGACCTGCTCGCCCTCGCCAGCACGCATGAGCCCGGTGTCCACGAACACGCAGGTGAGCTGGCTGCCGATGGCCCGCTGTGTCAGCGCGGCGGCCACGGCACTGTCCACCCCGCCCGACAGGCCGCAGATGGCCCGCGCGCTGCCCACCTGGGCCCGGATGGCCTCGATGCTCTCGGTGATGACGTTGGCCATCGTCCATTCGGAGTTGATCCCGCAGATGCCGTGGAGGAACCGCTCGAGCTGGGCCTGGCCGCTCGGCGTGTGCACGACTTCAGGGTGATGTTGCACCCCGTAGAAGCGTCGCTGCGGGTCTTCGATGACAGCAGCAGGACTGTCGGCAGTGGACGCTGTGACCGCGAAACCCTCGGGCGGCTCGACCACGGCGTCGAAGTGCGACATCCATACGGGCTCGGTGGAGCCGACGCCGTCACCGGAATCCCCGAGCAGTTCGGAGGGCACTCCGGCGTGCGTCATCGTGGTGCGGCCGTACTCGCCCCGGCCGCTGCGATCCACCTGCCCGCCCAGGTCGCGGGCCAGCAGCTGCGACCCGTAGCAAATGCCCAGGATCGGCACGCCGAGCTCGTACACGGCGGGGTCGATGCCCGGGGCGCCCTCGACATGCACCGATGCCGGCCCGCCGCTGAAGATGATCGCCGCGGGCGAGCGCTCGGCCAACTCGGCGGCAGTGGCCGTGTGGCGAACGATCTCGGAATAGACCTGCGCCTCACGCACCCGCCGGGCGATCAGCTGCGCATACTGCGCGCCGAAGTCCACCACCAAGACCGTTGGGTGGGCGACCGCGCCGGCCGCCGGAGAGTGAGTGGACATAGGCCGCAGCTGCGCCGAGTTGGGGAAAACAACGAGGGTACCGCTGGGTCGCGGAGGCATTGCGGGATTTGGCAGCCGAGTACCGCCCGAGAACGACACAGGGCCGGCGCGAACGCCGGCCCTGCGCCTGTTTGGGAGGAGGTGGAGCGGGAGCTACATCATTCCCGGCATGCCGCCCATGCCGCCGCCCATGGCAGCAGCAGCCGCAGCCGCAGCAGCGGGATCCGGATCTTCAGGCTTGTCGGTCACCAGCGTCTCGGTGGTGAGCAGCAACGCCGCGATCGACGCTGCGTTCTGCAGCGCCGCACGGGTCACCTTCGCCGGGTCGATGACACCGGCTGACACCAGGTCCTCGAACTTGCCGGTGTCGGCATTGAAGCCCGTGTTGCCGTCGGCCTGCTCGATCTGCTGCACGATGACAGCACCCTCGTAGCCGGCATTCTGCGCGATCTGGCGGCTGGGGCCTTCCAGCGCACGATGCACCATGCGAGCCCCGGTGGCCTCGTCGCCGTCGAGGTCGAGCGCTGCCACCGCAGCACGGGCCCGCAGCAGCGCTGTGCCGCCGCCGGGCACAATGCCCTCTTCGATGGCGGCACGGGTCGCAGACACCGCGTCCTCGATGCGATGCTTCTTTTCCTTCAGCTCGACCTCGGTGGCCGCGCCGACCTGGATCACCGCCACACCGCCGGCCAGCTTCGCCAGCCGTTCCTGCAGCTTCTCGCGGTCCCAGTCGGAGTCGGTGTCCTCGATCTCACGCTTGATCTGCACGACACGCCCGTCGACGTCGCCGCTGTCGCCGCCGCCCTCCACGATCGTGGTCTCGTCCTTGGTGATGATCACCTTGCGGGCGGTGCCCAGCAGGTCGAGGGTGGTGTTGTCGAGCTTCAGGCCGACCTCCTCGGAGATGACCTGGCCGCCGGTCAGGATCGCCATGTCGGCCAGCATCGCCTTGCGACGCTCGCCGAAGCCGGGCGCCTTCACCGCAGCCGACGAGAACGTGCCGCGGATCTTGTTGACCACGAGCGTGGCCAGCGCCTCGCCCTCGACGTCCTCCGCGATGATCACGAGGCTCTTGCCGGTCTGCATGACCTTCTCGAGCACCGGCACCATCTCGGCGACCGCGCCGATCTTGCCGTTCACGAACAGCAGGTACGGGTCGTCGAAGACAGCTTCCTGGCGCTCGGGGTCGGTGACGAAGTACGGCGACAGGAAGCCCTTGTCGAACT
>CAZAFV010000069.1:0-13707 GCA_964484385.1 uncultured Acidimicrobiales bacterium
CGTTCATCGGCGTGGGCAACGGCGTGGAGACCTCGCTGGGGCTGATCAACGACACCTTCGAGACCGCCATCACCTGGGACCGGTGGCCCGAGTTCGATGCCGTGGTGCGCGAGAAGGTGGGCGCCGTGCTGGCAGAGGTGTTCGGCGATCATCACACGCTGTCGTGCCGCTTCACCCACGTGTACACCGACGGCCCGGCGCCCTACTACACGTGGTCGGGCATGGGCACCCAGGGCGGCGAGATCGAGCAATGGCAGATCGTCAAGGACGCCGCCAACGAGGCACTCGAGGCAGCCGGCGGCACGTGCACGCACCATCACGCGGTGGGCCGTATGCACCGTCCCAACGCGTATGACCGCCAGCGCCCCGAGCTCTTCGCCGAGGCGGTGCGGGCTGCCAAGAAGCGGCTCGACCCCAACGGCATCCTCAACCCCGGCGTCCTCATCGACCCCTGAGGCTGAGCCGCATGGCGAAGCCGTGGCCCGAGCGGCCCGTGAGCGCAGCGAACAAGAGCGGGTGGCAACAGGTGACGCAACGGGAAGTTCCGCTCATCCGCGCCCGCTCCTAGACGCGACGAGCGGCCGCCGCTGCCGGATAGCTCCGGCGGCGACGGCCGCTCTGTATCGCTCAGTCGGGAAGGATCAGCGGCAGCCGCCGTTGTCCTTGTCCCAGGCGCAGTTCGGCGAACCGCCGTTGACGTCCACGATGTCGCCGACGATGTTCCACGTCTGCTCCGTCGCGTCGTATTGGCTGAAGTCCGAACCCTCGATGTAGTACCCGTCCACGGCGCCGTCGGCAGCGAAGTTGATGCCGTCGAGCAGCAGCGGGTGATAGATGTCGAGCGACCGCGCCGCCAGGATGAAGTTGGTCCTGGTCAGCCCGCCCGGCAACTCTGCAGCCACCCGGATCGCCTCGGTGTGCGGGTAGGCGAAGTAGTAGCCGGTGCCCAGCAGCGAGATCTCGGGATCGAGACCGCGATCGGCCAGCTCGCCCCGCAGGAATGCGATGAACGGCTCATCCACGTGCTTCGGGTCGGTGGAGTCCTTGACACCGCCGCCCACGATCCACCACTCGTCGGACGAGTCGCCTGCCGGTGCCATGTAGGCAGCCACGGCCTTGCAGACCGACGGCGTGAACGCCACCGACAGGTCGTCGAGCAGACCCGAGGCATCGACCTCCTGGATGGCCAGCAGGCACGGGTTGCCCGCCGTCATCGAGATGAACACGTTCGGGCTCGCCGCCGCAATCGTCGTGACCTCGTTGGTCAGCGTGGGTGCGGCCGGGTCGTGGCGCACCGGGATGAACTCGCTGACGACATCGGGGTTGGCGTGCGCATAGGCCTCGAAGCCCAGCTCGTAGGCCAGACCGAAGTCGTTGTCCATCACCAGGCCCGCAACCTTCACAGGCAGCTCGTCGGCCAGGTTCTCCTTGATCCAGTTGCCCCACAGGATCGCCTCGGTCGAGTACGACATCTGCATGCCGGTGGTCCACGGGTGGTTCACGGGATCGCCCCAGGCCGGGTGGCCGGTCGCGACCATCACCTGCGGGATGCACTCGTCGTTGATCTGGTCGTACACCGCCAGCGTGTTCGGCGAGCCCAGCGTGTGCAGGGCGAAGATGTTCTCCGACTCGATCAGCTCGTCGACGAACTCGATGGTCTGCGCTGCGACGTAGCCGTCATCGCGGGAGATCAGCACCATCTCCTTGCCGGCGACGCCGCCGGTCGCGTTGACGTACTCGTAGTAGTTCTCCCAGCCCACGGTGATGTCGCCGTAGGCGGCCAGGTTGCCCGACTTCACCGTCGTCTGGCCGATCCGGATCTCCGTGTCGGTGATGCCGGTGGTGTCCGACCAGTCCGACGGGCACTCGTTCATGTCGATCTCGAAGCCCGATGGGCCGCGCAGGATGCCGTCGCTGCCGACGCCCCACTCACCGGACTCGATGCCGGCGGTCAGCTTGTCGACGATGACTTGGCGCTGCGCGGCGGCCAGCTCCCAGATGCCGTCGATGGTGGAGAGATCGAAGTCGTCGGGGTTGACGCTCATCATCCCGTCGTCGGCCATCTCCTCGTCGGCCATGTCACCCTCTTCTTCGGCGGCGTCTTCCTCGAGCGCCTCCTGGGTGATACCGCCGCCGATGGAGCCCTCGTCCTCCGGCTCAGCCTCGTCGGCCATCTCCTCGTCGGCCATGTCCTCATCGGCCATGTCCTCATCGGCCGTTTGCGTGCCTGCGTCGGTCGTGCCGTCGCCAGCATCGTCGTCGTCACCGCCGCCGCACGCAGCAGCTACCAGCGAGAACGCGAACAGCAGCGCTAGCAAACGCCACAGCCGTCGGTGTGATCCGGTCATGAGCACTCCCTCTTGATGTGCCCCGCGCCAGCGGCCGAACGGTCCCCGGGCGCCCAACAGTTCCGCCGAAGCTAATCGCTCGCCACAGGCCAAGTTGCCGCGCTGATCGACAACGGAGCCCGAACGTGACAAGCGGCCGCCGCTGCCGAGATTGCTCCCGGCGGCGACGGCCGCCCATCTGTTTCAGTCAGGTTCTCGACGCTGACCTAACGCCAGCCCCGAGTCAGACCATGCGCCTGCCTAGCGGCAGCCGCCGTTGTCCTTGTCCCAGACGCAGTTGCCCGAAGCGCCGTTCACGTCAATGACGTTCGAGACGATCCAGGAGTGCGTGGACGAGTCGTACTGGCTGATATCCGTGCCCTCAATCGGGAAGGCATCCGCGTTGCCGTTCATGGCGAACGTGATGCCGTCCAGGAAGATCGGGTGGTGGATGTCGATCGCCCGCACGGCCAGGATGAAGTTGGCCCGGTTCAGGCCTGCCGGGTTGTTCGCACTCGCAGGCAGCTCCGCAGCGATGCGCAGCGCCTCCACGTACGGGTAGCCCAGCATGTAGCCGTTGCCGAACATCGAGATGGTCGGATCGAGGTCATTGGCCTCGAGGCTCTCGATGATGAAGTCGATGAACGCATCGCTGCCGATCAGCGCCGGGTCGGTGGTGTCCTTGACGCCGCCGCCCACGATGTACCAGCCGTCGCCGTCGTCGCCTGCCGGGGAGACCCAGCTCGCGGGTGCCTTGCACACTGACGGCGTGAACGCTGCCGAGATGTCATCCTTCAGACCTGACGCTGCGACCTCCTGGATGGCCAGCAGGCATGCATTGCCCGCGGTCATCGAGATATAGACGTCCGGATCGCTCGCAGCGATGGTCGTGATCTCGTTGGTGATCGTCGGCGATGCAGGGTCATGGCGCACCGGCACGAACTCCGACACCACGTCGGGGTTGTTGTGGGCGTACTCCTCGAAGCCCAGCTCGTAGGCCAAGCCGAAGTCGTTGTCCATCACCAGGCCAGCCACCACAACCGGCAGCTCATCGGCGAGGTTGTCCTTGATCCAGTTGCCCCACAGCACTGCCTCAGTGGAGTAGGACAGGATGCTGCCCGTCGTCCATGGGTGTATCTCGGGATCGCCCCAGGCCGGGTGGCCCGTCCACACGAACGGCTGCGGGATGCACTCGGCATTCAGCGTGTCGTACACGGCCAGCGTGTTCGGCGAGCCCAGCGTGTGGATCGCGAAGACGTTGTCGTTCTCGATCAGCTCGTCGACGAACTCGATGGTCTGTGCAGCCACGTACGCGTCGTCGTAGGACTTCATGACCACATCGCGGCCTGCGATGCCACCTTCGGCATTCACATGCAGGAGGTAGGTCTGCCAGCCCAGACGGGCGTTGCCGTACAGCGCCAGGGTGCCCGACTGCGGGCCGGTCTGGCCGAGACGGATCTCGGTGTCGGTGATGCCCTCAGTGTTGGACCAGTCATCGGGACACTCGTTGAGGTCGATGGTGAAGCCTTCGGGGCCGCGGAGGACGTTGTCGTCGCCAACGCCCCACTCGCCAGCCTCGATCTGAGCGGTGATGCGCTCGACAACCTTGGCCCGCCGGAATTCGGCCTCTTCGAAGATGCCCTCCATGGTGGAGCGGTCAAACTCCATCATCTCCTCTTCGTCCATCATCTCGTCGTCGGCCATCTCCTCTTCTTCGGCCGCCTGCTCGATGACTTCCTGGCTGAGACCGCCGGCCTCTTCCTCGGGCTCGTCGGCGGCCATCTCATCCTCTTCGTGGTCGTGGCCGTCGTCCTCGTCGTGGTCGTCCGCTTCCTCCTCGGCCATGGCCTCGGTGGT
Source organism: uncultured Acidimicrobiales bacterium (assembly GCA_964484385.1). Taxonomy (GTDB): domain Bacteria; phylum Actinomycetota; class Acidimicrobiia; order Acidimicrobiales; family Poriferisodalaceae; genus Poriferisodalis. The sequence continues at coordinate 4,185 of CAZAFV010000069.1, forward strand.
CTGGGTCTCGCCGGCGTCGTCGTCGCCATCGTCACCACCGCAGGCGGCCGCGACGAGCGAAAATGCGAAGAGCAGCGCTAGCAAGCGCAAAAGGCGGTTCTTGGATAGTTGCATGGGTCCCCTCCTGGGTGGAACAGCAGCCACCGCGGCGTCGCAAGCCGACAATCAGCAGCCGAAGCCCCAGACTGTCTCCCCATGACCGCTGCGGCGGTGCGCGCGAGAGTAATCGCGCCGCGCCGGGCCGTTCTCAGCTCGGGTACGACGATCGCGTGACAATCCCCCAGACCCACGGGTACAGATGCGATAGCTGTGGAGGCGGCAGGAGGCTCAGCAGCGGGCGCACCCGGCAGGCGGGGGCGCGGGAGGCATAGCGTGTCGGCCCATGGAATGGGGAGTCACTCTGCCGCACTTGGGCCGCATCGGATCTCGCGATGGGCTCATCACGTTCGCATCGGAAGTCGACCAGCTCGGATTCGCTTCGGGCTGGGCGTCCGACCATGTCTGCTGGCCCGCCGAGCTGGTGTCGAAGTACCCGTACTCCGACGACGGCTCGTTCCCGGCGCCGCCGAAGACGGGATGGCTCGACCCCATCGGCACACTGCTCTTCGTCGCCGCCGTCACCGAGAACCTGCGCCTGGGCTTCAGCGTGCTGATCCTGCCGTACCGGCCGCCGGTGGAAACGGCGAAGCGTCTCGCAACCATCGACGTGCTCTCGGACGGCCGGCTGATCCTGGGCGTGGGCGTGGGCTGGATGCGCGAGGAAGCCGAAGTACTGGGCATGCCGTGGGATCGCCGTGGCAAGCGCTCTGACGAGCAGCTCGAGGTGTTCCGCACGCTGTTCAGCGAGAACGACCCGAGTTTCGACGGCGAGTTCTATTCGTTCCCCGCCGTCGGCTTCGAGCCCAAGCCGGTGCAAGACCCGGTGCCGGTGTGGGTCGGCGGCAATACGGCTGCCGCATACCGGCGGGTGGCGCAGCATGGGCACGGCTTCCATGCGGCGTTCGAGACAGTCGACGAGGTTGCTGCAGGCTGGAGCGGAGTGGGCGCAGCGTGCGACGCCGCCGGCCGGGACCGCAGCGAGATCACGCTGTCGCTGCGGTACTACCTCGATCCGGCATCGGCCATGAAGCCCGAGGTGTCGATCGCCGGCAGCACCGAGCAGATGATCGACAGCGTCGGGCGAGTTGCCGAGGCCGGCGTGACGCATTTCGTGCTCGATCCGGTGGCACGTGGCGGCATCGAGGGCCGTCTCGACGCGCTGCGTGCCTTCATGGCCGACGTGGCTCCCCACTTCGCATAACGCCTGACCCAATATTCAGCCGCTCGATCGGGCGGCCCTGCGGCAGACTCGCTGCGTGCTGTGGGGTTCCTCGCTCGGCAAGTCGTATCCGCCGCGGCGGCTGTTCGCTGACGTCAGCGTGCAGCTGGCGCCTGGCCGGCGCGTGGCGCTGGTGGGCGGCAACGGGATCGGCAAGACGACCTTGCTGGAGATCCTGGCCGGCATCAACGATCCGGACGAGGGCGAGGTACACCGCCAGAGCGGGCTGACGATCGGCTACCTGCCCCAGGAGCTCGCCGAGATCGCCGACGGCACGGTGCTCGAAGCGACGCTGGCCGGGGCGGGCGACGTCACCGCTATGACAGCCGAGCTTCGATCGCTGGAGGCGAGGCTGGCCGATGTCGACGCTGCCGACCATCACGACGTGCTCGCCCGCTACGGCGAGCTGGAGGCTCACTTTCGCCAGATCGGCGGCTACGGCTTCGAAGCGGAAGCTCACCGGGTGCTCGCCGGCCTGGGTTTTGCAGCCGATGATGCGCAACGCCCGGTGACGCAGCTGTCGGGCGGTTGGCGGATGCGGGTCGCGCTCGCTCAACTGCTGCTGGCGAAGCCCGATGTGCTGCTGGCTGACGAGCCCACCAACCACCTCGATGTCGACTCGGTGGCCTGGTTGGAAGACCAGCTCGCTGCCTGGGAGGGCGGGCTGCTGTTCGTCAGCCACGACCGCGACTTCATTGACGCCGTTGCGAACCGCGTGATCGAGATGGACGGCACGACCGCGTATGAGCACGTCGGCGGCTTCGCCGAATTCGTTATGGCCCGCGAGGAGCGGATAGCGGCAGCCGAGGCGGCTGCGGCACAACAAGCTCGCCGGCGGGCTCACACCGAGCGCTTCATCGAGCGGTTCCGTTACAAGGCCACGAAGGCCCGCCAGGTGCAGAGCCGGATCAAGGCACTGGCGAAGATCGAGCCGGTGGAGGTGCCGAGCCGCAAGGAACTGGCGGCCCGCTTCGGCTTCGGCACGCCGCGGCGCTCATCGCGGGTCGTCGTGGAGATGATCGGCGCTTCGGTGGGCTACGCCGACGGCGACGCTCCGGTGCTCGAAGGCGTGGACCTCGTCATCGAACGCGGCACCAAGGTGGGCGTGGTCGGTCCGAATGGCGCCGGCAAGACGACGCTGTTGCGGGTGCTGCAGGGCGAATTGGGCGTTCTCGACGGCGAGCTGCATCGCGGCCGCAATGTGGACATGGCCACGTTCGCTCAGCACCTCGCCGAGGTCATGGATCCTCGACGGTCAGTGGTGGAGGAGTTCACTGCGTCGGTGGGTGATCAGCCCGGGCGGAATGTGCGCACGATGCTCGGAGGATTCGGCTTTCCCGGCGACGCTGCGGACCGCAAGGTGGCGGATCTCTCGGGCGGCGAACGCACCCGGCTGGCGCTTGGCATCACGATGGCGAACCCGGTGAACCTGCTCGTGCTCGACGAGCCAACCAACCACCTCGACCTGCCCAGCTGCGATCTGCTGGAGGATGCGCTGTCGGTGTACCCGGGCACGGTGCTGCTGGTGACCCACGACCGCCACCTCATCCGCAGCGTGGCCGACTCGCTGATCGTGGTGCGTGACGGCACCGCCACCCTGCACCCAGGCGTCGACGAAGACCTGCTGCGGCCGCCGGGACTGAGCACGAGGCGGACCGCTGGCGGCAGCACCGCCGGGAGCACTGGCGCCGTGAGCGGTCGGGGCACCGGCACCGAGGCGCCGACATCGCGAGCGGCAGCAGCCGAGCGGCGCCGCGCAGGGGCCAGCAAGCGTCAAGCCGCTCACGACGCAACAGCCGACCTGCGCCGGGAACTCGCTGCGGCCGAGCGGTTGTGGGAAGCGGCCGAGCACCGCGTCGCAGAGCTGCAGGCACTGCTCGGTGAGCCCGCCACCTACGACGATCCCGAACGTGCGCGCCAAGTCGCCGAGGACTACGGCGCGGCCAAATCCGATGCCATGCGCCACATGTCCGCATGCGAGGTGCTGCAGCGCCGCATCGAACGCGCCGCCGCGGAACTCTGAGCAGCCGCCGCTAGGCGCAGCCGTCGGCAGGCGCGGCCACGGGCACATGCGACACCGCGACGGAGCGGTCGGCGCCATCGGCACCCTGCGAGAACGTGACGAGGGAGGCAGTGCCATTCGACGGGACGCCCATGGGTGCCCCCGGGTACCAAGCCACGACATCGCCGACGGAGACATCAGTCGTCACATGCCAGTGGCCGAGCGCCACGTAGTCGGCGCCGGTGGCCTCGATCTCCTCGGCGGCGATCGGCGATGACCGGTGTGCATCGTCGGCCGTGCGCTGGAAATGACCGTGCCCAGCGGCGATGAACCAACCGTCGTCAGGGCGTGCCGGTACGCCTGCGAGGGGTCGGTACTCGGAGTGGTGCAGGTCCATCGCCCGACCCCACAGCGTCAGGTCGTGCTCGCCGAAATGCAGGGTCGCACCCTCGGGATCGTCCAGGAAGATCACGCCGGCGCCCGTGACCTCGAGCCGGTGCTCGTGGTCGGCATGGGTGCCCCACAGCGACTGTTCGTCATGGACATCGTGGTTGCCGGGGATGATGACGACCGACGCGTCGACGCGGCCGAGCAGCTCCATCGTGTGTGCAACATCGGAGCGTTTCAGCCGGGCGTGGTCGAACAGGTCCCCCGCGATCAGCAAGATGTCGGCTGCATGGGCGACGGCGGTCGCGGCGAGGGCATGGATAGGGCACTGGCACACGTCGCGGTGACTGCCGTGCGGACCGCGTACATGTCCGATGTGCACATCGGATGTGTGCAGGACGCGCAACTGGCGCTCGCTGCCCGTTTCAGCCCACTCCTTCACAGCGAGACAGCTTGCCACGGAGCTGACACTTCCCGTTCGGGAGCCATACGTCGATACGTCACCTGAGGGCAGTACCTTCGACACGGTGCGGATCCTGGTGACCAACGATGACGGAATCGAGTCCGAAGGACTGCACGTACTTGCGAGCGCCATGACCGCTCATGGCGATGTGGTGGTGGTGGCGCCAGATTCCGAATACTCAGGCGCAGGCGCCGCTATCGGTCCGCTGCATCTCATGGATCCCCAAGTGCACAAGGTGCGTTTCGAAGGCGTCACCGATGCCTGGGCCGTCTCGGGAGCGCCAGCGCTGTGCGTGATGTTCGCCCGGCTGGGCGCCTTCGGCCCGGTGGACTTGGTGGTGTCGGGGATCAACCCGGGCGCGAACGTCGGCCGATCCGTGTACCACTCCGGCACCGTCGGCGCGGTGCTGACAGGCCGCAATGGCAATATCCCGGGCTTGGCGGTCAGCCAGACCGTCGAGGGATTCGGGGTTGAGGGCCAAGGCTGGGAAGATGCCATCGCCGACCAGAAGTGGCATGCGGCGGCCGAGGTTGCCAGCGTCGTGCTCAGCGGTCTGCTCGCGGACGAACACGACTCGGCATGGGCAGTCAACCTCAACGTGCCGAATCGTGAAGTCGCCGACATGAAGGGCTGGCGGTTCACCGAGGTGGGCACCCTGCCGCCGCGTTCGATCACCTCGGTGACCCTTGAGCCGCATCCCGACAACGCTGACGCGTTCCGGGTCGCCATGGAGTGGGGCGACGCTGTCGACATGCCCGCCGACGTCGACACCGGCGCCGTCATGGGCGACTTCGTCTCGGTGTCGTTCCTGTCGCGTCTCACTGCGCAAGCGCCGGCAGCCGACGCCAAGCTGACTGCCTGCCTCAACGGCCTGTTCTGAGACCACGAGCTCGCGTCAGTACCTACACCCGCTGGGAGACGGCAGGATCCTCTGCCCTGGCAACTGTGCTGAGCCGCTGATCAGGCCGTGAAGCGCCGCGTGACCCGGAAGTTGCGCACAAGCATCACGACGGCCGCGATGCCGAGCGCCACGGCCACCCACGCTCCCCAGCTCGCCAGATCGGCATAGGAGCGGTGCTCCACCGCCAGGCCTGAACTGACGCCGGCGGCGGCGCCGAGGGCCGTCATCAGCACGTCGGCGGTGGCCTGCACGCTGACTCTGCGCTCGAGCGGGAATGAGGCGGTCAGCAGCGAGCTGGCGGACACTACGCAGCAGCTCCAGCCGATGCCGATGAGAAACAGCCCCATCAGCAGACCGGTGGCATGTTCAGCGTCGGTGTTGGCGGCCATGACAGCGCCGACGGTGAGCACGAGCGCGCCGGCGACGATGACGATCTGGCCGCCGACGCGGTCCACCAGCCAGCCCACATACGGCGAGAACGCGAACATGCCGGCGATGTGCAGCGAGAGCATGATGCCGATGATCAGCGGGTTCTGGCCGCCTTGGGACATGTGAATCGGCGACACCGTCATGACGCCCACCATCACGGCCTGCGACAGCATCATGCCGATGAGCGCAATGGACGCCACGGGATGGGCCAGGATGCGGCCGGCCTCGGCCAAGCTCGGCAGCTTGACGCTCGTCGAACCCGCATCGGCGGCCACTACATGCAGTGGATCTGGGCGCAAGCGGCGCCAGATGTTGACAGCTCCAAGGCCGAACAGACCGAGCGCCAGTGCGTACGGCAGAGCGAATCCGCTCAGCCCCTCGGTGTCAGCGAAGATGCTCTTGAGACCCAGCGCGACGGTCGGTCCCAAGACCGAGCCGACCGTGCTCGCCCACAGCACCAAGCTGATCGAGCGGGCCCGATTCTCGTCGGTGGCCAGGTCGGCGCCGGCGTACCTCGCTGCCAGGTTGGCGGCCTGGCCGGTGCCGATCAGCACCATGCCGAGCACCAGCACCGAGTAGCGACCCATGAACGCTGACAGCAGCGCCAGCGTGGCGCCGATTGCCCCGACGAAGTAGCCGGCTGAGAGACCGGCGCGGCGGCCGTGGCGGGCCATCAGCGCAGCCAGCGGGATGCCCGCGAGCGTGCCGCCGATGCTGAGGCACACGGCGGCCAGCGAGGCTTTTGTCTCGCTGCCTGTCATCTGGTCTGCCAGCAAGGTGGAGGCCGAGAACGATGCCGTCATGGCCAGCCCGCCGGGGATCACCCCGAGCTGCAGCACCCGGATGGTGCGGCGTGCCAGCTCGTCGCGTTCGGGCGAACCGGGGAGGTATGCAGATCCCTCGCTGCCCTCCGACAAACTCTGCACCATCGACCTAGCCTCCGGACCGGCCGGCCGGCTTCGCGGCGAGGCCGATTGCGAACGCTACTGCGGGTCACCGAAGCGCGCCGGGATGACCCGACCGCCCGGCAGGAGGAGTGCGAGATGCGAGACATCACCGGCTGCGTGGCGATGATCAGTGGTGCCAATCGCGGCATCGGCGAGGCCGTCGCCGCAGCTCTGCACGCCGACGGCTGGGCGCTGTCGCTGGGCGCTCGTGACGTGGCCTCGCTGGAAGTCTCAGCTGCTGAGTACCGAACCGACGCCAGCGGCGGGCCGGCGGTGAGCCTGCACCGCTACGACGCCACCGATCCCGAGGCTGCCGAGCGCTGGACCGCCGAGACGATTTCGGCGCACGGCCGGATCGACTGCCTCGTCAACAACGCTGGCGTCGCTCACCCTGATGAGTTCGAGGAGCTGACCGAGGACGCCCTCGACAAGATGTGGGAGGTCAACGCGAAGGGGCCGTTCCGCATGCTCCGCGCCACGCTCAACCACCTGCGAAACAGTGGCGAGGGCCGCATCGTGAACGTGATCTCGATGTCGGGCAAGCGAGTGCGCGGCACCTTCGCGCCCGGCTATGCGATGAGCAAGCACGCCGCAATGGCGCTGCACCACTCGGTCCGGCACCTCACCTTTCCTGATGGGATCCGGTGCACGGCCGTGTGTCCGGGCTATGTGCAGACCGACATGACCTCGGGCTTCGGGGTGGACCCGTCGATCATGATCCAAGCCGATGATCTGGCCCAGGCTCTGGCCACGATCCTGCGACTGCCGAATACCGCATCTGTCGCCGAACTGCTCGTCACCACCGAACCCGAGACCATCGCCTAGCGGGCTGCCAGACGGCGGCGTTCGACGATGCGGTCGGTGGCTGCGTCGCTGCCGTCGTGGAACGTGCCGAACCACTTGTCGAGCGGCACGATCGCGGTTCCGTAGTTGCAGTCGAAATAGCGGTGGTGGAGCGTGTGGAATCGGTCGCCGCCGGCCACGGTGCGACCGCCAGCTACCACGAAGCGGTCGAAACCCGAATGCGATGCTGCCGGTGACAGCAGGAAATACGTGGTTGTCAGCGTGATCAGGTACGGGTTCGCCGGGATCACCAGGAATATGAGCGGCACCGAGAGGTACAGCACGTGCTCGAGCGGGTGCATCGACACGCCCGACCACGGGCCGATGTTGACGTTGCGATGGTGCAGCGAGTGGGCCCAGCGGTACAGGTGCTTGGTGTGGAGCAGCCGGTGGTTGGCATAGAAGTGCACCGAGCCCAGCGGGAAGATCAGCAGCGTCAATGCCGCCGTGTAGCCGAAGCTGGCGAGGCTGCCCGTTGCCGGAACGGTCCAGATGAGGTCGTTGGCATACAGCCACAGGATCAGCGTCTCGTACAGCGCTGCGATGGAGCATGCGCTGGCAAGCGACCAGAACACGTTGTCGCGGGTCTGGTTGCGGAACAGGAACGGCCTGCGCCCAGCCGACAGCCAGCGCTCGTCGTACTTGTGCTCGGCGCCCTGGCTGCGCCGGATGAACAGCCGCCAGTGCAGGCCGCCGGCCACGGCAATCATGAGCGCCACGTTGCGCAGGTACAGCGCTGCGACGGCCCACACCGATGGGGTCGCGAAGCTCTCGATCGACGGCGTGAGCCAGTTCCACGCCGCGATGCCGACAGCGATCCACAGGCCGCCCTGCCACCACAGGAACTTGGTGATCGTCCAGCGCGCCATGGCCAGCGGACGAGGCGGCCGGTCGTACAGCGGCGGGAGCGTCACCTCCCCAATCCCCACGACGCGAATTGTATGGCTGCGGGTGCGAGACACCTAGCGTCGTTGAGATGAGCGGCGAGCCTGGACCGGGGTCTTCGAAGGACGCTTGGCGCCGGTGGATCCGAGAACAGCGCCAGCCGGTTTCAGCAGCGTCGACAGTCGCCGTCGTAGCGGGCCTGCGGGAGTTCATCGGGGCGTTCGACGAAGGCTCGACTGCCGTTGCCGGCGCGCCGGTGCCCTCGGGGGCCAACCTGATCCTCTTCTACCGGGCAATGGCGAATGAGCTGTCGCTCGACGGGCTCGCCGACGCCGTCGGCTGGCAGCGCTTTGCCGTGACGCGCACGCCCCCGGACGGCCCGCTCACGCTGCACCCGGCGATCGGTGCCATGGAACAGCACCGCTATGGCTTCCCCCAGCCCACCGCGGATGCGTTCGAGTTGCAGACCCGCCACATCTCTCTGGCGCTGGTGCCCGGCGTGGCCTTCGACCGCCACGGCACACGACTGGGCCACGGCGTGGGCTACTACGACGAGTTGCTGGCCCGGCTGCCCGAGGATTGCCTGCGCGTCGGCGTCGCCTGCCGCGGCATCGTCTTCGACCAGCTTCCATCGGAGCCCCACGATGTGCCGATGACCCACCTCGCCACCGAGGACGGTGTCGTCGTCATCGGCGCTTGATTCCTCGCCGGCTGACGCGGTTCACGGTCGGACCAACTCTGCGCGGGCGGCCTCGATGACCGGCCGGCGATGGCAGCCCTCGAGGTGGTCGTTGACGATGCCCGAGGCCTGCATGAGGGCGTAGCAGGTGGTGGGGCCGACAAAACGCCAGCCTTGCTTGCGCAGTGCCTTGCTGAGTGCTGTCGATTCGGGCGTTGTGGGCATCGACGTGAGCGTGCGGTAGTCGATGGTTGCCGGCCGATCCTCTGGCTGCGGCTCGAACGACCAGAAGAAGGCCGCCAGGCTGCCGTGCGCATCGATGGTGCCGAGGGCGGCGCGGGCGTTGTTGATGGTGGCTTCGATCTTGCCGCGATGGCGCACGATGCCTGCGTCGCCGAGGAGTCGCTCGACATCGGCGGTCCCAAAGCCCGCCACAACCTCGAAGTCAAACCCGCAGAACGCGGCCCGAAAGTTCTCGCGCTTGCGCAGGATCGTCAACCACGACAGCCCCGACTGGAAGCCTTCCAAGCACATCTTCTCGTACAGGCGCACGTCGTCGGTAACCGGCAGACCCCACTCGGTGTCGTGATACGCCTCGTAGTCGTCGTGGCCCTCGCCCCACCAGCACGCCAGCGTCCCGTCAGCTCGCCGCCTCAGCCCCTCAGGCAC
>CAZAFV010000070.1:0-13620 GCA_964484385.1 uncultured Acidimicrobiales bacterium
CGCAAACCGCGATTCGAATGGGTGACTGGAGTTCAGACGTGTGCTCTTCCGATCCCGCCGCCTCCGCTTTGGCATCTGTGCGCTTCGGCTAGCGCCGTTGACCGGGAGTGAGCATGGTGATTACCGAAGCCTTGGCGGGTTCAGCTCGGGTGGGGTTTGTTGGGTTGGGGAATGTTGGGGGGAAGCTGGCTGGGTCTTTGTTGCGCAATGGGGTTGAGCTGGTGGTGCGCGATCTGGATCCGGCTGCGATGGCGCCTTTTTTGGATGCTGGTGCTGAGACCGCTGCTTCTGGGACTGAGTTGGCGGAACGCTGTGATGTGGTGATTACTTGCTTGCCTTCTCCTGCTGCGGTTGCGGCGGTGCTCGAGGCTCCTGACGGGGTGCTGGCTGGGTTTGGCTCGGGCCGATCTGCCGACTTGACGGGGTCGGGGGTGAAGATTTGGGCGGAGATGAGCACTACTGATCATCATGAGGTGCGCCGGTTGGGTGCGCTGGTGGAGGCGGCGGGCGGCGCAGCCATTGACTGCCCGGTGTCGGGCGGCTGCCACCGGGCCGCTACCGGCAACATCTCGATCTTCGCCGGCGGCGAGCGCGACACCTTCGAGGCAATGCTGCCGCTGCTCGTGACCATGGGGCGGCGCATCCTGCACACCGGGCCGCTGGGTTCGGCATCGATTCTGAAAGTAGTGACGAACTACCTGGCCACCGCCAACCTGGTCTCGCTGTGCGAAGCGCTGGCCACCTCCCAGGCGGCGGGCATGGACCTGGCCACCACCTATGAGGCCATCCGCATCAGCTCGGGCAACTCGTTCGTCCACGAGACCGAGAGCCAGGTGATCCTGAACGGCTCGCGTGACATCAACTTCACCATGGACCTGGTGTGCAAGGACATCGGCCTGTTCGCCGACATCGCTGCCGAGCACGGCCTGCCACTGGAGCTGTCACCGGTGCTGGTGGACGTGTTCGCCGACGGGGCCGCTCGCTACGGCGACCGGGAGTGGTCGCCGAACATCATCCGGCGGCTCGAGGATGCGACCGGGCAGAGTGTCACGGCGGCCGGCTTTCCGGCTGAGATCGTCGACGACGAGCCCGAGGTTGCTGGTGCCGAAGTATCCGTGCGCCGCGGCTAGGCGGCGAGGGTTTCTGCGCTGTGTCTCATATCGCCGAGATGACCTCGGCGATCTGGACGGCGTTGAGGGCGGCGCCTTTGCGGAGGTTGTCTCCTACTACGAACAGCGCCAGGCCGTGATCGACGGTGGAGTCGCGGCGGATGCGGCCGACATAGGACGGATCGCGGCCTGCCGCTTGCAGCGGCGTCGGCACTTCGGCCAGCTCCACGCCTGGCGCTTCGGCCAGCAGCTCGGTTGCTCGCTCGGGCGAGATGGGCCGCTCGAAGCGCAGGTTCAGCGACAGCGAGTGGCCGGTGAACACCGGCACCCGCACGCAGGTGCCCGAAACGGCCAGATCGGGAATGCCCAGGATCTTGCGGCTCTCGAAGCGGAGCTTCTGCTCTTCGTCGGTCTCGCCGAGGCCATCATCGACGAAGCTGCCGGCTTGGGCCAGCACGTTGTGGGCGATCGGGCCGGGGAACTTGTCGGGCGCGGGATGGGTGACGGCGTCGCCGTCGTAGGTGAGCGCTGCGGCACCTTCCTTCGTTGCGGCCAGTGCCTGGTCGAGCTCGTCGACGCCGGCCAGACCGGCACCGGACACGGCCTGGTAGGTGGCCGCCACCATCGAGGTCAAGCCGGCCTCGGCGTGCAGCGGCGCCAGCACTGGCATCGCCGCCATCGTGGTGCAGTTGGGGTTGGCGATGATCCCCTTGGGAGCGTTGAACACCTCCTTGGCGTTCACCTCGGGCACCACCAGCGGCACGTCGGGGTCCATGCGCCACGCAGACGAGTTGTCGATGACCGTCGGACCCTGCGAAGCGACGCGCTCGGAGATGGCTCGCGAGGTGGTCTTGCCTGCGGAGAACAGGGCTATGTCGAGGCCGGCGAACTCGGCTTCGGCGGCATCCTCGACGGTGACTTCGGATCCGTTCCAGCCGATCTTGCGGCCGGCTGAGCGGGCCGACGCGAAGAGCCTCAGCTCGTCGATCGGGAATGCTCGCTCGGCCAGGATGGCCCGCATCACACCGCCTACCTGGCCGGTGGCTCCGACTATTCCTACGCGCATGAGACCGAGGCTACCGAGCGGCTCTTGGCGGTCTTCTGTGAATTACCGGGGTGGGCGGGGGCAGGCGCACCCGTGCTTCAAACAAGCGCAGCGCCGCCCGCTACGAGGTGGACGGGCTGTGGCGCTGCGAACTGCGCGCGGGCACACCTGCCCCCGCCCACCCCTCGTTCCGCGTGGATCTCAATCGAGGCCGTATTTTCTTCGCCTCGTCAATCGAGGCCGAAGGCTGTGTGCAGGGCGACTGTGGCTCGGTCTACGTCTGCTTCGGCTACTACGCAGGAGATGCGGATTGGCGAGGTGGAGATCATCTCGATGTTGATGTCTTGGGATGCCAGCGTCTCGAACATGGTGGCGGCCACGCCGGGGTGGCTGGCCATGCCGGCACCGACGAGCGAGACCCGGGCGATGTCGGCATCGGTGTTCGTCGACGAGAAGCCCACCGTGTCCACCATTCCCTCGCAGATGCCACGCACCTCCTCGGCGCTCTCCGCGGGAACCGTGAACGAGATGTCGGTGCGATCGTGGTCGCCCACGTTCTGCACGATCATGTCGACCACGACCGCCGCATCGGCGAGCGTGCGGAACACCTTGGCGGCAATGCCCGGCTCGTCGCGGACGCCGACCAGCGTCACCTTGGCCTGCGATGTGTCCGGCACGATGCCGGTCACAATCGGCTTTTCCATTTCCCTCGCGTCCATGCCTGACTCCGTGTCAACGACCCATGTTCCCGGTTCCCACGTGAATGCCGAGCGCACATGCAGGGGAACGCCGTACGTGCGGGCAACCTCGACCGAGCGGGCAGCCGGCTTGGGGCAGCCCATCGCGGTCATCTCGAGCAATTCATCGAACCCGATGCGCGCAATCTTGCGAGCGGCGGGGCACACCCGTGGATCGGTGGTGAACACCCCCGACACATCGGTGTAGAGCTCGCAGGCGTCGGCGCCGAGGCCGTGCGCCAGGGCGACGGCCGTGGTGTCTGACCCGCCGCGTCCCAGGAACGTCACGTCGTTGTCGGTCGACACGCCCTGCGCGCCGGCGACGACAGCGACGCGACCGGCTTCGAGCGACTCGGTGACCCGCTTGGGCGTGACCGACAGGATCTTGGCGTTGCGGTGGTTCGTGTCGGTGAGAAAGCCCGCCTGGCTGCCGGTGAACGAATCGGCCGGCACGCCCACGTCGTGCAGCGCCATGCACATCAGCGCGATGGCCTTGCGCTCGCCTGCGGTGATGAGCATGTCGAGCTCGCGGCCTGATGGCTCGTCGGTGATCTGGGTGGCCAGCGCGATGAGCTCGTCGGTCTCGGAGCCCATGGCACTGACGACGAGCACAATCTCGTCGCCGCGGGTGCGGCAGTGCTTTACGTGGTCGGCTACCTCGCGCATGCGCGCCGCGCTGGCGATTGACGTTCCTCCGAACTTCTGCACGACTAGGGGCACGTTGGGCGAGGGTATCGGGGGGGCTTGCGGGCGCTCTCTGATCAGGTGGGTTCGGGGTGGAGGATGCTTCCGGGGTGGGCGGGGGCAGGGGCAGCCTGTGCGTGCGTCCGGGGTGGGCGGGGGCAGGCGCGGCCTGTGCGTGCGTCCGGGGTGGACGGGGGCAGGCGCACCCGTGCTTCAGACAAGCGCAGCGCCGCCCGCTGCACGGTGGATGGGCTGTGGCGCTGCGAACTGCGCGCGGGCACACCTGCCCCCGCCCTCCCCTTGTTGCTTTGTGTCTTTGCCCGAGGTGTCGACTGGGCGTCGGTAGTGTGACCGCCGGCACATCTCAGGGGCACTTATGAGCAGCGAGAAACGACAGCGGCAGCGGGAGAACCGCATGCGGGCGGTTGCCGAAGCGGAACGCGCGAAGAAGCGTTCCAGCACCACTCGCAAGGTGTTGCGAGTGGTGATCATCGCGGCGGCTGTGCTGCTTGCGATCTTCCTTTGGAGCTACTTCAGCGGGGACGACAGTGACGATGGCGGCGATGCTGCGGTCGCTGCTGAGGCTGAGGCGACTGAGGTCACTTCGTTTGAAACTGATGAGCCGGGCGACGAAGCGGCGCCGGTTACTGAGGCTGCGGCCGAGCCTGAGGCCGACAGCGGTCCCGATGAGGCGGCTGCGCCGGACCCGACGTCGTGTCCTGCGAAGGACGGCAGCGATGGGCCGCTCAACCAGTTCGACGCCCCGCCGCCGCTCTGCATCGATCCCGACACCATGTACGCCGCGGCCTTCGACACGAACATGGGCAGCTTCACGATGCTGCTCAACCCGGCACTCGACATCGACAGCGTCAACAATTTCGTGGTGCTGGGCCGCTGGGGCGCATTCGACGGCACGCTGTTCCACCGGATCATCTCCGACTTCGTGATCCAGGGCGGCGATGTGCAGCTCGACTTCGGCCGCGGCGGGCCCGGCTACCAGTTCACCGGTGCCTTCCCGCCTGCGGACGACTGGTACCGGATCGGATCGGTGGCCATGGCCAACCGGGGCAATCCGGCTACCAACGGCTCGCAGTTCTTCGTGATCACCGGCCCCAACGGCGCCGGCTTGCCGCCGCTCTACTCGCCGCTCGGCCATGTGGTCGAGGGCATGGACGTCGTGATGGAGATCGAAGGCGTCGCTACCGGCGCAGGCGACGTGCCGGTCCAGGATGTCGTGGTCAAGAGCGTGACCATCAGCGAGGCCAGCCAAGCTCAGATCGACGCATACACCGATGCGCGCAGCTGAGGCTGAGCCCCCGGGCCCAACGCGTCGAACCGATCAGGCGTAGGCTCGCTCCGATGCAGCGCCAGTCAGAAGACGGCCCCACGGAGCCGCCCGAGTCGGGATGGTCATTCCCTCCCGCGTCGACCGCAGACGAGAACGGCCTCGTCGGTGCGGGCGCCGACCTCGAGGCGGGCACGCTGCTCGGTGCCTACCGGGCAGGGCTGTTTCCCATGCCGCTGGGCGACACCGTCGGCTGGTGGTCGCCCGACCCGCGAGGCATCCTGCCGCTCAGCTACCTGCGGGTGAGCCGCTCGCTGCGGCGAGCCTGCCGACGATTCGACATCCGCATCGACACCGCCTTCGAGCAGGTGCTGGAGTCGTGCGCCGATCCCGCCCGCCCGCACGGCTGGATCAGCGACGACATGCACAACGCCTACCTGCAGCTCCACGAGCTCGGGTGGGCCCACAGCGTGGAGACCTGGCTCGACGACGAGCTGGTGGGCGGCCTGTATGGCGTGGCCGTGGGCGCCTTCTTCGCCGGCGAGTCGATGTTCCACACCGAGACCGATGCCTCCAAGGTGGCCCTCGTGGCGCTGGTGGATGCGCTCAAGGTGACCGGGGGCGCGCTGCTGGACGTGCAATGGAGCACACCGCACCTGGCCGGGCTCGGTGCCGTGGAAGTCGAGCGTGCGGCCTACCTGGAGCTGCTGGCCGAAGCCATCACGCGGCCGCTGCCTGAGATCTGGCTGCGCCCGATGGTCTTCCGCATGCTCGACGGCTGAGCCCGGGCCCGAGCGGCCCGTGAGCCCAATCACATGAAGACTGGGAACAAGAGCGGGCAACACGGGAAGGCTCTGAGGGGCCGTAGCGTTCACGACCGTGACGGCTTCCGACTCTCCACAGCGCTCGCGGCCGTGGCTGATGCGCACGTACTCGGGGCACTCCACCGCCCAGGCCTCCAACGAGCTGTACCGGTCGATGCTGGCCAAGGGCCAGACGGGGCTGTCGGTGGCGTTCGACCTGCCGACCCAGACCGGCTACGACCCCGACCACTCGATGGCGCGCGGCGAGGTGGGCAAGGTGGGCGTGCCGGTCACCCACCTGGGCCACATGGCCCAGCTCATGGACGGCATCCCGCCCGACGCCATGAACACCTCCATGACCATCAACGCCACGGCACCCTGGCTGCTGAGCCTCTACATCGCCAACGCACAGAACGCCGGGGTGGCGGCCGAGGCGCTGCGGGGCACCACCCAGAACGACATCGTGAAGGAGTACCTGAGCCGGGGCACGTTCATCTTCCCGCCTGAGGCCAGCCGCCGGCTCACCGTCGACGTGGTGGCGTACTGCTCGCAGCACGTGCCGCAGTGGAACCCGATCAACGTGTGCAGCTACCACCTGCAGGAAGCCGGCGCTTCGCCCACCCAGGAGATCGCCTACGCGCTGGCCACCGCGATCGACGTGCTCGACGCCGTGCGCGACAGCGGCAAGGTGCTCCCCGAGCGATTCGATGCCGCGGTGGGCAGCATCTCGTTCTTCGTGAACGGGGGCATCCGATTCATCGAAGAGGTCTGCAAGGTGCGGGCCTTCACCCAGATGTGGGACCAGATCTGCGCTGAGCGCTACGGCGTGGCCGACCCCAAGCTGCGGCGGTTCCGCTACGGCGTGCAGGTGAACTCGCTCGGGCTCACCGAGGCGCAGCCCGAGAACAACGTGGCCCGGATCACACTCGAGGCCCTGGGCGTGACGCTGTCGCAGCGGGCGCGAACCCGCTCGCTGCAGCTGCCTGCCTGGAATGAGGCGCTGGGGCTGCCGCGGCCCTGGGACCAGCAGTGGTCGCTGCGGATCCAACAGGTGCTGGCGCACGAGACCGACTTGCTGGAGTACGGCGACATCTTCGACGGCTCGGTGGTGGTCGAGGGACGCACGGCCGAGCTGGCGGAGTCGGCGCAGGCTGAGCTGGACGAGGTGCTGGCGATGGGGGGCGCGTTCGCCGCGATCACCGAGCTGAAGCGGCGCCTGGTGGCGAGCCACACCGAGCGGGTGCGCCAGATCGAGGCCAGCGAGCTGACCGTGGTGGGGGTGAACGAGTTCACCGAGACGGCGCCGTCGCCGCTGGAGGGCGACGAGTCGATCCTGCGGGTGGATCCCGAGGTGGAAGCCGAGCTGGTTGCCGATCTCGAACGCTGGCGGGCCGCACGCGACTCGAACCGGGTCGTCGCAGCGCTCGACGACCTGCGGGTGGCCGCATCGGGCGATGTGAACATCATGGGGCCGAGCATCGAGGCCGCCCATGCCGGGGTGACCACCGGCGAGTGGGCCCAAGCGCTGCGCGAGGTGTTCGGCGAGTTCCGTGCACCGACCGGCCTGGGCGGCGCCGCTGCAGGGCGGGCGTCGAGAGGGACTGCACTGGCAACCGTGGCCCAGCGCTGCGCGGCGATGGAGGGCGGGCCGCCCAGGGTGCTGGTTGCCAAGCCGGGCCTCGACGGCCATTCCAATGGCGCTGAGCAGGTGGCAGTCGCGGCCCGCGACGCCGGCATGGAAGTGGTGTACGAGGGAATCCGGCTGACCCCGAGCCACATTGCCGCAACGGCACGCGACGAGGACGTGGACGTGGTGGGCCTGTCGATCCTGTCGGGCAGTCACCTGGAGCTGGTGCCCGAGGTGCTGGCGTGCCTCGACGCCGAAGGCGTGAACGCCCCGGTGGTCGTCGGCGGCATCATCCCGCCCGCGGACCACCAGGCGCTGCGTGACGCGGGCGTGGCCGCGGTCTACACCCCGAAGGACTTCGAGCTGGCCGCGATCATGGCCGACATCGCCGGCCTGGCCGAGCAGTCACGCGCCGGCACTGGCTGAACAGCTCATCGCGCTCGTGTCGTGCACGCATCGCCCACGACAGCCCCTATCGGAGACGTGAGAATCCCGTGACGGGCACCGCCTCTCGCATCAGGCGCCGCCGACGGTGGAAGCTGCTGGTACCGGGCTTCATCGTGCTGTACATCGCCATGATCCCGCTCAACGGGGTGCTCGAGGATGACCACACCGAGGTGTTCCCCTTCTTCAAGTGGAAGCTCTTCGCGCACGTCCCCGACTGGGAGACGACCGAGTTCGGACTGGCCATCGACGCGATCGACGGTGAGCCGGTAGAGGGCGACTTCTACCTGATCCCGAGCACGGACATCCGAGATTGGAAGGTGCTGAGCACCACGGCCTGGGCGTGCCGCCGGGGCGATCCCTGCGACGAGACAGTGCGCGACGTGCTGGTTCCGATCGTGCGGCACGCGCTCGGCGATCGCAGCATCGATTTCAGCATCGTCGAGGCCGAGGTCGACCTGCGTGATGTTCGGGACGGGGTCGACGATCTCGCCGACGGAACGGCGCTCAGGACCGACTTCTACCGGCCCGTCGCCGTCATTGGCCAGTGGAACACCCAGACCGGCCGGATCGGGCCGGCCGCGGGCGCGGAGTAGGCGTGGTGCTGGCGCGCCGGTCTATGCGCTGGATGCGGAGGTCGGTCCTGCAGGCCGGCGAGGTCGAGCGTCGCTCGCCTGCTGAGCTGACCCGGGCGGCGACCGATGTGGTGATGCTCAGCCGCTTCTACTACCTGTTCCTTGCGTTCAACATCGGCACCTCAGGGCTGCAGTTCGCGCATGCCTACATGGGGCGGCCGCCCACCGCGCCGCTGTGGCCGATCGACGCCGTGCAGTGGCTGACCGGAGGGGGCTGGTTCGCACACGACCGCGTCGTCACGGTGGTCGGTCTGGCGTTCGCCATCGCCGCCGCCGGCTTCCCCAGGTTCTTGCTGTGGCGGCTGGGCAGCTTCGGCTACCTGCTGCTGCACGTGGCGCTCGCCAACTCCTACGGCGCCATCAATCACGGCTCGCACGTCATCCTGTTCGTCGGCTTTGCGCTGCTGTTCCTGCCGAGGCGCGACGAGGGCAGCCGCATGGCCCGCAAGAACGTGTTGTCGTGCCTCACGGTGCTGTGGTTCGCACAGGGCCTGATCCTGCTGTCGTACACGCTGTCGGGCTTCTGGAAGCTGTGGCACAGCCGCCTCGAGGTGTTCTCGACCGACGCGATGTCGAGGATCCTGCTGGACCGGGCGCTGCTCGAGGCAGACAACATCCCGATCCTGCTGCCGTTCGTGGCGCAGCACAACTGGCTGGCGCAGTCGATGTGGTGGCTGACGCTCTACATCGAGATCTTCGCGCTGCTGGTGGTGTTCCGGCCTCACCTGCACCGGCTGTTCGGGGCGGTGCTGATGCTGTTCCACATCACCAGCGACTGGCTCATGAACATCTCGTTCTCGCTCAACATCGTCATGCTGGGCCTGTTCCTGTTGCTGTCGCCGCTTGCACCAGCTCGGTTCTCGGTGTCGGGGACCGTGCGGTCACTGCCGCTCGTGGGCATACCGTTCCGCATCATGAAACGCCGGCAGCGGTTGCAACGGCCTTCGCAGACCGATCGGGTCTGGCTGGTGTACGACGGCGAGTGCCCGATGTGCAACAACTACGCCCAGTACCTGCGGCTGCAGGAGACTGTCGGCGAGTTCGTGCTGGTTGATGCGCGCCAAGGCGGGCCGATCGTCGAGGAGGTGCGGCGGCTGCCGCACGACCTGAACGACGGGATGGTGGTGAAGATCGGCGACCGGCACTATGTCGGCCATGAAGCGCTGCATGTGCTCGCGCTGCTGTCGACCGATCATGGTGCTTTCAACAAGTTCAACCGGCTGGCGTTCAGCTCACCGCTGATCTCACGCTTCACGTACCCGCTGATGAAGGCTGGGCGCTGGGTGTTGCTGAAGCTGAAGGGTGTGGCGCCGATCCCGTCCGCAGACAGTTAGGGAGCGGGCCAGGGGTCGGTGTCGTCGGGGATGTTGGTTAGGGAGTGGTTGTCGGCGCCTTCTTTGCGGCCGGTCCAGCGGACTTGACCGGGTGTGGCGCTCAGGCGGGCGATCACGTTCTGCTGCACTATCCCGTCCACTTCCACGAACACCTCGCGGGCTTTGGCGTGGGGGTCGTCTGCTAGCTGGCTCATGTCGAGGACCGGTGCCGCGGCGGCCTGAGCATCCTCGAATGCCTCGACTGCTTCGGCGAGCGTGCGCTGTGACACCCACTGGGCCATGGCCTCGTCGAGCTCGGCGCGGTGGGCCATGCGGCCCTCGAAGGTGGTGAATCGCTCGTCGCCGCCGATGCCGATCATCTCCATGACCCTCGCAGCCACCGAGTCTGTGGAGCTGCTGACGGCCAGCCATCCGCCGTCGGACGCCTCGTAGGTGCCGCGGGGAACGCTGTAGGGGATGCCCGATCCGAGGCGGGGCTGCAGGTAACCCTCGGTGTGCCAGGCAGTCATGAGCGGGCCCATCGCCTGCGACATGGACTCGAGCAGGTTGACGTCGACCACCTGGCCGACGCCGCTGCGCAAGGCCACCATCGCCGCGAACGCTCCGGCCAGGCCGGCGATCTCATCGGTGAGCGCCACCGGCGGCAGCAGCGGCGCGCCGTCGGCCTCGCCGTTCATCGAGGCGAAACCGCTCATCGCCTCGGCGAGCGTCGCGAAGCCCGGGCGGTCCCGGTAGGGACCGTCCTGGCCGAAGCCGGTCAGCCGCACCACCACCAGCTTCGGATTGGCTTCGATCAGCTCGTCGGGCACCAGCCCAAGCGCTTCGAGCTTGCCGGGCCGGAAGTTCTCCACCAGCACATCGGCGACGGCCAGCAGCCGCCGCAGCACGGCCAGGTCGGCGGCGGCCTTGAGGTCGAGCGTGACGCAGCGCTTGTTGCGATTGACGAGCCGCCACCACAGCGTCTCGCCCTGTGCATCCCGCCATCCCATATTGCGGACGGTGTCGCCGCCCGGCCGCTCCACCTTGATGACATCGGCACCGAAATCGGCCAGGTAGCGGGCGCAGTGCGGCCCGGCGAACACCGATGAGAGATCGATGACGCGCAGGCCGTCGAGCGGCATGACGACAGCGTGGTTCGGGCCTGCTGGCACGGCTAGCGGTAGCGGACGGCCGGCCAGGACGTGGGGGCTTGCCAGGGGCGGCCGCTGAATCGCCACTTGCTGGACGGCACCGCGTGCGGGTCGGCCGGGACAGGACGGGGCCACAGCAGCTCCAGCGCCGTGACGATCGCGGCGGCCTCTTCCGCTGTCGCAGCGGGAGTGATAGCCACGTGCGAAGCCTCGATCACAGGTGCGGTCACCGCTCGCTCGCCCCCGCCATTCGGCTCAGCCTCTTAGAGCGGCACGTTGCCGTGCTTGCGGCGAGGCAGTTCCTCGCGCTTGGCGCCGATCATGTCGAACGCGGCGATGACCTTCTGGCGGGTCTCGGCGGGGTCGATGACCGCATCCACGATGCCCCGCTCAGCCGCGATGTAGGGGTTGGCGTACTTGCGGCTGTACTCGTCGACCAGCGCCGCCTTGCGAGCCTCGGGATCGGCGGCCTGCTGCAGCTCACGCCGGTTCAGGATCTCGACCGCTCCCTGCGGGCCCATCACGGCCAGCTCGGCCGTGGGCCATGCGAAGCTGACGTCGCAGCCGACCGACTTGGAGTCCATCACGACGTAGGCGCCGCCGTAGGCCTTGCGGGTGATGACCTGCACCCGGGGCACGGTGGCCTCGCAGTAGGCGTACAGCAGCTTGGCCCCGTGACGGATGATGCCGCCGTGCTCCTGGTCGACGCCGGGCAGGAAGCCGGGCACGTCGACGAACGTGAGCAGCGGGATGTTGAAGGCGTCGCAGAAGCGCACAAAACGGGCCGCTTTCTCTGACGACTCGATGTCGAGCACGCCGGCCATCACCATCGGCTGGTTGCCGACCACGCCCACCGAGCGGCCGTTGAGCCGGGCGAAGCCGCACACGATCGAGCCGGCCCAAGCGGCGTGGTACTCGAAGAATTCGCCGTCGTCGACGACCTCGCCGATCACCTGCTTCATGTCGTAGGGCACGTTGGGGCTCTGCGGCATGAGGTCGCGCAGCGTCGGGCACCAGCGGTCGGGCTCGTCGGCGGTCTCGACGGCCGGGGGCGCGTCGAGGTTGTTCGACGGCAGGAACGACAGCAGGTAGCGCACGTCGTCGAGGACGGCCTTCTCGTCGGCAGCCACGAAGGTGGCCACGCCCGACTTGGTGCTGTGGGAGCCGGCGCCGCCGAGCTCTTCGAGCGTCACGTCCTCGCCGGTAACGGTCTTGACCACGTCGGGGCCAGTGATGAACATGTGGCTGGAGTCGCGCACCATGAAGATGAAGTCGGTCATGGCGGGCGAGTAGACGGCGCCGCCGGCGCACGGCCCCATGATCACGCTGATCTGCGGGATGACCCCCGAGGCCAGCACGTTGCGACGGAAGATGCCGCCGTAGCCCGCCAGCGAGACCACGCCCTCCTGGATGCGGGCACCGGCGCCGTCGTTGAGGCCGATGATCGGCGCGCCGACGGACT
This sequence comes from uncultured Acidimicrobiales bacterium, assembly GCA_964484385.1. Classification (GTDB taxonomy): domain Bacteria; phylum Actinomycetota; class Acidimicrobiia; order Acidimicrobiales; family Poriferisodalaceae; genus Poriferisodalis. Next base: position 12,296 of record CAZAFV010000070.1, read on the forward strand.
CGGCGAGATCCATGACCTTGTGGGTCTTTTCCGCGAACACCTCGCCGAGAGCGCCGCCGAACACGGTGAAGTCCTGGCTGGCCACGAACACCTTGCGGCCGTCGATGTTGCCCCAGCCGGTGATGATTCCGTCGGTGTAGGGGCGCTCGTCGAGGCCGACGTCGTGCGCCCGGTGGCGGGCCAGCATGTCGAGCTCGTGGAACGTGCCCTCGTCGAAGAGGTACTCGATGCGCTCGCGGGCGAGCATCTTGCCCTTGTCGTGCTGCCGCTGGACGGCCCGCTCGGTGCCGGCGTTCAGCGCCTCGGCGCGACGACGGTCCAGCTCTCCCAACCGCTCGTCCATGGTCGGCTCAGACATTCAGGAAAGCCTACGAGAGCGAGTCGTCCGGTACCCAGGCTCCGGGTTCTCTAGGCTGCGGGCATGGAACTGGGGCCTGTGCATCACGTTTCGATCAACTGCGCCGATGTGGATGCTGCGGCGCCGTTCTATACCGACGTCCTGGGCATGAAGCAGCTCGACCGGCCCGATTTCGGGTTCAACGGGCGGTGGCTGCAGACGCCCGGCGGCGGTGAGGTGCACTTGATTGAGGTGGCCGACTGGGTGCCACCCAAGGGACAGCACTGGGCCTTCAAGGTGGATGACATCGATGCCACGGTGGCCGAGCTGCGTGACGCCGGCGTGCGGGTCAAGGACCCGGTGGCGCTGCCGGGCACTACTGCCCGACAGACGTTCTTCTTCGACCCGGCGGGCAACATGATCGAGCTGAACCAGCCCGCTTGATTGAGCCCGACCTCGCTTCAACTCGGCTGAGCTTCGACTAGGTGTCGGCGCGGTAGGCCGCGAGATTCATCACCCGGTCAAGCAAGCTCTCGGCGCCGATCCGTTCGCAGAGTTCCTCAAACCCCCGATGCGGGCCGCGCCAGGCCAACTCGTCCACGCTGTCTGACACCGGCGCGTCGGTGCGCACCGTGGCGATGCGACGGAACAGCAGGGCAAGTTCTCGCTCGCCAGCGAGCGTTGCGGCAAGCCCGGCCGCGCCGCGCACCTTCGGCTCCCAGTCATCGTGCGAATCGGGGATGTTCTCGATGTGGCCGTAGTGCGACAGCATCGCCGAGGTCGACTTGGCGCCCCAGCCCTTCAGGCCCGGAAAGCCGTCAGCACTGTCTCCCACCAAGCCCAAGTAGTCGGGAATCGACTCGGGGCTGACGCCGAACTTCGCCTCTACCCCCGCCACGTCGATGATCTCGTCGGCCCGGCGGTCCCACTGGACGACCTTGCCGCCCACGCACTGGCCCAGGTCCTTGTCGGGCGTGCAGATCAGCAC
>CAZAFV010000071.1:0-13582 GCA_964484385.1 uncultured Acidimicrobiales bacterium
CATGGGTGCGGCTCATCAGGACGCTCCGTTCTGTCCGTTGCGTGTTCGAATCCGGTCGGCGGCAATGCCGGCGGCTCGACGGGTGAGCACGCCGGCGACCTGGCGCCGGTAGTTGATCGTGCCCCGCTTGTCGTCGATGGGGTTGCAGGCATCGCTGGCGGCTGCGGCTGCGGCGGCCAACGCTGCGTCGTCGAGGCTGCTGCCCACGAGCGCCGCCTCTGCGGCAGGCACCCGCACGACGGTGGGCGCCACCGCGCCGAGCGCGACCGCAGCCGCGCTCACAAGGCCGCTGTCGTCCAGCGTGAGTCGCACCCCGGCACCCACCACGGCGATGTCCATCTCGGTGCGAGGGATGAGTCGCAGGTAGGCGTCGGAGGTGCCGCCGGCTGGCCGGGCGAGCTCGAAGCACACCACGATCTCGTCATGCGCCAGCGATGTCTGGCCGGGCCCGGTCACCACGTCGGCGACGGGCACTCGCCGCTCGCCGTCCGCGCCTGCGATCACGGCCACCGCATCGTTCACCACTAGGGCAGGCACGGAGTCGGCAGCGGGGGAGGCGTTGCAGAGGTTCCCGCCGAGGCTGGAGCGGTTCTGGATCTGGTCGGACCCGATGAGTCCTGCAGCCTCGGTCAGGCCTGGGAAGTCGGCAGCAAAGGCGGCGTTGGACGTCAGCGCCGAGCTGGGGGCCGCAGCACCCACCTGCCAGGTGTCGCCGTCGAGGCTCACCGACATGAGACGGTCGATCTTCTTGAGGTCGATCACCATCGACGGCTCAGGCCGCCCGGCGCGCATCTGCGGCACGACGTCGGTTGCGCCTGCGAACACGATGGCATCGGCATCGCCGGCCAGCAGTGTCCTCGCCTCGTCAATGGTGGTCGGCGCGGCATATTTCATGCGGATAGCTCCCGATCCGTTGGGTGTTGCGTCATGTGTCGACGCACCGTCTCCCGGCGGTTGCGTCGCTCGCGCCGCCTGCGGGCGACGGCGCGCACGGCAGCGGACGTTAGTTGCGCTGAGCCGTGCTCGTCGCATCAACCGTCGCCGGCGACTGCCCGCACCGTGGCTTCCTGTCGCAAACGAGCCAAGAACCGTCCTTGACGAGCGGCAATCATGTGTTGCCGCGGCAGGGTCCGCGGGCGAACCGAGGAGCGAGTCATGGCTGGAGAAACGAACACAGCGCGGGTGTCGGACTGCGTGGTGCTTGCCAGGGTCCCCGACGGACCGCTCAGCGCAGAGCACTTTGCGTTGCAGTCCGAAGAGGTACCCGAACCCGGACCCGGCGAAGTGCTGGTTCGGGTGCAGGCCCTCACGATCGGCGCGGGACAGCGGGCTGGCCTGCAGGGCAGCGCCAGCTACGCGGGCGCCCCGGAAGTGGGTGTGGTCATGCGAGGCACGGGTGCCGGCATCGTGGAGGCATCAAATGCCGACGGCATCAGCGTCGGCGACACCGTCGTGGGCTGGACCGGCTGGCGCCGCCACGCGGTGATGACCGCCGACGAGCTGCGTCTCGCGGACGGTGCGCTCGATCCAGCCCTGCATCTCGGCGTGCTCGGCACGAACGGGCTCACCGCCTACTTCGGCTTGCTCGACGTCGGGCGGCCCGAAGCAGGTGAAACCGTGGTGGTGTCCGCGGCGGCAGGATCAGTGGGCCACATTGTCGGGCAGATCGCCAAGTCCCTCGGGTGCAGGGTGGTCGGCGTGGCCGGTTCGGACGCGAAGTGCGCGCTCCTCGTCAACGAGATTGGCTTCGACGCTGCGATCAACCGGCATTCGCCCGATTTCCGAGCCGAATTCCGCGCGGCCACGCCCGACCGCATCAACCTGTACTTCGACAACACAGGCGGCGAGATCCTCGGTTCGGCGCTGTTCCGCATGGCCACGTTCGGCCGGATCGTGTGCTGCGGAGCGGTTTCGGCCTACGACACCGCCAATCCCGATCCCAGCCCGCGAGGCGTCCCGGGTCTGCTGGTGAACAACCAGGTGCGCATGCAGGGCTTCATCGTGTTCTCTTACGCCGACCGCTACGACGAGGCCCGCACCCAGATGCGCGAGTGGATCGACGCCGGATCGCTCGTGCCCCGCCATGTCACCTACGACGGGCTCGATGCTGCGGGCGGCGCCTTCGTCGATCTCCTCGGCGGCCGCACTGTCGGCACCACCATCGTCCGCCTGGGTGATTGAGCGCTCGTGCTTCGGCTGTTTCATCGGACCTGAGCGCGCCGAAACATAGGCTCGGCTCATGACGGCCGCCGATCCGCCGGGGCGAATTGAGGCCGAGCATCTGGCCCACTACCCGGAGCGGCCTAGTGCAGCGGGCAGGTTCGCGGTGCGGGTCTCGTACCCGGCCGTGATCCTGCTGGGAATCGGCATATATGCCGCTGCCGGATCGCTCGGGATGCCGGCCGTGGCGGCGTCGTACGTTGCCGTGCTCGTTGGCGCGGCGCTGGTCACGCTGCACGAGATCGTCTTGCCCTACCGCACCGAATGGCGCCCCCAGGGTGCCGACGTGCGCGCCGACGTGGCGTTCATGGTGGCCGTCCAGGTGGTGCTGCCGCTGCTGCTCTCGCTGGCAGCGACGGCGGCATTCGCCGGATGGCTGCGCGAGGGCGACCTGACCCTCGGGGGCCTGTGGCCGCACAGCTGGCCCGTTGCGCTCCAAGCAGCGCTGATGATGGCTGTGGCTGACTTCTTCCGCTACTGGCTGCACCGGGCGTTCCACGGTTCGGCCTTCATGTGGCGCTGGCATGCCGTGCACCACTCGCCGCACCGGCTGTACTGGCTGAACGTCGGACGCTTCCACCCAGGAGAGAAGGCAGTCCAGTTCTGCGTCGACGCGTTGCCGTTCGTGCTGCTGGGCGTGGGAAGCGACGTGCTCGCGGCGTACTTCGTGTTCTACGCGCTGAACGGCTTCTACCAGCACTCCAACTGCGACGTGCGCCTCGGCTGGCTCAACTACCTCATCAGCGGCCCGGAGCTGCACCGCTGGCATCACTCCGAATTGCCGGCGGAGTCAGATCACAACTTCGGGAACAACCTCATCATCTGGGACGTGCTGTTCGGCACCCGGCACCTTCCCGCGGACGCGGCGGTCGGACGGCTCGGACTGCTGAACCGCGACTACCCGACTGGCTTTCTGGCTCAGATGCGCACCCCCTTGATTCGAGGACTCGACAAGCGAGCAGCCGGGACAGCGACGCCGTCGTGACGGGCAATTCGGGGATCGACGGTCTCAGCTATCGACTGCTTCGGGCTGGGCTGGCCGTGGCCAGCGGCCGCACCTACCGCGGGCTCGTCCGTGCATGCGCCGATCCGGCGGCGGTCCAGGATCAGGTGCTGCAGCGCATCCTCTCCGATAACGCCGGCACGGTGTTCGGCACCGATCACCGCTTCGGCTCGATTGCCGGCTCCGAGGACTACCGCCGTGCCGTGCCGGTGCAGACCTACGAAGACCTGAGGGAGGCGATCGAGGCGCAGGAAGCCACCGGCGAGCAGTGTCTCACTGCCGAGCAGCCGGTCTATTACAACCAGACCAGCGGCACCGTCGCCGAGCCGAAGAACATCCCGCTCACCAAGGCCGGCCTCGCCCGCATCCAGCGCTTGCAGCGACTCGCGGCCTACACACTGTCGCGGCGCACCGCCGCGCTCGGCGGCAAGGTGTTCGCGGTGACCGGTGCCGCGCACGAGGGCACCATGCCCGCAGGTACGCCGTACGGCTCGGCGTCAGGGCTGCTGTACGCGAGCCAGGGCAAGCTCCTGCGGCGCCGGTACGTGCTGCCGGCGGCGGTATCGGACATCGCCGACTACGACGCCCGCTACTTGGCCATGGCGGTGCTGGGCGCAGCTGACGGCTCCGTGACCACGATGGCGACGGCCAATCCCTCGACGTTCATCCGGCTGATGGACGTGCTCAATGACTCGGCCGACGTGGTGCTCGACGCAGTGGCCGCCGGGCGGCTGCCCGCTGGCTGCAACGTGCCTGGGCGCGACGACCAGCTCGGACTCCGCGCAGACCCGAAGCGAGCGGCGGCCCTCGGTCGGCGCCTGGAGGCCGCAGGCCGACTCACCTATGCCGACATCTGGGGCGACCTGCGTGCGGTCGTGACGTGGACCGGGGGGAGCTGCGGCTTGGCGATCGAGCGTCTCCAGCCGATGCTGACACCCGACTGCCCGGTCTTCGAACTCGGCTATCTCGCCAGCGAGGTCAGCGGCACCGTCAACATCGATCCCATCGAAGGCTCCTGCGTCGCGACCCTGCAGGACAACTTCTTCGAGTTCGCGGAACGCGATGGGTGGGAGGCCGCTGCCGACGATGCCGACCGTGGCCAGCAGACCTGCACGCTTGCCGATCTCGAGGCCGGCCGCGACTACTACATCATCGTGACCACGGCCGACGGTCTGTACCGCTACGACATGAACGACATCGTGCGGGTGACGGGCTTCGTCGACCGCACACCGGTCCTGTCCTTCGTCCAGAAAGGCAAGGGCGTCACCAGCATCACGGGCGAGAAGCTGTACGAATTCCAGGTGATGTCAGCCGTGACCGCGGCCGTCGCCGAGATCGGCACGGTGGCACCGTTCTTCATCGTGCTGGCCGACGTCGCAGAGGCCCGCTACACGCTCCATGTGGAGCTGGCGAGCACGCCGGCTGGCCCACAGGGAGCCGAACTTGCCGGCGATCTGTCAAGCAGCATCGAGCGAACGCTGCGGCAGACCAATGTCGAGTATGACCAGAAGCGAGCCAGCGGCCGGCTGGCACCGCTGCGCATCAGCTTGCTTGCAGCGGGCACCGGCGATGAATTCAGGCGCCAGCGCGTCGCAGACGGACAGCGCGACGTGCAGTTCAAGTACCTCCGGCTGCAATACAGCGCGGACTGCTCGTTCTGCTTCGACGACTTCGCAGCTCCGGCCTGAGAACACCCGGACGAGGTGAACGCGTGCGGATAGGCCACCTGAAGACGTTCACCTTCCCGGTGCCGTTCAAGCGCGTCTTCCGGCATGCCTCTGCCAGCCGCCGCCACGCCGAGAACCTCATCGTGACGGCCCACGGCGACGACGGCGCGATCGGCTACGGCGAAGGGTGCCCGCGGCTGTACGTGACCGGGGAGACTGTCGGGGGCTGCGCTGCATTCGTCAACCAGCACGCCGCGTCGTTCTGCGCGGACGTCGGGAGCGTGGACGACCTGCGTGCCTGGATCGACGCCCACAGCGATGCCATCGACGAGAACCCGGCCGCGTTCTGCGCGATGGAGCTTGCCGCCCTCGACCTGCTGGGCAAGGCGGGCGGTTGCAATATCGAGCAGTTGCTGGGTGTTGCTTCGGGCCCCCCCGATGTGGCCTATACCGCTGTCCTGGGCGACATGGGTCTGCTGCTGTATCGGTGGCAATTGCGCGGATTCCGCGTCCGGGGCTTCACCGACTTCAAGGTGAAGCTCTCGGGCTCGCTGCGGCGTGACCGCGCCAAGCTGGCTCCGTTCATTTCCCGGGGGTCGAGCACGGCGACGGTGCGCCTCGATGCGAACAACCTCTGGGAGACGCCCGAGCAGTGCGCCGCGCACTTGGACGCACTGGGCGACATCGCATTCGCCGTCGAGGAACCGCTGCAGGCGGGTGATGTCGAGGGGTGCATGCACGTCGCGCAGCAGTGCGGGGTGAAGATCATCGCCGACGAGAGCTTGCGGCTCGCCCGGCAGCTCGAAGCGCTGGCGGAGCCGTCGGCGTGGATCGTGAACGTGCGGGTGTCGAAGATGGGCGGGATCGTCAGGTCGCTGGACGTGGTAGCTGCTGCTGCGCGCACCGGCATTGACGTCATCGTCGGGTGCCAGGTGGGGGAGACGAGCCTGCTCACACGGGCGGCGCTCGCCGTCATCGCGAGCGCCCCGGGCGCCGTGGTGGGGGCCGAAGGCGCCTTCGGGACACATCTGCTGGCCCGCGATCTCACCGATCGGACGATCATGTGGGGCTACGGGGGAATGCTGCGCTCTCAAGACGTGCCCGATCGCGGCGGCGGGCTAGGTCTGCGGCTCGATCCCGCAGCTGTCCTGGTGCCGCTGGAGGACAAGTGAACGACGCCCGATTTGCTGCGGCAAGCCTGGTGTTCGGCCTCGCGTTTCTGGCCCGCGTCGCGGGTCAAGCTGTGCAGCGCTGGTGGGACGTAGCTTTCCTGCCTTCCCAGGACGCTTGGCAGGGCAGCAGCCTGCCTTTCCCGGCGCTGTTCGCGGCCCAAGTGGTGATCTTGATGATCATCGCGGCGGCGACGCTGCGAATGCGAGCGGGCCGGAGCCTCTTCGGGCGGCGTTGGGTGCGGCCGGTCGCTTGGTTCGGCGTCCTGTATTTCGCTGTGATGGCGGCGCGTTTGGCAGTCGGGCTCCTCGGCAATGCTGGCGCCTTCGGCGACGAGAGCATCGCTGCAGGGAAGTGGTTCACTGCCTACCTGCCGACGGCATTTCACCTGGTCCTGGCGGCCGAAGTGATGCTGTTCGCGGCCTATCAACGAGGGCGCCCCCAACCCGCTGGCTGAACGGGCGCCAGGTTGGGGCGGTCGTGGGAGATCGGTAGCCTGCTTCATTCGCGGCGCGGACTTCCTGCGTCGAACTGACGTCCGGCAAGGCCGGATGCCTCCCCGCAATGGGTCGGGTGTTCGGAACCGGTCGGCACAACCTCAGAACCGCTCCGCCGGCGCAGCCGTGCGGAGCGTTCGCATGGCGGCCCGCTAGGCGGGCAGCCAGAGAGACAGCGGCCCGCTCAGCGGGCGGCCGAAGGGACAACTGCCCGCTGTGCGGGCAGTGAGATGCAGGGCGAAAGCACGAGAGAGACGCGCACATGGCCAACAGGGCGCTCGTCGCCACCAAGGTCGGCATGACACAGCTCTGGGACGACGACAATCGCGTCGTCCCAGTCACTGTGCTGCGCGTCGATGACTGCCGCGTCACTCAGGTGCGCACCAACGAGCAAGACGGCTACACCGCGGTGCAGGTCACCTACGGCCACCGCGAGGCCCGCAAGGTCAACAAGCCCATCAACGGCCACTACGAGCGCGCCGGGATCGACCCCGGCGTACAGCTCGTAGAGCTGCGGCTCGACGATGTGAGCGAAGTACCGGTCGGCACCGAATTAGGTGCCGACCTTTTCAGTCCTGGAGAGCTCGTCGATGTGACAGCCACCTCCAAGGGCAAGGGTTTCGCCGGCACCATGAAGCGACACAACTTCTCGGGCCAGCGCGCCAGCCATGGCGCGCACCGGGTGCACCGGGCCCCCGGCGCCATCGGCGCCTGCGCCACACCCTCACGGGTGTTCAAAGGCACTCGCATGGCCGGGCGCATGGGCGGCGAGAAGGTCACCACGCTCAACCTCGCCGTCGTCGAGGCCGACGCCGAGCGCGGCCTGTTGCTGGTACGGGGCTCGGTCCCCGGGCCCAAGGGCGGCACGGTCGTCGTGCGCAACGCAGTCAAAGCGCCGCAAGGCGCGTCGAACAGCACAGCGCCGGACGGCGCGCCAAACAGCACAGCGCGGGCTGAGGTCTGAGGTCGATTCTGATGCCGCTCACGCTTGACGTCCGCACCCCCGACGGCGGCACAGCCGGCACCGTCGAGCTCGACGAGGCCATCTTCGGCATCGAGCCGAACATGGCGGCGCTGCACCAGGCCGTCACGGCCCAGCGGGCCGCCCGCCGGAGCGGCTCTCACAGCACCCTCACCCGGGCCGAGGTACGCGGCGGCGGCGCCAAGCCGTGGCGGCAGAAGGGCACCGGTCGGGCTCGCCACGGTTCGATCCGCTCGCCGCAGTGGGTCGGCGGCGGCGTAGCGCACGGACCCAAGCCGCGCGACTACCGCCAGAAGGTGAACCGCAAGACCGTGCGGCTGGCACTGCGCTCCGCTCTCAGCGACCGGGCTCGCAGCGAACGCGTCATGGTCATCGACGAATGGAACTTTGCCCAACCGCGCACGAAGGACGCCATCGCAGTGCTTGAGAACCTGTCCCTCTCCGGACAGGTTCTGCTGGTTCTGGGCGACAGCACGGCACACCAGACGGCCGATCGCAGTTTCCGCAACCTTCCGTCGGTGCACTCGGTCAGCGCGGCCGAGCTGAACGCCTACGACATCCTGCGCTCGGACTGGCTGGTCTTCACTCGCGACACCCTTCCCACGAGCACTGGGCCCACCAGCACTGGGCCCACCACGAACGGAGCGGCGAGCGAGGGGGATGACCAGTGAAGGATCCCCGTGATGTGCTGATCGCTCCCGTCATCTCGGAGAAGTCGTATGACTTCCTCGAAGAGGGCATCTACGTGTTCCGCGTCCACCCGTCCGCAAGCAAGCCGGAGATCCGACAAGCGGTCGAGGAGATCTTCGACGTCAAGGTCGCCAAGGTCAACACGATGAATCGCAAGGGCAAGAAGCGGCGCAATCGGCGCAACAACACCGTCGGCAAGCGGCCGGACACCAAGCGGGCCATCGTCACCCTCGTCGAGGGCGACTCGATCCAGATCTTCAATTCCTAGGCGGGGCGTCATGGGCATTCGAGTACGCAAGCCGACCAGTCCCGGCCGAAGGTTTCAGACGGTCTCGGATTTTGCCGACATCACCGCGACCAAGCCCGAGCGCTCGCTCATCGCCAAGCAGCACTCCACCGGCGGCCGCAACAACTACGGCCGCAAGACCTCTCGCCACCGTGGCGGCGGTCACAAGCAGCGCTACCGGGTGATCGACTTCCGGCGCAACAAGGACGGTGTGCCCGCCACGGTCGCCACCATCGAATACGACCCCAATCGCAACGCGCGCATCGCGCTGCTGCACTATCACGACGGCGAGAAGCGCTACATCTTGGCGCCGGCGGGGCTGGAGGTGGGCGACAAGCTCGCCAATGGTGCGGGGGCGGAGGTGCGTGTCGGCAACGCCATGCCGCTGCGGTACGTGCCGGTCGGCACCACCGTGCACAACGTGGAGCTCAAGCCGGGCGCCGGCGGCCGCATGGCCCGTTCGGCCGGCGCCAGCGTGCAGCTCGTGGCCAAGGAGGGCGCGTACGCCACCTTGCGCCTGCCGTCCACCGAGATGCGCCGGGTGCCGATCGACTGCCGCGCCACCATCGGCTCGGTGGGCAACGCCGAGGCCGACCTCATCAAGATCGGCAAGGCCGGCCGGAACCGCTACAAGGGCGTCCGGCCCCAGACCCGCGGCGTGGCCATGAACCCGGTCGACCATCCCCTCGGCGGCGGTGAGGGCAAGTCGTCGGGCGGGCGTCATCCGGTGTCGCCGTGGGGCAAGCCTGAAGGCCGCACCCGCTCCAAGAACCGCAAGTCCAATGACCTCATCGTCCGCCGCCGCCGGACGCGCGGGTCCCGGAGGTAGAGCGATGCCGCGCAGTCTCAAGAAGGGCCCGTTCGTCGACGACCACCTGCTCTCGAAGGTGGACGAACTCAACGAGAGCGGCGAGCGCAAGGTCATCAAGACATGGAGCCGGCGCTCCACGATCATCCCCGAGATGATCGGTCACACCATCGCGGTTCACGACGGGCGCAAGCACCTGCCGGTGTATGTGACCGAGTCGATGGTGGGCCACAAGCTCGGCGAGTTCGCCCCGACGCGGACGTTCAAGTTCCACGCCGGCCAGGAACGTGGGGGCCGGCGATGAGCGGGTTCACCCCGACGCAGACGTTCAAGCCTCGCGCCGGACGAGAGCAAGGCAGCAGGCGATGAGCGGGTTGATCGACCTCGACGTCATCGCAGGCGCCAAGGCGACGCACAAGTACGCACGCCTGTCCGCGTCGAAAGCGCGGGTGGTGCTCAACCTCATCCGCGACGAAGACCTGGCGCTCGCCCGCGACCGCCTGCGCTTCTGCGAGCGCGGCGCCGCCGAGGTGGTGTCCAAGGTGCTCGAGAGCGCGGTGGCCAATGCCACCAACAACGAGCAGCTCGACGCCGACGAGCTGTACGTGGCTGAATGCTGGGCCGACGAGGGTCCCGTGCTCAAGCGCTGGCGCCCGAGGGCACGGGGCCGCGCCACCCGCATCTTCAAGCAGACCAGTCACATCACCGTGATCGTGGCCCAGCTCAGCCCCGAGGAGCTCGAGATGCGCGAGGCCCGCTTGGCCGCCTCGGGCTCTCAGACCGCCGCAGCCGCGCGTGCGGCCCGCGTGGCCGCCAGCCGCGCCGCCACGGATACCGACGAGGCTGACGAGGTTGCGCCAGAAGACATCGACGCCGCAGCCGATGAGGCCCCGACCGGCGATGCCGAGGAACAAGGCGACGCAGTCGAACCAGACGACGAGTCTGGGGACATCACGGCCGCCGCAGCCGACGAGGCCGAAGCGGCCGATGAGAACGGCGAAGCCAGCGGGGACGATGCTGCCGACCCCGAAGCTGCCGACCCAGAGGAACGGAACTGATCATGGGTCAGAAGGTCAACCCGTACGGCTTCCGCTTGGGAATCACCACCGACTGGAAGTCGCGTTGGTACGCCGACAAGGAGTATCAGGACTATCTCATCGAGGATTGGAAGATCCGCGACTTCCTGCGGACTGAGCTGCCGCATGCCGCGATCAGCCGCATCGAGGTGGAGCGAACCCGGGATCGCCTGCGCGTCGACGTGCACACGGCCCGGCCGGGCATCGTGATCGGCCGCCGGGGCAGCGAGGCCGATCGGCTGCGCACGAAGCTCGGCAAGATCTCGGGCAACCCGAAGGTCCAGCTGAACATCCAGGAGATCAAGCAGCCCGAGCTCGAGGCAGCGCTCATCGCACAGGGCGTTGCGGATCAGCTCGCCGGCCGCGTCGCCTTCCGGCGGGCCATGAAGCGGGCCGTGCAGAACGCCCAGAAGGCCGGCGCACTCGGCATCCGCGTGCAGTGCTCAGGCCGGCTCGGCGGCTCGGAGATGGCCCGCACCGAGTGGTACCGCGAAGGCCGTGTGCCGCTGCACACGCTGCGCGCCGACATCGATTACGGCTTCCGCGAAGCCCGCACCACGGCGGGTCGCATCGGCGTGAAGGTGTGGCTCTACAAGGGCGACATCCTCCCGTACAAGGTGTCGTCCGACGAGCGCATTCACCGCGAGGCGGCCATGGCCACAGGCCAGACGTCGGGCGACGGCGCACCTCCAGGAGGTGTGGTGTCTTCAGCCGGTCGCCGGAGCGATCTCGAGGATGTGCCCGAGGAACCCGTCCCGCTGCTGCGCGAGGCCGATCCCGAGTTCGAGCGCCTGCTCGAGGAGGAAGAGCAGATCGAGCGGGCCACGCGTGATCAGTCCCAGACGCCCAACTTCAGGCCGGGAGACGACTGATGCTGATGCCTCGCAAGGTCAAGCACCGCAAGGCGCATCGCGGTCGCATGAAGGGCCGTACCAAGGGCGGCACGGCCGTGCACTTCGGCGACTACGGCATCCAGGCGCTGGAACCCGGCTGGATCACGGCCCGCCAGATCGAAGCGGCCCGCATCGCCATGACCCGTCACGTGAAGCGCGGCGGGAAGGTCTGGATCAACATCTTCCCCGACAAGCCGGTGACCGCGAAGCCTGCGGAGACCCGCATGGGCTCGGGCAAGGGAAATCCGGAGAAGTGGGTGGCCGTGGTGAAGCCCGGCCGTGTGATGTTCGAGCTGGGCGGCGTGAACGCCGAGCTGGCCCGCGGCGCCATGGAGCGCGCTATCCAGAAGCTGCCCATCCGGGCACGGGTGATCTCCCGAGAGGAGGCCATCTGATGGCGAAGGCCGCGACGCTCCGGACCCTGTCAGACGATCAGCTGCTCGACGAGCTGGACAGCGCGAAGAAGGAGCTGTTCAACCTGCGATTCGCATTCGCAACGGGGCAGCTCGACAACTCCGCGCAGGTGGCTGCCACCAAGCGCGACATCGCCCGCATTCACACCGTGCTGCGCGAGCGTGAGATCGCAGCGGCCGATGTGCTGCTGGACCCATCGGCTGGCCCAGTGCAGGGCTCGGCTGCTGGTCTGGCTGGCCCGTCGAATGACCCAGTGCAGGGCTCGGCCACTGGTCTGGCTGGCGCCTCGCAGGGCTCGGCCGCTGTGCCGGCCGGCGCTTCGCAGAGCTCGGCCGCGGACAGCGCAGCTTCCACAGGAGATCCGTCATGAGCACCGAGACTGCCGAGACCGTCGAGCGCAACCGGCGCAAGGTGCGCGAGGGCATCGTCACCTCCACCAAGATGGACCGCACGGCGGTCGTCTCGGTGACCGAGCGTGTGCGCCACCCCCGCTACTTCAAGACCGTTCAGCGCACCAAGAAGCTGTACGTCCACGACCCCGCTGGAGACACGCGTCCGGGCGACCGGGTGCGCGTCATGGAAACCCGGCCGATCTCGAAGACCAAGCGCTGGCGCTTGGTGGAGATCATCGAACGGGCCCGATGAGGTGAAGGCAGCGAGGTCATGATCCAGCAAGAGTCCCGACTCAAAGTCGCCGACAACTCCGGCGCCCGCGAGGTGCTGTGCATCCGCGTGCTCGGCGGCACGGGTCGGCGCTACGCCTCGATCGGCGACGTTTTCGTTGCCACTGTGAAGGACGCCATCCCGGGCGCAGCGGTGCGCAAGGGCGACGTGGTGCGCTGCGTCGTGGTGCGCACGCGCAAGCAGCGCAGGCGTCCCGACGGCAGCTACATCCGCTTCGACGAGAACGCCGCCGTGCTCGTCGACGACAACCGCCAGCCGCGTGGCACCCGCATCTTCGGCCCCGTCGGCCGCGAGCTGCGCGACAAGCGCTTCATGCGCATCGTGTCGCTCGCCCCAGAAGTTCTGTGATGGGGGTGACGTGATGGCACGCCAGAAGAACCAGCTGCCGCGGCTGCGAGTCCGCAAGGGCGACACCGTGCGCGTTGTCTCCGGCCCTGACAAGGGCAAGGAAGGCGAGGTCGTGTCGGTGGATCTGGCGCGCCGCCGCCTCACGGTGGAAGGCGTGAACGTGGGGCACAAGCACCAGAAGCCCTCCCAGCAGAACCAGGAGGGCCAGATCATCGACTACCTGCTGCCGATCGACGTGTCGAACGTGGCGGTGGTGTGCCCGCGAACGGGCCAGCCCGGTCGGGTCGGTTTCCGCTTCGAGGGCGGCCGCAAGGTGCGTTACCACCGAGTCTCGGGGGAGGAACTGCCATGAGCGTGACCGACGCCCAGACCGACGCCCCCTCCCTCGCTTCGTCCGACACCGGCGGCAGCGAGCGGCCCGAGCCTCGTATGAAGGTGCTCTACCGCGACACCGTCCGCGCGCAACTGCTCGACGAGCTCGGGCTCGCGAACGTGATGCAGGTGCCCACGCTGACGAAGATCAGCGTGAACATGGGCGTCGGCGCTGCGCTGACGAACCGGGGCCTGCTCGAGGGCGCCATCGACGACCTCAGCCGCATCTGCGGTCAGCGGCCGGCGATCACCAGGGCCAAGCGCTCGATCGCGGGTTTCAAGCTGCGTGAGGGCAACGCCATCGGCGCCCGGGTGACGCTGCGCCGTGACCGCATGTGGGAGTTCTACGACCGCCTCGTCTCGCTGGCGATTCCCCGCATCCGGGACTTCCGCGGACTGTCGCCGCGCAGCTTCGACGGGCGCGGCAATTACACGTTCGGCATCACCGAGCAGCTCGTCTTCCCCGAGATCG
>CAZAFV010000072.1:0-4887 GCA_964484385.1 uncultured Acidimicrobiales bacterium
CTCAACTCATCCCACGACCCGAACTGTCAACAACCTCTGTGGGCATTACATCTAGCTTCGGCGCGGTGACCCAAGAGACACGGGACACGGAGCCGCTGTCGCCGGGCGACCGGCTCGCAGACGTCGTCGAGTTCTTCGGCGTGCAGGCCACCGACGACGAGCTGCGCTGGCAACTGCCCATTTCGCCGAACGTTGCCAACTATCTCGGTGTGATGCACGGCGGCTGCGCACTTGCGGCGGTCACTGCCGCCGCCGAGACATGGAGCGAACGGCCGGTTGCATCGGCTTCAGCGCAGTTCATGTCCCGTGTCCCGCTCGGCGGCAGCGCAGAGATCACCTTCGACATCGGTTCGGCCGGCAAGCGGATGACCCAGGTGCTCGCGCAGGTCGCCGATGCAGACGACGGCAGCGTGCTGATGCGAGCGCTGCTGTCGCTGGGCGGTCGGCGGCTCGGCATCGACCAGGACTGGGTGCAGCCGCCGGATGTTCCGGCGCCGGAGGAGTTGGCGCGCCGTTCTGTGCCGGACAACGCCGTTCCATCGTTCAGCACAGAGGCCGACATCCGGTTTGCGCCCTACAGCGCCGGCGATCGCAGGATCCGCTGCTGGGCGCGACTCGCTGGCACGCTGGCGTCCACCCGCCAGGGTTTGATTGCGTTGGCGGACACGCTCGCAACGGGGATGCACCTCAGCCTCGGCCGCAAGTGGCGCGGCGCAAGCCTCGACAACACCGTGCGCATCGCAGGCGATGCCGCCTGCGAATGGGTGCTGCTTGACATCGAGACCGACGGCTTCCACAACGCTGTCGGCCATGGCGTCGTGCGCATGTTCACACCCGACGGCGAACTGCTTGCCAGCGGGAACCAGTCGTTCGCCGTGGCGCGGGTGGCTGGCCCGGTGGAGGGCTTCCGGCTGTAGGCAGCACTAGCTTTCGGCTGCGTGAGCGCCGAGGCTGCCACGAGCGACGCTGCGCCGCAGGACCCGCACGTCGGCGAGGTGATCGAGTTCTTCGGCCTCCAGCCGACGGCCGAAGAGCTGCGCTGGCTGCTGCCGGTCACTTACGACGTGGCCGGCGCCACCGGCACATTGCATGGCGGGTGTGCGCTCGCGGCTGCCGTGGCAGCGCTCGAGAGCGTCACCGGCCGGCCGATGGCTGCTGCATCGGCCCAGTACCTGGCGCGGCTGCCGGTGGGCGGATGCGCGGCCGTCGCACTCGACATCGGCGCCAGCGGCAACCGGATGACCCAGGCCTCCGCCGAGATCACCGATGCTGCCGATGGACGGGTAATTCTGCGTGCGCTCGTGTCGCTCGGCGGTCGGCAGCTGGGCATCGACCAGACATGGACAACCGCCCCGGACGTGCCGCAGCCGGACTCATGCGAGCCCCGCGGCCCAACGTCGATCGAAGGCCGCTCGTTCACCGACCACGCAGACATCCGGCTCGCCGGGCAGCAGCCGGGCGAGCGCCATGTGCGGTACTGGGCGCGCCTCGACGGTACGCTTGCATCGACGGGGCCGGGCCTGACGGCGCTGGCCGACCTGCTGCCGAGCGGCATGCGTGTCAGCCTCGATGCCGGCTTCAGGGGATCCAGCCTCGACAACACGGTGCGGATCTCCGGTGAGGCCGAGAGCGAATGGGTGCTCTTGGACATCGAATCGGACGCCGTGCACAACGCCATCGGCAACGGCATCGTTCGCATCTATGCGTCCGACGGGGGACTGCTGGCCACCGGCACCCAATCGTTCGCAATCACAAGGATCACGGGCCCGCTGGGCTCGCCGCAGCAATGACGGGCCTGCGCACCTGGCTGGCCGGGGCACGGCCTCGCACCTGGCCGGCGTCGCTGGTGCCGCCCTTCGTGGGCACCGCGGCGTCCGATGCCGCGGCTGACGGCGGCATCGTGTGGTGGCGAGCTGCCTTCGCGCTGATCGTGTCGCTGTGCATCCAGATTGCTGTCAACTACGCCAACGACTACAGCGACGGGGTGCGGGGCACCGACGTGGCCCGGGTGGGACCGCAGCGCTTGGTGGCCTCGGGAGCGGCATCTCCGGCCGCAGTTCGGAACGCGGCGTTCGCAGCCTTCGGCGTAGCCGCCGTGTTCGGCATCGCGGTGGCAGCAGCCGTGTCGTGGTGGCTCATCGTGGCCGGTGGGGCGTCGATGCTCGCAGCGTGGTACTACACCGGCGGGCGCCGTCCATACGGCTACCGGGGTTTCGGCGAGCTGTTCGTATTCGTCTTCTTCGGCCTGGTGGCGACGGCGGGATCGGCGTTCGTGCAGGACGCCCGCCTCACGATGCTGGGCATTGCTGCGTCGGTCCCGGTGGGGCTGGGCTCGGTGGCGCTGCTCATCTCGAACAACCTGCGCGACCTGCCGACCGACGCGCAGGCCGGCAAGCGCACGCTGGCGGTCCGGCTGGGTGATGGACCCACCCGCGCGATGTACGCGGTCGTCGTGGTGCTGATCGTGTTCTCGCCGATGTACCTGTCGCTGCTGCGGCCGTGGACGATGCTGGGGCTCGCCGCCGTCGCGTTCGCTGTCGCGCCCGTTCGCGCTGTGGTCCGCGGAGCCACCGGTGCTGCGCTGGTGGGGGTGCTCGCCGCAACCGGCCGCCTGCAGATCGTGGTGGGCGCGCTGCTGACTGTCGGCTTGGCTCTGGGGCCGTGACATGGGCGAGGCCGCTGCTGCAACCCGTGGCCGTGCCCGTGCGATCCGCAATGATGTCCCGATGAGCACAGAAGCAAGTTCGGGAGCGGTGCTGGATCATCTCGCTGTGCTGGGCGTGGCGTACGAGGTGGTGGAGTGCGATCCCGACTTTGCCGACACGGCGCAGTTCTGCGAGCGCTACGGCTATTCGATGGATGCGTCGGCGAACGCCATCTGTGTCGTGGGCAAGTCGGCCGAGCGGCCGATGGCGTGCTGCCTGGTGCTTGCTTCAACACGGCTCGACGTGAACGGTGTGGTGCGGCGGCGGCTGGGCACGCGCAAGGCATCCTTCGCCGATGCCGACGAGACCATCGCACGCACCGGGATGATGATCGGCGGCGTGACGCCGTTCGGGCTTCCCGCGGACATCCCGGTCTGGATCGACAGCCGGGTGATGGACTGCACCGAGGTCATCGTGGGCGGCGGCTCCCGCGACTGCAAGATCCTCTGCCCGCCCGCCTCGCTGGCCGAGCTCCCCACGGCTGAAGTCGTCACCGATCTGGCCAAGACGATCCCGCCGGCCGGCTGAGAGGCTGAGCCGAATGGCGAAGCCGTGGCCCGAGCGGCCCGTGAGCGAAAGCGAACAAGAGCGGTCAGCTACGGGGCAGCACCCTCTCGCGTGGCTGTGATGAGCTGGGCGATGCCGCCGCTCAGCAGCGTCCTGTCGAGGGAACCGAATCCGGCATCGGCGAGCTGGGCCAGCAGCACTGGCGCCTCCGGCAGGTATGCCACCGACTCGGGCAGGTACCGGTAGGCCGATCTGCTGGAGAGCAGGCTGCCGATCGCCGGCACCACCTTGCCGAAGTACACCCGGTGACCGGCCCGCAGCAGCGGGTTGGCCGGCTCGGCAACCTCGAGCAGTGCGATCCGGGCACCGGGCCGGAGCACTCGGGCCAGCTCCGCGAAGAACGGTTCGAGGCTCGCGAAATTCCGCAGCGCGAAACCGCACGTCGCGCCGTCGAGCGACGCCTCGCGCACGCCGAGCCTGAGCGCGTCGGAGCGCAGCAGAGGAGCAGCCGTGGTAGCTGCCGCGAGCATGCCTGCGGAGAAGTCGACACCCACGGGTTGCAGGCCGGCCGATTCGAGCTCGTTGCACAGGTCGCCGGTTCCGCATGCCACGTCGATCACGGTTTCTCCCGGTTGCAAGCCGAGCGCGGCGACCGTCCGGCGACGCCAGCCAGTATCAAGGCGGAACGTCAGCAGCCGGTTCAGCAGGTCGTAGCGAGGCGCGATCTCGTCGAACATCTCCTCGACGGCTTGGGCTTTGTCCTCGGGGCTGGGCAGCCGAGTCACGTGAACCAGACGCGGCGGTGGCTGCGGCTCATCGGGTGAAACAGCAGCACCAGCAGCAGTGCGTCGAACATGAGACGCATGACCATGCCCAGCCCGAAGCTCACGCGGGCACCCCACCACAGCGTCGCTACGGCCGCGTAGATCGCGGCCGACGAGCACAGCCAGTGACCCCAACGACGCTCGTTGGCGGTGCCCGCACCGCCTGCGATGTACCCGCCGGCGAGCAGAACGGTGACGGCCGGCGGAACAATGCTGTCGCCCAGATCGGCTGCTGTGCGGTCGCTGGCGAACAGCGACACGATGCCCTTGAAGATGTCGTACGCCAGTTGCGAATCGACGCGTGTGCCGAACAGGAACAGCAGCCCGGCCGAGAAATAGCACAGCATCACGGCGCTGAGCAGCGTTTGTGGCTGGCTGCGGTTGAGCCACTTCATCTGGCGCACCTCGCAAGTGTGGCATCCGCTGCTGTCAGATGGCAGCCGGCCCGCAGCTGGCGCACCCATGACCTGAAGCAACCCGGTCAGCGCGCTGAGCAGCATTAGCCTGCGCCCGGTGAGTGCCGCAGCGAGTGCCGATCCGGTCATTTCGATCGGTGCCGACCATCATGGCGCTGTCGTGGAGGCCAATGCCGCACACTGGCCGCCCGGCGCACTGGCTGCCGCATTGCGCCTGCAGCTCCGCGAGGTCTCGGGGCCCGTATCGGTCTGGATCGATCATCCGGACCACGGCGAAGCAGACGGAGGCGACCTTGCGCCGACCGAGACGGAGTTCGGGCGAGGGCTCGCCGAGCTCGGCCTGACGTTCGAGCGCGACCTCTACCGCATGGAGCGATCGCTGCCGATGGATCTGCCCAGCGGCATCGAGACCCGTTCGTTCGTGGTCGGTCAAGA
>CAZAFV010000072.1:4952-13431 GCA_964484385.1 uncultured Acidimicrobiales bacterium
GCATTCTCGTGGCACCGCGAGCAGGGCGGCTGGACGCTGGAACAGGTAGCCGAGCGTCAGGCCGAGCCGTGGTTCGACGCCGACGGCTTCCGGATGTACGACATCGACGGCCACATCGCCGCCTACTGCTGGACCAAGGTGCACGCCGATGAGGACCCGCCGGTCGGCGAGGTGTACGTCATTGCGGTGGACCCGCAGTATCACGGCCGCGGCCTTGGCCGGGCGCTGACGCTGGCCGGCTACGAGCACCTCGCCGACGCAGGCCTGACACGGGCAATGCTCTACGTCGACGCCGACAACACGCCGGCCGTCACGCTCTACCTCGACCTCGGCCTGGAGGTGGCCGTAGTGCGTCGGCTGTTCACCGGCACCGGCCCGCTGAACTCGTAGCGAGCTGAGCGGCCGTGATATCCCCCGGCACCGATCCCTCGCTCGGTGACCTGAACCGGGCGGAGCTCGGCGAACTGCTCGACGGCGAGCCCACATACCGGCTGGACCAAGTGTGGGACGGCCTGTACCGCCAGCGCCGCCCGCTGTCTGGGCTCACCAACGTGCCCAAGAGCCTGCGCCAGGCCATCGGCGAGCTGCTGCCGCCAGCGCTGACGCTCGTCCGCACGCAGTCCGCAGACCGGGGCACCACTACCAAGCAGCTGTGGTCGCTGCGCGACGGCCGCCTGGTGGAGTCGGTGCTGATGCGCTACCGGAACCGGACGACGCTGTGCATCAGCAGCCAGGCCGGCTGCGCGATGGCGTGCAGTTTCTGCGCGACAGGCCAAGTGGGTTTCGACCGCAACCTGAGCGTGGGCGAGATCGTCGAGCAAGTGCTGGGAACGCTGCAGGAGGCGGGCTCAGACGAACGGGCCATCAACAGCGGAGCCGCCCCCGGCAGAGCGATCAACATCGTGTTCATGGGCATGGGCGAGCCGCTCGCCAACTACGACGCAGTGTGGGCAGCGGTGGAGCGATTCCATGGCGACATGGGCATCGGCGCCCGGCACATCACGGTGTCGACCGTCGGCGTCATTCCCGGCATCGAGCGCCTTGCAGCGGAGACGCTGCCGGTCAATCTGGCGGTGTCGCTGCATGCCGCCAACGACCGACTGCGCAACCGGATTGCGCCCATCAATCGCACGTACCCGCTGCGCGACCTGGCGCGCTCGCTGGCCGACTACCGGCGCGCCAAGCGACGGCGCATCAGCTTCGAGTGGGCGATGATCGGCGGAGTCAACGACTCCGACCGCGACGCAGCCGAGCTTGCTGCGTATGCACGGCCTCTGGCGGCCCATGTCAACCTCATTCCGCTGAATCCCACGCCGGGATACGGCCACCAGCCCTCGCCGGCCGGTCGAATCGAGCATTTCGCCGCCGAGCTGTCGTCCCATGGTGTGAACGCCACCGTGCGTCAGAACCGCGGCACGTCGATCGACGCCGCATGCGGCCAACTGCGCGCCGACAAGCTCGTCACGGTCCGCAAGGGCAACCGGCCGACTCGCGGCGCACGCGCGCGGGCGGAGCGCTAGACACTCGCCATGGCCAAGCCGCGATCGCCGAAGGGGCGCGCCCAGCGAACCCACGAGCGACTCAAGGACGAGTACGAGGCCGTCTGCGAGCTGGAGCATCGCAACCCATTCGAGCTGCTGGTGGCAACGATTCTGTCGGCACAGTGCACCGATGCTCGTGTCAATGCCACCGTTCCTGCGGTGTTCGCGAAGTATCCCGACGCCGAAGCGCTGGCGTCCGCTGATCTCGAAGACCTCGAAGAACTGGTGCATCCCACCGGCTTCTTCCGCAGCAAGGCGCGCAACCTGCAGGGAATGGCCCGCCGGCTGCTGGCCGACTACGGCGGCGAGGTGCCGACTGCCCTGAAGGACTTGGTGAAGCTGCCAGGCGTCGGCCGCAAGACCGCCAACGTCATCCGCTCGGTGGCGTTCGATCTGCCGGGGCTGCCGGTGGACACCCACGTCGGCCGCTTGGTGCGGCGCCTCGGCATCACCGCCGAGGAAGACCCGGTCAAGGTGGAGCTGGCCTTGAACCCGATGATCCCCCAGTACGAGCGGGGCGACTTCAGCCTGCGCCTGATCCTGCACGGCAGGCGCGTCTGCTCGTCCCGCAAACCTGCGTGCGACGACTGCGTGCTCAACGACTTCTGCCCGAGCGCCTTCGCGGCCTGAGCGGACACCCACGCCGGCTGTAGTGCGAATGCGAGACCCGAGAGGTGCGACCGAATGACTGAGTCAGCGAATCCCGGCAGCGGCACGGTGCGCAGGTCATCGCACTTCGTGCCTGGCGCGAACGAGCGCATGCTGGAGAAATCGATCGCGACTGATGCCGACAGCCTCGTGCTGGATCTCGAAGACGCTGTCACCCCTGACAACAAGGACAGCGCCCGCACCACGGTTGCGGGCTGGCTGGCCGATGTCGACTTCGGCGCCAAGGAGCGGGTGGTGCGGATCAACCCGCTCGACACCCCGTGGTGCGCTGCCGATGTCGCCGAGACGATGGTGTCGCCGCCCGACGCCTACCTGGTGCCAAAGGTCAACAATGCCGCCGAGGTAGTCGAGCTCGACAGCATGATCGCCCGCTGGGAGCTGGAGCACGGCCATCCGCCCGGCGGCGTGGTGCTGCTGGTGCTGGGCACCGAGACGCCGCAAGGGCTGCTGAACATCGGCGAACTGGCCCGCCATGACCGGGTGGATGCGCTGAGCTGGGGTGCCGAGGATCTCTCCGCGGCCATGGGCTCGAAGGCCAACCGGGACGCAACAGGCGCCTACCTGCCGGTGTTGGTTTACGCCCGGGTGATGTGCCTGGTGGGAGCCACGGCGTGGGGCAAGCAGCCGCTCGACACGGTGTTCGTGGACTTCCGAGACGACGAGGGGCTGGCCGCCGAGTGCGCCACCTCGGCCGCCATGGGCTTCACCGGCAAGATCACCATCCATCCCGCCCAGATCGACATCGTCAACGCTGCGTTCACACCGAGCGACGCCGAGATGGCCGACGCCCGCGAGCTGCTCGAAGCATTCGCCGAAGCCGAGGCCGCCGGGCTCATGGCGTTCGCCCACAAGGGCCAGATGGTGGACGTTCCGCACCTCACCCGAGCCCGCAAGATCGTCGCCACGGCCGAGGCCATCGCTGCACGTTCGTAGCCGCGCCGCGGGCCCGACAGGCAGCGGCCGCAGACGGGGTGCTCAGCGAAGTGCTTCGGTGGCCTGCGCCAAGCGACGGCGAGCCATCCGCAACGAGCGCTCCACCTCGTAAAGCTCCACGCCGACATCCTCGTTCGGCGTGCCCATCAGCTCATCGGCAGCCTGTGCCACGCGGTTGCCCAGCTCACCGACAGCGGTCTCGATCGATGACAGCTCAGCAGCGCTGATCACACGCGGCACGCTAGCCATCGCCCAAGCCACCCAAAATCACAGCAGTGGCGTGAAGGGCCGGGGGTACCCTCGGCGCCGTGCTGGAGCGGCTGGACCTGCGGGGCCAATGCAATGAATCGAGTGATGAACTTGCCGGTCTGTTGCCGCGCCCGCAGGTGGGCGACGCGGTGTCGCATGACGCAGTCCGTCGGCTGATTGACGAGGTTCGCAGCGGTGGCGACGCGGCTGTTCGGGAGCTCACGGCTCGCTTTGATGGCGTCGATATCGCCGACACGCTGGTGCCGGTCTCAGAGCAGTCGGCGGCGTGGGAGAGCCTGTCGCTTGGCTTGCGCTCAGCGATGGAGACCGCCCACCGACGGGTCTTGGAGTTTCATCAGGCCGAAGCTGCCGCCGGTCACACGTATGAGCGGGATGGCGTCACTGTGCGGTCGGTCAGCCAGCCGGTGGATCGAGCCGGCATCTACGTGCCGGGCGGCCTGGCTGCTTACCCCTCCACGGTGCTCATGACGGTGCTGGTAGCACGTGCCGCTGGGGTGGACGACATCGTGCTGTGTTCGCCGCCTGGCCCCGACGGCAGCCTCGCCGCACCGGTGCTGGCCGCCGCGCACCTGTGCGGGGTCACCGAGGTGCACCGGGTAGGGGGCGTGCAGGCGGTGGCAGCGCTCGCCTACGGCACCGAGACGATACGGCCCGCCGATGTCGTGGCCGGTCCCGGCAACGCCTGGGTGGCTACCGCCAAGCAGCTTGTTGCCGGTGATGTGGGCGTGGCCTCTGCGTTCGCGGGGCCGTCGGAGATCGTGGTGATTGCCGACGCGACCTGCCCGCCGGCAGCGGCCGCAACCGATGTGGTGCTGCAGGCTGAGCATGGCCCTGGCGGGCGTGCCTGGCTGGTCACGTGGGATGAAGGCTGCGCCGACGCCGTCTGCGATGCCATCGGCCAGATCGTCGACCTGTCGCCCCGCCGGGAGGAGACGCTGGCAACGCTGGAGGCCGACGGCTTCGTGTGTCTCGTGGACGGGCCGGCGCAGGCTGTCGACGTTGCCAACATTGTCGCCCCCGAGCACCTCCAGCTCATGTGCGAGGGCGCCGAAGAGCTCGTCAGCAGCATCCGCCATGCCGGCGCTGTGTTCATCGGACCCTGGGCACCCGCATCGGTCGGCGACTACGTGGCGGGGCCGTCGCACGTACTGCCCACCGCCGGCACAGCTCGCTTCGCCGGGGCGCTCACCACCGACGATTTCACCAAGCGGATGCACGTCGTCGACGTGTCCGAAGCCGGCTTCGACCAGCTTGCGCCCGCCGTGGCCGAGCTGGCCGAGGCCGAGGGCCTGTGGGCGCACGCCGCCTCGGTGTCGCGCCGCAAGGAGTGGTCAACCTCCGGAGTGCGGCCATGAAACCTGCAGTTCGCGACGACCTGCGCCTGCTCGACGGCTACCACTCGCCGCAGATCGACGTGGAGGTGCGGCTCAACACCAACGAGGCGCCGGCGGGGCCACCGCCGGAATTTGCCGACGCCCTTGCTACCGAGTTGCGCAACGTCGAATGGCACCGCTACCCCGACCGCACAGCCGCTGCCCTGCGGGCCGACCTTGCCAAGCTGGCCGGCACCGACCCGGAGCGGATCTTCGTGGCCAACGGCTCCAACGAGGTGCTGCAGACGCTGTGCCTGACCTACGGAGGTGCAGGCCGCAGCGTTGCCACCTTCGAGCCCACCTACGCCATGTACGGCCAGATCGCGCGCAGCACCCAATGCGCTGTCGTGGAAGGCGAGCGCCAGGCCGACGGCAGCGTCAGCGTGTACGAGCTGGAGCAAGTGATCGAGCGGTACCGGCCGTCGATCGTGTTCCTGTGCTCGCCCAACAATCCCACCGGCACGCCCGAGCGCATCGAGGTGCTCCAGCGGGCGCTGGAGATCGCACCGGGTCTCGTCGTGGTCGACGAGGCCTACGGGCAATTCGCCGACTGGAGCGCCGTCGACCTGTGCGACAGCGCCGGCGGACCCGACAACCTGGTCGTCACGCGCACCTACTCGAAGACATGGGCGATGGCGGGGGCGCGGCTGGGCTACGCCGTCATTCCGGCGGGCATGGCCGCAGAGTTCGAGAAGGTGGTGCTTCCGTACCACGTCGACACCTTCAAGCAGATCGCCGGACGGGTGGCCTTGCGCTTCACCGATGACATGGAACAGCGGATCGCCGCGATCGTGTACGAACGAGAGCGGATCGAGGCCGCGCTGAGCGGGATGGGCCTCGATGTGTGGCCCTCGCAGTCCAACTTCATCCTGTTCCGCACGTCTCCCAGCGGGCACAGCGGCGACGGCATCTGGCAGGCGCTCGTGGACCGCTCGGTGCTCGTGCGGAACTGCTCGGGGTGGCCCCGGCTCGCCGACTGCCTGCGGGTGACGGTGGGAACCCCGCCCGAGAATGATCGCTTCCTTGAGGCGCTGGCTGAGATTGTCTCGTGAACGTGCGATGGCGAGGGTGCGAAACCTGCGTCGGGGCCGCAGGCTGATGTGGCCGAATCTGAAACACCCAGAGAGTGCACCATGACTGCTCGAACTGCCACCGTGCAGCGCAACACCAAAGAGACCCAGATCGACCTGACGCTCGACCTCGACGGCTCCGGCCAGAACGACATCTCGACGGGCCTGCCGTTCTTCGACCACATGGTCGCCCAGCTCGCCAAGCACGCCCGCTTCGATCTGCAGCTGCGCACCGTCGGCGATCTCGAGATCGACGCCCACCACACGGTGGAAGACACCGGCATCGCCCTCGGCGAAGCGATGCGGCAGGCCTGGGGCGACAAGGCCGGCGTGCGCCGCTTTGCGTCCTACGTGGTGCCGCTCGATGAGGCGGCCGTCGAGGTGGTGCTCGACCTGTCGGGCCGGCCGTTCCTGCACTACGACATCGAGCCGCCCGGCGAGAAGATCCTGGGCGATCCGCCCTTCGACCCCCAGCTCTGCGAGGAGTTCTGGCGTGGCCTGGTGATGTCGGCTGGCATCACCCTGCACCTGGTGATGCTGCGAGGCCGCAACACCCACCACATCATCGAGGCCAGCTTCAAGGGCGCGGCACGCGCCTTCTACGATGCCATCCGCGTCGCCGACGACGTGCTGCCCTCCACCAAGGGCGTCCTGTGAAGGATGTCAGGTGAATGGCGATCGTCCTCTCGTTGCGGTCCTCGACTACGGCATCGGCAACCTGCGGTCAGCCCAGAAGGCACTCGAGCGAGTCGGCGCCGACGCCCGCTTGACTGCCGATGCCGGGCTGATCGCCGACGCCGCCGGTGTCGTGCTGCCAGGCGTGGGGCATTTCGGCACGTGCATGGATCAGCTGCGGGCGACGGGCCTGGAACAGCCTGCGCTCGATGCCATCGAGAGCGGGCGTCCGTTCCTGGGCATCTGCGTCGGCATGCAGATGCTGTTCGAAGCGTCCGAGGAGGCGCCGGGCGTTCCGGGAATGGGCGTGATGCCCGGCACAGTGCGACTGCTGCCCGACGGCATCGTGCGCCCGCAGATGCAGTGGAACCGGCTCGATGTGCAACGCCCAAGCTGCCCATTGCTGGCTGGACTGACCGACGGCGCCTGGATGTACTTCGTTCACAGCTACGCGCCCGACACCGATCCCGAACTGGTTGCCGCGACATGCGACTACCCCACGCCGATTACCGCTGTCACTGAGCGCGGCCGGCTGTGGGCCACCCAGTTCCACCCGGAGAAGTCCGGCGATGCCGGCAAGCGGCTGGCACAGAACTTCCTCGCCGCAGTGAGGGCAGACCAATGCCGCCGGTGAGCTTCGATCTGTATCCCGCGATCGACTTGCGAGGCGGGCGCTGCGTGCGCTTGGTGCAGGGCGACTACGACCGCGAGGTGCGCTATGACGCCAACCCGGTCGAGCTGGCGCACGAGTTCGCAGAGGCGGGCACCCGCTGGATCCACATGGTCGATCTCGACGCTGCTCGCACGGGTGAGCCGCAGCCGCAGAACTGGGCCGTGATCCGGTCGGTCGTGGCCGCGGTGGGCGACGCCGGTGTGCACGTGCAGGTCGGCGGCGGCGTGCGCAGCCGTGAGCGCGCCGAAACCCTGTACGACGCAGGAGTCGCCCGATGCGTGGTGGGCACCGCTGCGATTGAGAACCCCAATCTCGTGGGGGAATTGACCTCCGCCGGTCACCGCATCGCAGTGGGTCTCGATGTGCGGGGCACCGAGGTGGCCACCCGCGGCTGGGAGCACCAGAGCGGGGTCAGCCTCGGCGATGCCCTCACCCGGCTGGCCGGCAGCGGCGCTGAAGCGGTGATCGTGACGCAGATCGCCAACGACGGCATGGGCGGTGGGAGCGACCTTGCCGGGCTGCGGGAGGTGCTGGATGCGCCCCAACGGCCCCCGGCGATGTCGGTGATCGCCAGCGGCGGCGTGGGCTGTCTCGCCGACATCGCCGACCTGCGCGACCTGCGTTCGCCGCACGGGCACACGCTCGCGGGGGCCATCGTGGGCAAGGCACTTCATGACGGTGTGATCTCGCCCGTCGCCGCGGTGGTGGTGGCCCGCGGCAGTGCAGAGGTAGACGAGCCCGGCCCAGGGCCAGGCCAGTGATCGGGGCACCCGCACGAGAGGCTGAGCCGACATGAAGACCGTGCGGGTCATCCCGTGCCTCGACGTGGACGACGGGCGGGTCGTCAAGGGCGTCAACTTCGTCGGGCTGCGCGACGCCGGCGACCCGGTCGAACTGGCGGCTGCGTACGACCGCCAGGGCGCCGACGAGATCGTCTTCCTCGACATCACGGCCTCAGCGCACAACCGCGACACGATCATCGAGCTTGCCCGTCACACCGCCGAAGAGGTCTTCATCCCGTTCACGATCGGCGGGGGAATCCGCTCAGTCGACGACGCCCGGGCGTTGCTGCGGGCCGGAGCCGACAAGGTGTCGGTGAACTCGGCTGCGGTGGCCCGCCCAGAGCTGGTGCGCGAGATCGCCGACGAGTTCGGCACCCAGTGCGTCGTGGTGGCGGTGGATGCGAAATCGAACGGCGCCGGTGCCGACGGAAGCACCACCTGGAACGTCTATGTCAAGGGCGGCCGGGAAGACACCGGCATCGACGCGCTCGAC
>CAZAFV010000073.1:0-13179 GCA_964484385.1 uncultured Acidimicrobiales bacterium
GTGTCGTTGATCAGCCCCAGCGAGGTCTCCACGCCGTTGCCCACGCCGATGAACGCGTTGCGCCATGCGCCGACTGCGCCGCCCCGGCCAGTGGGCGTGCCAGTGCCGTCGTCGACCTGGATCTCGTCGTCGGGCACGTGCCCGTTGCACTCACGTGCGATCTCGACCGCCTGGGCGATGTTGTGGCGCTGGGTCAGCTCGGCCGATTCGAACGACACGATGACCAGCGCGTGCTCGCCGTCCATCCCCGCTGCGCGCCCGGCTTCGGCCGGGTCCAGGATGCGTAGGTTGGCCGGCCACAGCTTGGCCTGCACCAGGTGCCGCACGGCGTCGTAGCCGGCTTCCCATGACGGGAACGTGATGCCGGCCGTGGCGCGGAACGTGGGGCGCTTCTGGATGCGCATCCACGCCTCGGTGATGATCCCGTAGATGCCTTCGGAGCCGATCACCATGCGGTCGGGGCTGGGGCCCGCGCCCGAGCCGGGCAGCCGGCGCGACTCCCACCAGCCCGACGGCGTGATCATCCGGGTCGATTCGACAAATTCGTCGATGTGGGTGTGGTTGGTGGCGTAGTGGCCGCCCGAGCGTGTGGCGATCCACCCACCGAGGGTCGAGAACCGGAACGACTGGGGGAAGTGGCGCAGCGTGTGCCCGCTGGGACGCAGCTGGTCCTCGAGGTGCGGGCCGAACACGCCGGCCTGGATGCGGGCGGCCCGAGAGACATCGTCGATCTCGAGCACCTGGTCCAGCTGGTCCAGCGAGATCACCACCGTGGGCCCGCGGTCCTCGGGCGGTGTCAAGCCCCAGACCACAGACGAGCCCCCGCCGTAGGGCACGGCGATGTACCCGTTGGCGTCGCACCAGTCGAGCGTGGCCTCGACCTCGGTGTCATCGCGGGGGTGAGCCACCACGTCGGGCGGGTTCGGGAAGTCGAGGTTGAAGGCCCGGACGCGCTCGGTGAAGTGGGCGCCGTAGGCGTAGCGGGCCCGGTCGTAGGTGCTGGTCGAGCACCAGCCGGCCACCGAGTCGGGAATCGCTATGCGGGGCGCACGCAGGTCGGCGTCGTCCACCGACGGCACCGGCTTCGCCACGATCTCGGTGCCGTACTGGGCCGAGAGCTTCTTGGCCAGCTCAGCCCGCTCGGCGTCACTGGGTTCTTCGGACTCCAGGCACCACGCCCAGAACGACTTACGGTCTGCCATTGCTCATGCCTCCACGTGCGTGCTCGTCAACCTAGAGGAGCGACGTCTCAGTCGTCAGCGAGCAGGGCGCGGCTGATGACCAGTTTCTGGATCTCGCTTGTGCCCTCGCCGATGATCATGAGCGGCGCATCCCGGTAGTACCGCTCCACCGGGTACTCGGTGGAGAAGCCGTTCCCGCCGTGGATGCGCATGGCGTCCAGCGACAGTTCAGCAGCCGTTTCCGATGCGAACAGCTTGGCCATGCCCGCAGCCAGGTCGACGCGCTCACCGGCGTCGGCTTTGCGGGCCGCGTCGTAGGTCATCAGCCGGGCGGCGTGCAACTTGGTGGCCATCTCGGCGATCTTGAAGGCGATGGCCTGGTGCTTGGCGATGGGCTTGCCGAAGGCTTCACGCTGCTTGGCGTACGCGACCGCAGCGTCATAGGCGGCCTGGGCCACGCCAACACCGCGCGCCGCCACGTTGATGCGCCCCAGTTCCAGGGCCGCGAGCGCCCAGCGCAGGCCGTTGCCGATGCCCTCGTCGCCGCCCAGCACCCGGTCCGCCGGCACCCGGTGGTCCACGTAGGACATCTCGACGGTTTCCAGCCCGCGGTAGCCGATCTTGTCGATCTTGCGGCTCACGGTGATGCCGCCCGAGTGCTTGCCCGGCGTCTTGTCGACCAGGAAGCAGGTGATGCCCGAGCTGCCCGACGGGTCGCCTTCTGGCACCCGGGCCAGCAGCGCCACGATGCCCGCCCGCTCGCCGTTGGTGACCCACATTTTCGTGCCGTTGATGACGAACTCGTCGCCGTCGCGTACCGCACGGCAGCGCAGCGCGCCCGCGTCCGAGCCGCTGTCGGGCTCCGACAGTGAGAAGCAGCCGCGCAGCTTGCCAGTGGCCATTCCCGGCAGCGACCGATTGCGCTGGTCGTCGGTGCCGAATCGGGAGATCAGCTTGGCGCAGATGAGGTGGCTGTTGACGATTCCCGCCAGCGACATCCACCCTCGCGAGAGCTCCTCGATCACCCGGGCGTAGGTCACGTGGTCGAGGTCGAGCCCGCCGTGCGATTCGGGGATGGTGGCGCCGAACAGGCCGAACTCCTCCATCTGTTCGGCCATCGCGGTGGGGTACTCGTCAGCCAGCTCCAGCACAGACGACTCGGGCACCACCACCTCGTCAACCCACCGCCGCAACGTCTCGATGATCTCGTCCGCGACTTCTTCAGCGGTTTCGTCGTTGTCGTGCACCGATCCTCCCAACATGGTTCGTGCCGATGCTTGCCCCGTCATCAACGCGACATTGCTCCTAGCATTCGCGCCGACCGAACGCAGCAGCGAGCACGACGGAGTACGACGATGAAGATATCCATGGCGATCGGAGCGGGGGCGAGCCTCGACCCCAAGCGTCTCACCCAGCACGTGACAGATCTCGAAGCCGCCGGTGTCGACATGATCTGGGGCGGCGAGATCTACGGCTTCGACCTGGTGTCGACGCTGGCGTACGTGGCCGCCAAGACCGAGCGAATCCAGCTCATGACCGGCATCCTGCCCATCTATTCGCGCAGCCCGGCGATCATCGCCCAGACGGCGATGACCATCGACACGCTGTCCGAAGGCCGGTTCATATTGGGCTTGGGCACTTCGGGACCGCAGGTGATCGAGGGCTGGCACGGCGTGCCGTTCTCCAAGCCGATGGGACGGACCCGCGACGTGATCGAGATCTGCCGCAAGGTCTGGTCGGGCGACAAGGTGGTCCACGAGGGCAGCGCCGTCAGCCTGCCCTATGACGGGGGCACGGGCCTGGGCAAGCCGCTCAAGCTCATGGCCAAGCCGCACCGCCGCGACATCCCGGTCGCTGTCGCATCGATCGGCCCGCGCAACGTGGAGATGACCGCCGAGCTGGCCGAGGTCTGGCAGCCCATCCACTTCCTTCCTGAGAAGTTCAACGACGTGTGGGGCGATGCGCTGGACGCTGGCGGCGCGAAGCGCTCCGACGACCTGGCCGACCTGCAGATAGTGGCGGGCGGCACGGTGGCAATGGGCTCGGGCCCGATGGTCGAGGGGGTCCGCAAGGGCGTGCGTGACAACGTGGGCTTCTATGTCGGCGGTATGGGCGCTCGCGACAAGAACTTCTACAACGACCTGTTCAAGCGCTACGGCTACGTGGACGAGGCAGAGAAGATCCAGGACCTGTTCCTGACCGGCAAGCGCGACGAGGCGTTCGCTGCGGTGCCGGACGACTACGTCGACCGGGCCAGCCTCACCGGCGACCCCGAGCGGGTGCGCGAGCGCATCGAGGTATACCGCTCGGTGGGCGTGAGCTACCTCGACATCACCATCCCGCCCGAGACCGAGAACCCCCTCGAGGTCATCTCCCAGATCAAGGCCTGGGCCGAGTAACAGGCGACCCTTTGCCCGACCATCTGGCGCGGACGGGCGCTGGTCCCTTTGGCGCTGTGGCGTAGTTCGTCAACCCATCGGCAATGAGGCAAACGATGGTCGAGTTGCCGCTGATTACCCCGATGCCCGCCGTCGCCGATTGCGTGCTCCCGTGGGACGGGCCGGTCAGCGACACTGTGGCGGCCATCGGTGCCGCCCGGTCGGCGTGCGGCGACACCTTCGTGGTCGACAGCGGCGACGATCGCTACCTGTTCGTGTTCTCACCGGTCGGCCTCAGGCATTTCTACGCCGTTCCCGAACAGCAGGCCAGCAAAGCCCTCGCCGACTGGCAGATGCTCAGCCGCAAGCTTCCCGACGAGCTCTTCGACGGTCGGCGGACCCTGCCCCACGAGCTGTTCACCCGAGCCCTGGCGTCCGGCTACCGAGCGTCGCTCGAAGCGGCCATCTCGGCCCAACTGGCAGAACTGAGTCACGCCGCTGAGATCGATCTGTTCGATTTCGCCCGACAGCTCGGCCACCGCATTGGTCTGGCCAGCTGGGGCGGCCGCGAGATGCTGCGCTCAGACAGATTCGAGGAACTGACCGCGGCGCTGGATGCGCTCGACGGGTCTGAGGCGTTCGTGGCGCCTGCCCGGATGCGAGATGTCGCACAGTCGGGCAAAGCCGCCGAGTACCTCGCCATGGCCAAGGCCGAGCAGATCCTGGCCGACACGGTGGCCGCTCGCCGCCGGCCTGTCGGCGATGTGCTGGACACGATCCTCGAACGATGGGCAGACGCCCCCGATGCGGAGCGACGAGTCGGCGTTACCCGCGACGTGATACTGATCCACATCGCATCGATGTCCAACCTGTTCGCAGCGCTCGGCTGGTCGCTTGTCCATCTGGTGCAGCATCCCGACGTGATCGCCCGCATACGGGCTCGCCGGGGCGACGATCACGACTTGGCGTCGCGTTGCGCGCTGGAGTCGACTCGCATCGGCCAGCGATCCATCATGCTGCGCATGGTGCTCGAACCCGTGACCATCGATGACGGCTCTCGGATCTACGAGGTTTCTCCCGGTGCCTCGCTGGCGACATTCCTGCCGCTGACGAACATGTCCGCCGGGCCCGGGCTGGATCGCTACAACCCCGACCGGTGGCACGGGTCCCGCCTGGTGGCGCCATCGGGGCTGGCTCCCGAGTCGGTCGTCACCTTCGGTGTCGGCCCCCACGCCTGTCCGGCCCGGCCCTTTTCCCTCACGGCGATGTCGCGAGTGATAGAGCAGCTGTTCGACGCGTACGAGCTGGTGCCGCTGTTCGACGATGCCAAGCCGCGCCCCGACCAGATCGGGGGTGTGGCCCGTGCAGCGGGAAGCTGCCGGGTGGCGGTGCAAGCCCGCTGACACGGCTGCAGAACCTTTCGTGCTCCGAGCTGCTACAGCCTCTCATCGCCGGCAGCGTCGGAGGCTCAGTACAGACCCGTGGAGCGGATGATCGACGGCGCGGCTACGTCCCGTGGAGTGGTGGGTCCGGGGATCTGCTGGTCGGGGTCGCACCGGGTTCCTTCGGTGCAGCCCCGGCTGCACGCCGTGAGCCTTCGCTGTTCGGTACATGTGCCTGCAGAAGCCTCCGAAAATCATTTGGAAGCATCGAGCTTCTGTGTCTACGGTTCGGTCCTGTCGCTGCCAGCGCCATGGGAGGGCTGCCGTGTCTGAAGAGATCCGCTCGGGCATCTACGCTTGGTTGCGTGAGCAGACCGACGAGCAGCGCGCCGAGTACCTGATGTCGTGCCTCGCCCCCGCCCCGCTGTCGGACCTGGTCACCAAGGACTTCCTCACCGCCGAGCTGTCACGGTTCGCCACCAAGGACGACCTCGCCAAACTCGAAGCCAAAGTCGACCGGCTCGACAGCAAGATCGACAGCAAGGTCGACGGCCTGGACGCCAGGGTGACCGGCCTCGAAACCGCCGTGGCCAAGCTCGACACGAAGGTCGATGGGCTCGCCGCACAGCGCGACGAGGACAGCAAGGCGCAGCGGGTGCGCCACTACTGGCTCGTGGGCATCGGCGTGTCCATCATGGTGCCAATCTGGCTCAGCGTCGCAGGCGTGATCGGGGCCGGCGGCGTCATCGGCTGAGTTCCGCACGCCAACCAATACTGCCGCGCCCGGTCCCCGTCAGCATCCTCTGGAGCTGACGCAGGCAGCTTTGCCCCTGCTCGATAGCTTGCCGCGGATGAGTGACAGCGGGCGCAGAGCGGGTGCTCGGGAGCGATTCCTTGCGGGGGCTGAGGCGCTGGGCTTGACGCCGGAGATCCTGCGCTTTCCAGAGGGCACGCGTACTGCCGAGCAGGCGGCTGCCGCTGTGGGCTGCGAGCTCGGCCAGATCGTGAAATCGCTGGTGTTCCTGTGCGGCGGTGAGCCGGTGCTGGCATTGACCTCCGGTGCGAACCGGGTCGATACCACCCGACTGGGCGACCTGCTCGGAGCCGCGATCAGCCGTGCTGACGCCGATGGCGTGCGGGAGGCCACTGGCTACGCGATCGGCGGCACGCCCCCGTTCGGGCACGCTCAGCCTCTGCGTGCTGTCATCGACCGGGCGCTGCTGGCCTACGACACAGTGTGGGCCGCCGCGGGCACACCCGACACGGTCTTCGAGCTGACGCCAGATGAACTGGTGCGAGCGAGCGGTGCCGAGGCAGCCGATTTTGCGGCCGACTGACTGGATCGACCTCACTTCCCCGAGGGCGCCCCTGAAGCGCTCGCATCTGCTGCCGGGTGATTCGCAGCAGCGCTCAGTTCGGAGAACCTGCTGATAGATCGCGTCTGTGGTGCCTCGAGCACTTTCGCAGGCCCGGACAGCAGTAGTTTCGGCAACATGGCAGCCACGTCGGACGACCGCGACAATGCCGACAACGCTGAGGCACCCGGCCAGGGTGCCGATGCTGAACACAGCGACGACTCGCACGAGCGGGATCCAGCCAGCGCCGATGACGACGCTGATGCGCCGGAGCCGGACCGGGCTGGTACCGGTGCGGTTGCGACGCCCGAGCAGAAGCGGAGCGGGCGGATTCGCAGGTGGACGCGGTCGGCACGTCGCTTGCCGGCCTTCTTCAAGCTGCTGGCAGCCATATCTGCGGCTGCGCTGACAGCGCTGCTCGTTCTCGCTGTCATCGCAACGGCGCAGGCCGTCTTCGATGACGGCTACGACGACGGCTGGATCGCCTACTCGACCAACACGGGTCCCAACGGCCGAGATCTCATCATCGAGGGCGTGCATCACAACGGCCCCGGCGGCCCCGATGACGTGTATGACAGGTTCGACGCGGGCTTCGGCCGTCACTGTGACGATCACGGCTTCGGCGACGCCTGCAGCCGGCAACGCGGGCTGAAGCATCGGGGTCCGCAGAGACAATGTGGCTCCCGAGGGTGGGCGTTCACCGACGGCAAGCGCGATGCCGCCGCAAAGCGGTACCAGGGAGTGCCGGGGCGCTGCGGCGGTGGCAGCGACTGGGGCAGTCTCGATGACCTGCACGGCTCGTTCAGCGGCCGCTTCGGCTTCGAACCTCCGCCTCGATGGTGGTCGGGCGGACCCGGGTCCTCCGAGTGGTTCGAGCCGGGGCCGCGGGGCTGGTCTGGGCCGTTCGGGAATGGAGGACCGGCTCTTGAGTTCAGCGGCGATGCTGCTCTGTTCGGACTGTTCGGCGCCGCGGATCCGTTCACGGACCCGTCGGGCGCGCTGGGTCTGCTTCCCGGTATCGGTCCCCAAGAACTGTCGGACCTGCGCGCCTCGTGCGAGCAGTTCCGCACGCTCTTTGACGACTGGGACGGCGACGCGCTGGGCGATGAGCCTCCGCAGATCGGCGTCAATGAACTGCTGCTGGGAGTGCTGTGCCCGTGGCCCGACGTGCCGACGGACGGACCGTCCACCGACGGCAATCATGCGACGGAGGATGCGAGCGCCGACGCCGGCAGTGAGGACAGCGACGCCGACTCAGGCGCTGCCGACGACGGCTGAGGCGGGTTCGTCCTCGTGGTCGGCCGAACTGCGGTCCGGCAGCTCGCCTTCGACCCGCAGGTTGGGGATGATGCGGTCGAGCCAGGCCGGCAGCCACCAGTTGCGGGCGCCGAGCAGTTCCATGGTGGAAGGCACGATCAGCATCCGCACCACGGTTGCGTCGAACGCAATGGCGGCTGCGAGCCCGAAGCCGAACAGCTTGATGACCCGGTTGTCCTCGAGCACGAAGCTGCCGAACACCACCACCATGATCGCAGCAGCAGCGCTGATGACCCGCGCCGTCGCAGCTAGCCCGTCGGCCACCGAATTCACGGGGTCGCCGGTGCGTTCGTACTCCTCCTTCATGCGTGACAGCAGGAAGACCTCGTAGTCCATCGACAGCCCGAACAGGATCGCGAACAGCATCATCGGGATGAACGGCTCGATGGGCGCCCCGTCGATGCCGAACAGGCTGCCCAGCCATCCCCATTGGAAGATGGCCACCACGACGCCGTAGGCAGCGCCGATCGACAGCATGTTCATCACCACCGCCTTGAGCGGCACCACCAGCGACCGGAACACCGCCATGAGCAGCAGGAACGAGGCGCCCAGCACTGCGGCGAAGAAGATCAGCATCCGCTGTGCCAAGTAGTCGCTGAAGTCGATCCCGAACGCCACGCTGCCGCCGACCTGCGCGGAGACCGACGTGCCGGCGAGCGCCGCCGGCACCACCTCGTCGCGCAGGCGCTGCACCAGTTCCTCGGTGGCGGCATCCTGCGGCCCGGTGGCTGGCTGTACCCGGATGAATGCTGCGCCGCCGTCTGGGCTCGGCACCGGCGGCGATACAGAGACAATGCCGTCGGTGCCTCGCATGGCCTCGGCCAGCGACCCCAGCGACGCCATGTCGCCCGGGTTCGGTGTCTCGGCGACCACCAGCAGCGGTCCGTTGGCGCCGGGGCCGAATCCCTCGGCGAGCAGGTCGTAGGCCTGCCGTGTCGCGCTGTCGGGAGGGAAGTTGCCCTCGTCGGAGAAGCCCAGCCGCAGGCTCAGCACCGGCGCCGCCAGCACAAGCAGCAGAGCGACGCCTCCGAGAGCGCCCGCCCACGGCCGTGCCTGCACCATGCGGCTCATGCGGTACCAGGCGGTCTCGCGCAGCGCCTTGGGAGGTCGTTGCCGAATGATGCGGCGCAGCGGATTGCGGTCACCGGCGAACGAGCCGGCGATGATCACGGCCACCGCAGCGGGGATGCCTGCCAGCAGCAGCGTGATGCCCAGGCCGAACCCCGCCAGCGCGAGGGCCACGAACGCCGACGCGGCGATGCCGCGCACCCGGATGGTGCCGAGCCGCCCGCGGACGAGCCCCAGCACAGCAGGCAGCAGCGTGATCGAGCCCGCCATGACGATGGCGACGGTGACTGCCGCCGAGATGCCCAGGCCCGAGACGAACGGCAGGCCGACCAGCAGCAGGCCCAGCAGCGACAGCACCACCGTGGCGCCTGCGAACACCACCGATCGCCCTGCAGAGTCGAGCGCCGCCCCCACAGCCTCGGCGAGGCCGAGACCGTGGCGCGTCCACTCGCGGACACGATTGATGATGAACAGCGCGTAGTCGATGCCGACGCCGATGCCGATCATGACGCCCAGCGTCGATGCGAAATCGGGGACGGTCATGACGTTGCTGATGATCACGATACCCGCTGCACCGATGCCCACGCCGAACAGCGCAGTGCCGACAGTCACGCCCATCGCCGCTACCGAGCCGACAGCCGCGACGAGAACGAAGATCGCGAACGCAAGCCCGATGGCCTCGGTCTCGGGAGGCTCCTGCCCTGAGAGCCAAGCCCCGCCGACATGCACCTGCACACCGGGCAGATCGCGCAGCCCACTGGCGTCGATGAGATGGTCGATGTCTTCGCCGAGCCCGGCAGCCTCGTCGACGTTGAAGCCGGGTGCGACCTCGATGTCGGCGTAGGCGATCTTCCCAGCTGCCGGTCCGGTCGCAGCGATGCGGTGAGCCCCGCCGGGCGCAAAGGGAGACCCTGCGGAGACATCGGGGATCGCGCCGACTTCGTTGAGCAGCTCCGTCAAGGCTGCACGCAAGACCGGATCGTCGACGCCGTCGGCGGTCTCGGTGGCGTCGACGACAATCGTGCCGCTGACACGTGAACCCACGCTGCCGAAGTGCTCGCCGAGGATGTCGGCGGCCCGGCCGCTCTGGGAGTCCGGGGTGGACAGCTCGGCGCCGAACGAGGGACCCAGCCCGCCTGCGATGGTGCCGACGGCGACGGCGACCGTCAGCCAGATGCCCAGAATTCGCCAAGGATGACGGAAGCACCACCGGCCGAGGGACGAGTACATGTCAGTTCCTTTCGCAGGCAGCTGCCATGGCACCGGGCGCGCTGCGGCGATGTCAGAGGCGACAGCGTCGGGAAGCCGTCGGGTGATGGGGGATGGGTCTGGCCGGGACGCTATCCGGCGATTCCGGCGGCGCCCGTGCCGAGTCGGGGTGTGCTCGGCCCGCGCTAGCGAAGGCAGCGAGCAGGCCTATGGCGGTGCGCTGACCGACCCAGACGTGATCCTGGTGGGCTGGGTGCTGCGCATCCCGTTGGTGGGGTGAGTGGCCCGACCGGTCTCGGCTATTTCAGACTCGATCACCACGGTGCGTCCGGTGACCGATTCGAGCAGTTCGCTGCGGGCTCGGGCTGTGAAGAGTTCGACGGAGGTGTCGACACCGGGTGAGACGCGTGCGACCAGTCGGAGTTCGCCGTCGGGCTGCATGCCCGACTCCCCAGGCTCGTGCGCGACGCGGATGCGTGTCACCACCTGACGATTGGAGCGGTCAAGGCCGATCGCCACGCGCAGCATGGCCGCCATCCAGCGCACCTTGTTCTTGTCTGCTGAACCCAGCGAGGCGAACTCAGCGTGCTTGGACTTGGGCGCGCTCTTGCGGTGATAGCGGGCGACCTGGGCGATGATCTCGATCTCGCGTTCGGTGAAGCCGGTGAGGTGCTCGCTGTTGCGGATGATGTAGTAGCTGTGGCGGTGGTGGGCACTGTGGGAGATGAAGATGCCCACGTTGTGCAGCAGCGAGGCTGCCTCGAACAGCTCCCGGTCATCTTCGCCGAGTCCGTGCAGCGAGCTCAGGCCGTCGAATAGCTCAAGCGCCAGGTCCGTGATGTGCTCGGCGTGGCCAAGATCCTCGTGGTAGCTGTTCGCCACATACATCACGCCCGAACGCCGCAGATCTTCGAGACGGTGGAACGGGTCGAGCCCCGGCGCAGCCGCGCGCCGCATCTGTTCGAACAGGATCCCCTCGCGCAAGGCGTAGTCGGATACCTCCATGCGCTCGATGCCCAGCAGCCTGAACGTCTCAGACAGCAACAGTGCGCCGCCCACGATGATGTCGGCCCGGCGTTCCTCCAGCCCCTCGATAGCGAGCCGGCGCTCCGGCGTCGTTGCGCCGGCGAGATCTGCCGTCAGCGAGCGCAGCTCCTTTGCCGTGAACGACAACCGCCCGGTGCGGCTCTCGCGATCGCCGCGCCGGATCGCGCACATGCGTGCCACGGCCATGATGGTTCCCGACGAGCCGACCGCAGTATCGAAGCCGAGATCGCCGATCTCGGCTGGCAGGTGCCCGAGGAACGACTCGATGTAGATGCGGCACTCGCGAACGGCACGCTTGCGCGTCCGGCCCTCGGGGAAGAAACGGTCGGTGAGCCGGATCGAGCCGAGCTTGAGGCTGCGCGACAGCAGCGGCTCGGCACCGTCACCGACGATGAACTCGGTGGAGCCGCCGCCGATGTCGATGACCAAGTGCCGCTTGTCGAGCAGGGGGACCGCCGCCAGCACGCCGAGGTGGATCAGCCGGGCCTCCTCGACTCCGGAGACCACTTCGATGTCCACACCGGCCTCGGAGAGAGCCCGTGCCACAAACTCGCCTCGGTTGTCGGCCTCCCGCACTGCGCTGGTGGCCACCGCGGTGACTGAAGTGGCGCCGGCGTGGTCGGCGATGCGTCGCATCCGATCCAGCGTCGAGACGCCGCGATCCATGGCATCGGGCTCGAGACGCTTCATGTCCTCGCCGCCCGAGCCCAGCCGGACCGGTTCGCGTTCGCGTGTCAGTACTTCGAAGTGGCCCTTGTCGTCGACATCGGCGACGACGAGATGGAACGAATTCGTGCCCACGTCGATCGCGGCGATGACGCTCACGTGCCGCAACGCTAGAGGGCGAGCGCGCCGTCACCGAAGATGGCAACAGATTGAGGCGGATCGTCATGGATGCCAGCAGATCACGGCGGATCGTCACGGATGCCAGCGGATGGCAGGGGGCGGCTGCCCACTAGCGTTCCGCCGATGGCGACACACGCGACCCAGATCGTGCCCCGATTCGGCGAGCTGGACCCGTACAACCACGTCAACCATGCGGTCTATGTGTCGTACTTCGAAGCAGCCCGCTGCCTGGCGCTGGAATCCGCCGATCTTGCACTGCCCGACCTGTCAGATCAGAACGTCCAGATCGTGGTGACGAACCTGGAGGTGCGTTTCCGGGCGCCGGCGACCGCCCGCGACACGCTGCGCGTCGAAACCGAACTGGTCGAGCGCCGCCGTGCGAGCACGCGCTGGCAGCAGCGGATCATTCGCGAGTCTGACGACGCGGTGCTGGTGGAGGGTCATCTGACCGCAGCCATCTGCGACAACAGCGGCAAGCCCCGCCGACCGCCCCCAGATCTGATGGACAAGCTCGGTGCCCTCACCCCCGGTTAGACGACCGGGGACAATCCGCCGTCGATGTTGACTGCGGTGCCGGTGACGTAGCTGGCGGCGTCGCTGGCGAGGAACAGGGCCAGGTTGGCGAACTCTTGGGCGTCGCCCATGCGGCCTGCAGGGATGCGATTCCCGACGGCCGCGGTGTAGTCCTCGAAGGTGGTGTCGTGGCCCTCGCGTTCCCAGCGTGTCTGCCACTGGTGGGTCACCAGCAGTCCGGTGATGAGGGCGTTCACCAGCACGCCGTCAGGGGCGAATTCTGACGCCAGCGCCTTGGTCATCGCCAGACCGGCGGCACGACTCGCTGAGGTAGGGCACGTCTGCGCGCTTGCTGCCTTCGCACCGACGTTCAGCGAGTTGATGATGCGGCCCCAACCCTGATCGCGCATGTGGGGAATGCAAAGTCGGCAGAGGCGTACTGCCGAGAAGAGCTTCAGATCGAGGTCGTCCTGCCAGTCGTCATCGTCGATGTCGAGAAATGGCTTGGCATTCGATGTCCCGGAGTTGTTCACAAGGATGTCGATCGGACCGCAGGCCTCCACCGCCTCGGCATGAGCCCTAGCAAGCTCGTCGGCCAGGCGGACATCGGCCGAAATGGCTGCGTGCGCCGCGCCAGGGTTCGCATCTCGGAGTGCTGCGAGGGTTTCGTCGAGCACGGTTTGGTCGCGGGCGACCACCGCCACCGAGGCACCTGCAGCCGCAAAGGTCTCGGCCATCGCCCGTCCCAGACCCCGGCTGCCCCCGGTGATCAGCGCTGTGCGGCCGTCAAGTCTCAATTCCATACGCGCACCATATTTCTGGGCGCTGTCTCGCGCTCAATCTGGGCGCTGTCTCGCGCTCAATCTGGGCGCTGTCTCGCGCT
>CAZAFV010000074.1:0-13155 GCA_964484385.1 uncultured Acidimicrobiales bacterium
ATCCTGCTGGCCATCTCGTTCGCCGTGTTCTGGGCGGCGAATCAGGTCTCGGATCCCACGGTCGCGCTCACGGTGAATCCCCGCATCGCGCCAGAGGACATCACCAGGTACCGCGAACACCTCGGGCTCGGTGATCCGATCCTGAGCCGATACCTGCAGTGGCTCGGGGGCTTCGTGCAAGCCGATCTTGGCATCTCGCTGGTGCGCAACGGTGCGGATGTATGGCCCATCGTGCGCACGGCGCTGGTGAACACGCTGGTGCTGGTGAGCTTGGCGGTCGTGCTCTCGCTGGTCGCGGGAATCGCAATCGGCGCGATCTCGGCCATCCGTCGCGGCTCATTCATCGACTACTTGGCCACCACGGTCTCGTTCCTGGGGATTTCCATCCCGGTGTTCTGGCTGGGCCTCATGCTGCAGCTGTTCTTCGGTTTGTACCTCGCAAATTGGCTGGGGATCGGTCCGCCGCTGCTTCCGACGGCGGGGCTGTACTCACCTCGCCGACCGAGTGCGACACCTGGTGCTGCCCACGATGGCGCTGTCGCTGCAGCTCATTGCCGTCTACAGCCGCTACATGCGGGCCAGCCTGCTTGATGTCATGAACTCGGATCACGTCCGCGCTGCTCGTGGACGAGGTCTGCCGGAACGCACCGTTGTGGTTCGTCACGGCGTGCGCAATGCGCTGCTCCCCGTGACTGCGCAGGCCGCCACCGATGCTGGTCAGCTGGTCGGCGGGCTGGTGGTGACCGAGCTCGTGTTCCAGTACCCGGGCATGGGCCGGTTGTTCGTCGACGCCCTCTACGGCGGCGACTATCCCGTGCTGCTGGCCTCCGTGATGATCGTTGCAACAGCGGTTTTCTTGGTGAACCTCGCAGGCGATCTCTCCTACGGCGTCCTCGACCCCAGGATCCGGCGTGGCGCTCGCTGAGCACGAGCTCGCAGAGCGCCCGTTGATGGCAGCCTGGCGGCGCTTCGCCAGCCGTCGCGTGTCGGTCGTAGCGCTCGTCGCGCTCGTGATCATTGCCGCGGCAGTCGCCGGTGCCGACCTGATCGCCCCCTACCGGTCAGGACAGCAGCATCTCGATCATGTGCTGGCGCCTCCCGGGGCGGAATTCCTGCTCGGGACCGACACCTTGGGTCGGGACACGCTGAGCCAGACGCTGTATGCCGGCCGGATCTCGCTCGTCATCGGCATATCGGTGGCGCTCATCGCCTCGCTGCTCGGCACGACCATCGGCGTGGTCGCCGGCTATCTGGGCGGACGCATCGATGCCGTGTTGATGCGTTTCACCGACACGCTGCTCGCGCTGCCGCTGCTCATGATGATCATCCTGCTGGCGCGCATCTTGGGCGACAGCGCCGCTGATGTCGTGTTGGTGCTGTCGCTGCTGGGGTGGATGGCGCTGGCCCGCATCATCCGGGCGAAGACGCTGGCGCTGCGCGAGCAGGAATTCGTTGTGGCGGCCAGCTCGATGGGCGCAAGCACCACGCGGATCATGGTTCGCCACCTGCTGCCAAATCTGGTCGGTGAGATCTCTGTCGCGGTATCGCTCGCAGTCGCTGGTGCAATTCTGGCCGAGTCAGTGCTGAGCTTCCTGGGCTTGGGGGTCAGCTCTGCCCACACGCCGACATGGGGAAACATGATCGGAGGCAACGAGGGCTTCATGATGGTCGAGCCGTGGCTGGTGTGGGCGCCCGGATTGGCCATCGTCATCACCGTGTTGGCCGTGAATTACGTCGGCGACGGCCTGCGCGATGCGTTTGACGTGCGAGGTGAAGGCCGCAACTGACGGTCGCTCCGACTGTCGTCGCGGGGTGCAAGTACCGGGTCGCGCCGATAGACAGCGGGCCGCAATTCCACCACGTCAGGGCTCTTGTGTGCTGATGTGGTACCCCGAATCGTTTCAGAGAGGAACTGGACTGTGGCGAACAAGGCAGAGACCATCAAGGCAGTAGCCGCCGAAGCCGGTGTGACTGCGAGCGACGCAGAGCGGACGCTGTCAGCGTTCTTCGATCTCGTTGCAGCCGAAGTGAAGGCCGGCGGCAAGGTGACTTGGCCGGGATTCGGCTCGTTCTCCATGTCTGAGCGTGGTGCCCGCATGGGCCGCAACCCGCAGACCGGCGAGTCCATCGAGATCGGCCCGAGCCGATCGCTGAAGCTGGCAACCGCTGCTGCCATGAAAAAGCAGTTGATGAGCTGAGCTGACGCTCAGCTCAGCGGCGCCGGCTCTGGCGCCACACCGTCCCTGCGGCGCATCGTCGCCATGCAGATGCATGCAGTGAGGGCCAGTGCAGCGATGACCGTATAGGTCGCGCTGAAGCTGCCCGTCCGGTCGGCGAGCCAGCCGCTCGCGGCAGGTCCGATGACCGACGCTGGTCCATAGAACATCGTCATCGAGCCGAGCACCGCGGCGAACGTGCGGTCGGACACGTGATCGCTCACGAACGTCGCGGTGAGCGATGGGAACGAGAATGACGCTGCGCCGAAAATCACCACGGCGACGATGATCGCCGTGCCGGGCGCACGCGTCGCCAGGACCACGGCAGCACCGGCGCTCAAGGCCATGACCGTGGCCATGGTCAAGGGTCGCCCGATCCGATCGCTGAGCCGTCCAAAGGCCAGCGCTCCCACAATCGAACCCGCGCCCATCCACGAGAACATGAGCGTCGCGGCGGTGCGGCTGAATTCGTGATCGCCCTCCAGCGCTCGCCCCAAGAAGTTCGCGAACGAGGACGTCATATAGGCGAATGCCATGTACGCCGCGACCGCGCGCTTCCACCCGTGAATCCGGAACAGTGTCCCGAAGCCGCCGGCACCGGCCACTCGCTCGGTGCGTCGAGCTCGGACGAAGACCGACAAGGCCGCAAGCAGCACCACCGACAGCGCAGCCTGGGCCACCCAGACGGGCCGCCAGAGCGCATCGTCGGCCGCAATGCTGCGCAGGGCAGCGGTAGCGATGGGTACGCCGATGAGCGCGGCGCCCATGGTGGCGGTGAGCGTGCCGAGCGCGGCACCGCGGCGGCTCGCCGGCACACCTTCGCTGGCGATCACTGGTGCCGTGAGCCAGATGCCGCCGCCGCCGAGGCCGGCCAGTGCAGTTCCGATCACCACGGCTGCCGGGCCCGACGCCGTGCCGATCACCGCAAGGCCCACGGTGGACGTGACGATGCCGGCGCGCAGCAGGGTGAACGGTTCGATCCGGCCGGCAGTGAATGTGACGATGATCACTCCGGT
This sequence comes from uncultured Acidimicrobiales bacterium, assembly GCA_964484385.1. Classification (GTDB taxonomy): domain Bacteria; phylum Actinomycetota; class Acidimicrobiia; order Acidimicrobiales; family Poriferisodalaceae; genus Poriferisodalis. Next base: position 3,233 of record CAZAFV010000074.1, read on the forward strand.
GAAGTAGGCACCCATGTTGGCCGAGCCGAGCGCGCCGATGAGCGTGTCGCTGAGGTCGAGATCGTCGGCCATGGCGGGCACCAGCACTCCGACTGTGGCCCGGCCGAAGACATGTGACACCACTCCCGATAGAGCCACCAGCACGACCCGTCCCCAGCGGACGCGCTCGCGCCGGGTGCGCCCGACCTCGCTGGGTACCGCTGCGCTAGATGCGGCCTGGCCCGAAGTGACCTTGAAGACGTCGGGCAGGCGGCCCATCTGCGCGGAGGCGGGGTTCAGTGCCCCGGCGTGAACCTGATCGGCAGTGTCGATGGCCCCCAGATGCCGTTGGACACCGGTTTCCATTCCACGTCGCCGTCGAGACGCAAGTCCGGCATTCGCTTCGCGACGGCCTTGAGGGCCTCCTGCAGCTCAGCCCGTGCAAGGAATGCGCCGAGGCAGTAGTGGATGCCGCTGCCGAAGGTCATGTGCGGCGCACTCGACCGGCGCGTGATGTCGAAGCGCAGCGGCTGATCGAACTGCGTCTCGTCATGATTGGCGGCGGTGAAGCTGGGGAAGATCAGCGTGCTGGCCGGGAACTCGATGTCGCGGTACACGAGATTTTCGCTGGCGTAGCGGGCGGTGCCCCGGATGGCGCCGAAGTGCCGCATGACTTCTTCGGCAGCCAGGGGCGCGAGCGACGGCTCGTCGCGCAGCAGCCGGAGCTGGTCGGGACAGCGGGCGAACAGCTCCACAGCGCAGGCGAGCTGATTGCGCGTGGTGTCGGTGCCGGCGAGCAGTACGGCGTTGGCCAGCGACTGCATCTCCTCGGTGCTCAGCCGGTCGCCTTCCTCCTCCGCGGCGATGAGGTCCGAGAGCAGGTCATCGCGAGGTTCCGCGCGCCGCTCGGCAATGAGCTTGGACATGTAGGCGCCCATCTCGTCCTGCGCGGCCATGATCGTGTGCAGGTCGCGAGCCAGGTTGCCGTTGAACACCCGGAAGATGTCGGTGGCGAGGCGGCTGAACAGCTCCCAGTCGTCGCGAGGGGCGCCCAGCAGCTCGCAGATGATCGGGATGGGGTACGGCTCGCAGACCTCAGTGACGAAATCGCCGTGCCCGCGGGCACACAGCGGGTCGAGCAGCTCATCGATGACCTCAGCCATGAACGGGCGCAGCCGTTCGGCGGCCTTGGGAGTGAACGCCGGGCCGACGAGCCGGCGCAGTCGCTGGTGCTCGTCTCCCTCCATGCCCAGGATGTTCTGCCCGCTGCGGCGGTTCCACTCGGCGTCGTCGACGCCTTGCATCTGGGCGATGAGGCCGATGGCGCTGAACCAGCGCTTGTCGCGCAGCATGGCGGTCACGTCAGCGTGACGGGTGATGACGTAGCCCAGCGGCGTGCGGGCGATCCAGTCGCGCTCAGCGAGCCCGATCAGCGCCTCTCGCCTCTCGTCCTCGCCTTCATCGCCCCCGAGACCGACCTCAGGCATGTCGACATCGGCAACAAGTGTGGCCATGGCCGCACCCTAACCAGCCCGCCTGCGGCGCCGAACAGAAGCCCCACGAGATCGGGTCGAGGTCGACGCTGGTGGTCGCTGCCGAGGCCGTGGGGTGGGCACGAAGCTGAGCACGGCGCCGTTTGGCGGCCGTACCATTCGCCCGATGAGCGAGACAACAGACAACGGGAGCGGGACGGTTGCGGCAGAGCGGCACGGCGACGTTCTGCTGGTGCGCGTGGATGACGGCAAGGCCAATGCTTTCTCGGTGCCGATGCTCGCGGCGCTCGATGCCCAGATCGACATTGCCGAGGCAGACGATGAGATCGGGGCGGTGGTCATCGCCGGCAATGACCGGGCGTTCTTCGCGGGCTTCGATCTCAACGTGATCCGCGGCGGCGACCGTGCTGCGATCGGCGAGTTGGTCTCGGCGGGCGGCGCGATGGTGCGGCGCGCCTATGGCGCATCGGTGCCGGTGGTGGCGGCCTGCACCGGCCACGCGGTCGCGGCCGGCGCCTTGCTGCTGCTCGGCTGCGACCACCGCGTCGGACCCGATGCGCCGGTCAAGATCGGCTTGAACGAAGTGGCGATCGCGCTGACGCTGCCCGACTGGGCCATGACCATCTCCAAGGAACGGCTGTCGCGGCGTCACCTGCAGCGCTGCGTGGCCAACGCCCGCTTGCTCGACGGCAATGGAGCGGTCGAGGCCGGCTACCTGGACGAAGCCGTCAGCCCCGACGCCGTGGTGGATCGGGCGCTGGAGGTCGCCGCCGAGCTGTCGGAGACGCTCGATGCCGGCGCGTACGCCGGCACAGTGCGCGCGCTGCGCGGCGACGTCCTCGCCGCAATGGACGCATCGGTTGAGCGGGATCGGGCTGCGGCGGCTTGAAACAGAAATGACAGCCAGCAACATGGGGGCTCAGTGATGAAGGCAATCGTCTTCGACGAGCACGGCGATATCGACGTGCTGGCGTACCGCGACATCGACACGCCCGAACTGCAACCGGACGAGGTTCGGATTGCGGTGCGGGCCTGCTCGCTCAACTATCACGACGTCTTCACCCGCCGGGGCATGCCAGGCATCAAGGTGCCGCTGCCCGGCATTCCCGGCTGCGACGCCGCCGGGCAGGTGGCCGAGCTCGGACCCGACGTCGAGGGATGGTCGGTGGGCGACCGGGTGCTCGTGGACCCGGTGCGGTGGGACCGCGGCACCGGCAAGTTCTCGATGATCGGCGACACGCTGTGGGGTGCGTACGCCGAGTACGTCGTGGTGGCGGCGAGCCAGCTGATCCCGCTGCCCGACGACGTCTCCTACGAGGACGCTTCGTGCCTGCCGGTGGCCTACGGCACGGCACACCGGATGATGATCACCCGCGGCGAGGTCGGCCCCGATGACACGGTGCTGATCCTGGGCGCCAGTGGGGGCGTGGGCACCAGCGCGCTGCTGATCTCGAAGATGCGTGGCGCCAAGGTGATCGCTGCCGCAGGAACCGACGAGAAGTGCCAACGCCTCGCCGACCTCGGTGCCGACGAGACCATCAACTACTCCGAGGTCGACATCGCCCGGTACTGCCGCGAGCAGACAGGTGGCCTGTTCGGCGGGGGCGGCTACGACGTGGTGGTCAACTTCACTGGCGGCGACACTTGGGCCCGCTCGCTGCGATGCGTGCGCCAGGGCGGGCGCGTGCTCACCTGCGGTGCCACGGCCGGTTACGACCCGCAGACCGATCTGCGGTTCATCTGGACGGCCGAGATGGACATCCGGGGCTCCAACGGCTGGCAGCGCAGCGACCTCGACGAGTTGCTGCGGATGGTGCAGACCCGCGAGCTGGTGCCGGTCATCGATTCGCTGGTGCCGCTGCCTGATGGCGTGGAAGCGCACCGGGCCATGGAGGAGCGTCGCTTCTTCGGCAAGATCGTCATCACCGCAGACGCGCCGGTCTGATGGCGAATCCCGCCGCTGACAGCGGCGATGGGGAATACAGCGTCATTGATTTTCGGTTCCGGCCCATCGGGGCACGCAGCTGGACGCCCGAGACCACCTACCACTACCTCGAGCGAATGGGCCTCGAGCCGTGCCCCAGCTTCGTCAGCCAATCTCGCGACCTGATGTTCGCCGAGATGGACGAGGCCGGCATAGCGCTGGGCGTCATCGGCGTGCCCGGGCCGACGGGCATCCGCGGGCTGGACCCGACCGGTTCGGCCGAGATCCGCCAGATCGTCGACGAGCATCCGGATCGGTTCGTGGGGCTCGGCTCGGTCGAGCCCAGCGATGTCGAGGCCGCCGTGTCGGCCGTCGGCGAGCTGGCCCGCCAGGGCATGCGCGGCGTCACCGTCGATCCGTCCACCGCCCAGATCAGCCGCCGATTCGACGACCGCGAGCTCTACCCGATCTACGAGGAGGCGCAGCGCCTCGGGTTGATCGTGTCCACCACCATGAGCTGCCTGCTCGGGCCCTACCAAGACGACTGCCGCCCCGAGTACGCCGATCACGTCGCTACCGACTTCCCCGGCTTGACCGTGTCGATCCAGCACGGCGGCTGGCCGTATGTGCGCGAGGCGCTGGGCGTGGCCTACAAGCAGCCCAACGTGGTGATCGTGCCCGGCCAGTACGTCCACTACGGCTTTCCCGGCTCCGAGGATTATGTGACCGCATTGGCCCGCCAGCTTCCCGACCAGATCCTGTTCGGCAGCGTCTATCCCAACTGCGGCCCGCTCACCGACCTGCGCCGCATCGTGGCCGGCTGGGAACTGCCGTCGCACATCGAGCGCAAGTACCTGCGCGACAACGCCGCGCGAGTGCTCGGCCTCTGAACACGTCACGAGCCTCAGGACGCTCGCAATGCCGGACCGCAAGGCGGGAGACACGCCAGACTTGACCGACTCATGGATCGCATCCCGGGTGCCGCCGAATCTGACGACTGATCGCGTGTCGACTGATCCGGGAATCAGGACAGCCGAGAACAGAAGTCAGGAGGTTCGATGACTCAAACGCTGGAGCTCATCACGGCCGTTCGTCCGCGCACGCGACGCGCCGCGGAATTCGCGGTGATGGCGGAGGAAGCGGGCTGGCATGGCATCGGGTTTCTTGACAATCAGAGTCTCTGCGGAGACGTGTATGTCTGCCTGGCGTTGGCGGCCGCAGCGACCGAGCGGATCCAGCTGAGCACCGACGTGACGAATCCCGTGACCCGGCACCCGGCAGTGACTGCGGGAGCGATTGCGAGCATTCAGGAGGTGTCCGGGGGGCGAGCATCGCTCGGAATCGGCCGGGGAGACTCGGCACTGGCGTTTGTGGGACACGCTCCCGCGTACACGAGACTGTTCGAGAGCTACCTGAAGGCGCTGCAGGCCTATCTGAGCGGGGACAGCGTGGCCTTTGACGAGCTGACGCCCTGGTGGCGCGAGAAGGCGCCGCCCGTCGATTCAGTCCAAGTGGCCGATGCATCTGACGAGAGCCGACTCAGATGGATCGATTCACGGGACGAGAAAGTGCCCGTGTACGGCGCAGCGACCGGGCCGAGGGTGATCGGGACGGTGGCGAAACACGCCGACATCGTCATGTTCGCCCTCGGGGCAGACATCGAGCGGCTGCGATGGGGATTGCAGCAGGCCCGAGCCGCGCGCCGCGAGGCAGGCCTAGACCCGGACGGCGTGCGCTATGGCGCCTACCTGAATGTCGTCTGCCACGCGGAGTCCGAGTCTGCTCCCGACACGATCCCGTTCTTGGACACGTTCGTGCGCTTCTCGACGTTGCACGGCAAGACACACGGTCCGGCCACGAAGGCGGCGAAGGAGCTCTTTGCGAGTGCGCACGAGGGGTACCGAATGTGGGACCGCGGCCCATCGCTCGACGTGTCCGCGGAATTCGTCGACCGGTTCGCGATCGTCGGGCCGCCGGACACGTGCATCCGGCGAATCCAAGAAATCGTCGACTTGGGAATCGACCGGATCGTGGTGATGGGCCCGACCGTGGACGACACCGAGGATGCCCCGAAGCGGTATGCAGAACTGATGGTCCGCGAAGTGCTGCCCGCGTTGGCGAACTGAGGCTTCGTCGTTCAGGTCAGGCCGGCGGTGGCGTCGAGTTTGCCCCCATCAGGTACGGAGGGAACGCCCAGGATGGAGGCGGCCATCCAGCCTCCGCCGACGGCCAGGGTGGTGCCGGTTACATAGCTCGCCAAGTCCGAGACCAGGAACAGTGCCGCTTTGGCGACTTCGTCGACCGTTCCGAGGCGCTTGGTGGGGATCAGGCCTTGGCGCGTCTTCTCCCGCCGCTCGGGTGTGTCAGGGATGCGCGGCGTGGCGATGCTCCCAGGCGCTATCGCGTTGACGCGGATGTGGTGCGGTGCCCATTCGACGGCCATCGATCGCACCAAGTTCACGAGACCGGCCTTCGCCACGCCGTAGGAGGCGTGATTGGGAGCGGATTGCAGCCCGGCTACCGACGAGACGCACGTCATCGCGCCGGGCGTACCGCGGGCGATCATCGAGCGGGCCGCTTCACGCGCTATGAGGAAGAAATAGCGCAGGTTGAAGTGCTGGTCGCGGTCCCACTGTTCTGGCTTCATGTCGACGAGCGGGGCGAAGGATGCTTGGCCGACGGTCGCCACCAGGACGTCGAGTCCTCCGAGCGCGGCCTCGGCCCGCTCGACAATTCGGGGCACCTGATCATCCTCAAGCACGTCACCGACTATCGCTGCGCTGGGTTGGCCCATGGCGGCGACCTCGGCGGCGACCCGCTCGGCGCTGCCGCCCTTGATGTCGGCAACGGCGACACCGCAGCCGACTTGCGCCAAGAGCTTCGCAGCGGCCTCGCCCATGCCTTGCCCGCCGCCTACCACTAGCGCGCTCTTGCCCTCGAGCTGAAAGAGCGATGTGTCCATTGCGATATTCCTATTCCTCTCATGTAAATCGGCCGATAACTGCAACCCTATGGTCCGCCGCTATCTGCGCTCGACTTCGACAGTGATGATGTCGATGCCGGCGTATTGCCGGTGGCGCACTGTCGAGGCGAAGTGGCTCAGCAGGCGCAGTGAGAAGGCCCCTTCGTGGGATGCCTCGGATCGTTCGCTCAGGAAGGTCAGCCGGTCCTCGAGATTCTGCGCGTGCAGCGATGCTCGCAGCTGCAGTTCGATCTTGGCCGGAGAAGGCTGCGCGACGACGATGAGACGGGGTGGCGACTCCTCCTCGCTGGCTTCGATGAGGCTCAGCAACGATTCCTCCCCGACGAGGCGGAGCCGATTTGCCGACGCTTCGTCCCAGCCGACGCTCGCGGCAACCTCCGACAGGAAGTCGTCTACCTGGGGCAGTGCCTCCGCCTTGAGCTCGGCTTCGAGCCTGCTGCGCTTGCGGCCGCTCAGCTCGATGTACGCGGTCAGCAGGAGCGCTGCCAGGGTGCCGAGGATCATGCCGTTGCCGAGCAACGCCCCCCAAGCACCCCCGATGATCGACTCCATCAGGTTGTTGCCGTGCAGGCTGGCGCCGATGCCGATGGAGACGCCCACGATCACAGCCTTCTGCGGTGCGATGCCGTCCCGGAATACCAACCGGAGGCCTTCCACGAACAGCAAGCCCATGAAGAAGATCAGGTAGCCCGAGGTCACGGCCTGGGGAATGGACAGCAACGCGGCCACGAACTTCGGCAGCAGTGCCAAGGCCATGAAGATGACGCCGATGCTGCAGCCCACCCGACGTGCGGCGACGCCGGTCAGTGAGGCGAACGAGATCGAGGTGGCGTCCATCGTGCCCACCGGAAGCGTCCCCGCCAACCCGCCTGCGAGCGAGCCGACGCCGATGGCGTTGACCGTGCCCCGCACCAATCGGTAGTCGGGAGTAGTGGGTTGGCGCCACGAGACACGTTGAAGCACCACGCTGGTCGTCATCGTCTTGATGACACTGGCCAACGAGACGACGAGAAACATCGGCAGCAGTGTCCAGAAATCGACGCCCGGCGTCAGATCGAGTCCCGGCATGTCCGGGCGCGGCAGTGCGATCCAAGCGGCGTCGCGCACACCTTCGAGGTCGAACAGGCCGAAGAGGGCGGCGATGACGCATGCCACGATGACCGCGAGGATCGGCGACCAGAGCCGGAGCCGGCCCCGGGCACGCATCGCGACCGCCGCAGCGCTCAGGATGGTGATGAGCGCCACCGCAGGTTCCGCAGCCGCCGTCACACCCTCGGACGATCCATCGAGCCGATCCACCGCGACCTGCATCACGCCGATCGCGATCAGCATCAGGACAACGCCCGAGACGACCGGCGTGATGATTCGGCTCAGCCGGTGGAGCCAGTGCGCCAGCACGATGTGGCACAGGGCCGAAGCAACGACGAGCGACGCGAACGTCTTGGGCCCAGCACGATTCACAGCGAGGATCGAGACGGCCAGAAAGGCGGTCGAGCTGATGATGAGCAGGTTGTGCCCGCCGCCGATAGGGCCGAAGCGAGCTGCTGACAGCACGCTCGTGATGCCGCACACCAGGATCGCTGCGACCACTGCCCACGTCGCCTGACGCTGGCTCAGATTTGCCGCCTGCACGAAGAGCGACATGCCCAGCACCGTCGGCGCCAGTGCGAGCACGACGCCCTGGATGCCCATTCCCAGCGCCAGCGCAATGGAGCACTTCTCGTCCGGTTCGTAGGTGATGCCCTCGCCCGGCGCTACTGCGGCCACGGAGATCTAGTCGTCTGCTACACCGAGTAGGCGAAATCGCGCAGGGCCGCGGCGGTGGCCGCGTACACCTCGGGCATGGCGCCCCGGAAGATCACGTCGCCTGCATGGCAGGTACCGTTGACCGTGCGGGCCTGCACGCTGTTGCCTGCCGCCGCCAGCTTGCGGTAGTAGGCGAGTCCCTCGTCGCGCAGCGGGTCGAGCTCGTTCACCGAGATGACGTGCGGCGGCAGCCCGGTCAGTTCATCCACGCTGGCCTGCAGCGGCCACGCCAGCGGGTTGGTGCGGTCTGGCCCGCCCAGGTCGTACACCTTGGCGATGCCGCCCATGTTCTCGCAGTCCAGGAAGTACTGGTTGTTCTCATGCAGCGACGGCAGGTCGGCGGGCGGGTCCGCGTACATGCCCGAGATGTACGGGCACTGCGCGAACACGCCGTCGATGAGGTCGAGATAGCCATCGCGCTTGGCCTTCAGCGCGGTGGCGAGGGTCAGGTTCCCGCCGCCCGACTCGCCCGAGACGGTGATGGTCGATACGCCCAATGCGTCCTTGTTGGTGGCAACCCACTGCAGGCCCGACGCGCAGTCGTTGAGACCGGCGGGGAACGGGTGGTTGCCCAGCTCGCCGCCGCCGTTGCGGAACTCGACGCCGATCGCCACCAATCCGAGCGCCGCCAGCTCGTATCGCCAGCGCACATAGGACAGTCCCGATGCCTTCAGCAGCACCATGCCGCCGCCATGGATGTGGTACACGCACGGTTGCGGGCCCGCAGCGTCGGACTGGTTGTGGATGTAGAGGTTGATGTCGTTGCCGTCGACGCCGCTGATCACCTCGGTGCGCGACTCCACACCCTCGACAGGCGGCAAGCTTCCGAAGAGGGCGTCGAAGAGCATCTCGAAGCCGGGCTCAGCCTCGTTGACCCAGGCGTACAGATCCTCCATCGGCGTCTCTGCCGTCGCGGGCGACGGCTCGCCGTGGCCGCCCATGCCGACCATCTCCAGCACCGCGATCATGCGTGGATCTGCACGCGGATCGTCGGCAATGGTCATGTCCGGATCGCCGAGCCGTCCGGGACGATGTACTGCTGCAGTGCTCATGAGGTCCCCCTGTCCGCCCGGCGGCCCCATGCCCCCGGGATGTGGCGCCGACAGTAGCCCCGCCCAGTGCTGCCCCGGTTGCGTCGCGTATAGCGGGTCGACCGGTGCGTCGGCGCGTCTAGAGGTCTGGTGAGTCAGGACCGGTCAACCGACGGGGGGGAGGGGGACCGGCTTCGGACTCGTCGACGAGCAAACGCCGGGCAATGTCCTGAGCTTCGTCGAGCGACCCGACCCTGTACCGGGAAGGGATGCGGCGAAGAGCGTTGAGAGATTCGAGGGTGGCCGCGGGCGCGCCGTCGAGGCCGAGGACGATGCAGGTCGCATCGCCGTCGGCCGCAGTGTCGATGAGCTGCTCGATGACCAGAGCGGCGCTGTCGTCGATGTACTCGGTCTCGGAGAAGTCGAGAATGACGACCTGGTGGCCCACGATGTCGTCGCCGATGGTGCGGATGAGCTTGCTGGAGGAGGCGACCGTGAAGCTGCCGCGCAGTTTGACGATGCCGGTGCGTGCGGAATACGGGCTGATGCCGTAGGAGTCCGCGCTGAGGTCGTACAGGAAGACCTGGTCGAGCAGGGGCACGGAGACCACGCTGTCGAGCTGAAGGCGCTCGAATTGACGGGCGCCGATCATGCCCGCCACGATCAGTCCGACCGCCACGGCCGTCACCAGGTCCACGAACACCGTG
>CAZAFV010000075.1:0-12867 GCA_964484385.1 uncultured Acidimicrobiales bacterium
AACCACAGGCCTCGGTCCAGCTCGCGCAGTGCGGCCGCGGAGATCGTGCCGTCGACCACGGGAACGGTCACCGACTCTCCTGTGCGGTTGTCGGTGATCGTGAAGCTGTCCTGCGCCATCAGTCCCCCTTGTTCGCGCCGCCGAATGTACCCAATAAGTCGCCCCGCCGCGAATCCGACGGCTTTCAGGGGCGTGTTGTCGTGCCGGCGCTGGCGCAGCCGCTCGCGCTTGGTCGAGAGCATGTCGAGTGTGTCGACGAGTTCTCGTCTGGTGTGGGCCGGGTCGATCACGCTGTCGACGTAGCCGCGTTCGGCGGCGACATAGGGGTTGAGGTAGGTGTCCTCGTAGTCGGCGACGTAGTCGGCGACCTCATCGGGGTCGGCGCCCCGGCGCAGGATCTGGGCCGCCTGGGAGGCACCCATCACGGCCAGTTCGGCGCTCGGCCATGCCAAGTAGACGTCGTTGCCCATCGTCTTGGAGTCCATGACGATGTACGCGCCCCCGTAGGACTTGCGCAGCACCACGGCTACCCGTGGCACGGTGGCCCGCGCATAGGCGAAGGCGAGCTGGGCGCCGTGGCGGATCATGCCGCGCCACTCCAAGTCCTTGCCGGGGTAGAAGCCGGGCGTGTCCACCAGCGTGATCAGCGGCAGGCCGAAGGCGTCGCAGAAGTTGACGAAGCGGGCGCCCTTCTGGCTGGCGGCGATGTCGAGCGTGCCCGCGATGCTCATCGGCTGGTTGGCCAGCACGCCTACCGAGTAGCCCCCCAGCGATGCGAAGCCGGTCACGATGTTGGGCGCCCAGCCGGTTCTCAACTCGACAAAGCAGCCGTCGTCGACTAGCTCGCCGATGATGTCGCGCACGTCGTATGCGCCGGTCGCCTGTGTGGGCAGCAGGGTGCCGGCCTCGGGGGTGAGCCGCCCGCGCGGGTCGGCAGTGTCGATGGTCGGCGGCAGCTCGTCGCAATGGTGCGGCAGGTATCCCAGCATCTCGGTCAGCGTTTCGAGCACGTCATCCGCGGAGGTGATTGCGCACGCCGTCCCGGAGGCGCGGGCGTGGATCGGCGCGCCGCCGAGTTCTTCCGGCCCGATGACCACACCGGTCATCTCCTGCACTGGCACGGGACCGCTGACGAACGCATACGCGTCGTCGGCCATCACGACGATGTCGGCGAGGCCAATCAGCAGTGCGATGCCCGAGATTGCCGGGCCTGTGACCCCGGCCAGGATCGGGACCACACCCGAGCAGCGAACGAGCACCCGAGCGGCCTCGCCCCAGCCGTGCAGCGCAGCGACGCCGTGATGCGCGTCGGCGCCGCTCGAGGACAGCATGAGCACGACAGGAAGCCGCTTGGCGAGCGCGGTCTGCAGACCGGCGACGATCGTCTCGCTGTCGGCAGGAGCAAGGGCACCGCGCCGGTGGGGGCTGTCGGCGGAGATGAGCATGGCCGTCCGCCCGCCGAGCGTGGCGACGCCGGCGGTGACATGCCCACTGGCGCCAGCCCGTAGCTGCAATTCCACTGTGGTGAGGCTACGAGGCTGAGCCGAATGGCGAAGCCGTGGCCCGAGCGGCCCGTGAGCGAAGCGAACAAGAGCGGGAGGTAATGGCGGAGCGACGAGAGGGCGAGGCGATCAGCGCATGCTCTATGACGCAGTTACACCGGGGATGCGGCGGGCGACGCTGCGCATCACCTTGCGCAGCACGTCACGCGCTGCAGCTGCTGGCGCGGAGAGCATGCCCCGGCGGCGGATCGCAAGCGCGACCTGGCGGGGAGGCAAGCCGGTCACGGTGAGCACGCTCCAGTCACCTCGGTCGGTCCAGACGGGAATCGAAGTGATCGGCACGATGGCCGGGCCGTAGCCCTGGAAAGCCAGCGTCGCCGTCAGCCGGATGCCGTCGAGTTGGGCCAGCGTCCTCAAGGTCGCCCCGTGCCGGGCCGCGGCAGAATCGATCTGCATGCGCATCACCGAGCCCGGCGGTCCGAGCAGCAACTCGTGCTGCTCGAGTTCGGCGAAGCCCACCTCACGGTCGCCCTGTTCAGCCAAGGCGTGCCCGGTGGGGGCGATGACCACGAATTCCTCGGCGAACAGGGGAGTCGCCACCAACTCCTCGTGGTCGAGCGGCGCGTTCATCACGGCGAGGTCCAGTTCGCCGCCTTCAAGCAGGCGGATCAGCGCCAGGGTGGTGGAGTCGACCACCATGGCGTCCACATCGGGATGGCGCCGCCGCAGCTCATCGAGGAACGGGGGCAGCAGCCATCTTCCGGGAGTGCCGATGATGCCGAGGCTCACCTCCCCGGTGATATGAGAGGTCATCGACGCGACATCGGCGCGCATCGCGGCGATCTCGGAGTTGATGCGCTTGGTGCGTGCCAGCACTACTTCGCCTTCGGACGTCAGCGATCCCACCGCGCGATCCACGAGCACCGCGCCCAATTCGTCCTCCAACTTGGCGATGTGGCTCGACACGTTGGACTGCACGGTGTGCAGCGCTCGTGCAGCGGCGGAGAAGCGCCCATGCTCGGCTACTGCGGCCAGCGCTTCGAGGTACTTGAGGTCCATGAGGTCACGATAGTGCTGGGCGGCGCATTATCTCTCAAAGAGATTGAAACTATCTGCACTAACTGCTGGCCCGATAGTAGAGCCAGCGCTAATTTGATCTCAAGCGGTTACCCCAAACCGCTCTACATATCGCACTGCCGCACGGTGTCCCCCCACCCAGGCAGGCGAACGCCGGATCGGGAGCCCCCGCTCCGACCGGCAACAGGTCGAAGCGTCCCCCACGCCCAGCGACCTCAGCGAAGAAGCCGGCCCTCCCCCCGGGCCGGCTTCCTCGCGTCAGAGCGAGGCTCGGATGATGTTGAGCGCCGAACCCGCCTTGAACCACTCCACCTGGTCGTCGCTGAACGTGTGGTTGGCCTCGAACGAGAACGTATCGCCCAATGGCTTGCGCACCTCGACGGTGACCGGGCGACCCGGTGCCAGATCGGCAAGCCCCACCACCGAGATCCGGTCGTCCTCATCGATGCGGTCGTAGTCAGCGGGGTCTGCGAAGGTCAGCGGCAGCATGCCCTGCTTCTTCAGATTGGTTTCATGAATGCGGGCGAAGCTTCGGCACAGCGCCACCAAGCCGCCCCGGAAGCGCGGCTCCATGGCGGCGTGCTCACGGCTCGAGCCCTCGCCCATGTTCTGGTCGCCGATCACCGCCCAGTTCACGCCGGCGGCGTGATAGGCCTTCGCGATCTCCGGGTACGGCTGCGTCTCGCCGGTCAACTGGTTCTTGCCATGCCCGACGTCGTAGCCGTCGAAGGCGTTCACCGCACCGAGGTAGAGATTGCCCGAGATGTTCTCGAGGTGACCCCGATAACGAAGCCACGGACCGGCCATCGAGATGTGGTCGGTGGTGAACTTGCCCTTGGCCTTGACCAGCACCGGGAGATCGGCGTAGTCGTTGCCGTCCCACGCCTGGAACGGCTCGAGTACCTGCAGGCGATCTGATGTCGGCGAGACACGCACCTCGACGCTGCCCCGGTCGGCCGGCGGCGCCACGAACCCGCTCTCGCCGGGATGGAAGCCGGCCGGCGGCAGCTCGACGCCCACCGGTGTCGGCAACGTGACCGGCTCCCCGGCATCGGTGTGCAGCACGCCGTCCACGGGATCGAAGTCCAGCGTTCCCGACAATGCCAGCGCCATGACGGTCTCGGGCGAGGTGACGAATGCCAGCGTGGCGGCATCGCCGTCGTTGCGCTTGGGGAAATTGCGGTTGTAGGAGGTGACGATCACGTTCGCCTGGCCGGGCACGTAGTTCGCGTCGCCGGAGCGGTCCCACTGACCGATGCAGGGCCCGCAGGCGTTGGCGAGCACGGTGGCGCCCAGCGCCTCGAAGTCGGCGAGCAGCCCGTCACGCTCGATGGTGGCCCGCACCTGCTCCGAGCCGGGGGTCACCAGCAGCTGTGTCCGGGCCCGCAGCCCCTTGGCGGCGGCGTCGCGGGCAATCGAGGCAGCCCGGGTGATGTCCTCGTAGCTGGAGTTCGTGCAGCTGCCGATGAGCGCGGCGCTGATCTGCAGCGGCCAGCCCTCGGCCTGGGCCTCCGCGCCCAGGGCGGACACCTCACGGGCGAGATCGGGCGTGTGGGGACCATTGATGTGGGGCCGCAGCCGCGACAGGTCGATCTCGATGACCTGGTCGTAGTGGGCGCCGGGGTCGGCCATCGCTTCGTCATCGGGCCGCAGGTGCTCGGCGACCCCGTCGGCCGCCGCGGCCACCGCAGCGCGCCCGGTGGCCGACAGGTAGCGTGCCATCGCGGCGTCGTAGCCGAACAGCGACGTGGTGGCGCCGATCTCGGCACCCATGTTGCAGATCGTGCCCTTGCCGGTGGCGCTCAGCGATTCGGCGCCCGGGCCGAAGTACTCCACGATCGCGCCGGTGCCGCCGGACACGGTGAGGATTTCGGCCACCTTCAGGATGACGTCCTTCGGCGCACTCCAACCGGACAGCTCGCCGACCAGGTTCACGCCGATGACCTTGGGCCACCGCACGTTCCAGGCGAAGCCGGTCATGACGTCGACCGCGTCGGCGCCGCCTACGCCGACCGCCACCATGCCCAGCCCGCCGGCATTGGGCGTGTGGCTGTCGGTGCCGATCATCATCCCGCCGGGAAAGGCGTACTGCTCGAGCACGACCTGGTGAATGATGCCGCTGCCGGGCTTCCAGAAGCCTGCGCCGTAGCGGGCGCACACGCTCTCGAGAAAGTCGTACACCTCCTCGTTGTTCTCTGAGGCGGCGAGCAGATCGCGCTTGCCGTCCTCGCGAGCTTGGATGAGATGGTCGCAGTGGGTCGTGGTGGGCACCGCCACCTCGTCCAGCCCGGCAGTCATGAACTGCAGCCACGCCATCTGTGCAGTGGCGTCCTGCATGGCGACGCGGTCGGGCGCCAGGTCGACATAGGAGACGGCCCGTTCGAGTTCCTGTTCACGGTGGGAGAGGTGCGCGATCAGGATCTTCTCCGACAGCGTGAGCGCGCGGCCCAGCCGCTCACGCCCAAACGCCACGGCGTCGCCCAGCCCGGCGTACACCCCTTCGATCAGCTCGATCGGAGTACTCGCGTGAACAGCCATGGACAACTCCCCGGTCGGCGGCATTGGCGGCAGACGCACGGATTTTCACTCGCAGTGGAGTCCGCGCTGGCCGCGTCCTCAGTCTAGAGGTTTGCCCCGCGGTGCCTCCCTGGGCGGCAATGTGCCGATTCGAGGCGCAGCTTCGACCCTGAATTTGCTTCATCACTAAAGTAACTGCGTGACCGCGGGCGGTGCCCCGCTGGCACCCACGTACGAGCCGGACGAGTTTCCGACTGGACGGGCCGCTGCGGGCATCGCTGGTCAGTTGTCACTGCTGATGGTGGTGCCGCTGGCGATCCTGCCAGCGCTCGTCGCCCAACTCGCCGGCGAGACGGATGCCGTTGCTGCGCGCGCCGTCGTGGCGTCGATGGTGGTGTGCGGCGCCACGACCCTGCTGCTCACCGTGCGCCTCGGGCGCCTGCGCAGCGACAGCATGTACGTCGCAACGGTCGATCTGGTCAGCCTGCCGTTCTGCATCCTGGCGCTGGCGAGCGGCGGACCTGCCACGATGGCGGCGCTCGTCGTGGTCTCGGGCCTCTTCCAGATCGTCATCGGCCTGCGATTGTCCTACCTGCGCCGTGTTGTGACGCCGCAGGTGCGCGGCACTGTCCTGATACTGGCGTTTGCGGCCTTGGTGCCCGTGCTCGCCGACGCCGGGAGTGCGCTGGAGGCACGCCTCGACTGGTTCGTGCCGATCAGCGTGCTGCTGACGGTGGCCATCATCGCGGCCATCGTGCTGTGGGCTCCGAGGTCGTGGCGCATCTGGGTGCCGGCAGCAGGCGTCGGCGCGGGCTTGGTGGGTGCGGTGGCCGTAGGCGCTTACGACTTCGACCTCGTGGCGGACGCAGACTGGGTGGGACTCGCCGAGATCGGCAGCAGCCCCGGTTGGGACATCGACTACGAGACGTTCGTGTCGATGCTGCCCTCGTTCCTCATCGTCTCGTTTGCCATCCTCGTGCGCTCGCAGGGCGTCGCGTCGAACACACGCCTGGTCTCATGGAGGACGCCGCGAGCGCTGGACTTCCGCGAGGTGCAGCGAGCCAACTGGCGCACCGGCGTCGGGACCATCGTCTCGGGTGTCGCCGGATCGCTGCCGGTGACGATCGCGGGCGTCGGGCCGGCGTTCATCAACCAGACCAGGTGCGCCTCGCGCCGCGTGGGCATTGTCGCCGGATGCTTCTTCCTGGCGGCGGCCTTCGTGCCGAAGCTGTGGGCGGTTGCCGTTGCCATCCCCCGGCCGATCCTGGGGGCCTTTGTGATCGTGGCCTTGGTGCCGCTCGTGCTGCGCATCGTGATCAGCTCGGTGCAGCGCCTGCGCAGCGCACGTGACGCGGTGGTGGTGGTCGTGCCCCTCGCGGTGGGGCTGAGCGTCGAGTTCGGTGTCCTGTCGCTGCCGCAGGGCGTGGTGTGGGATGCGGTTTCGCAGAACGGCCTCACGGCCGGCAGCCTCGTCCTCGTCGTGACGACGGTTGCGAACAGTTTGATCGGGCGCCGAGGAAGTCTGGTCGTCGGGCTCTCCGCACAGAGCACAGCGGAGCTGAGGGAATTCGTCAGGACGCATGCGACTCGACGCGGCTGCGATCCGGGCAGCGTGGCCAGGCTGGAAGCGGCCGCGGAAGAAGCGCTGGCCGTGGTCAGCGAGCGTTCTCCATCGGTTCCAAGCGAGCGGCGATGGGCCCAGACAACCTTGGGAATCACAGGGACGCGAGCCGTGCTGGAGTTCGTGTGCGCCCCGAGCGGCGCTCAGAACCTCGAGGAGCGCATCGCGCTGCTGGCCGAGCCCGAGGCGGAGACGATGGAGACGGAGATTGGGCGGGATGCCGCAGTGCGACTCTTGCGGCACTACTCAAACGAGGTCAGCCACCGCCAGTATCTCGAAGCCGAGATCCTCACCGCTGTCGTGACCGTGCGCAGCTCCGGCGGCCGCCCGCGCACACGCCAGCGTCAGGGGCGAACTTCGTAGTAGAGGTTCGCGGCGTCGCTGAAGTCGTGCTCAGTGAACCGTGTGAATCCGGCGGCTGCAGTCATCTCCCGGGCTTTGTCGGGATAGAGACCGAGGGTGCCCAGTCCCATGCCGCCCGGCTCACTCAGCGCCGACTGCAGGCAGCTCGTGATGGAGAAGCCGTAGAACATGGCCAGCATCGGGTTGCGCTGGTCGAGGTTGAAGTCGCCCTTGGAGCGGATGTCCTTGATGAGCAGCGTGCCGTCGGCGTCGAGCGCGGCCCGGATGGCATGGAGCGCGTCGTCGGGCCGGGGCATGTCATGCAGGCAGTCGAAGGTGAGCGCCAAGTCGAAGTCGCCCGTGGCAGGCACATCGGCCGCTCCGGCCTCGATGAACGTCGTGTTCTCCAGCCCTGCATCTTCGGCGCGCTCTTCTGCCTGTGCGATGGCGATGGCCGAGGGATCGAAGCCCACCACCTGCGAGCGAGGCCACTTCTCGGCGATGAGGCACGCAGACACGCCCGCCCCGCAGCCAACGTCCAGCACCTTGGCACCGCGTTCCAGCTTGGCCACGACGCCGTCGAGACCGCCCAGGATGACCGACGTGAGGTTCTGGCGGCTGAACGGCCCGGTGGTGCGGGCCAGGCCGGCCGCCGCCCGGGGACCTTGCTGCTCGTAGGTCATGCCGATGCCGGTGCGGAACGAATCGAGGATCAGATCTAAGACTTGGTCGCCGAGCCCGCCGCGGAAGGCGCCCATGGCGAAGTGCAGCGAGCCCTCCTCGTCGACGAGCAGCGCCTCGGCCTCGGGCGACAGCGAGAAGGCGCCGTCGTCGTGGGTGACGAGGCCGGCAGCGGCCACGCCGTAGAGCCACTCCCGCACCAGCCGCTCGGCGAGGCCGGTCGCCTCCGCCACGTCGTGGCTCGTAGCGGGCTGGGTCTCCGAGAGGGCTGCGAACAGCCCGAGTTGGTCGCCGATGTGCAGCATCGCCGACACCATCTCGCCCTTCTTGTACGTCCACACTTGGAAGGCGAGCTTCTTCAGGAGATCAGGGTCGATCTCACGCCGCTCGGTTGCAGTCTCAGCCATCCGCAAGACGCTACTCGCCCTGTGTTTCCCGCTCATGTTCGCTCCGCTCACGGGCCGCTCAGGCCCCGGCTTCGCCTGGCGGCTCAGCCTCTGGCGTGGCTGTTCAGGCGGTGCAGAGGGGGTCGTCGCCGGCGGGGGGCTGGTGAAAGCACAGGATCGCCTCGACTCCGACGTACGTGAACTCCCATGGCTCGGGTACCGGTCCCTGCCGGCCGCCGTCAGGGGGGTAGCTCGGGATCCAGCCGTGCTGCTTGGCGACTGCGAAGTTGTCGGCCGAGATCCACTCGTAGGCGGGCGAAGAGCCGAAGTGGGCGTGCCCCACTTGGCTGATGTCGATCGCATATCCCGTGTGGTGCTTGGAGTACCCAGGAGGCGCCGACATCTTCAGGCGATCTGCCAAGTCATCGAACTCATACGGCGCCTCGAGTGGACGCAGGAACACTTCTCGCTGGTACCGGTGCCCGCGGTAGGCAGATTTCAGCTCCAGCTCGAAGCCGTGCTCGGCAGCGTCCTGCTCCAGGGCCAGCCACGCCACGGCGGCGGGACGCTGCAGCGCCAGGCCATCGTCGATCAGACGCATCAGTGCGTAGTCGGCTGGCAGTGCCCGGCGCTGGTAGCCGCGTTCGGCGGCTTCGGTACGGACCTGCTCGTCCATCTCGGCCGAGTCGGTGATTGTCGGCGGGCCTGAGATCGACGACAAGTTCGGCAGCTCTGCCGTGCTGAACAGCTCGTTGAACTCCGGGCCGGTGAAGTGCGGGAAGGACAGCGAGTCGACGCCTGTGGGCGCTGGCTCCTGCCAGCGCGACACGGGCTCGTCGATGTCTGGCGGCGGCGCCCACGGCCCGATGATGGGTTCGCGAATCCATGCGCTCGACTCGGCGACCGTCGCTCCGAGCGGGCGGGGCAAGACCAGGGTCGTCAGGCCGAGTGTCAGGGCGGCAATCGCCCAGCAGCAGCGCCGCCAGGATGAAAAGTGGGTGTCAGGCGACGCCAGCAGGCTCATCAGTCCCTACCAGCGTGCGGTACAGGTCGGCGTAGAGACCCTCTGCAGCGAGCAGCTCGAGGTGGCGACCCTGCTCGACGAGACGCCCGTGATCGAGCACCAGGATCTGGTCGGCATCGGCGATGGTCGAGAGACGGTGCGCAATGACCACCGCGGTGCGACCGGCGAGCGCCGTCGCGAGCGCGCTCTGCACCAGCGCCTCGTTCTCGCTGTCGAGGTGACTCGTGGCCTCGTCGAGCACCACGATCGCCGGATGCTTCAACAGCACCCGCGCAATGGCGAGACGCTGCTTCTCACCACCCGAGAGCCGGTAGCCCCGCTCGCCCACGACGGTGTTCCAGCCCTCCGGCAGGCTCTCGATCAGCTCGTCGATGTGCGCCGCCCGGCAAGCCGCGGCAAGTTCCTCGTCGGTTGCGCCCGGTCGCGCATAGCGCAGGTTGGCGGCGATGGTGTCGTGGAACAGGTGCGGATCCTGTGAGACGACGCCGATGTGAGATCGCAGCGATGCTGACGTGACGTCGCGCACATCGTGCCCGTCGATGGACACGGCGCCGCTGTCGACGTCGTACAGCCTCGCAATCAGCGCAGCCAGAGTTGTCTTGCCGGCGCCTGACGGCCCGACGAGCGCGACCGTCTGGCCCGGCTCGATGACTGCGGACACGCAGTCGAGCACCGGTCCCGTCGCGGTGTCGCTGTGCTGCTGTGGCGTCGCAGGGGCTCCGCTGTGCTGCTGTGGCGTCGCAGGGGCTCCGCTGTGCTGCTGTGGCGTCGCAGGGGCTCCGCCCAGCTCGAGCAGCATCTCGTTGTCGGCAGCGGGGTAGGTGAAGGTAACGTCCCGCAGCTCGATCCGCCCGTCCACGGTGTCGAGCTCGACGGCATCTGAGCGATCGGCAATGGGGTTCGGAAGGTCGAGCACCGCAAACACACGCTCGAACGAGACCAGCGCTGTCATCACGTCGACCCGGGCATTCGTCAGGCTGGTCAGCGGCATGTAGATGCGCACCACCATCAACCCCATGGCCACCAGCGTGCCGACCGTGAGCGCACCGGAGATCACCAGATGCGCGCCGACCCAGTACAGCATCGCGGCCCCGACGGCCCCCACCAGGCTGAGACCGATGAAGAACGCTCGCCCGTAGAGCGCACTGCGCACACCGATGTCGCGCACGGTCCGCGCCGAGCGGCTGAACCCGGCCCGCTCGATGTCATGCCGCCCGAACAGCTTGACCAGCAGCGCGCCGGCCACATTCAAGCGCTCGGTCATCACGGTGTTCATCGCGGCGTTGTGCTCCATGCTCTGGCGCGTCAGCGCCTGCAGCCGCCGGCCAACTCGTTTCGTCGGAGCGATGAACACCGGCAGCAGTGCCAGCGCGAGCAGTGTCAGGCGCCATTCCAGCGCCAGCATGGCCACGAGCGTCGTCGCAAGCACGATCGTGTTGGACACCACCGAGCTGAGCGTGCCGGTGAACGCCCGCTGGGCGCCGATGACGTCGTTGTTCATCCGGCTGATCAGCGAGCCGGTCTGCACGTGAGTGAAAAACGCGATCGGCATCCGCTGCACGTGGTCGTACAGGCCCACTCGCAGATCGAAGATCAGCCCTTCCCCGATGCGCGCCGACCACCAGCGCTCGATGAACGACAGGCCGGCCTCGCAGAACGCTGCGGCCACGATGATCGCTGCCAGCACGTTGAGCTGCCCACGGTCTCCCGCCGGGATGGCCTCGTCGATGATGCGCCCGAACAGGATCGGCGGCACTAGGAACGCCAGCGCTCCGAGCAGTTGCGCTGCGAGGAATCCCGACAGCATCATCCGATACGGCCGTGCCAAGGCCGCTGCCCGGCGGACGGTGCCCGGCGCTATGTGACGTCCTTCCACACCGGCTGGGTCGTGCCCCATCGCGCCGTGTGCCGATGCCATCGACTGCATGGATCGAACGATACGAGCCGCGAGCTATGACGCTTGTGCGGTGAGGCGTGGGTGCTCAGACGTAGGGCCAGCGGCGCTTTGAGGCTGCCGGACTGGCCGCGGAGCCATCGGGTCGGTCCGGCTGAGTGAGTGCCCAGCGGCGGCGCCACGCGGATGCGGCGGGGCCCTCGAGGCCCGGGCTGTCGGCGCTGTGCAGGCGCCGTCGAGCAGCGAACCAGTTGCCCGTGGCGGTCTCGTCGGCGAGCCCCTCCACCGCGGCTTGCAGCCGCCGGGTGAAGCGGCGGTTGTTCTCGCCTTCGTCGAAGCTCAGCGGACGGCCGAAATTGATCACCGAGCGGGCTCGCCGGGGCCACGCACGGCCCTTGCGCAGGATGTCGAAGGTGCCCCGGATGTGCACGGGCACCACCGGCACGCCTGCCTGCTTGGCCAGGAAGGCCGCACCGGGCCGGAATTGCTGACCCCAGCCGTCGCGGGAACGACCTCCCTCCGGGTAGATCACGAGGCTCCAGCCGCCGCGAAGCAGCGTCACCGCCTTGTCGATGGTGCGACGGTTGAGTGCGGTTCGCTCGATGGGGATGGCGCCGACGAACAGCGCAGAGATCGCCGAGGTCGCCCGGTTCCCGAAGAAATAGTCGGCCGCAGCGCCGACTACGAGCCGGTTGCACCACGGTTCGGGAACGGAGGTGGCGATGACCGCCGTATCGACATGGCTCTGGTGGTTGGCTGCGAACACCGCCGGACCGTCGAGTTCGCTGAGACGGTCCACGCCCTTGATCGTCGGCTGGGCGTAGTAGCGCACCAGTGTGCGGACAATCGTGTCGCGCGCCACCCGTCGGGCAACCCGAGCCGGGAAGCGCCGAGCCCAGTCGGTGTCGTAGTTCGCGCCGGCATTGACCGGCAGGGGCGTCTGGCCCCGAGGGGTTGCCGCCGCCCGCAGCGGGAATTCGGCGCCGCGCATGATGCGAGTCACCGACGCCCTCGTGCGCTGAGCGCGCTTGGCCCCGAGGTGGGAGATCCCCGGCTTCTCAGACGACATCGGCCATCAGCATGGGCGGATTGTGAAAATGCGTGATCGACGGGTCGCGCCCGACCACGTCGGTTGCCATCTCGAGCGCATCATTCATCGTCGAAGCCGAACGGAAACCCATGCGCTGGGTAGCGGCTTTGTCGCCGCCGACGATGATCACCCCGCCCAGATGCTCAAGCGC
This sequence comes from uncultured Acidimicrobiales bacterium, assembly GCA_964484385.1. Taxonomy (GTDB): domain Bacteria; phylum Actinomycetota; class Acidimicrobiia; order Acidimicrobiales; family Poriferisodalaceae; genus Poriferisodalis. Next base: position 12,286 of record CAZAFV010000075.1, read on the forward strand.
ATGTGCGCACCAGTACCACATGTAGAACGGGTGAACACCGTGGTAGGCGTACGAGGTGCGGTACAGGTGCCGGTACCACTCGTCCTCCGCGTAGCGCTTCTCGTACCGGTGCTCGATGACCGCCGGATCGGTGGTGTCGGCGAGCACCTCGTCGAAGAAGTCGGTGGAACTCCCACGGCGTGGGGTGCGTCATGATCACCACGCCGCCGTGGCGGACGAGCGGCTTGCCCCGGTACAGGTTGAAGAAGTAACCGAGACCCAGGCACGCCACCAGGATCGGGTTCATGATCGAGTTGACGTTGTAGGGGCAGATGTAGGGCAGCCCCATCGTCAGCACGTCGGTCTGGCCTTCCACGCGCACCAAGTGCTGGCGGTAGACGTTCTCCAGCGTCTGGCGGTGCACGGCCTCGACCTCGCCGGCCTGCACGGATGTCAGCCCGTACGGTGCCCGGATGCCTTGGAAGATGCGCCGGGCCTGTCGGCGGGACATCAGGTCGAGCGCCGTCTTGGTGCCCATCAGCATCATTCGGTCTCGCGGCGTCATCTCCCTCTCGCGCCGCTTCAGGAAGTCGTACGGCGACG
>CAZAFV010000076.1:0-12833 GCA_964484385.1 uncultured Acidimicrobiales bacterium
TCTCGGCGCACATGAACGGGCTCACCACCGCCACGCCGGGGTTGGTCTGGTAGTCGCAGAGCAGATCGAGGTGGTTGAGGTAGTTGTTGTAGTAGGCGTTCACCCAGGCCCGGGCAGCATCGGCCGACACGAATGAGAAGCCCAGCGCGCCCATGCCTCGCTGGGCAGCCATGACGATCGTGTCGAGCTGGCTGCATGCCACCCACAGGGGCGGGTGCGGCTTCTGGTAGGGCTTGGGCACCACGTTGCGGGCGGGGAACTTGAAGATCTCCCCGTCGTAGCTGTGGTTGACCTCTTGGAACATCGGCATGAGGCAGCGCACGGCGTCTTCCCAGACGACGCGCTTGTCGCGGAAGCGGCGGTCGAAGGGGTGCAGCTCGGTCACCGACGATCCCTCGCCGATGCCCAGCTCGACCCGGCCGCCGCTCACGATGTCGAGCGTGGAAACCCGCTCGGCGACGCGGGCGGGGTGGTTGGTGGGCAGCTGCACGATGCCGTGCCCGAGCCGGATGTTCTTGGTGCGCTGGCTGGCTGCCGCCAAGAACACCTCGGGGGCCGAGCTGTGGCTGTACTCCTCGAGGAAGTGGTGCTCGACTTCCCACGCGTAGTCGTAGCCGAGCTTGTCGGCCAGCTCGATCTGGTCGAGCGCCTGCTGGAACAGGACGTACTCGGAGTCATCGTTCCACGGCCTCGGCAGCTGCAGCTCGTAGAAGATCCCGAACTTCATGGCGTGTCCCCCTGTGCGCTCGACCGCCGGTCATCCTAGGTAGCTGGGCTGATCGGTGAGCTTGGTCCTGCCACCCACCCCTCCGCTGACGTTGCATACAGAGGTGTTTGGACGGGAATAGGGGCGGTGCGAAGATATGAGCGTGAACACCGTTGGATTCGTGGGACTAGGCACCATGGGCGGGCCGATGTGCGCTCGCCTGGCGGGCGCGGGGCATCGGGTTCGGGCGTTCGACCTCAATCCGGAGGCACTCGAGGCCGCAGTTGCGGTCGGCGCGTCGGCGGTCGGCTCGGCAGCGGAAGCGGCCTCTGGTGCAGATGTCTTTCTGACATCGCTGCCCGCTCCTCAGCATGTCGAGGCGGTGATGTGCGATGCCGGTGCGCTTGCGGCGCTGTCTGTCGGGTCGGTGTGGGTGGATTTGACTACGAGCCGCCCTGAGCTGATTCGGCGATTGGCTGGCGAGGCTCCCGAGGGCGTCGCAGTGGTGGACTCGCCGGTTACGGGTGCCGTGGATGGCGCCCGCAACGGCACGCTCACGCTGTTTGCTGGCGGCGAATCAGCGGCCGTCGAACGGGTGCGGCCGCTGCTCGAACGCCTGGGGCGGGTCATTGCTTGCGGTGTGTTGGGCACGGGATGCGTGACGAAGCTGGTGACCAATCAGCTGTGGTTCGTGAGTGCCGCCGCACTGGCCGAGGGGCTGGCGGTCGGGGTACGCAACGGGGTCGAGCTCGGCGACCTCTGGGAGGCCATCAAGGGCAGCGTCGCCGACAGCTTCGTGGCGCGCCATGACGCGCCCAGCATCTTCGCCGGGCACTACGACCCGTCGTTCCCATTGGAATTGTGCGTGAAAGACCTGGGGCTGCTGGCCGAGTTGGAGACCACCGTCGGCGCTGACCTGCCGATGACCGCAGCGGCTCGCGCAGCATTCGCGCTGACGGCCGAGCGATACGGCCTCGACGCTCCTGAGTTGAGCGTGGCCCGCCGCATCGAGGACGATGCCGGCCTGTCGCTGCGCCTCGACGGCGACTGGGTTCCGCACTGGGAGGCATGACGAGATGAGTGCGACAAACGCTGCGCCGTCGGGCCTGGACGACGGCAGCGAGGCCGCTGAATTGAGCCGACTGATCGACCATGAGCGCTACCCGCTGGAGGGGCGCGACCTGCCCGCGTCAGACCCCAGGCACTCGTCCTACTGGAACGTGGTCGAGCACGCTCGCAGTGGGCTGCGGTCACAAGGCTGCGCGGTGCTGAAGCGATTCGTGACACCCCACGGCATCCAGAAGCTCAACGAAGAGATCGTCGCCGCGAAGCCCCAGACGCATTTCTCCACGCAGGTCATCAACCCCTACTTCCACACCCACGTCAATCCCGAGTTCAGCGACGACCACCCGGTCAACACATTCACCGAGCGTTCGAGCGGCTTCATTCCGGGTGACGCGTGGCCGCCGGTGTGCGCCATCGACGCGGTGTTCCGTGCGCCGCAGCTGTGCCGGCTGCTGGCTGACTGCCTCGAGATCGATGAGCTGCACTGCTACGCCGACCCGCTGGCGGGCCTGACGGCGAACATCTTGGATCCCGGTCAGCAGTTCCCTTGGCACTTCGACACCAACGACTTCGCCGTGACGGTGCTGGTGCAGCCCGCCGACGAGGGCGGATTGTTCGAGTACGCACCGGCGGTGCGCTCCGCCGATGACGAGGGCTTCGAGGCGATCGGCGGGCTGCTGGCCGGCGGGCGCGACGGCGTTCACACGCTGGATCTGCGACCGGGCGATTTGCAGATCTTCCGCGGGCGCTTCTCGCTGCACCGGGTGACCCGGGTGGCTGCGAGCTCGCAGCCCCGCCACGCGGCGATCTTCGCCTATACCCACCAGCCCGGCGTCATCGGGCGAGTCGAGCGAACCCGCCAGCTGTTCGGCCGCGTCCTGGCCGAGCACGAGGAGGCCGAACGCAGCCGCGTGCGCGAGGACGACCTGCTCGACTGACGGAGAGCGGCTGGACCGGAGCCCGAAAATCACCATGACGGCGGTACGTGTGCCGCGTACGGTGCGGGCGTGAGCAGATCAGACGAATCAGGCCCCTCAAACCAGAACGGCACCCAGGCACCCTCGGCGCGCACCAAGTTGCGGCGGATGGCTGAGCGGGGTCGATACGGCAGTGACGACGTGCGGGAGATCCTCGACGCCGGGCTCATCGCCCACGTCGGTGTCGACACGCCCGACGGGCCGCTGGTGCTGCCGATGGCCTACGGCCGCGACGACGAGAACCTGTACCTGCACGGGGCGCTGGCAAACCACCTGCTGAACTCCGGCGAGGGCACCGAGATCTGCGTGACAGTCACCCACCTTGACGGTCTGGTGATGGCGCGCACGCCGTTCCACAACTCCATGAACTTCCGCTGCGTCGTGGTGCGCGGCCTCGCCCACCGGGTTACCGATGCCGCGGCCAAGGAACGGGCCCTCAAGCTGGTGACCGATCACATCGTCGCCAACTGGGACTCCTCCCGGCCGCCGACCGCGGAGGATCTGCGGGCGACGCTGGTGCTGGAGCTGCCGCTGGCCGAGGCGTCGGCCAAGGTCCGCGCCGGCGACCCTGTCGACGACGCCGAGGACATGGCCGGCAACTGGTGGGCCGGCGTGGTGCCGCTCACCACCCGGTTCGAACTGCCCACCCCCGCCGCCGATCTGACCGAGGGCATCCCCACGCCCACTGCCGTCGCGAACCTCGCCCACCGCACGCCCGACACCAGGATGTCGGTCTAGCGGCAGGGCGCCCGCGGCCTACTCGCGGTTCTCGCTCGGCACCGCTAGGTCGAGCGTGTGATAGTCGGCTGCATCGTCCACGAAGATGGCCCACTCGGTGTGCAGGCCCGACGGAAGATCCAACGTGCCGGCGCAAATCGCAATGGTGTCGACCTGGTGCGACTTGCCCTCGGCCACCTTCCAGAACAGCGATGCACCGCACTCCCGGCAGAACCCGTAGGCCACGTTGGGGTCATCGGCCGGGTGGTGCCACGCCAAGGAGGCATCTGAGATCAGCCGGAGATCGGTGCTCTTGCATCCCGTCGCTGCCATGAAGTGCCCCGTCCACCGACGGCAGCGCCAGCAGTGACAGTTCCACACCTGCCGGATCGGCCCGTGCACCTCGTAGCTCACGGCGCCGCACAAGCAGTGACCCGAAGCCGCCGGTTCGGACGAAGACTGGTCGATTTCGCTCATGGCAATCCTCCGAACCCTCGCCCCCAAGCCGCAAGGCTGTGATTGTCCCATGACACCCGGGCCAACCAGTCCCCCGAGCTAGTCGTCCCGGATCTCGATGAGGATGCGGCAGTGGTCGCTCGATCCCCACTCATCTGGAGTATTGAGCGCTCGAACCTTCACGCTCTCATGGAAGCCCTTCGACGCGAACACGTAGTCGAGCTGATTCGCGGCGGATTCCGGCTTCTGACCTGCTGCACGAAACGTTGGCACATTTTGGGTGTCGGCCGGGAGCCCCGGAGGCGTCGGTACAGCCCGACGACCACCTTCAGGCGCCTGCGGGCCAAGAAACTCCAACCCCAGCGCATCCATCCTCGCGAAAACGGTTCGGTCTCGATCTGCGAGCACCAGACGGTTGTCGTCGGAAGCCCCGTAGAACGTGTTGAGGTCACCGGCAGCGAGTATTCGATGCGTCGCGGGATCTGTGCTGCCGATGAAGGCCGAGAAATCGGAGATGATGCGATGCGCCGAGCCGTCGGAATAACCCGTACCCCACTTGCTGTGCGTCGATGGATGCGGCGAAAGCCAACGGGCATACATGGACACCGCCACGAATGGCTCGGCACGGGCGGACGTAACTCGTGCCGCCGCGATCGTTCCGATTCCACTGACGGCGATCTCGTCTTCGTCGACCCAGCCGATCGGACTGACCTGCCGAAACCACTCGACGTCGACACGGTCAGACAGCTTCACGATCTTTGGCCACCGGTCGAACAGGCGTGGGAAGCGGCCCTGCCACCAGTCCGAGTTCCAATGATGTGAGTCCCAGCTCTCGGGGGGTCCGGTGTCGACCCTGTCGGCAACATCAGCCGGATAGTTGCCGGCCTCCTGCAGCAGCGCCACATCGACATCCATCTCGACCAGCTCGCGCCACGGGGCGTGGCGCTTCGCTACGTTCCAACTCACGACCCTTGTCACCATGGACGGCGACCGTACCCCCGGGCTGTGACAGGTCTGGTGGTCACTCGGAATTCGAGCCAGCCGCGATGAGGTCGCGTAGCGATCGGCTGTCTGGACAAGATCTCAGGCACCAATGCCAGCTCGAACTTGCGCCGTGGAGATGAATAGACGATGGAGCCATACGGAACGTCGGTGATAGAGACGCTGCGGGGTTCGATCACGTCGGTAGGGTTCGCCTCAGGTCATCGGTTCGTGATCGGTGACTGGCGGCACAGCCCGATTGGTCCGTTCGCCGACGTGATGTGGGCGCGGCCCGACGGGAAGCGCATTCTGCTCGCCGAGGCTGGCGCCGCCGCATTCGTCAGCTCGGTGTATCCGTTCGACGAGGTCCGAGACGATCCGGTCGCGGCCGAATGTCACGGTCGCAGCTACACCGTGCGGACAGGCGAGCTGCAGATGGACATGAAGATCGGTGTCGCGAGACTCAGCCTGCCGCCACGTCCCCGTTGGCTCACTGCCACAGTCGAGAACTGGTGCGCTCGCAAGCTGCTCGATATCCGCACCTATGGCACCAGTCCGACCGGAGTCGTCGAGTGGTACCGAACCCGCACGGCCCGTCGAGTCGTCGCCGCCACGGCGAGCCTCGACGGCACCGACCTCGGGGCACTCGCTCCGCTTGATCGGCCCCTCGACTTCGGCTTCACCGACCCGCCCCGACAGCCCTCCCACGTCAGGCTGCGAGTAGACCTGCAGCGTGGTTCCTCGCTGGCCAGGCGACCCCAGGCGTGAAGTGACGGTCCTTGATCGACTGCCCGCACTCGTGTTGACCGCTCCCGATCGCTACTGGAGGGTTCCGCTGTGAGCAAGCCCACCAAGCTCTGGACGATCGGCCACTCCAATCACTCAGCGGAACACTTCCTCTCTCTTCTCCAGCAGCACGGCATCGAGACAGTTGTGGATGTCCGCTCGCAGCCATACAGCCGCTTCTCACCCCATTTCCGCCAGTCGCGCCTGCGAGAACTGCTGTCGGAAATCGGTCTCGATTACCTCTTCTTGGGTGACGAACTGGGCGGTCGACCCAAAGAGCCGGAGCTCTATGACGATGCTGGCAATGTGGCATACGGCCGGGTCGCGCGGACCGAACGCTTCACCGCAGGACTGCATCGTTTGATGGCCACTGCCGCGACGCAGCGCGTCGCTGCGATGTGCAGCGAAGAGAACCCGGAGCGCTGTCACCGACGGCTCCTCGTTGCCCGGGCACTGCTCAAGAACGAGTCTGCGCCGACGGTGATGCACATCCGGGGCGACGGTCGCCTTGCCTCGGAATCCGAGATGCAGATCCACGAGTCCATCGCCACGCCGCAGTTGGCCCTGTTCGACGAAGGTTCTCCGGAGAAGCTCGCCGCCACGAGAAATGAGCCTTAGCGGGCCGGAAGTGCATCCGGTGCGAGCGATCTCTACTCGCGCCCGTGCCCAAACGGCGTGGATGCCGGGTCAGTTCTGACTGGACTGCAGTACGCGGATTGGCTGCGTCCCGAGGAGCTGCCCGAGGTCAATGCCGGGATCGCTCACGAATTCGGGCGGCGCGCACACCGGATCAACCCCGAAGTACAGATTCCACGCGGCTTGGCGTACTGCCGCTTCAAGCTGTGGATGCGGATGTTGCCGCTCGGTGAGCATTCCCGCCCAGAACGGCATGTAGCACAGGTTCCAGCCAGCGGTGAATGCGTCGGGATCCCAGGGATTGCCCCAGATGTGGCGAACCCCGAACCCGGACCTCCGCTCAATCGGTCGGCCGGTGTACTTCTCCCACGCGTGCTGCGCGTACGAGTTGTCACCGAGTGTGACTGAGCGATCTCGCCACACAGCCGAGTCGCCGCGTTCGCGTCCTGGATAGTGCTCTCGGCTGGTTCTGGCCCGCTCCGGGTACCACGGCGTTCTACGCCGCACCGCATCCGGGTGTGCGAAAAATGAGTACTGAAAAGCTGCGCGCACGATCGTTGTGCCGCCCTGCTGCAGGAGTTGCTCCAGAGCATCAATCGGAGCCGGCAGCGGTCCCTGCCACGACTCGATCCAGATCTGAGATGACGACGGCTTCGCGGACTGTGGAGTAGCGGATTTCGACGCCGGCCGCGTCTGCGACCCGTTGCACGTACTGCCATTCCGGACGCTCTCTGACTGATGATCCGGGGCTGTCGGCGGCGCGCCCGACTCCGTGCGCGGCCTCTGTCGCCAACGAGGTGGCGCTGACGACGATGCGACCGCACCCGGCGAGAACCTTTGTGAGGACGCCCGAGGCCGCTCAGCGACCGCCCACTCGCAGAACACCCTCAAGTTGGACGCGTAGCTGAGGCGCGAACCCGCTGACAAGACGCCGTTGCTGTTTCTGTGAGCTCGATGGTCAAGCAGCGTGTCGACAAGCGCCTGATCGAACAGCGTCGGGTTGTGACCGCGCGCCAGCGAGAACTCGATCCAGTCCTTGACGATGCTCCGATATTGATGTTGGGCGCTCGCGCCCACGCGCCGCTCGCGTTGCAAGTACTCGACGAATTGCTTGAGCCGCTGCGCCCAATCCGTCATCATCACCCCGTAGCGCCGCCGAAGAACAGATCACCGCCAGCGGCAGCTGCGCTTTGGCTTCGAGCTAGTTCGGTCACCCCAGCGACCTTACCGATGCTGCGAGATTGAAGAACCTCGGCGCTAGCCGTCCGGTTGTCGCGTGGGGAGGCGGTAGATCCAGTGGCCGCCTCTTGGGTCGATCGCGTGGAACAGCAGGTGTTCGCCGGTCTCGCTCCATCGCAGTGTCGGCGTGCTGCCTGAAGCGATCTCGCCCGGCGCATTCACGGTGAGGCTGAAGTCCTCGGTGGCGGTCGAATCTTGCAACGAGCGGATCGCGACGGTGGCCTGGCCGTCCGACCACTCGCGCATCGCTGCTATTGCCGAGCCGTCATCCGACCACGTACCGCGGCCGCCGACAACGCCCGTCAACAACAGCGACTCAGACAGGTCGTCGAGCTGCGCCATTCTCAGATCGTCGCCGATCCGGTAGGCGATGGCGCCGCCATCTGGAAACCACGACGGCGCTGACAACCGCCCGCCACTGGCCGCAACCACCTGCTCGGTGCCGTCCAATAGATCCACCACGACGATGCGGTGCTCGAAGCGGGTGCTTCCGTCGTCCTCGATCACCCGCATTCGGCGGGCGAACGCAATGCGGCCCGCGTCGGGAGACCAGGTGGGGTCTTGATCCAACACGCTCCCTTGCGTGATCTGGGCAAGGCCCAGACCGTTGGGCAGGATCATGAAAATGTGGCTGGCCCGCTCTCCCTCCACAATCGCGCCCTGGGAGAACGCGATCCACTGGCTGTCGGGCGACCACGCCGGAGCATTCAGGCCGTACTGGGCAGTGAGGAACGGCAGGTCGCTGGTTCCGTCGCCGTTCGCAACCCACAGGGTGCTGCCGAGCCGGAACACCATGCGCCGGCAGTCGGGCGACCACGACAGATGATCGACGCCTTCGGGCTTGGTGCTCGCAAAGCTCAGGGGGAGCTGCACCCGCTGGGCGGGCAGCACTCCCCTGCAGACGGCAGCGGGCGGGCCAGGCTCGTCGAGCCGGATGCGACTGGGGATGTACGGCTCGACGCCCGACACCGGGTGCTCCGGTTCGCCGAAGGCCTCCGACAGCTCCGAGCCCGATGCGTCGGTTGTGTCAGTTGGTTCGTCTTCAGGTTGGGGAGGCTCCGAATCCACCGGTGCCTCGGCAGCGGCAGCAGTCGTCACCGGCGCGGCATCGTCCTCGGGCGCAACAGCATCTGCGCTCGTTTCCGGGGCCGCTTCTGCGGGTTCGGCGTCGTCAGCGGCCCCATTCGACCCCAACAGCGAGCTGACCACGGCAGCAGCGACAAGCAGCACACCGGCGACGGCCGCGATCAGCCACCATCGCGTTCGAGGCTGATCAGGACCGCGGCGGCCTGAGCCCTGCACCACCATGCGCGCGACCGTACTTGCAACCGATTGCGCACAGTCGGCCAGAGGACGCGCGAAGCGGATTCTCTAGGGTGGCCCGGTGCCCAAGCCGCTGATCGGACTGTCGGGACGGCGCCGCGCCGGCGCTCGCATCCGCGGCTTCCCGCCGGTGTTCGTCGACGTCGAAGTCGATCTGTACATCGCTCACTATGCCCAGGCGGTGCACGCTGCTGGGGCCATCGCGGTGCACGTGCCGCTCGACGCCGACCCGGCCGAGGTGGTGCCGCGCCTCGACGCGGTGCTGCTCACCGGCGGTGAGGACGTGGCTGCGTGCCTGTACGCCGATCGCCTGCACGAGCAGGTGTACGACGGCATCGACCCGTTTGCCGAGCGCGCCGCAGGATTCGACAACGACACCGTCAGCGCCGTCGACGCGGTTCCGATGCTCGCTCGCAGCGACGGCGAGCACAGCAACCCGTCTACTGCTGTCACCGACCGCTTGCCGCTGCGCGATGCATTCGAGATCGCCCTGCTCGACGCCGCCGTCAGCAGCGGTCTGCCAGTCTTAGGCATCTGCCGCGGCCCGCAGCTCATCAACATCGCCGCCGGAGGCACCCTGCACCAGCACCTGCCCGAGCACGCAGCCACCGACGGGCCGCCCGACGCCACCCCCCACACCGTCATCACCGTCGAGGGCAGCCAGCTGCGCGAGATGTACGGCCCGGAGGTGGCGGTGAACTCGCTGCATCACCAAGCGGTGGACGAGCTCGGCGACGGCTATGTCGCGACCGCGCACTCCCCCGACGGGATCATCGAGGGCATCGAACACGCAGAGCTGCCGATCCTTGCCGTGCAGTGGCACCCCGAGCTGATGACCGGGGCACTCGCCGACCCCTGCTTCCGCTGGCTCGTCGACAACGCCAGCACCTGATTGCGGCGGCGGCGCTTGCCAACTACGCCTGCGCCGTCCGCCACACCGCTACGAACCGAACGGTCAGCCCTCGACGGCGGCTCGCACCCGCGGGATGACATTCTGAGCCAACCGTTCGAGCGACGAGTTGAACAGCGACGGGGCTATGCCGGGCGAGGCACCCCAGGTGCACACGTCGGTGAAGCCGTACTGCTGAATGAACCCAGTCAGCTCGGCGACGCAGTGGTCCTCATCGCCGACGATCCAGTTCTGGGGAATCGCACCCTTCGACGGGTCGAATGCGGTGAACTCGTCGGGCGTCTCGGCGAAGAACTTGGCGTACACGCCGAGCCGGTAGCGCTCTGCGGCCTTGATGGGATTCCACTCGCGCTCGACATCGTCGGTGACGAACACCGAGCGGATGATGCCCACCCGGTAGTCGTCGGGATCACGCCCGGTCGCCCGCAGCTCGTCCTTCCACGGATCCATCACCACCTCGGGCGCACCCTGCGGCAGCAGGTGCGTGTCGAAACGGGCAGCCCGCACCGCTGCGTTGGCACTCATACCTGCGATCCACAGCGGCGGGCCTCCCGGCTGCACCGGCGCCGGCGTCACCAGCAGATCGTCGAAGCGGTGGCGCTTGCCGTGGAAGCTGAACGGCTCGCCCTTCCACGCCAGCCGCAGGATCTGCACCAACTCCTCGGTGAGCGACACCCGGCGCGACTGGGGGATCCCGAAGCCACGGAACTCATGCGCCGCATAGCCCATGCCGATGCCCAGCTCGATGCGCCCACCGGAGATGTTGTCGAGAATCGCTAGGTCTTCCGCCAGCCGGATCGGGTGGGCGAACGGCGCTAGCAAAATGTCGGTGGACAGGCGGATCCTCGACGTGCGAGCGGCCACCGCCCCGGCCACCGGCACGAAGTTCGGCAGGTGCCCGTCGTCGAGGAAGTGGTGCTCGGTGAACCACGCCAGGTCGAACCCCAGCTCATCGGCCATCTCGAGCTGGTCGAGCGCCTGCGCGTACATCTCGGGCAGCGGCACATCGCTGCCGGGCGGGCTCCGCAGATCGTGGACGACCCCGAATCGCAGTGGTTGAGCCATGGCCGGAGACTACGACGGCGCCGCAGCGCCGGGTTGAGGGCCCACGCGCCGCACTGCCCGAAAATTTCCTAAGACGCGTTCGACTATGGTGAATCGCAGGGTTGGGGCATACATCAGGACGACCCGGAGCCGGGTCGCCACCGCCGGTTCGCCCGCAACCGCCGGCCCCGGCAGGGCCTCGATAACGGGGGATTTCTCATGGCAGAGGGAACGACGAATGGCACAACCAACGGCTCGCACAGCGCGGCGCCGTCGGCCGATGGCACGAACGACTACGAGGTCATCATCATCGGCGCGGGCGTGGCCGGCATCTACCAGATGTACCGGCTGGCCGAGCGGGGCGTGCACGCGACCGTGCTCGAGATGGGCAGCGACCTCGGCGGCACCTGGTTCTGGAACCGCTACCCCGGCTGCCGCTTCGACTCGGAGAGCTACACCTACGGCTACTCGTTCTCCGACGAGCTGCTCGAGGAGTGGCACTGGAAGGAACGCTTCTCTGGCCAGCCCGAGAACCTGCGCTACCTCAACTACGTCGCAGACAAGTTCGACCTGCGCAAGTACATGCAGTTCAACTGCACCGTCGAGACAGCGCACTTCGACGACGAGGCGGGCAAGTGGCGCCTGCACCTCGGCGACGGCCGCGACCTCAGCTGCCGCTTCCTGCTGACCGCACTGGGCCTGCTGTCGGCGCCTACCTACCCCCGCATCGAGGGCGTCAACGCCGACGGCACCGATGTGTTCGAGGGCCCGTCGTTCCACACCTACCACTGGCCCGCCGATCCGGTCGAGATCAAGGGCAAGCGGGTGGCGGTCATCGGCACCGGTGCCACCGGCGTGCAGGCCATTGCGGCCATCGGCGAGCAGGCCGACCACCTCACGGTGTTCCAGCGGCGGCCGAACTGGTGCGCCCCGCTGCACAACAGCGAGATCTCCGACGAGGAGATGGTCGGCATCCGGGCCCGCTACGACGAGATCTTCGACAAGTGTGCTCGCACGCCCGGCGGTTTCGAGCACGAGCCCGACCGCCGCGGCTTCTGGAATGTCCCACCCGAAGAGCGCCGCGCCATGTGGGAGAAGCTGTACGGCGAGCCGGGCTTCGGCATCTGGATGGCCAACTTCCGCGAGATCTTCTTCGACGAAGAGGCCAACGCCGAGCTGTCGTCATTCATCGCCGACAAGATCCGCGAGCGGGTCGACGACCCGATCGTCGCCGACAAGCTGATCCCCAAGGACCACGGCTTCGGCGTGCAGCGGGTGCCGCTCGAGACCCACTACTACGAGACCTACAACCGCCCGAACGTGGATCTGGTGGACATCAAGGAGACACCGATCACCCGGATCACGCCGACCGGCATCCAAACAGTCGACCGGCACTACGAGTTCGATCTGATCGTCTATGCCACCGGCTTCGATGCCATCACCGGCTCGTTCGACCGGATCGACTTCCAGGGCTCGGGCGGTCTCAAGCTGCGCGACAAATGGTCCGACGGGCCAGTCACCTACATCGGGCTGATGGTCAATGGCTTCCCGAACCTCATGACCATTGCCGGCCCGCAGAGCGGCTCAGCGTCCACCAACTACCCGCGGGGCATCGAGATCGGCGTCGACTGGGTGACCGGCATGCTCGACTTCGTCTGGGAGCACGGCTACACCCGCTTCGAGGCCGACGAGGATGCCGAGACGGAGTGGACCAACCACGTCATCGAGATGTACAGCATGATGCTGATGCGCAAGGCGCAGGGCTGGTTCACGGGCTACAACTCGAACGTGGACGGCCACGAGCAGGGCACCATCCGCTACCTCGTGTACAACGGCGGCGCCCCCAAGTACAAGCGCCGGATCGACGAGATCGCTGATCACGACTACGAGGGCGTGTCGTTCGCCACCGAGCGCACGGCCGTCGGCGTCGGCTGAACCGGATCGGCACGACTGAAACAGGGCCGCGGCCTGTGATCCACGCGCCGACGTGACC
>CAZAFV010000077.1:0-2301 GCA_964484385.1 uncultured Acidimicrobiales bacterium
CGAATGCCATAGGCCAGTGCCACCGGCGATCGGCGTACCCGCGATTGAGAGCTCGGGACAGCAGCATGTCGATGGTCCCAACGAACACAGCGTCACGATCGGGACGGAGCCGCCAGTCGTCGTCGCTCCAGCCAGCCCCACCTTGAACCTTGTGAAGGGCGATGTCGCCATCCATGCCAAGGCGCTTGAGCCACGATTCGAATCGATCGGCGGTCTGCTCTACGAGGGTTCGCATCGGCAGCGCAACGACAAGCCAGTGGGGCGTAGTAGTGCGGACTTGGATGTCCGGATGCACGCGTCGGCGATAGAGCCATCCCAAGCCGACGGCTTCCGTCTTGCCGCAACCTGTCGGGACTCGCAACAACTCGGGAAGTCCGTCGTCAGCAACACGTCGCTGAAATCCATACGGCCTGAACCCTGTCGCTTGCAGGTACAGCTCCTCTACCGTCAGATCGGACCGCGCCGCGAGAGTCGATCCATACCGAGGCGAGGAACTGGGCACCCGCGCAAGTCGGTTTGTATCTGAGGCGGCCTCGTGGACCATTGATCACAGTTTGGTCGGGGGCTGTGACACGAACGGTGACCACCGCATGATGATCTGCCTCCAGTGGTTCGCGTTGAGTGAGATTGCTCAGAGGTGCTCAGCATCTACCGGTCACCGGTCGCCTGATGCCGTAGTCGGGCAGTCTTGTGCCCACACGCCCGAACAGCGCGTCTGCGTATTGCCGAATCGGCCGTTTGCGGCGCAGGCAGTGGATCGAGGGCCGAGATGGTCGATGGCGGCATGCCGCGGCGCTCCGCCGTCGGCAGCGGCAGCACCACCACATTGATTCAGTTCCAGCTACGAACGCAAGATAACTTGAAAACCATTTGAATGTACTGAATCGGCATTCGTACATTCGAGGCACATCGCGTGCCGAGCAGCGGGAGAACGCATGGCTACCATTCAGTCTGTGGAGGAGCAGCCCGCAGCCACGGAGGCTGCCGACGGCCCGGATGACTCAACCGCATCCCGAGTGCCGACAGGCGGGAGCGACGACGGCAGGGGCAGCACGCAACCGGCCGCGACTGCCGACCATCGCACCAGCACGCGCCGTCCTTTCCTCGGCCAGACAGCGGCAATCACGATCATCGCCGCGCTGATCGCGTCCATGACGCTCGCCGCCGTCAAGGCGTTCAACACGCTGCGCTCCGACATCCTCGCAGTACGGACCGAGACACGAGACGAAATCGGATCGCTGCGGACCGAGATGCGAGTCGAGATCGGGTCTCTGCGAACCGAACTGCATGACTTCCGAACCGAGGTCGGGACGGTGCTGCTCGATCATGCCGAGCGTCTCGCGCGCATCGAAGCCCTACTCCTGAACAGCGCCGTCAGCTCGAACCTGCAGTCCTGAGCACCAACCGCAACGACCGCCCTATCGGACGGACGTCGTCGATCTGGTGCGCGATCCGCCTCGGTGCCGGTATTTGTGACACCCCCTTCATACGGTTGTTCTCATGGAAATGGACGGCGAAGAGCAGGTTGTTAGCGATGGCTCCCCTGCGGTGGGTGCGACAGGCCACCCCTACAAGGACAGGCACGCCATCCGGTCGGGACAGCCTGCATTCGGATGGATCAACGGATCGACGGCGCTGCTGGACGGGTACCACGCTGCCAACGCGAACAGCCACAGGAGCAGCACGATCAGCCCGCACATGAGGTGGATCACGGCTTCGGCCAACAGCACTCTGACGGGTGGTTGCCGGCGTCTCACTGCTTGCCCCATCGCCGCAGACTCTAGGCGGCTGGGAAATGGCCGGCCGCCAAGACCGATCCGTTCGAGGGGCAGGTGCGAGAGGCCTTGAAAACCATTGGAATGTGCCGGATCAATGGCCGTACGTTCGGGACGCATGGCGAGCTGAGCAGCGGGAGGGCACATGGCTACCATTCAGGCTGTGGAGGAGCAGTCCGCGACAGCAGGCGCGGCCAGCGAGGCAGAGGACGAGCACGGCGCGGCTGCGTCCCGGGAGCCCGCAGGCGAGCACGACGATGGCACGAACAGCACACAACCGCCGCCGATGTCAGGTTCGCGCGCCAGTCAGCGCCGGGCTTTCTTCGGCCCGACGGCGGCTGTCACGATCATCGCCGCGCTGATCGCGTCCATGACACTCGCTGCCGTCACGGCGTTCAACACGCTCCGCTCAGACATCGTCTCTGTACGGACCGAACTGCGAGACGAGATCAGCTCCGTGGAAACCAGTCTGCGAGACGAGATCAGCTCCGTGGAAACCAGTCTGCGAGACGAGATCGGGTCGCTG
>CAZAFV010000077.1:2401-12783 GCA_964484385.1 uncultured Acidimicrobiales bacterium
GCGAGACGAGATCAGCTCCGTGGAAACCAGTCTGCGAGACGAGATCGGGTCGCTGGAAACCAGTCTGCGAGACGAGATCGGGTCGCTGCGGACCGAAGTGCATGACTTCCGAACCGAGGTCGGGACGGTGCTGCTCGATCATGCCGAACGTCTTGCGCGCATCGAAGCCCTGCTCCTGAACGGCGCCGCCCACTCGGGCCAACAACCCTGAGCACGAGCCGCGACGACCGCTCCATAGGGCGGACACCGTCGAGCCGGTGCCCGATTTCGCCTCGGCGGCGGTACTTGTGACACCCCCTTCGTACGGTTGTTCTCATGGAAACGGACGGCAGTGACCGGGTTGGCGGTGGCGACTCCCCTGCTTCAGATGCCTCATCGAGGGCATCTGCCGGTGTCGAGGTGCGGGTCGATGCGGTGGCGGTGTCTGCGCTGTCCGACGCTGCGTTGCATCGCCGGCTGGCCGAGATCGGCCGGGCTACGTCGGCGTTGGCGGCACTGCGCAGCGAGACGCTGCGGGAGCTGACCCGCCGTACTGACGCCGCTACGGCCGAGCAGACAGCCAAGGACACACTGAGAATCCCAGGGCGGGCGGCGCGCAGCGATGTGAAGAACAGCGTGGCGCTCGGCGACCTCGACGCGACTCGCAGCGGCTTGGAGGAAGGCACGATTCCCGACGGGCACGCTCAGCTGATCGCCCGAGCGTCGACCGAGGGGCCCATCGACGAGGCCTGGCTGGCCGAGCGGGCTCAGCATGAGGGGTATGACCAGTTCCGCCGCACCGTCGCCCGCCATCAGGCTGAGGCGAGCAGCGATGACGGCGCCTCGCTGCTGGAGCGGCAGCGCCAGGCGCGTTCAGGGAAGATCTTCACCAGCCGGCGCGACGGCATGGTGGTGCTCAATGCTCAGTTCGACCCCGTCACCGGCGCCCGACTGGCGACCGTGATCGCCGCGGCAGAACGGCGCCTCTACAGCAACGAAGACCCCAAGTCACGGCCGTCGCACCCCCAGCGCACCGCAGATGCAATCGCCATGCTGATGCTCGAGCCCGAGGCCGCGCGGCCAGTCGGCACCTCACTGCTGGTGGTGGCCGACTACGACGCGGTGAACCACCGGCTCACCAACGCTCGCCTGTCAGACGGCACCCCCATCCCGATCGGCGAGATCGGCCGCATTGCCGCCGATGCACAGGTGCTGCCGGCGATCTTCAACCACGCGACCGGCGACCTGCGCATGGGCCGCAGCCGCCGCACCGCTACCGAACTGCAGCGTGCCGCGCTCGCGCTGCGCGACCAGGGCTGCATCGGCTGTGACGTATCGCCCGACTACTGCCGGGCGCACCACATCATCGAATGGCAGCACGGCGGCCGGACCGACTACGACAACCTCGTGCTGGTCTGCAACGACTGCCACCACAAGATCCACGACCACGGCCACACCGTCGAACGAGTGCCCGGCACCAACCGCTACGAACTGCGCTCTCCCGTAACGCCGCCGGCGACGGGCGACAGCACAGCTCCAAGAGCACCCCCGGCTTGAGCGTCGGGGCGGCGAGGCGCGGGGCGTTGGGCGCTGATGCAGCACTTCGAGAATGTGCTCGGCATGAGCGGTCAGGAGCGCACGCTGCGGCAGGATATTCGCTTCGGTTACGGCAGAATGTCTCATTTGGAGTCGGCAGAATGTATTGTTCGACACCGGCAAAATGTATGCTGCGCTCGGGGAAGATTCCGTTAGGGGTCGGCGTGGCTGCGGAACTGCAATTTGTCGAACGTCACGCTCACCGCCTCGTGCTCGAAGCGCTCGACACCTCCCGGGTGGCGATGCTGCACGGGGCGAGGCAAACCGGCAAGACCACGCTCGCCCGCCAGATCGCAGACGAGCGGCAAGGCTCCTACGCCTCCCTCGATGACGACACCGTGCTCGCAGCCGCCGTCGACGACCCCATCAGCTTTCTCACGGCGGGTACCTCGCCGCGCGTCGTCGACGAGGTGCAACGGGGCGGCGACCGGCTGATACGCGCAGTGAAGCGGCTTGTCGATGACGACCCGTCAGCAGGCCGCTTCCTGCTGACGGGCTCCACCAATTTCCTGACCGTGCCGACCATCAGCGAGTCGCTGGCAGGCCGCGTCCGACTGCTGGAGCTGCGACCGCTGTCCCGTGCCGAACTGGCTGCCACGCCGTCGCCGGCTATCGATGCGTGGCGCAACGGCGCGCCAGACCTCCGAGTCGGGGGCAGGACCTCGCGACGCGACTACTTCGACATGGCATGCCAAGGCGGCTACCCCGGCGCCATCAGGCTCGGCGCGCGCCACGACGCACTCGCCGCATGGTTCGACGACTACATCACGACGGTGGTCGGGCGCGATCTCGGTCTCTTGGCTTCCATCCGCGACGAGTCCGCAATGGACCGGCTGCTGACATGGACCGCCGCGTGTACCGCATCGACGCTGAACGTGTCCGAAGCTGCCCGTCGCCTCGGCGTCACTCGGCCCACCCTGAACCGCTACATGGAATGGCTGCGCTCCGTGTTCCTGGTGGAAGCGCTGCCCGCCTGGTCGCGCAACGCCTTCAGCCGGGCCGTGCGCCGCCCCAAGATCCACCTCGCCGACTCTGGACTTGCCGCTGCGCTGCTGGCCACCTCCTCGGAGGCGCTCGCCGAACCGACATCGACGGCGGCGGGTCCGCTGCTCGAGACATTCGTAGTCAACGAGATCGCCCGCCAGGCCTCGACAGAACCGAGACCGCCAACGCTGCGCCACTACCGCGATCGTGACGGTCATGAAGTCGACTTGATGCTGGAATGGCGTGACGGCTCCACCGTGGCTATCGAGATCAAGGCCTCGCAGTCGCCGTCACCCAGCGCTGCCGGGCAGCTGGCATGGCTGCGCGACCGGCTGGATGCTGCCGCACCCGGAGCGTTCCGGGCGGGCGTGCTGCTGCATACCGGCCAAACGCACCTCAAGCTCGGCGACCGTCTCTTCGTGGCGCCCATCGACTCGCTGTGGTCGTCGCCGTCGTGACGAGTCCAGAGCAGCAACACGTCATCTTCGAAAATCGGTCGTGCAGTGTCTGACTTCCAAGGCCGAGGTTGTCGCCATGGAGTCCGGGCCGCGGCCAGCCGGCGGACGGGTGCCGTGCGGGTTCTCCCGAACGCGATGGCAGCTAGCGTCCGCGGCATGGACTCCGACGTGGGAACAGGCGGGAGCGCTCGGGGCGCCAGCGGGCACGAGCAGGTGGTGCTGTATGGCGAAGTCGACACGGTTGCGTTCATCACGCTGAACCGGCCCGAGCGCATGAACACCCTCACCGAGAGTGTCATTGCCGGGGTGGCCGATGGCATCGACCGGGCGACGGCGTCGCGCAACGTGCGCTCGATCGTGCTCCGTGGCAACGGCCCCACGCTCACCGCCGGCTACGACCTGAATCCAGGCGGCGGCACCCCGACGGCGTCGGGACAGACGTCGAGCGGGGACACGCACGACGAGCTCTACGACTCATGGGGCAGCCCCTACAGCGCCCCCGGCCCCAAGCCGCGCGAGGGCGCCTGGGACCCGGTGCGCGACTGGCAGTTCATGGGCCACAACGTCAAGCGGTTCATGAAGATCTGGGAGTGCCCCAAGCCGGTGCTGGGCCAGATCCACGGCTGGGCGATCGGCGGCGCCACCGACATGATCCTGTGCTGCGACCTGCTGTTCATGGCCGAGGACGCGCACATCGGCTACGCCCCGTCGCGCATCTACGGCACGCCCACCACGATGATGTGGGTGTACCGGCTGGGCCTCGAGCACGCCAAGCAGTTCCTGCTGTCAGGCGATGCCATCGATGCCCCCACTGCACACCGCATCGGGCTCGTCGCCTACGTGCACCCGCCCGACGAGCTCAGCGAGCGGGTCGAGGCATTCGCCCGGAGGCTCGCGCACATCCCTGCCAACCAGCTCGCGCTCAACAAGCTGCTGATCAACCAGGCCTACGAGAACATGGGCCTGCGCACCAGCCAGCTGCTGGGCACATTCTTCGACGGCGTGACCCGTCACACCGAAGAGGCCTACCGCTGGGTGGAGGATTTCGAGACGAAGGGATTCCGCCAGGTGATCGCTGAGCGCGACGCTCCCCATGGCGACTACGGCGAGCGGCCCCGACCGAACTAGCAGCGGATTCCCGAGCGCCGCACAGACAACCGACGACCGTACGCGGCGCTGCGAGCCGCAGCAGGGCCACACGGCTGCCGAGCGGCAGGGCGGCACTAGCGTTCGTGCGATGGCACAGGGCACCACGCTGGTACTGCTGCACGGGCTCGGCGCCAACCGCCATGTGTGGGACGGCGTGGCCGAGCTGCTCAGCGCTCGCGGCACTTCAGTGCTGGCGCCAGACTTCCGAGGGCACGGACGGGCCGCGTGGACCGGCCACTACTCGTTCGGGGCGATGGCAGCCGACGTCGCAGCGACGCTGCACAGCGAGTACGCAGCGCAGCCCTACGCCGTCGTCGGGCACTCCATGGGCGGTGCCGTCGCGCTTGCGCTCGCGTCAGGCTGGTTCGGTCCCGCTCCAGCATCGGTCGCCACGATCGGCGTCAAGATCCGCTGGTCCGACGAAGAGCTGGCCCGCATACCGGACCTCGCCGCACGGCCGCCACGGGAGTTCGCCGACCGTGCCGGCGCCGTCGAATGGTTCATGAAGCTCGCGGGCCTGCACGGCGTGCTCGCGGGCGACGATGCCCGCATCGCAGCGACCATCAAGGCGGGTGTGGCCGGCCCGCTGCATCGCGACGCCGAGCGGCGCGTCACGGACGGCAGGGAAACGGCGCGCACCGACCCGCACGGAATGCCAGAACCCCCAGAACCGTCAGAACCGCTGGACCAGTCCAGTCTGCAGCCAGCCTGGCGTGCGTCGCAGGATCCCGCCGCCGTCAGCGTCGGTCCGCCCGATCTCGCGGCATTGCTGCCGGCAGCGAAGTGCCCCGTCTCCATGGCGATCGGCGAGCGCGATCCGCTGGTCGCAGCCGACCATCACGACGATCTGGCCGCTGCAGCGTCGGCGAACCCGCTGACCGCCGGCGTTGCCGAGCCACATGTGTTCAGCGGCCTCGGCCACAACGCGATGGTCGAGGATCCCCGCGCAGTCGTCGGCTGGCTCGCGGCGCTGCCAGAGTTCGCCGACGCCCACTGACCGTCGGGCCGGCCCAGGCCCAAGGCCAGAGCCAGGCGGCCGATCCTGCCCTCGTTGACCGGAGGGCCGGCGCGCAGGGCCAGAGCTGGCCGGTTCAGCCCTCTTCGAGCGGCAGCTCTCCGGAGATCTTCACGCACTCGCCGCCGTCGATGTCCATGACGTGGCCGGTCAGCCATGTCGCAGCCGCCGAGAGGAACAGTGCAGCTTCGCCGATGTCGGACGGCTCGCCCAGCCGCTTCATCGGCAGCTGGTCGGCAATCATCTTGCCGCGCGGCCCGTCCCAGAGCACACGAGCGAAATCGGTGCGGATGAGCCCAGGAGCGATGCAGTTCACACGCACCTTCGGCCCCAGCTCGGCAGCGAGCTGGCGGGTCATGTGCATCAGCGCGTCCTTGAACATGCAGTAGACGCCGAGCGCCTCAGAGGTGTGATGCCCGCCCACCGACGCGATGTTGATGACCGAGCCGCCGTGCTCAGACATCCACATCTGCCATGCCGTCTGGGTCCACTGCAGCGGCGCCCGCAGGTTCACTTCGTAGGTCTTGTCGAGCCGCGGCACGTCGCAGTCGACCATGGGACCGGCCCACGGGTTGGTTGCCGCGTTGTTCACCAGGATGTCCAGCGAGCCGTAGCGCTCGATGGTCGCGCCCAGCACCCGCTCGGCCTGGTCGAGATGGCCGATGTGCGCAGCGATGAAATCGCATTCGCCGCCGATGTCGGCCACCGCGGCCTCGCACTTGTCGGCCTTGCGGCTCGTGATCATCACGTTCGCGCCCGCATCGGCGAACGACTTCGCAATGCCCTTGCCGATGCCGGCCGACCCGCCGGTCACCAGCGCCGTCTTGCCGTCCAGTCGCAGTTCCATGCCCGTTCTCCTGTTGTCGTGTCAGCGTTGCTGCTTCAAGCCTGTCGTCGAATCAGTGCTGGGGGTATTCCCGCGTCGGCACCCCGGTGATGCCCACTCGGCGGCGCAAGAGCCAAGCAGCCGTGGCCGCTAGTTCTTGCCGATCTGGTTCCACGGGCCTCCGTCGGCACGCGGTTCACGCGGCAGGCCGAGCACCCGGTCGCCGACGATGTTGCGCTGCACCTCCGAAGTGCCGGCGTAGATCGTCCCGGGCCTGGCGCCCATGAACGTCTGGACCCACGACAGCGACGAGAACTCCGCTCCCACGGCGTCGGTGTTGATGCCGTTCGCCGCAGGATGACCGCTGGGAGCCGTTGCCTCCATGCCGAGCAGATCCAGCGACAGCTCGGTGACCCAGTGGTGGTACTCGCTCCACAGGAGCTTGTGCAGCGACGACTCGGGCCCAGGTGCGTTGCCGGCCAGCACGTTGGTGACGTTTCGCTGGCCCATCCACTTCATGATCTCGACCTTGGTGTGGGCCCGGGCGAGATCTTGGCGCACGAGCGGGTCGTCGTTGGCGCCCCGCTCCAATGCGACCTCAGTGATGCGGTCGAGTTCATCGCGGAAGCGCAGCGCGTCGGTGGTGGCGCCGTGGCCCCGCTCAAATCCGAGCAGCACGTTCGCGACCCTCCAGCCGTCGTTCACGTCGCCGACCACGTTCTCCTTCGCCGTCTTGGCGTCGGTGAAGAACACCTCGTTGAAGTCGTGCCGGTTGTTGATGTTGATGATCGGGCGCATCTCGACGCCGGGCTGATCCACCGGCACCAGCAGGAAGGAGATGCCCCGGTGCTTGGCCTCGGTGGGATTGGTGCGGCACAGCACGAAGATCCAGTTGGCGGTGTGGCCGCTGGAGGTCCAGATCTTCTGGCCGTTGATCACCCACTCGTCGCCGTCGAGCACGGCGCGGGTGCCCAGGTTGGCGAGGTCGGAGCCGCTGTCGGGCTCGCTGTAGCCCTGGCACCAGCGGTGCTCGCCCGAGATGATCTTGGGCAGGAAGTGGCGCTTCTGCTCTTCGGTGCCGCACTCGATGATGGCGTTGCCGACCATCGTGATGCTGAACCCGTCGTTGTCGCCGCCGACGGGCACCCCAGCCTTGGCGAATTCCTCGGCCAGCACGATCCGCTCGACCTCGCTGAGCCCGGCGCCGCCGTACTCAAGCGGCCACGAGACGGCCAGCAACTGATTCTCCGACAGCAGCGCCCGCCACTCCTCGCTGAAGCGGTCTGCGGCCTCGTCGTCGAGGGCACCCATGCCGGACCAGTTGGCCGGCAGGTGCTCGGCCAGGAAGGCCTGGATCTTCTCGCGGTAGTCCTCGGCCTCGTCGGTGTAGGTGGGATCCATAGTGTGCGCTCCCCTGCTTGCGATACGGCTCAGCTCGCTGCTGAGTCTGCCATGCGACAGAGGGGTTGGCTCAGGGCCGGCAGCCCCTGTGCTGGTCGCTTCGGCCCCGGCCTACGGCCGGTAGCCCCTGTGCTGGTCGCTTCGGCCCCGGCCTACGGCCGGTAGCCGAACGAAGCGGGGCCGGGGCGGAGCGAGCGGCGGGCGAGGTCCACCCACTCGCACAGCACCGGGCGGGTGTCGCGCGGGTCGATGATCTCTTCGATCTCGAAGAACTCTGCCGAGCGGTGCGGCGAGCGGACGCTGTTGAGCCGCTCGCGGATCTCTTCGAGCAGCTCGTCGGGCGTGTCGCTGTCGGCTAGGTCCTGCTTGTAGGCCACCTCGAGGCCGCCCTCGATGGGCAGCGAGCCCCAGTCGCCCGACGGCCATGCCACCCGGAAGCTGCGGGCGCCCGGCTGGTTGTTGGCCGCACCCGCGACGCCGAATGCCTTGCGGATGACCACACAGGCGAACGGCGCGGTGAGCTGGCCCAGTGCGGCCAGCGCCGCCGAGCCGAACCGGATCGTGCCGCTCTCCTCTGATTCCTTGCCGATCAGGAAGCCCGGGCAGTCCGCGAGGTGCACCACCGGCAGGTGGAACGTGGAAGCGGTGTCGAGCAGGCGGATGAGCTTGCGGCAGCTGTCGGCAGTCCAGCCGCCGCCGTACACGTAGGGATCCTCGCCGAAGATCGCCACCGGCCACCCGTCGAGCCGGGCCAGGCCGGTGATGATCGATCGCCCCCAGCGACTGCCGATCTCGAAGAAGCTGCCCTGGTCGCAGACCGACTCGATGATCGAGCGCATCTTGTAGACGCGCCGTGGCTCCCGAGGAACAATCGAGATCAGCTCGTCGTCGCGCCGCTGCGGGCTGTCGCCGCTCAGCACCCGCTCGGGCAGCTCGTCCACGTTGGCGGGCAGGTACGACAGGAACCGGCGTGCGCGTTCGAACGCCTCGTCCTCGCTGTCCACCACGTCGTCAATTGCGCCGTTGGCCGTGTGGATGTCTGCGTGGCCGAGTTCTTCCTTGCCGTGATCGCCCAGCGACGCCTGCTCGACCAGTGCCGGTCCGGCAATCATCATCTGGGCGGTGTCGCGCACGATGACCGAGTAGTGCGCGGTGGCCACCCGGGCAGCACCGATGCCCGCCACCGAGCCCAGTGCCAGCGATACCGATGGCGCCACCGAGAGGTGGTTCACGATGACGTCCCAGCCCCGCAGCTCGGGAATGTAGGTGCGGCCCGCCATCTCGATGGATTTGACCGAGCCGCCGCCGCCCATGCCATCCACCAGGCGGATGTGCGGCAGCCGCATCTCGTACGCCATGGACTCCGCTGCATTGCGCTTCTCGGGAATGGTGGCGTCCGAGGAACCGCCGCGCACGGTGAAGTCGTCGCCGGAGAGAACCACAGGCCGATCGTCGATGCGGGCAAGTCCGAAGATGAAGTTCGACGGCGTCAAGTGCACGAGATTGCCGTGATCGTCGTATTCGGCGACGCCGGCGGTCTTGCCGATCTCGTGGAACGAGCCCTTGTCCGCCATGACGTCGATGCGCTCGCGCACCGTCATCTTGCCGAAGAAGTGCTGCCGCTCGACCTTGTCGGGCCCGCCCAGCGCCTCAGCGAACGCTTCGCGGCGCCGCAGTTCAGCGATCTCAGGCTCCCAGCTCATGCGGCCCCCGTTCTGACTGCTCGTACTGGCTCAGGTAGTGGCTCAGCAGATCCGCACAGAGCGTACGGCCGTGCTCGGGGTGCCTGCCGGTGAGGCCCCCTGAACATCCCGATCCGTTCAGCCGGCAGTGGGATCGACCAGCAGCTTGATCGCCGCATTGCGCCGCGTCGCGAGATCGTCAATCGTCTGCGGCAGCTCATCGAGCGTGATCGTGCCCTGCACCAGCGGGGCGACGCTGATGCGGCCATCGGCGATGAAGCCGGCCGCGGCACGCATCTCGTCGAGCGTGAAAGCCAGCGAGGTGTCCACTGAGACTTCCTTGAACAGCCAGCGGTTCGGTCGGATCACCGCATCGCTGCCGGTCACGCCCACAATGCACACCGAGCCGCCGTAGCGCACCATGTCCACCGACTGCTGGATCGTCTGAGGGATGCCGGCGCAGTCGAAGGCAATGTCGGCCCGCAGGCCGCCGGTGGCCTCGTTCACCGCTTCTCGCATCTCTGCGCCGGGCGCTACGGCCGCATCGGCCCCGACCTCGAGCGCAAGGCGGCGCCGGCCGGCGTCGGGTTCGACCGCGATCACCGTCCCCGCTCCCGCGAGGCGAGCGCACTGGGCAACCAGCAGGCCGATCGGTCCGCAGCCGACGACGCACGTCACGTCGCCCGCTCGCAATCGGCTGCGACGTATCGCGTGCAGCGCAACCGAAGCGGGCTCGATCACCGCAGCGTCGTCGTCGGTGAGCTCATCGGGCACGCGCACGAGTCGGTCCGCACTCGCCGCCATGAACGGCGCGAAACCGCCCGAGGCCGGGGCCTTGGGGCCCATGTAGTACGAGCGCGCCGTGGAGCAGTAGGCCGGGTGATCGGCGCGGCATTCCGGGCACTGGCCGCAGCCCGGTGCCAGACCGCCCGTGACGCGGTCGCCCATGCCCACCACCTGAACATCAGCATCCACGGCAACCACGTTGCCGACCCACTCGTGGCCGCAGATGCCCGGTGCGTAAGGCCAGCCTTCGGCATAGGCGTGCACGTCGCTGCCGCAGATCCCGCAGAGCGAGATCTCCACCAGCGCCTCGCCCGGCCCGGGCGTCGGCTCGTCGACCTCCCGTAGCTCGAATTGTTCCTTGCCGGTCACCAGTCCCGTGCGCATGCCACATCGTCGCGCACGACTGGCCCCAGCGCACTGGGCCCCGGCGCCAGCGGCAGCGCCCAGATCCAGCGCGAGACAGCGCCCAGATTGAGCGCGAGACAGCGCCCAGATTGAGCGCGAGA
>CAZAFV010000078.1:0-12689 GCA_964484385.1 uncultured Acidimicrobiales bacterium
CTGAGACGTGCGCCAGAGCGGGCGCCGGCCCGCGTCAACACGGCCCCGCCGAACAACGCCGAAACCATCGCCACGATGCTGAGCACGCTCAGCGTCACAAGGATCGATACGAGCGCGTCAGCACGAGCAAACGGCAGCACCCAGTCGGTCAGCGAGGCCAACGCGATGGCCGGCGCCTGGGTGAGTGTGGCCGTGACGAGCCCTGCAACTGCGAATCTGGCCACATCGGCCCCTGCGCCTCGGCGCCCGATGCGCAGCAGATCGCGTGCCGCTACAGGTCGGTCATCGTTCAGCTTGGGATACACCGCCCAAGCGGTTTCGGACCATCCGCCGGCGGAGTCGGAGTCCACCCGCTCGGCGCGGCCGTCGGCGCCGACGGCTCGGTAGCCGCGCAGTCCGGGCAGCAACGCGACAGGCTCGCCGCTGTCGCGACGGAATCCCAGCAATGCACCGCCGTCCGAGCGCCACCAGCGGTCATCGGGTGCCAGCCGCACCCGGCGGGCACGTAGGCCCGACGCGTCGATCACCTCTGCGGCTGTGAGCGGCGGCGCTGTGGCTGGGCGGCGGGGCTCGGTGAACTCGATGCCGCTGTGACGGCCGATCCGCTCGAGCGCCGCCAGCAGGGCCGATCCATGCGCGGGCGTCTCGTCGCGCCCGCGTCGGGGCCTCCTCGAGACCGATTCCAGCAGGGCGCGGGCGCGTTCACGGGCCATTCGGCGGTGAGCAGCATGCGCCGCCTGTGCGTTGACTTCGTCGGCCAGCAGCAGGCGCCGGTTGAGCGCCTCCGCTCCCATCGCCAGCCGGGCGAAGCCGTCGAGCGCGTCCAGCAGCTGCCCCGCGCGCGCCAGCCGCGCCGAGGTGCTGATCTGGAGCCTCACGACGGCCTCGGAGGCACGACGTCCTGAATCATCGGAGGGCAGCCCGGCGACGACCGTGGCCCAGCTGTCCGCGGTCAGCGCCACCGGGAGCGTCCGCGCGCCGTCATCTGCGGGGAGCGTCTCGGTGCCCAGAAAGACGAGTGCTGGCCCCGTCCCGGCCGCCGGACTGCTCGCCCACAGCACATCGGGCCGTCGTGCCGAGACCACGCCCTCGGGCACGACGACTGCGGGACCGCTGTCTGTCCCGACACGGGTCGTCCCGCTGCCCTGGCTGCCGGCCCCGCTGAGGCGCCCAGCGAGGTCGGCCGCCACCCCGGCGGCGTCGCGGGCGTCGATCAGCGCGGTGACATGCGGCCGGTACTCGATATCGGCGACGACGGCTGCCGTCAGGTCCGATATCCACCGGTCCGCTTGGCGTGCGAGCTCGGCCTGTCCTCGAAGGAGTGCGTCATCGGTGCTGCGCGTGTGCGCCGCAGCGCCCGCGTCGCCGTCCATTTCGAGCAGCTGATCCCTTTCAAGCCGCAGCAGCCGGCTGCCGGCCGTTCCCTTGGCAACGAGCGTGAGCGGCCCGTCGAGACGCGGCGTGCCGAACACCAGTCGGCCCTGGGTCGCGCGTAACAGGTGTTTCGCCGCAGCCGAGACCTTCCCGTCAGCGTGCTCAAAGCAGAAGACATCGAGCGCTCCGTGGGCGACGAACCACGCTGCCGATTCACCGTCGAGCCGCAGGGAGTCATTCGCAGCGGCCGTCGTCGGCGTGCCCAGGCGAGCTGCGAACTCGGCGAGGTCCTGCTGGGGCGGATCGCTCATTGCGATGCAGCCGACGCGGTTGTCGTCGAACGAGCAGGGGCGCCATTGTCGGGCACCGCCGTTCGGGCTGTCACTGCCCCGCTACCAGTGCGAAATACAGGCCGTCGCGGTCGGCGATCAGCGCATCGTGGGTTCCCCGCTGGGCAGCGCGACCGCGGTCGAGAACCACGATCTCGTCGCAGTCGCGGATCGTGGCGAGACGGTGGGCGGCGATGATGCAGGTCATGCCGCGCCGCCGCAGCGCATCGTCGATCTCATGCTCGATGAGCACATCGAGCGTGCTCGTTGCTTCGTCAGCGAGCAGCACGGACGGGTTCTGCGCCAGCGCGCGGGCGATCTCCAGCCGCTGACGCTGCCCGCCGCTGAAGTTCTTGCCTCCCTCGGCGACCATCGCGTCGTAGCCCTCGGCGCGGCTCATGATCACGTCGTGGATTCGGGCGTCGCGTGCTGCTTCGATGAGCTGATCGTCGGCGACGGTCGCATTCCACATCGCGAGGTTGTCGCGCACCGATGCAGCGAAGAGATGTATCTGCTGATCGACCGACGACAGCGAGGCAGCGAGCACCTCGTCGGGAATCTCGCTGCGAGGCGCTCCGTCGAAGAGGATCTCGCCGCTCTCAGGCGCGAACTGCCCGGCGATGAGGCGCAGCAGCGTGGACTTGCCCGAACCCGTGGGGCCCACGAGCGCGACCCGTTGACCCGGCTCGACGGTAAGGCTCAGCTTGTCGATCAACGGCGGCCGCTGCGGGTCGAAGCCGAAGGTGACCTCGGACAGCTCGACCTTGCCGGCGAGACGAAGCCGACCGGCGAATGTGGCGACCGGGCGATTGAGGCGGTCCGAAGCCTCGGGCTCGTCTGCGGGCGCCCGAGCATCTTCGGGCGCATCGAGCACGTCTTGGATGCGCTGCAGGTCGGCATCGAGCATCATGAAGGCATCGGCGAACTGCACGAATCGGCCGATCGGCACCATGAATGCCGCAGCCAGCGTGTAGAACGCGATGAGCGACCCGGCGCTGAGTCGTCCAGTGGCTACCTGCCACCCGCCGATGCCCAGCACGACGATTGCGCCTGCCATCGAGAACAGGCGCGGCATGGCGCCGACCACGTAGCCGAGTTCGACAAACCTCTGGCGGGCCGCCAGCTCGCGAGCCTGCTGGCCGCTCCAGCGCACGAAGAAGTCGCCCTCGGACGCTGTTGCCCGCATCGTCTCCATGTCGCGCAGGCCGGCCGCTTCGATCCCTTCCATGTTCGCCTGCTCGTGGCGGAACTGCCGTTCGGTGTCGGTTCGCAGCCGGCTGAGTGCTCTGGTGAGCACGATGTTGGCCAGAGCGACGGCGCAGACAATGGCCGCGAGCACAGGATCGAATGCGAGCATCACTGCGACGAGCACCAGGCTGGAGATCAGCTCGATCACGATCCACGCCGCGCCTGTCGACGCGCCCACGGCGACAGCGTCGACCAGATGCACTCGCGACGTGAGGTCGCCGGCGAAGCGATGGTCGAAGTACTGGGGCGGCAGGCGGAACAGGCGACCCAGGAAGCCCTCCGCGCCGCTCACTGCGAGCCGCACCGCCAACTTGCGGAACATGTACTGCTGCAGCCACGCCAGCAGGTACATCAGCGTGCCTGCCGCGACCATCGCCCAGCTGACCGGCACGCCCCAACCAGGCGCTGTCCCGCCGAGCACAGCGTCGACGAACAGGCCAAGGAGGACTGGCAATGCAGCCACCGGCACGGTCGCCAGCAGCCCGGCCAGCACCGAGAATGCCAGCGCCCCCTTGGCCGGCGCGAGCCATGGCCACAGCTTGCGCACCATCCCGGGAGGCCTCCGGTCACCTGAGAAGCCAACATCGGGCTCGGCCTTGAGCACGATTCCCGTGAACGCCCGGTCGATGGTCTGCGAACTGACGCTGTGGCGTCCGTTGGCAGGGTCGTTGAGGTAGTAGCGGCCGCGGCGGACGCCTTCGAGCACGACGAAATGGTTGAACTCCCAGAACAGGATCGCCGGGCAGTCGAGTCTCGCCAGACCGTCCACCTCCATGCGCCATCCCGTCATCTTCAGCCCGTGGGCACGTCCGGCCGCCACGATGTCGGCTGCGCTCGACCCGTCACGGGTGACCTTGCACGCGATCCGCAGCTGCTCGATCGGGACACGACGCCCATGATGTGCGAGGACGATCCCCAAGCAGGCCGCGCCGCACTCGGTTGCGTGCATCTGAGGCATGGCAGGCGTAGGGCAGACACGCCGAGGCCCGAACACAGTCCGCACCATCGAGCCTCCCTTACCGACGCCCGACGAGCCGCTCAATCGGCCGATACGAGCCCGTGACGATGCGGGCCGTGCATTCGTACACCGCACCTGGCATCGCAGCGACAGCGAACTCCGGCGGCGGAGCAGTCAGTTCTGCTGCTGCTTCGCTGGGCGCCGTGGACGCGGTTCCTGCAGCGGGGCGACGGTCGAACGTCCCGAGGGAGGCAGGTCCTGACGGCGAAGCGCCGACGGCCGTGATGCGTGCGTCTGCGACCAGCGGATCGGCGGCATCGGCGACGGTCAAGGCAATGCTGGCCGTCAAGCCTGGACTTACACGCGCCGCTTCGCTGCCCAGACTCACGACCGCCGTCGGCGGCCGCGTGTCCGCCCGCTGCACCTCGGCCACCGTCGCTCCGGCCTCCACGAAGACACCGGCACGCAGCCCGGATGTCGCCAGCAGGCCCGATACCGGGCTGAGAACCAACGTGCTCGCAGTTTCCATTGCGGCGAGGTGCTCCGCCTCGGCAACGGCCGCGACGGCCTCGGCGGTGCCGGGATACTGATCGGCCAGTGCAGTCGCACGTGCGGCCGCCAGACCTGCGGCTCGGCTGAGCTCAGGAGCAGTGAGCCGAGCCAGCGGATCGCCGACTGTCAACTCGTCGCCTGGCTCGGCCAGCACCACGACGACAGCGCCCGTCGCCGGAGCGGCGACAGAGTGCAGGCTGCCGGCTGCACGCAAAACGCACGGCCCGCTGACACCCGACTCCAGCCGGCCGACGACGCTCCATGCCAAAGCGGCGATCACGGTTGCCGCGAGCACGAGCAGAATCAGCCACTCGTGGGGAGTGCTGACACGCAGCACACCGTCGATGGGCGCGGCACGACCGAGTTGCTCATAGGCCCGCTGGCGATAGAGCACATCCTGCGGACTCTGCGCCGACTCGGCGTCGGACGTCGCATCCGGGCTCCGGCTCTCCCGGTGTTCGTCAGCCACGCAAGGCCCGCGAGCAGATCATCAGCGCACCAGTGTGCCGGTCAGGCCATGAGTTCGGTGACGGCGGGCTCGTCTGCGGAGTGACTCAGCGAGGCCGGTCGCCGGCGATCGTCACCCGGAGCATGTGCCGACGCTGCCCGTGGTAGTCATTCAGCGCGTAGTGCTGGACGCTGCGGTTGTCCCACATGGTCAGCGTTCCCGGCTCCCACCGCACCCGGCACGTGAACTGCTCGCCGACCGCATGGCTCCACAGCATGTCGAGCAGCGCCTTCGACTCGTGCCGGCGCATTCCCGAGATGGTCTCGGTGAACGCCCGATTCACATACAGCGCTTTCGCGCCGGACTCGGGATGGGTCCGCACGACCGGATGCGTCAGCTGTGCGTGCGCCTCCTCGGACACCTCTACCTTCATTGAGCTGCGCTGACCGGCGTACCGGTCTGAGTCGCCGCGCCGCCCGTACTGGCGGGCTGCAGAGTGCACCGCGCTGAGGCTCTCGGCGAAGCGCTTCATCGTGTCGGACAGCCCCGTATAGGCCGCCTGCTGGTTCGCGAACAGCGTGTCGCCGCCGAAGCTCGGCACCTCCACCGCATACAGCGCTGTCGCCATCGGCGGACATTCCAGGAACGACATCTCCGAATGCCACCCGCCGCCGAAGTTGACCGTCTCGTGGGGTTCTTTGATGACCGGCACCACCTCGGGTTCGTCCGAGGTGCCGCCGAGGTACGGGTGACGCTCCAGATCGCCGAACCGACGGCCGAAACGTGCGAGTGCAGCCGCATCCATCTTCTGATCGCGGATCACCACGACGTGGTGAGTGCACAGTGCTTCCCGGATTGCTGCGCACATGGAATCGTCGATCGTGGTGACATCGAGCGGCTCGCCATCGGGCGCCCAGAGCTCGGCACCGAGTGCACCGGCGAGGGGTTTGGCCGTGATGCTCATGGCAAACCTGTCGTGTTCATTGCTGTCGCATTCACTGTGGCGTCCTCGTCTCGATCAGCTCACTTCGGCGTCGTGACGGCATCGACGGATCGGGCGCCGACGCCGAGCGGATCCGCCTCCCTCAGCCGCCGTGCCACTTCCCCCGCTGCAAGTATCGCTTCATCGGGGTTTCCGCCGCACAGCGTCATGTTGATATGGCGGCAGCCGGCGTCGAGGTACGGCATGAAGAACTCGACGATGTCGTCGACCGTGCCGCACGGCGTGTACTTCTCGAACGCCTTGAACGGCACCCGGTAGAAGCGCTCCAGCTCGGGGCCGACCCAGCCGGCCGCTTCTTGGGGGGTGTCGCCCAGGCCGATCCACAGCTGGATGCCGTGATCAGGTGCTTGGGGTGCGGGGGCGTCGATCGCCCGCTCGGCGGCCGCCGTCTCTGCGTACAGGCGAAGTGCCGCCTGGTAGTGCTCGACCGTGCACCAGATGCCCAGCCAGCCGTCGGCGAAGCGACCGGCCCTGCGGATGGCGGCGTCGGAACGGCCGCCGACGTAGGTGGGGATGGGCGGGTCGGGCAGCGGGACGATGCGGGCCTGTTCGAATGAGAAGAACTCGCCGGCGTGATCGACGGTCTCACCGGCCAGCAACCGCAGCACGATGCCGAGCGACTCGTCGGTTCGGCGCCCCCGGGTTCGTGGATCGACGCCGCACACTTCGACTTCGTGGCGGTCGTCGCCGCCGATGCCGACGCCGAAGCTGATCCGCCCCGGTGCCATCTCGGCCAGGTTCGCGAGCTGGCGGGCGACGGGAATCGGGTGGCGCAGCGGCAGCAGGTAGACGCCGAGATACACGCCCAGCGTGGGATGCAGGTTGGCCAGCGCCGCTGCGGTGACCATGCCGTCATTGCCGTGCCCGATCCGGAAGCTGACGTGATCGGCAAAGAACACGTGGTCGATGCCCGCGTCGGCGACGAGTTCGAGCATGCGGCGGCGCTCAGCCCACGGCCGTGACCAGAGCTTGATGTCGGGCGTGACGCCGACCCGGATGGGCGGCGCAGCGGGGCGCCCGGTCACGGCGAAGCCGCCTCGTCACCGGCAGGCGCGTCCCAGAGCAGCGGCAGGTGCTTGAAGCCGTGCTGGAAGTTCGACAGCAGGCGCTCAGGCATGCGGGCCGGGTCCAGGCGCAGGTTGGGCATCCGCCACAGCGACTCGGTGAACATCGCCGACATCTGGCGGCGAGCCAGGTGAGCGCCCAGGCAGAAATGCGGCCCTGCCCCGAAGGTGAGGTGGTCGTTCGGGCTGCGCTCGATGTCGAACCGATCGGGCTCGACGAACACGGCCGGGTCACGATTGGCAGCCACGTGGAAGACCACCACCTTGTCGCCCGCACGAATGGAAGAGCCGCCGAGCTCGACATCGCGCGAGGCCGTGCGCCGGAAGTGCACCACCGGCGGCATGAACCGCAGCATCTCCTCGATGGCACCCGGCAGCAGCTCGGGGTCGGCGAGCAGTTTGTCGAGCTGTTCTGGGTGCGCGAGCAACGCCCAGAGCCCGCCGGGCATGCCGTTTCGCAACGTCTCGTTGCCCGCCACGGCAAACAGGAAGAACATGGTCTCGAACTCTTCGTTGGTGATGCCGCCCTCGGCGTCGTCGGCAGCCAGCAGGATTGACACCACGTCGGAGCCCGGGTTCGCCCGCTTGTAGGTCGCCAGGTCGTGCGCGTATGCGTACATGTCTGCGAGGCCCTCGCGCGAGCGAGGGTCGGGCATGCGACCGTCTGGGCCGGGACGGATCTGGGCTCGCACCTCGCAGGCGCGCTGGGCCATCTCGGTTCCCGTCGCGGGATCGAATGCGTCGGACACCGCGTACTCGGCGTCCTGATAGCCGATGACCCGGTTGGACCAGTCGAACAGCAGCATCCGATCCTGCGACGGCACACCCATGATGTCGGCGAGTGTGAGCAGCGGCAGCTCGGCCGAGACCTCCTTGGCGAAGTCGGCGTGCCCCCGATGCACTACTGCGCTCACGAGCCGTTCGGCCCGAGCAGAGATGGTGGCCTCCAGCTCAGCCACCGCGCTCGGTGTGAACGAGCGCATCAGCAGGCGCCGCAGCCGGGTGTGCTGGGGCGGGTCCTGGTTGAGCATCATCCGCTGGACGAACTCGAGCATCGCAGCGGTCCCCGGATCGCGGATCTGCGTGCCGCCGAGATGGGACGAGAATGTCCCCGGATCGCGCAGCACCCGGTTCATGAGCTCGTGCGTGAGCACCGCCCAGAAGCCAGGTCCGGCCTCCCATCCCATGAGCTCCGGCTCGGGCACCCAGTGGACTCCCGCATCTTCCCGCAGATCTGCGATGAGGTCGTGCGGCACACCGTCCAGATAGGTGCGCGGGTCGAACAACGCCGCCGGATCCGGCGCAGTGCTGTTCGAGCCGCCGGCGGCACGGACCGTGCTCACGCCGCTCAGCCTGCCACCTGACGCCGACCGGAACCCACATCGACGCTGTTGTGCGACCCTTCGGCGACGCCTGGCGGATCGACATCGCTGCTGCTCTGGTCGGCTGCGGGCCTGCGGGCACCGCTGCCGCCTCGCTCCGGCGGCGCCGGGGGCTTGGCGAGCATGAAGAAGATCATCCCGACGCCGGTCATCACGGCGAGCACGACGAAAGCCAGCGTGTAGCTGCCGGTCACATCCGCCACCGTGCCCGCGAACAGCGGCCCGAGCACGGTGCCGATCAGCACGATCGTGGAGCTGATGCCCATGATCGTGGCGAACGAGGACGTGCCGAAGAAATCGGCGCGCAGCGCCTGCATGAGCGGGCCCCGGGCACCCCAAGCCAAGCCGTGCAGCAGCACGAACAGCACGATGACCCAGAAGTTGCCAGACCATGCGAGCAGCAAGAGCGCCACAGCGTGGCCGCACATGGCCACCGAGGCGATGAGCCGCTTGTTGATCCGGTCGCCGAGGTAGCCGCCGAGCGCCATCCCGGCCACCTGCACGAGCGGGAGTGCGGCGGCGACGAAGCTGGCCTGCTGCAGCGAATAGCCGCGCTCGGAGGTCAGGAAGAGCGGCAGATGCGCCATCACCACGCCCACCACGAACAGGGCGCTCATGTGCCCGAGCGAGATCATCCAAAAGGCGCGGGTGCGCATGGCCTCCTTGGCCGTGAAGTGGATGTCGCTGAGTCCCTCGGCGCGGACAGTCCTGCCGTTGGCGACCACGCTCGCGCCGCCGTCGATCTGCTGCCCGAAGTCCTCCGGGCGGCCGTCGAGGTACTTCGCGAGCCACCAGGCCGCGGCTGCGCCCGCCACGCCGGACACCGCAGCAGTCATCCGCCAGCCGAACTGCGTGAAGCACAGCGCCACGAGCGGCACGCACAGCCCGCCGACGCCGAGGCCCATGCCACCGACCGACAGCGCCCGAGCCCGCAGCGCCTCGAACCAGCGCACGATCGAGACCGTCACCGTGACGAAGCCGCAGAAGCTGGTGCCCACGGCGATGAGAAGGAACGCCACATAGAAGTGCCACAGCGTCCGCAGCTGGCTGAACGCAACGAAGCCGACCGCCATGAACACGGTGCCGACCCGGGCGATGGCACGAGGGCTGAAGCGGTCGAGCAGCCAGCC
Source organism: uncultured Acidimicrobiales bacterium (assembly GCA_964484385.1). Classification (GTDB taxonomy): domain Bacteria; phylum Actinomycetota; class Acidimicrobiia; order Acidimicrobiales; family Poriferisodalaceae; genus Poriferisodalis. The sequence goes on from CAZAFV010000078.1 coordinate 9,489, forward strand.
ATGGATCGGCCCGAGCAGCGCCGTCTCGGCGCGATTCATCGCGAACGCGCCCGACAGCGCCGTCTTGCTCCAGCCGTATTCTCGTTCAAGCTCGACGAAATAGGCACCCATGGCGTGCATGACCAGTGCCGCCTGCAGTCCCTGCATCACTGCCCCCGCACGCACCACCTTCCAGCCACGGAAGGTGGTGCTGCGTTTGGACATCGCTACATCCTGCCTGATGAGGCGGCTGCTGCGCCGGAAGGGCTCTCACAGCCGGGTCTCAGTGCAAGTTCCATAATTATTGACATTCATCGAAATTGCCTTGGTGGGAATTCCGTCTGGTTCTAGGTTCGGCGCTGCAGGCTCGGCGATCAGCGGAGGGCACCGTGGCTACGATCGGATCAGTGACAGAGGAAGCCGCCCTGAACGAGCCGGATGGCACCAAGAACGAGCCCGCACCCGCAGCTCGTCCCGGCTCGCGCGACGAAGGGCCGCAGCAAGATCCTTCGAGCACGATGTCCGCCAGTCGCCAACGCGGGCCGCTGCTCGGCTCAGCGGCCTTGGTCGCGATCATCACAGCCCTCATCGCTTCCCTGTCGCTCGCCGCGGTGACCGCGTTCAACACGCTGCGGGCAGACATCACGCTGCTGCGCGACGAGATGCGAGACGAGTTCGCCGCAGTGAGAGAAGAGATCGGCGGCGTACGAGAGGAGGTCGGCAGCGTGCGAGAGGAGATCGGCGGCGTACGAGAGGAGATCGGCAGCGTACGAAGCGACCTCGGAGCAGAAATCGCCGATCTTCGCCATGAACTTCGCGATTTCAGGGGTGAGGTCACCAGGGTGCATCTCGATCACACCGACCGCCTGGCGAGGCTCGAAGCCCTTCACACCCAAGGCCCGCACGTCCACAACCAAGAGATCGAGGGCAACGGCACCGCTGAGCCCAACTAGGGGACTGTCAAGAGTTTTGTGTGTCGGGCGTGATCTGAGGGTCCGCAGCCGGGGGCTGTGGGCCGGGGAGGATCATGTCTGTGACTGGTCTTGACGTGCCGGCTGTGCCAGCGAGGGATGCTGCCGGGGGAGGCGGCGATGGCCGACTGGGCTGAGCTGCTGGTGGCTCAGGCGCGCGTTGATGGCGCGGGGGCTGACCGGCGAGGGCGGTGTGTTGAGCGGGCTGGTGCGTCGGGTGCTCCCGGACCGGTCCCGAGGGCCGGGATGACCGAGCATCTGGGCTACGGGCGTCACGCTTTGGAGGGCAGAGGGTCGCCGAACTCGCGCAACGGGTCCACGCCCAAGCGGGTGACGACCGAGATCGGCGAGGGCCGGCCTGGGCGGTGCCCCGTGACCGTGGGGCACCTTCGAGCCGGTGACGGCGGCGCAAGCACCGCCGTCGCGGAGATCTCTGCACGTCCCCCACAGTCGAGACCGCCGAGGCACGCTTCGAGGCGTTCGCCGACGACTGGCAGACCACCTACCCCGCCATGACCCGCAGCTGACGCCAGTCCCGGGACGAGTTCACCCCGTTCGGGGAGTCCCCCGCCGAGCCGCGCCGAGCCGTCAGACACCGAGGCCACTTCCCCAACGAGCAGACCGCCATGAAAGCCCTGCTGGCTTGTCGCCACGACCAGACCCAAGAACCACACCAACCTGGTCGGCAAGACCAACTGCCGCAAGACCATCGGGAACACCCTGACCGTCCACTGCGGCGACCGGATCGCCGACCACATCCGAAGAACACCATCACGCCCGATACACAAAATTCTCGACAGTCCACCCCTTGGAACCAATCATCTAGACTTGGTTCTTTCCATTCGCTGCGCATCAGGACGGTCAGGTATTGCGCCTCGCCCACGCCTTGCGACCGAGCGAGGAGGGCACAACATGGCACGCAAGGTGACGGCGGCAATCGTGCAGACCGCCTGGACCGGCGACAAGGAGTCGATGATCGAGCTCCACGAGAAGTACGTGGCCGAGGCGGCCGCAGCCGGTGCCCGGGTGATGTGCTTTCAGGAGCTGTTCTACGGGCCCTACTTCTGCCAAGTACAAGACGCCGAGTACTACTCCTACGCAGAAGCGATTCCCGACGGCCCGACCACCAAGCGCTTCTGCGAGCTTGCGGAACAGCACGAGATGGTGCTCGTGGTGCCCATGTACGAGCGGGAGCAGGCCGGGCTCCTCTACAACACCGCAGCCGTCATCGACGCCGACGGGACCTATCTCGGCAAGTACCGCAAGAACCACATCCCGCAGGTCAAGGGGTTCTGGGAGAAGTTCTACTTCCGGCCGGGCAATCTGGGCTATCCCGTCTTCGAGACCGCCGTGGGGACGGTCGGCGTCTACATCTGCTACGACCGCCACTTCCCCGAGGGCTGGCGCGCTCTCGGGCTGGCCGGCGCGGAGATCGTGTTCAACCCCTCAGCGACGAGCCGAGGGCTGTCGGCATATCTGTGGCAGCTCGAACAGACATCATCTGCGGCGGCGAACATGTACTTCGTCGGGGCCATCAACCGCGTCGGCGTCGAGCCGCTGGGCGACAACGACTTCTACGGCACGTCGTACTTCGCCAGTCCCCGGGGGCAGATCATTGACGGGGCCGCATCGGACCACGCCGAGGAGTTGGTCGTGCGTGAGCTGGACCTCGAGATGCTCGATGAGGTCCGCAACCAGTGGGCCTTCTACCGAGACCGCCGGCCCGAGTCGTACGAACCGCTCGTAGCACCCTGAGGCGGCGGGCCAAGACTGGCTGGGGCTTCACAGATCGCGACCTAGGGGGAACACCAAGATGACGACGCTGATCAAGGGGGGCACCGTTGTCAGCTCAACCGGAGCGGATCCGGCCGAGGTGCTGATCGACGGTGAGCAGATCGCAGCGGTGCTGCAACCCGGCAGCGATATCGCCGTCGCAGCCGAGCAGAGCGCTGAAGTCATCGATGCTTCTGGACGGCTCGTCGTGCCTGGCGGCGTGGACGTGCATACGCACATGGAGCTGCCCTTCGGCGGCACCTACGCCTCCGACACATTCGAGACGGGAACGAGAGCTGCGGCGTGGGGCGGCACCACGACCATCGTGGATTTTGCCGTGCAGAAAACCGGCGAGAACGTGCGCGAATGCCTCGATGAGTGGATGGCCAAGGCCGAAGGCAACTGCGCGGTCGATTTCGGCTTTCACATGATCATCGGCGGCGTCGACAACGACTCGCTCAAGGAAATGGACCTGCTG
>CAZAFV010000079.1:0-12620 GCA_964484385.1 uncultured Acidimicrobiales bacterium
CGGCCCGTTCCGGGTGAAGATCCGCACGCCCAGCTTCAGCAACATCTCGGTGGTGCCGTGGGTGATGCGGGGCACCTACGTGCCCGACATCATCACCATCCTCGGCTCGCTGTACTTCATCCTCGGGGATATCGACCGATGATCGGGGCACTGGGCCTGGCGTACTGGGCCGAGACCAGCATCAAGCTGGGCGTGGCACTCATCGTCATCCCCACGGCCGCGCTCATGCTGGGCTACCTGTTCCTGCTCAAGATGATGGCGTTCATGCAGAGCCGGCTCGGCCCCCAAGACGTCGGCCCCTACGGCACGCTGCAGCTCATCGCCGACGCGGTGAAGTTCCTGCAGAAGGAAGACATCCACCCCGCCGCCGCCGATCGGCGAGTCTTCCGGGCAGCCCCGGTGGTGGTGCTGGCGTCGTCGTTCCTGCTCTTCGTGGTGCTGCCCACCGGCCCCGACGCAGTGGTGGAGAACCTCGACACGGGGATCTTCTACGCGATGGCGGTCTCGTCGCTGTCGGTGCTGGGCGTGCTGATGGCGGGCTGGGCGTCGGCCAACAAGTACGCCTTGCTCGGCGGCCTGCGAGCGGCGGGCCAGCTCATCGCATATGAGCTGCCGCTGATCCTCGCCGTCATGGGTGTGGTCATCCAGGCCGATTCGCTCAATTTGCAGGAGATCGTGCGTGCCCAGGCCGAGGGCGAGATCTTCGGCTTCGGCCTCATCGGCAACCCGTTCATCCTGACGCAGTTCATCGGCTTTCTGATCTTCATGATCTCCGCCCAGGCGGAGCTGACCCAGACGCCGTTCGACATGCCCGTGGCCGAGACCGAGCTCGTCGGCGGCTTCCACGTGGAGTACACGGGCTTCCGCTTCCTGCTGTTCTTCATGGCCGAAGTGGCCACGGCGTTCGCCTTCTCGGCGCTCGCCACCGTGATGTTCCTGGGCGGCTGGTGGATCCCCGGCTTCGACTTCAACGCGCCGGTGCTCAACGTGCTCGGCCCGGTCGTGATGCTCGTGAAGATCCTGGTGGTGGCCTTCATCATCTTCTGGATCCGCTTCACCTACCCCCGCCTGCGCGAAGACCAGCTCCAGAAGTTCGCCTGGAAGGTCCTCATCCCGCTGTCGCTCGCGAACATCGTCGTGACCGGAATCTTCAAGGTGGTGCTGTAGAGATGCCACAACTTCCCGGACTGCTGAAAGGCCTTGGCGTGACGGCGCGCACCGCGATGCGCACGCTGTTCCCCAAGCGGGGCATGCGCACGCTCATCCCTGCGCCCCAGCAGGGCTCGGTCACCGTGCAGTACCCGCACGAGAAGGAAGCCCCGCCCGACCGCGCCCGGGGCGTGATCGCCCTGCACGAGGAGAACTGCACGGCCTGCATGCTGTGCTCTCGCTCGTGCCCCGACTGGTGCATCTACATCGAGGGCCACAAAGTGAAAGCCCCGCCCCGGCGTGCCGGCGGTGCAGTCCGCTCGGTCAATGTGGTCGACCGGTTCGACATTGACTATGCGCTGTGCATGTACTGCGGCATCTGCGTGGAGGTGTGCCCGTTCGACGCGCTGTTCTGGTCGCCCGAGTACGAGTACTCCGAACCCCACATCGCCGACCTTCTGCACGACCGGATCCGGCTCAGCGAGTGGATGGAGACCGTGCCGGAGTTTCTCGAGTACGAGCCTGGCTCGGAGCAGAAGGTGCGCAAGGTTCCCGACTTCGGCACTGATGATTTCGCGCCGGCGCGCAAGCTCGAAGCCGATGGCGCTCGCGAGCTCGCGTCTGGAGCGGGGAGCTAGGACGCCCGATGGTTGCGCAGAACATCGCCTTCGGCATCATCGCGGCCATCACCGTGGCGGCCGCGCTGGGGATGGTGACGACGCGCAACATCGTGCACGCAGCACTGTTCCTGGTTGCGGTGCTGGGCGGTCTCGCAGCCAACTACGTGCTCCTCACCGCCGAGTTCATTGCCACCACGCAGGTGCTCGTCTACATCGGCGCTGTGATGGTGCTGTTCCTGTTCGGCATCATGCTCACCCGGGCGCCGATCGGGCGAATACCCCAGATGACCGGGGCCACCTGGCCGGTTGCCGCGCTGTCGGCGCTGGCCTTGGGCGGCATCACCGTCTACGCCCTCATCGACCGCTTCGGCACCGACTCGCTGGCCACCGACAACACGGTGTTCCGCACGGCCGATGTCTCCGACTCGGTCTTCTCCCAATACATCATCCCGTTCGAAGCCGTCTCGGTGCTGCTGCTGGCCGCACTGATCGGCGCTGTCGTGCTGGCGCGCAGGGACTGAGGCGGGGGTTGAGTTCATGTTGCTGAACCAGTTCCTGCTGCTCGGTGCGCTGCTGTTCGCAGTCGGCGTCTATGGCGTGCTGGCGCGCCGCAACGGCGTGATGGTGCTGATGTCGATCGAGCTGATGCTCAACGCCGTCAACCTCAACCTGGTGGCGTTCGGGCTGCAGCACGACGTGGTGTCGGGGCAGGTCTTCGCCCTGTTCATCATTGCGGTCGCAGCGGCCGAGGTCGGCGTGGGCTTGGCCATCGTGCTGCTGCTGTATCGCAACCGCAAGTCGATCGCGGTCGACGAGTTCGACCTGATGAAGGGCTGAGCGCGCGCGTATGTGGTCTTGGATCCTTGAGAGCGTTCTCGAGAACGCGTTTCTCATCCCGCTGATCCCGGCGGTCTCGTTCCTCGTCATCCTGCTGTTCGGACGCAGCGTCATCGGCGCCGAGCGGGTCCACAAGGTGGGCATCACCGCGGTCGGCATCGTGTGGGTGCTCTCGATGATCGTGGCGGTCTCGTGGATCACCCGGGTGGAAGACAGCACCTCGTACAAGTCCGACGACGCCGAGCACGCCCAGATAGCCGTCAACGAGGGGCTGAGCGCTTCAAGCGCCGGAGGGCTTGACGGTGAGTTGTACCTCGCCGCCGAAGACGACGGCCACGGCGATGACGGACATGGCTACGCCACCACCGAGCCGGTCATCTCCGAGGTCGACGGCTGGTGGTCGAGCAGTGGCGTCGACTTCGCCGTGGGAACGCTGGTGGACGGCCAGACGGTGCTGCTGCTGATCGTGGTGACGTCGATCTCGTTGCTGGTGCACATCTATTCCAGCGAGTACGTCAAGGACGACCGGCGATTCGTCCACTACTACGCCTTCCTGAGCCTGTTCACCGCCTCGATGCTCTTCTTCGTCATGGCCCAGAACCTGGTCCAGATGATCGTGGGCTGGGAGCTGGTGGGCGTGTGCAGCTTCGTGCTCATCGGGCACTGGTGGGAGGAACGCCCCAACACCGACGCGGCGGTGAAGGCCTTCCTGACGAACCGTGTCGGCGACATCGGCCTGCTGGTCGGCGTCGTCATCCTGTTCGGTACCTTCGGCACCTTCGACATCGACAAGATCAATCGCGCCGTCGGCGAGATGGGCAGCGAAGTTCACTTCGCCATGCTCATAGCGTCGATAGCGCTGATGGCGGCGGTGTGCTCCAAGTCGGGCCAGTTCCCGCTGCACACGTGGCTGCCCGACGCCATGGCGGGGCCCACGCCGGTCTCCGCGCTCATCCACGCTGCGACGATGGTCGTGGCGGGCGTGTTCATGATCGGCCGGCTGTACCCGGTCTTCTTCGAGGGCTTCTCCATCGGCACCTCGTCCATCAACCTGATGGCGTTCATCGGCGGCTTCACGGCGCTGATCGGCGCCGGGCTGGCTTTCGCCCAGTGGGACATCAAGAAGGTGCTGGCGTACTCCACCGTCAGCCAGCTCGGCTACATGGTGATGGCGCTGGGCGTGGGCGCGTGGACCGCCGCCATGTTCCACCTATTCACGCACGCGTTCTTCAAGGCCTGCCTGTTCCTGGGGGCCGGCTCGGTCAGCCACGCCGCCCACCACACCTTCGACATGCGAGAGATGGGCGGCTTGCGCAAGTACATGCCGCACACGTACAAGACGTTCGTGATCTCGACGCTGGCGCTGGCGGGTGTGTTCCCGTTTGCGGGCTTCTGGTCGAAGGACGAGATCCTGCTCGGGGCCTTCGCAGGGCAGGAAAGCGCCTACCCGCTCATGCTGATCTTCGGTTGCGTAGTGGCGCTGATGACCGCCGCCTACATGACCCGGGTGATCTGGTACACGTTCTGGGGCGAGTACCGGGGCCACGGCCACCCGCACGAGTCGCCCAAGGTGATGACCGTGCCGCTGTGGATCCTGGCGGCCATGGCGGTGGTGGCCGGTGCGTTCAACCTGCCGACGCCGGTGATGAAGATCTTCGGCCTCGAAGGCTTGGCACATCTGGTGCAGACCTACGCCGAGCCCACCCACTACCTGAATGCGATCGGCCTGTCGCATCCCCCCCCGTCGTTCTGGCTGGCAGTCGTGGGCCTCGTGCTGGCGCTGGCCGGCATCGCCATCACGTTCATGTACTTCTGGCGCAACGCCGGGCCGCACGGGCTCACCGAGCGCAACCGCTACGCCAAGGCGGGGTACACGTTCCTCGAGCAGAAGTACTACCTCGACCACCTCTACACCGACATCGTGGTCGGCTCGATCAAGGCGCCGATTGCCCGCGGCGCCAACTGGGTCAACAACAACGTGATCGACAAGATCGTCAACACCGCCGGCGAGGGCGCCCGCGACAGCGGCCGCTGGATCTACCGCTGGATCGACCAGGGCACCATCGACAACACCGTCAATGCGCTCGGCAGCGGTGCCGATGCCGGCGGTCAGGGTCTGCGGGTGATGCAGACCGGCAGGGTCCAGAACTACGGCTCGCTGCTGTTCGGCACCGCGGCCGTGGTCGCCATCGTGTTCGTGATCGTCCTGTGAGCAGTGAGATGACGCAAGCAAAGAAACAGAGTCGTAACCGAGAGGGAGCTTCCTAGTGGACGCAACTGGATTCGACGCTTGGGCGCTGACGCTCGCGGTGTTCCTGCCAGCCGTCGGCGCGCTCGTGATGATGGCAGTGCCCCGTGCGCGCGAGCTTGAGCTGAAGGCCATCGCGCTGGTGTCGTCGCTGGCGTCGCTGGCGGTCGGCGTGTACCTGCTGACCGCGTTCGACTACGGCCGGGCCGGGACGCTGCAGTTCGTGGTGGACAAGGGCTGGATCAACGCCATCGACGCCGACTACATCATGGGGCTCGACGGGCTGTCGCTGCCGCTGCTGATCCTGTCGATGGTGATCATCCCGCTGTGCGTGATCTACTCGTGGGAGCACATCCCCGAGCCGGGCAACGCCAAGGCCTTCCTGATCCTGATGCTGATCCTGGCATCGGGCATGAACGGCACCTTCGTGGCGCAGGACCTCATCTTGTTCTTCGTCTTTTTCGAGGTCGTGCTGCTGCCGATGTACTTCATGATCGGCGTGTGGGGCGGCGAGAACCGCCGCTACGCCTCGCTGAAGTTCTTCCTCTTCACGCTGTTCGGCTCGGCGCTGATGATCGTCAGCTTCGTGGCCCTGTACTTCGTGGCCACCGGAGCGAACGGGCTCGACCTGCGCAGCTTCGACATGCGCGTGCTGGCTGATGCCGCCGGCGGCGATCTGGCCCGGGGCACCCAGGCGATCATCTTCGCCGGCCTGTTCATGGGCTTCGGCATCAAGGTGCCGATGTTCCCGTTCCATACGTGGCTGCCCGACGCGCACACCGAGGCACCCACCGTGGGCTCGGTGATCCTGGCGGCCATCTTGCTGAAGCTCGGCACCTACGGCTTCGTGCGGATCGCGCTGCCGTTCCTGCCCGAAGGCGCTGCGGCGTGGGCGCCGTGGATCGGCCTGCTGGCGGTGATCGGCATCATCTACGGCGCCCTGGGATGCCTGGCGCAGACCGACATGAAACGCCTCATCGCCTTCAGCTCGGTGGCGCACATGGGTTTCGTGATGCTCGGCATCGCCACGCTCACCCCGATCGGTATCAATGCCGCCGTGTTCGGCATGGTGGCCCACGGGATCATCACGGGGATGTTGTTCTTCTTGGCCGGCTCGGTGAAGGAGCGCTACCACACGCTGGAGATCAACCGGCTGGGCGGCCTGCTGAAGTCGGCCCCGCGCATGGGCTGGATCCTGGCCATCTCTGCGATGGCGTCGCTGGGCCTGCCCGGCTTGGCGGGCTTCTGGGGCGAGTTCCCGGCGATCCTGTCGGCCTACAACCCGGGCGCAGGACTGTCTGAGGAGATCTTCCGCATCTACATGGTGATTGCCGCGGTGGGCACGGTGTTCGCGGCGGGCTACCTGCTGTGGCTGTTCCAGCGCAGTGCGTTCGGCGAGCCCAAGCCCGAATGGGAAGGTCACGTGATCGCCGATGTGAACCGCTACGAGTGGGCAGCGTGGACGCCGCTCATCATTGCGATGGTGCTCTTCGGCTGGGTGCCCGGGCTGATCTTCGGCGTGGTCGATGACGTGTCGATCGGCATCGCCGAGAGCATCAGCGCAGCGGTGGGCGGGAGCTAGCGATGAACCTCGGGGCACTTCTCGCGTTTGTGCGGCCGGATCTCGACTGGCACGCGCTCGCGCCCGAATTGACCCTGCTGGCGGTGGGCACGCTGGTGACCGTTGCCGACATCGCGCTCGACGACAAGGCCAAGCGGATGATGCCCACGCTGGCCGGCATCGGCCTGCTGGCCACGCTCGTGCCGATCCTGACCCTGGCCGCCGACGGCGCCGAGCGGCCCATGTTCGGCGGTGCCTACGTCGTCGACGATTTCTCGCTGGTGCTCAAGGCGCTGTTCATCTTGGCCGGCTACCTGGTCGTGCTCATGTCGGTCGACTACGTGCGCGAGGGCGACTACTACGAGAACGAGTACTACACGCTGCTGCTGACATCGCTGCTGGGCATGGTGATGATGGCCAGCTCGCGCGACCTGGTGAGCGTGTTCGTCGCGCTGGAGCTGCTGTCGATCCCGGCCTACATGCTGGCCGCTTGGCGCAAGGGCGGGCCGCGGTCCAACGAGGCCGGCTTGAAGTACTACCTGATGGGAGTCTTCGCTTCGGCGGTGATGCTGTACGGCATGTCGCTGGTGTTCGGCGTGGCCGGCGACACCGACTTCGGCACGATTGCCGCTGCATTGACGGGTGAGGGCGCGAGCCCAATCGTCATCGTGGCAATCCTGTTCGTGCTGATCGGCTTCGCCTTCAAGGTGTCGGCGGTGCCGTTCCACACGTGGGCGCCCGACACGTACGAAGGCGCCCCCACGCCGGTGACGGCGTTCCTGTCGGTGGCGTCGAAGGCTGCGGGCTTTGTGGCGCTGCTGAGTTTGGTGTTCGTGGCCTTCGAGGGGGCTGCCGACGTGGTGCAGCCGTTCTTCTGGGTACTGGCCGCGGTGACGATGACCGTGGGCAACCTGATTGCGCTGCGCCAGACGAACATCGTGCGAATGCTGGCCTATTCGGGCGTGGCGCAGGGCGGCTTCATGCTGGTGCCCTTCGCCGTGGCGTTCGAGGGCGATGCGTGGACCGTGCCCGGCACCGACATCACCACCAACGTGCTGCCCAGCGCGTATGAGGCGATCATCGTCTACGCCATCATCTACGCCTTCATGAACCTGGGCGCCTTCAGCGTGGTGCTCGCAGTGTCGCGGCGGACCCGCTCAGGCGAGATCGCGAGCTACGGCGGGCTGTTCAGCTATGCGCCCGGCATGGCAGTGCTGATGACGCTGTTCTTGGCTGCGCTGGCAGGCATCCCGCCGGCGGGCGGCTGGTTCGCCAAATTCGTGATCTTCCGGGCCCTGGCCGATGCCAGCACGCCGGCTGGCTGGGTGCTCGCCGTGATCGTGGCGATCAATGCGGTGATCGCATTCGGCTACTACGCCCGGGTGCTGGTGCAGATGTGGTTCCAGCCGGTGCCCGAGACGGTGGCGCTGGGCGTAGACGCCGGTGGCGACGACGGCGACGAGCTCGCTCTCGCCAAAGCAGCCGATGCGTCCGCCGAGCAGGACGAGCACGGCGATGCGTGGCTGGCCACCGAGACCAGTCAGGCCACGATGGTGCGCTTCACTCCGGGCAAGATCCCCATGACCGGAGCATTGGCAGCGGCGCTGGCGATCACGGCAATTGCCACGCTGGCGCTCGGCGTCTTCCCGGGCCTGGTGAGCCACTTCGGCGACGTCGCGTCGTTCCACTTCGGCGGCTGAGCACTGGCGGGGCGCACGGTCCCGGTGTCCAGCCCCATGCCTGACATGCGCCGCTTCGACGAGTTCATGGACGAAGCGCTCTACGGCCCTTCCGGCTTCTACGTGCGGGGGGGACGGCCGGCGGCTCGGGGCGGTGACTTTGCGACGTCGCCCGAGCTGGGCACGCTGTTCGCTCGATGCGTTGCCGGCTGGCTGGATCGCACATGGGATGAGCTGGGCCGGCCTGACCCGTTCGTAGTGGTCGAGGGCGGCGCCGGCCGCGGGACGCTGTGCCGCGACGTGCTCGCGCACGTCGAGGAGTGCAGCGACGCACTGCAGTACGTGATGGTCGAGCGCGTGGCGCGCCAGCGCGCCGAGGCGCTGGAGGCAATCGGCGAGTCCCAACCCGTCCGTGCAGCGCCGGATCTTCCCGACGGCCCCATCGTGGGCGTCGTGCTCGCCAACGAGCTGCTCGACAACCTGCCGTTCCGCTTGCTGGAACGCTCAGAGGTTGGCTGGCAGGAGATACATGTTGCGCCCGAAGGTTCCGCCGAGGTGCTGCGGGATGCGCCTGCCGATGCGGCGGCGATGGCCGAGGCGCTGGCCCCGGGCGCCGCACCGGGTGCGCGTGTGCCGCTGCAGCTGAAAGCGGCGGTTTGGGTCCGCCGGGCGCTGCAGTCGCTCGAGCGCGGTCGGCTCTTGACATTCGATTACGGCGTGCGCCACACGGTTGAGCTTGCTGAGCGTCCGCAGCGCGAGTGGCTGCGGACATACCGATCCCAGCGCCGCGGGGACGACCCGCTGCATGCGCCTGGCACAGCGGACATCACGTGCGACGTGGCCTTCGACCAGCTGTCGCCCGGTGCGACGTTGAGCACTCAAGCCGATTGGCTCATTGGGGCCGGCATCGAATCCATGACAGCGAAGGCGCGGGCACGCTGGCAACGAAGCCGGTCCAACCCGACGGCCGAGACTCTTGCCGCCCGGACGCTGCTTGACGAAGCAGCCGCGCTCACCGACCCCGACGGCATGGGCGCCTTCTGGGCCGCCGAATGGCACGCCGGCTGAGCGCGACGGAGCAAATTCCGTAGTCCAGTGCCTCGGCGCTTGGTCCTCTTGGCCAGTGGTTGCGGATCAAGTTCTCGTCCGGGCTTAACCGGTCGTAGGTGCTGAATCCCGCCCCGCTGGGATGGTCAGGGTTTGCTGCCGTTCGGCTGACCTAGGGCTGCGTCGATTTGCCTCCGTGGACGGAAGGTTCGGCGCACCAGGCCTCTCGAATTGTGCTCAGCGGCACATGGATCGTGCCTGGTATGCCGAGAACTTGGCACAGCACGATGTCGTCGAGCATCTTGCGCGCATCGTCACGGTACGCCTCGTTGGCGGGCAGCATCTTCGTGCTCTTGTGTGCATCAAATCGAGCGGCGAGCGCGGTCACTGTAGCGCTGGGAAGCACTCGGAGATCGAGTACCGGTATGTCGCCGATCGTCGTGATCGACAGATTGGCGCGGCCCTTTTGCTGTCGATTTGAAACCCACCATCTGGCGACGAGGCCGGGAGTGGTGTTGAGCCAGAGAGCAAGCGCCTTTTCCCAATCCTCGGGATTGGGAGTGAGCGCCGGAGATGGGGCGGCAGACGGCCAAGCGCGGCCTCCGATCGCTGGCTGGGGAGTGAGACAAGCGCCCAATGCCTGGGAGTTCACTTGGAAGTCGCGATTGATGTGAAGTCGGGTGGCGCCACAGATTTCGGCACCGTTCGCAGCGGTCCAACCGTTCCATCGATCCAGTGCCTTGGAATTCATGCCAGACCGCACCGTCCCGGCCGAATCGGGCAGTACCTCCAACGACTGCTCCTTGGTGTGGTCGTGTTGCCACAGGACCGGATAGCCAGCGCGGCTGTGGTGCCTCCTCTGTTGGAGCATGTCGATGTCGAAGGGGCCCCTGTGTGTGCCATCAGGCTGGAAGCCGTTGATGTCCATGTGATATGCACCGCGATTAGCCAGAGACGAAAGCGGAGCCATCGACACGTCAATGGCGTCGAGACGAGGCAGCCGCAGCTGTCCGGCTTCAATGCCAGCGGCGAAGTCAGCCACCTCTGCGCCGATCACACCGGTGGGGTGGCCGCGCACGCCCGGACCGATTGACTGGACTTGGGCACGGCCAAACACTGTCGCACCGACAGCCAGTGTCGTGCTCGCGCCGCCTTGTCCCTTGATCGCCCTGGCAAACTCAACCGCCGCCGCCGCCGAGCCGGGGAGCTTGTCCAATATCACATGCTCCGCCAGCGCGACTTGGTGTGCCACCGCGACATCACCGTTGGATTCCTTCTTGGTTGCCACGAGCACCACTTCGGCCATGCCCGTGTCGGCAGAGAACGCCCGGTTGCCAGAACCGCCAGCGGCTTGGTCGGCCGCATCCGGTGTCGTGGAGCCGCTACTTGTTCCCGGTCCCGTCTCGGCGATGCTGAGTACTTGGATCTGGTCGTAGGCGGTGGCAAGGAGCGCACGCAGGTTTGCCCACTCTTTGCCAGCTATGGCCGATGCGGGAAGTATGAGGGCCAGCACGCCACCGGGCTTCAGCTTGACGTGAGCGAGATCGGCGAATATCGAGCCGAGCCCGACTTGACCGCTGTATGCGATTGGCCGGTGCTCGACCTTGTTGGAGGCCTTCTTGAGCAGCTTCGCCATCTTGGCTTGCTCTTGAGAACTATTGCCGAGGCCTGCGAACGCCGGCTGAGGCACCCCCACTCTGTTGCCCTCATGCCCAACAGATCTGGTGAACGGTGGGTTCATGATCACGACATCGAGGGACGCTTCGGGCACATCGGCGGTGACAGTGACCGTGTCGCCCTCAGGAGTGACGCCGATGGTGCCATCGCCCCACAATGCAGGTTGGGTGTCATCGTCGAGCAGGTCGATGGAGCCGAGGCGCGTACTGGTGCCACCGGCGGGCTCTTGGGTATCGCCGTAGGGCATTACCCATGTGCGAGTGCGGGCATAGTCGACGGCGGGTTGCTCGCCTGACAGGCGCGCCGCTGTGAGATGAACTGCGGCGGCAAGGATGTCGCAGCCGACGAAGCTGTCTTCGAGCATTTGCCGGTGAATGAGGGCGTCGTCACCGCCATCAGTCCTGTGCCGCTCGGCGATTCTGCGGTAGACCGCAGTGAGCAGCGCTCCTGTGCCGCAAGCTAGATCGCCGACCTGGACGCTCGCGGCAGCTTCGGGATCGCCCCAGTCGACACCGAGCCGACTGACGGCAAGCTCGGCGACGAGTGCCGCAGAAGCCGGACGGGTGTAAAACGCGGCCAGGAACTTGCGGTCGCCGATGAGCTCTCCGAACAGCCGGCCCACTAGGCCTTGCGCGTTGGGGTTCTCGACAACCTTCGCGGCCAGCCGGAAGAGCACTCTGAGCATCTTTCCGGCCGCGACTTGGTGGTTCATCGCAAACAGAAGGCGTCTGCCGATCCCGAAGATCGGCCAGTAGTCGAACTCGAGAATGTCCTTCCAGACCTCGAGCACGGTGAACTGGTCGCAATCGTCGGCGCTGAGCATTCGCGCCGGCGAAGGGATGCTCGCGTGGTGCTGGGAGATGTGAGCTTGGAAGACCGCCGCGTTGAACATAATGGCGGCGGCCATCCGCATGGTCTGCTCGCTGGCTTCTTGATTCAGCAGCTGGGGAAACTCAATTGGAGCGAGCGGATCTTCGGCGATGTGATCCGCAGCAGCAGCCAACGCCCTGCGGACATCCTCAGCGATGGTGCTGCTGTCGAGTGCGTCGGCTGTCACGCGGTCGACAAAAGCCGCGAGGTCCTGCAGGCCGCCTTCGATCCAGCCCACCTCAGGGAACCTTGTCGGCGAATGGCCCGGAAGCCACGCCGCGTAGCGGTATTGCTCCGAGCGAATCAGCGACCCCACGTCGGCCTCTGGACAGGTGCTGACACTCAGCGGTGACAAGACCCCGATGATCGCCTCGACTGGTGTCCCGGACGCCCACGCGGCACCGACGTGGCCGTCGCATTGCTGCTCTAGCGCCCTTACTCCAGCACTCGTGTCGTACTTGTTTTCCACAAGCGCCCGAACTCTTCCGGGCGCGTCGATGACGATGTCAGGCTGCTTCGCGCCGACCATGAGGCCCGTCTGCTGTGTTCGCACTTGCGAGCGCGGGTGGCATCCGCCGATGGCATTGCCCAACTCCGGATTGATCGAAGGCTCGGTGCGGTGAGTTGCCAACGGATTCCCTCCGGCCAAGCCTCCGGCGAACGGTAACACCGCCGCGTCTGCGGCTGATTGATGATTTCCCGCTCGTATCCGTCCCGTCGCGACATCGCCGCGGGCTTCGCATCTGAACCTAAGACTCCCACCCTTGTTCCGATATCAGGAGCCCCCCAACAATCTTGGGTGGTTCAAACTGGGTCAGAGCCGTACGAACCCGAGACACAGCTGATGAGCCGAAAACGACCGCGACGTACACCAGCACTGAGCCCGGATTCACCGGTTTGTTTGGGGTGTGGGGGTTGTCGCGTCCACCAGA
>CAZAFV010000080.1:0-4391 GCA_964484385.1 uncultured Acidimicrobiales bacterium
GAAATGTCGCCATGGGCGGTGCTGAACGTCGCTCCCAGGCTCTCGAGCGCCTGCAAGTGCATGTCGATCGGTCGCGGCCCGAAGTCGTCCCCGCCCGGCAGGGCAACCCGGGCAGTGCCGAAGCGTCCCAGCAACGGGCCGAGCACCACGATCGACGCACGCATGCGCTCCACCAAGTGGTAGGGCGCCTCGGTGTTCAGCTCGGCAGGCACGTCGATGACCAGCCGGTGATCGGCACGCGTCACGGTCACGCCCATGGCCTCGAGCAGCTCGCACATGAGCGCTACGTCAGAGATGTCAGGCACGTTGGCCAGGACATGCTGCCCCTCTGCCAACAGGCACGCCGCCATCAGCTTGAGCACGCTGTTCTTGGCGCCGCCGATGCTGACTTCACCGTCGAGCGCGCGGCTGCGCTGCGTCACGAACGTGTCGCGCTCGCCGCTGGTGGCAAAGTCCACCGACATAGCGATACCACTGTTGACGGCAGCATCGTGACGCTCTGCGGTACCGCGATGCAGATGCAGGACGTGCGGGTGTGCTAGGGCCTGTTTACAAAGCCTGATCGCGCGTAGAGCGTGATCCTGGGTGTCTTGCTTTCAGTGGCTTGACTGGGTGGTCTATCATGGCTGCGCCGAAGTCCGGCGCGAGCCGAACTGTGATCGCAGCCCCCGTGTTCATCGTTGCGGGGGCTGCGTCGCGTCCTGTCTTGCTTTCTGTGGTGTGCCGAGTGAGGCAAAATAGAAGCACATATTGAGACCCCCGTGGACTTCGGCAAAGAGCAAACGGGGAACGATGAAAGGAGCCAGCGATGGCTCGATTAGTCCTTACCGACGACCAATGGCGGCGGCTGGAGCCGCTGCTGCCGCAGCGAAGAACGGGCGGCAGGCCCTATGGCACGGATCATCGCACGACTGTGGAGGGCATCCTGTGGATCGCCCGCACGGGTGCGCCGTGGCGTGACCTGCCGCCCGAGTTCGGCAAGTGGATCACCGTGTATCAGCGGTTCCGCCGCTGGACCGAACGCGGCGTGTTCCAACGCGTGTTCGACTCGCTCGCTTCCGACCTTGATATGTCGGTGGCGATGGTGGACGGCACGTTCGTGAAGGTGCATCAGCACGCCACCGGCGCAAGAAAAGAGGAAGCCCTCCCGACGAGTCCCGACAGCGGCAAGCCATCGGGACAAGCCGCGGAGGGCTTACCTCGAAGCTAGTTGCGCTCACCGACCGGTCAGGCAAGGTCACGCACTTCACTTTGGCACCCGGAAATGCCGCTGAAGCGAATGAGTTGGAAGCTCTCCTTCAGGACTCGCCCGGACACATCAGCCGTTTGCTTGCTGACAAGGCGTACGATAGCGGCCCCCTCAGAGAGACTCTGACGGAGCGGGGCATCGAGCCGGTGATACCCGCCAGGTCGAACTGGATCAATCCGCCGCCGCACGACGCTGAGGCGTACAAGGCACGCCACCTCGTCGAGAACGCATTCGCTGACCTCAAGCAGTTCCGAGGGATCGCGAACCGCTACCACAAGCTCGCGGCCACATTCATCGCCTTGGTGCAGATCCGATGCTGGTGTCTCAACACCAAGCGCAAGCAGCGGCCACCGTCGCCGTACCTCGACAACACCGGCAGCGAACCCGAGGCGAAGCCGCTGAACGTGCGACCGCGCCAAGGCCGACTGTGGCAGCGGGAATGAGCGTGGGCCATACTCTGTCACTGTGACAGCACCGTCCGCCGCTGACCGTTCCTGCTGTGGTCCGGTGGCTGTGGCTGCACCTACCCCCCCCCCCCCCGCAAATCCAGAGCCGAACTGGGCTAACCGGACGATCTGGACGGGCGACAACCTCGACGTGCTGCGCGGTCTTGACAGCGCAACGGTGGATCTGATCTATCTCGATCCGCCGTTCAACTCCAACCGCGACTATGCCGCTCCCATCGGCAGCCAAGCCGCGGGCGCAGCGTTCAAGGACACTTGGACCCTCAGCGACCTTGACGTCGCGTGGGCGGGGTACATAGCCGACGAGGAACCGGCGCTCGCTCATCTGCTTGACGCGACGGGCATGACGCACTCCAAGTCCATGCAGTCGTACCTCACGATGATGGCTGTTCGGCTCATCGAATTGCGAAGGGTGCTCAAACCGACCGGCTCGCTCTACCTGCACTGCGACGACACGGCCAGCCATTACCTCAAGCATCTGCTGGACGTGATCTTCGGAGCGCAGCGGGTGCGCAACGAGATCATCTGGGTCCGGGAGATCGGCACGAAGAACAGCGCGAAGCGGTACCCGCGCAACACCGACCGGCTGCTGTTCGCCACCAAGGGCGACAAATGGGTGTGGAACCCGCCGACTGTTCCGGCGAGCGACGAACAGATCGACATTTGGTACACCGAAGAGGACGAGCGAGGGCGCTACACGAGACGCCAACTACGGCGGCCCAGCGAGGGAATGCCGGTGTGGCGCGGGCTGCGGCACGGCACCGGATCATGGAACGCACCCAAGACTGGTCACGACGCCGAATGGATCGAACGCGAGTTCATCCCCGGCTACCGCAGCATCGAGAGCGCCGCTGATCGGCTCGAAGCATTGGACGCTGCGGGGCTGCTGCACTGGCCGGACCGCAAAGGCGGACTTCCATCGCTGAAGAAGTACCTGAAGTACGCGGACACAACCGTGCCGATGGGCGACGTGTGGACCGACATACCCGGCGGACGGGCACTGCCCAAAGCCGAACGAGTCGGCTACCCGACACAGAAGCCGCTCACGCTGCTGCGCCGCATCATCGAAGCCAGCTCCAATCCTGGCGACATCGTGCTTGACCCGTTCTGCGGATGCGCGACGGCGTGCGTCGCCGCCGAGCAGGTCGGCCGCCAATGGGTCGGCATCGACTTGTCCGACAAGGCGCACGAACTGGTCGTGAGACGCCTCAGCGAGGCTCAGAACCTCTACTCGTTCGAGAAGCTCGGGGAAGTGCATCACCGGCGCGACATCCCCCAGCGCACCGACATCGACGCACCGAAGGACTACCGCACCCACAAGCACGTCCTCTACGGCCAACAGCAGGGCTACTGCGCGGGATGCGGGGTGCATTTCGAGTTCCGCAACCTCACCATCGACCACATATGGCCCCGCAGCAGAGGCGGACAAGACAACCCCGAGAACCTGCAACTGCTGTGCGGATCATGCAACAGCCTGAAAGGCAACCGGCCGATGGAATACCTGATGGCTGAACTCGAGAAACGCGGCCACCTCGCCACCGTCTGAGCACACCTGATGGCACGCCGACGCGACCCGTGGGGGCCCGACATCATCGCCGTGCTCGTCATAGCGACCATCGCCACATCACTCAGACTCGGCCACAGCGGATTCTTCGCTCTCATCATCATCGTCGCAGCCATCCACGGATACCTCCAAGCCAAGAAAAGACGCCGGTAAAATGGGGCCGTGAGTGGACCCGCAGCATTTCCGACTGAACTTGACCACGCTGTAAGCGACTCAATCGAGAATATCGAGCGAGGAGTTCGGGACTTCATTTTCAGTGGTCAATCTGCTGCCTACCGCAATGTGGCTGTGGATCTGGCAAAACTGCTCCTTGACCGTGATCCCAAAGAGGACAAACCCCTCTTCGGTCTGGCATTCGGACCACTCAAGCGGCTTTACGTTCAGTCAATGAAGAACCCAAAGGCCTCCGAGAACGGCACATGGCGGGATGTAGGACCGCAGTATTTTGTGGATGCCGCTGAAATACTCCGGCTAGCGAGCGGTCACGACAATCGCATACCGCTTGACAAATGGTTGGACGAACTCTCGGTGCGAGACAGCGCAGGCAGTGCGCGGAAAACAGGGGCTCTCCTCAAGCTCATCAGGAACAAGGAAGGGGCTCACAGCGACCGCATAGGACACCAAAAGGATTGGCGGTCAGAACCAGGCGTAGCATTCTTCGACGGGGGAAAACTCTCCCTGGAAGAGGCCGCTGCCCTCCGATACGACCTCAACTATCAGCAGTTCGTAATACGTGCAGGAGCATCCCTGCTCTACGCCTGCACAAACAAAAACGGGCAATGGTCCCCGGTCATACCTGGGGAATGGTGGGACTTTGTAAACAGGCTCTAGGCCCGCCGCCGTGACCCGCCTCGTGCGCACGTTCGTGGCCGATGCCGACGAGGCAGATGCCCTCCTGCGCCCCCGCGACGACATCGTGGCCGAGACACCGGCTGCCACGATCGACGGCAGCCACCGTTTCGGGCTCGCAGAGGGGCCGTTCAACAGCTACTCGCGCCTGGTGGAGATCTCGCCTGCTGCGGCGCAAGCGGCCGGAGGCACACACAACGCAGCAGGCAGCGTCACCTCTCGCTACGAGGTCACCGAGACGGTCGAGTGGCGCCTGGCGGTGCCG
>CAZAFV010000080.1:4401-12262 GCA_964484385.1 uncultured Acidimicrobiales bacterium
GCGGTGCCGTGGTTCGGCCCGCTCTTCAACGTCGCCGTCCGGCGCGCGATGCGCACGGGACGCACCGGCGACGGCACCCAGCCTGTCTGGGCACCTCCGCGACGATTCACCCCGCGCGCCGCAACCGTCATGGCCATGCTGGCTGCGGCGGCCATGCTGAGCGGCTACCTGGCGAACGCGCCCTCGGAGCTGCACACCTACGCCGCCGACGAATTTGGTGCCGATCAAGCCGCCCAAGGAGTGCTGGGCGCCGTCGTGCGCATCGGGACGCTGCTCGCGATCGGCGTGTCCGTGCTGGCAGACCGGCATGGCCGTCGACGCATCGTCGCGGGCGCGATAGGCGTGGGCATCACCGCCGCCGCGCTCGCAGCGCTGGCGCCGAACATGGTGTGGCTGGGCGCGTTCCTGCTGATCGGACGCACGGCGAATGCGGCGCTCGGAGCCACGGTTGTCGTGATGGCGCTGGAGGAGATTCCCGCCGGCTGCAGGGCGTGGTGCCTGTCGGTGCTGGCCATGTCGGCGGCACTCGGCGCGGGCGTGGTGGTGTGGCTGCAACCGGTCTCAGACCTCGCGCCGTGGGCGTGGCGACTGCTGTTCGCCTTCCCCCTCGTCGCGCTGGCAGCCGCTCGCCCGTTGCTGCGGAGGCTGCCAGAAAGTCGACGGTTCGAACGGCGCGGCCGGGATGTGACGCTGCGCGGCTACTGGCGGCCGATTGCGCTGCTGGGCGCCATCTACCTGGCGTTCGGCCTGTTCCTGGGCCCGATCGACTGGTTCCGCAACGAGTACCTGCGCGACGAGCATGGCTTCAGCGCGGCGTTGGTGTCGCTGTTCGTGCTGGGCACTGCGACGCCAGCTGGCCTCGCCGTCTATGCCGCAGGCAGACTTGCCGACTCCCGCGGGCGCCGCATCATCCTCGCCGTCGCTTCAGTGCTCGGGCTCGGCTCTCTGGTGGCACTGTTCAACGTGTCCGGCGCCACGCTGTGGCTCGCGGGCCTCGTCGGGGCAATGCTGTCGGCGGGACTGCTGCCGGCGCTCGGCGTGTACCGCGGCGAGCTGTTCCCCACTGCCCTGCGAGCGCGCGCTGCAACCATCACCGGCGCCATGGGCGTCGTCGGCGCTGCCATCGGCGTGCTCGTCGCGGGTGCGCTGCGCACCGCTTGGGGGAGCTTCGGCGATGTGATCGCTCTGCTGTGGGTGGGGCCGCTGGTGGCGGCCGCTGTCGCCGTGCTGTGGCTGACCGAACGCAGCGGGCAGGAACTCGAAGAGCTGCACCCCGCCGACGCCGCGGCAGAAGCCGACGGCCCGTGGTCGCACGGCTGAAAGGCTGAGCTGTGCCAGCGAGACTGTGCCGGGACTTGATGGGGTTGCGATGCGCGCTGCCGAAGCACTCCTGCTGACGCCAGGTGCCGGCGGCCGCGCGGATCATCGCACGCTCGTCGACATCGAAGATGCGCTGTCCGGCCGCCTGCCGGTGCGACGGCACGACTTCGCCTACCGGCGAGCCGGGCGGCGGGCACCGCCGCGCGCCGCCAGCGTCGTCGATGAATTGGTGGGCAACCTGCCCCAGATTGCTGCCGAGCTGGGCGTGTCACCGGATGGCCTGGTGATTGGCGGCCGGTCGTTCGGTGGCCGTGTCTGCTCAATGGCCGTGGCCGACGGCGCTCGCGCCGCGGGGCTCGTGCTGCTCAGCTACCCGCTGCACCCGCCCGAACGGCCCGAGCGGCTGCGCACCGAGCACTTCTCCCTGATCAGGGTGCCGTGCCTGTTCGTCTCGGGCACGCGTGACCCGTTTGCCACTCCCGACGAGCTGGGAGAGCACACCCGGGCCATCCAGGGTCCGGTCGCGCTCCGTTTCATCGACGGTGCCCGGCACGATCCCAACTCGGTCGCCGCGCGCCGGGCAGTCGTCGAACACATCGGCAACTGGCTCGACACGCTCCGAGGCTGAGCACGGCGGCGAGCCGCGCTTCGATTCAGCCGTCGATCCGATCGACGATCATCTTGGCGATCTCGAGGCTCGAGGTGGCTGCAGGACTCGGGGCGTTCAGGACGTGGGTGCTGCGGCCGGCGACCGTGACGGCGAAATCGTCCTCGAGCTCGCCGGCGGGATCCATGGCCTGGGCGCGCACGCCAGCGGGCGACGGCACGAGATCGTCGACCTCGATGTCGGGCACGAGCCGCTGCAGCGCCCGGGTGAACGCTGCCTTGTTCAGCGAGCGCCACACCTCGCCGGCTCCGGTGCGCCAGTAGCGCCGGGCGAGTCGCCACAGGCCGCGATTGGTGATGTGCTCACGCAGCTGCGCCCTGCTGATGTCACCCCAGCCGTAGCCCTCGCGGGCCAGTGCAAGCACCGCGTTGGGGCCGGCGTGGATCGTGCCGTCGATCATCCGGGTCAGGTGCACGCCGAGGAACGGGAAGCTGGGATCGGGCACCGGGTAGATCAGGTTGTTGACGAGGTGCGAGCGCTCGGGCACCAACTCGTAGTACTCGCCGCGGAACGGGACGATCCGGTAACCATCCGCCGCACCGGCAAGCTCCGCCACCTGATCGCACCGCAGCCCCGCACAGTTCACGAGCCATGTGGCTTCCAGGTCGCCGGAGGTCGTGGTGATCCGGACACTGTCTGCATCCGGCGCTAGCGCGACGACAGCGGCATCCGTCCGCAGTTCGCCTCCGGCAGCGGTGATCTCGTCGATGAGCGCGTGGCACACCGCGCTGTAGTCGACAATCCCGGTGCTGGGGATGAACAGCGCTTCCACGCCGGCGCAATGGGGCTCGAGCTCAGCGAGGCGACGGGCGTCGACCAGCTCCGCGGGAACACCATTGCTGGCGGCTCGCTCGGCGAGCGCTGCCAGCCGCTCCTGCTCGGAGCTGTCCACCGCCACGATGACTTTGCCGCACACCTCGTGCGCAATGCCCCGCTCCCGGCAGAACTCGACCATCGAGCTGCGCCCGGCAACCGCCAGCGAAGCTTTGGCCGACCCTGGCCGGTAATACACGCCTGAGTGCAGCACACCGGAGTTGCGACCGGTCTGGTGCAGCGCCGGCCGCTCCTCGGCCTCACAGATCACCACCCGGCGGCCCGGATGGTCAGCCAGATACCTGTGCGCTGTGGCCAAGCCGATGATGCCCGCCCCCACAACAACCAGATCGGCGCGTGCCGAAGAGGTCGAGACGCTGGTCACCGGGGCGAAGCTATCGGGGCATCCGGCATGAGATCTCGACGGCAACTAAACGAGCAGGCTCATCTCTCCGTGCATCCTCTAGGGTCGGCGGCAATGAATGACAATCGCAGGTTCCGCAGCGATCGAGGTCGCGCCGGCGGTCCGGATCTCAGCCGTCAGGCGCCCGATCGCAACCTGGCACTCGAACTGGTGCGCACCACCGAGGCAGCGGCTATGGCCGCATCACGCTGGATGGGCCGCGGCGACAAAGACGGCGCTGACGGCGCCGCGGTGGACGCCATGCGGGTCGTGCTGTCGACCGTGCCCATGGACGGCATCGTCGTGATCGGCGAGGGCGAGAAGGACGAAGCGCCGATGCTGTTCAACGGTGAGCTGATCGGCGACGGCACCGGGGCTCTGACCGACGTCGCGGTGGACCCGATCGACGGCACCACGCTGACGTCGCTCGGACGGGGCAACGCCATCGCGGTGATCGCCGTCTCGCCGCGCGGCACCATGCTGGATCCCGGCCCGTGCGTCTACATGGAGAAGATCGCCGTCGGTCCCGACGCCAAAGGCGTGGTGGATCTGAACCGCTCTCCCGCAGAGAACCTGCGAGCCATCGCGGAGGCCACCGGCCAAGGTCTGCGCGACCTCACCGCCGTCGTGCTCGACCGCGACCGCCACTCCGAGCTGATCGGGGAGATCCGCGAAACCGGCGCTCGCATCAGGCTCATTCCCGACGGCGATGTGGCCGGTGCCATCTCTGCGGCTGCGAGTGACTCGACCGACGTGCTGTTCGGCATCGGCGGCACGCCCGAAGGCATCATCTCGGCAGCGGCGCTGAAGTGCCTCGGCGGCGAGCTGCAGGGCCGGCTGTGGCCCCGCAACGACCACGAACGCCAGACTGCGGTGGCTGCCGGCTACGACCTCGATCAGGTGCTGCACATCGATGATCTCGTCCAGTCCGATGACGTCTTCTTCGCAGCCACCGGCATCACCGACGGCGAGTTGCTGCACGGCGTGAAGTTCACGGCGCATCGCGCCACCACCGACTCACTCGTGATGCGCTCCCGCAGCGGCACCGTTCGCCACATCAAGGCCACCCACGACATCGACAAACTCAGCGCGTACGCCGCGGTGGACTTCACCTGAGCCATGGCTGAGACCCAGAATCACAACTCCGGGAGCGAGACAGCACCGGACGCCCCGGTCGGCAACGACCTCGAAGAAGGCACAGTCGTCAACGAGCTCGAAGAGGGCACAGTCGTCAACGAGCTCGAAGAGGGCACAGTCGCCCGCATCGACTTCGGCAAGGTGGCTCAGATCGGCCGTGACGGCCACCAGGTCGTGCCCGTGGTGCTGCAGGACGCCGACAGCGAGGACGTGCTGTTCATCGGCTACGCCAACGAGGAAGCGCTGCGGCTCACGTTCGAGCGACGCAGCGCTGTGCTCTACTCCACATCCCGCAACGAGATCTGGCACAAGGGCGCCACCTCGGGCGACACGCTCTCGCTTGTCGAGGTGCGTGTGAACTGCGAGCAGAACTCGCTGCTGTATCGGGTGCGGCGCGACGGGAGCGGCGCTTGCCACACCCGCGACGCCGACGGCAACTCCCGGCCGGGCTGCTACTACCGAGCCGTCGACAGCCCCACTGAGCTGCGCCACTTGGGCGGCTGAGCCAACTCTCAGTCGGCGTCGACCGGGCCGGCGCGGCGACCGGCTCGGGGCCGCTATTCGTCGAAGGTCTCGGGCATCAGCACGAACTCGGGGTACGCCTCGATACCGAGCTCGCCGGAATCCTGCCCGAGCTGCTCCACCGTCTTGGAGACTCGCAGACCTATCACGAGATCCAGAATCTTCCAGACGATGAACGATGCGATGAACACGAAAGCGCCGACTGAGACGATGCCGAGCAGCTGAATGTGGAGCTGAGCGCCCGCCGCGATCGCGGTTGCGAGCGTGCCCCAGATGCCGCAGACAAGGTGGGCCGGGATGGCGCCGACCACGTCGTCCACCTTGATGAGCTCGAGACCCTTGATGGCGGCAGTGCAGATCACGCCGCCGATGGCACCGATGATGATGGCCCACCAGTGCTCGGTGATAGCTGGCCCCGCAGTGATCGACACCAGGCCGCCGAGGGCACCGTTGAGCCCCGCGAACAGGTCGATGCGCCCCAGCAGGGAGCGGGAGACCGCCAAGGCTGCGACCACTCCGGCTGCTGCGGCCAGATTGGTGTTGACGAGCACGTTGCTCATCGCGACTGCGTCGACCACGCTGCCCAGCGCAAGCTGCGATCCGCCGTTGAAACCGAACCAGCCGAGCCACAGGATGAAGACGCCCAGCGTCACGATCAGCACGTTCGACGGCGGCGTCGGTCTCACCGAGCCGTCCTTGCGGAATTTGCCAAGCCTCGGACCCACCACCAGCACTCCGGCCAGGGCTGCCCAGCCGCCGGTGCTGTGCACGATCGTCGAACCCGCGAAGTCCTGGAAACCCTGCTGCGCCAGCCAGCCGCCGCCCCAGGTCCACGCCCCCACGATCGGGTAGATGATGGCGGTGAGAATCAGCGTGAACGCGAAGAACGACCACATCTTGATGCGCTCGGCGATTGCCCCCGAGACCACCGACGCCGCGGTCGCCACGAACACCATCTGGAAGAACCAGTCCGACATGACCGAGTAACCGTTGGCGGCAACTGCCGCCTCGGCAGCGACGTCGCCGTCCAGCAAGGCCAGTTCGTCGCCGCTCGGCCCGTACAGGAACGTGAATGAGCCCCAGAGATCGCCGACGTCGACGTACATGAGGTTGTAGCCGAGGACATAGAACGCGAGACCGGCGATCGAGTAGATGCCGATGTTCTTCAGGCAGATCATCGACGCGTTCTTGGTGCGTACGGCGCCGGCTTCGAGCATGGTGAAGCCGGCGGCCATCCACATGATCAGCGCTCCCCAGACGAGGAACATGAACGTGTTGAGGATGAACTGGCCCGAGGGCTCGATCATGAGAAGTCCTTTCCGGGCTGTCGCAGGACTCTCATATGTTTGCAGGCACTACGCCTGCGCCACGACATTTTCGGGCTGAACGGCGGGGCCGCGAACAGCGGCTACGCGTGGTGGCTCAGGGAGATGCGGCGGCGGCGCTCAGTCGGCGCTGGCAACTGCGATGCGTGTCTCGGCCCAGGCCAGGGCTGCCTTGGCGTCGTCATCATCATCGTCGGCCGCGACTGCAGCCCGGGCCGCTTCAAGATCGGCCTGTGCAGCAGCGACATCGATCTCGTCGGCCGCGTACGCCGCGTCGCTGAGGATCGTCACGACGTTGTTGCTGACCTCCACGAAGCCACGGTTGAGCGCCAGTGTCACGATGCCGTCGGACGCCCACAGCTGGGTTTGTCCGATGTCGAGTGCGCCGATGAAGGCCGCGTGGTGGTCCAAGAAAGCGATGTCGCCGTCGACCGTGCGCGTCACCACCTGGCTGCACTCGCCGCTGAACAGCACGGCCTCGGGCGAGACGAGTTCAACCTGCATGCGGCTTGACCTTCATCGGGTCCGTCTCGGGGCGCCCGCGCCGCTCAGGCCCCGGCCTGCGCCAGGTCGCGGGCCTTGGCCATCGCCGACTCGGCGTTGCCGACATTGAGGAACGCCTGCTCGGGCAGGTCGTCGAGATCGCCGTTGCACAGCATCTCGAACGACTCGATGGTCTCCGAGATCGGCACGAAGATGCCCGGCAGGCCCGTGAAGACCTCGGCCACGAAGAACGGCTGGCTCAGGAAGCGCTGGATCTTGCGGGCCCGGTCGACCGTGATGCGGTCTTCCTCGGACAGTTCGTCGAGGCCCAGGATGGCGATGATGTCCTGCAGTTCCTTGTAACGCTGCAGGATCTCCTGAGTGCGCCGAGCCACGTTGTAATGCCGGTCGCCGACCACCTCGGGGCTGAGGATGGTGGAGGTGGATGCCAGCGGATCCACGGCCGGGTAGATGCCCAGCGAGGCGATCTGCCGGCTCAGCTCGGTGGTGGCATCGAGGTGCGTGAAGGTGGTGAACGGCGCCGGGTCGGTGTAGTCGTCCGCCGGCACGTACACGGCCTGCAGCGAGGTGATCGAGTGGCCCGAGGTCGAGGTGATGCGCTCCTGCAGCTCGCCCATCTCGTCGGCCAGGTTGGGCTGGTAGCCCACCGCCGAGGGCATCCGGCCCAGCAGGGTGGACACCTCTGAGCCTGCCTGCACGAAGCGGAAGATGTTGTCGACGAACAGCAGCACCTCCTGGCCCTGCACGTCGCGGAAGTACTCGGCCATCGTCAGTGCCGACAGCGCCACTCGCAGCCGGACGCCCGGCGGCTCGTCCATCTGCCCGAAGACCAGCGCAGTCTTCTCGAGCACGCCCGATTCCTCCATCTCGAGATAGAGGTCGGTGCCTTCACGGGTGCGCTCCCCCACCCCGGCGAACACCGACACGCCGCCGTGCTGGGAGGCGACGCGGTTGATCATCTCGGTGATGAGCACCGTCTTGCCCACGCCGGCGACATGGTTGTTGTTGCCCGTGAATAGCATCGCCCGGCTGGTGGAGCAATAGGGCGAGGCGTGAAACTGGGTAAACAACAGCCCCTCGTCCGCAAGCGCGTCGATGTTCGGTGTGCGGATATCGCTGCCGTGCACGCCAAGGTCCGCGTAGCCGAGATCGTCGGCGATGATCAGGAGA
>CAZAFV010000081.1:0-12101 GCA_964484385.1 uncultured Acidimicrobiales bacterium
ATCGTCAGTCACGATCCCGACTCGCGATGCCGGGTCGTACGACTTGATGACGCCTTGCACTCGCGCCTCCAGTGGCAGGGAATCTGCCCGGCCGCAGCGGCGGCTCACGCAGTCCCCGGAACGCTACCAACCGGTCGCCGCGGGCGCGTTGTAGCTTCGGCGTCCATGGGCGACAGCAACGCTCATACATCCGTGGGGGTTGTGCCCTCTCTCGACAGCGAAGCGCTGGCCGAGGTCATGCGCCGTTATCAATCCGCGCTCAACCAGCACCGGGTCACGATCGATCGCCTCAACGTCTATCCGGTGCCCGATGGCGACACCGGCACCAACATGGCCTTGACGCTCGCAGCGGTCACCGAGGAATTGCTCCTGTCCGGCGCCGGCAGGGGCGACATCTGCCGAGCGATCTCGCACGGCGCGCTCATGGGCGCGCGCGGCAACAGCGGCGTCATTGTCAGCCAGTTGCTGCGGGGCCTTGCGGCCACGCTCGCTCCCGGGGACGAAGATCCCGACAGCGATCCGCCCATCGACGCCGAGCTGCTCGCCGAAGGCTTGGTTGCCGCGAGCACCGCTGCCGACAGTGCCGTCATGCGGCCCGTCGAGGGCACGATCCTGAGTGTCGCCCGCGCTTCAGCCCAGGCGGCGCAGAGCGCACTCGAAACTCTCGCCCCCGATGAGCAGGGCGCCGGCGCGACGGCGCTGGCAGCCGTGCTCGAGAGCGCACGGCAAGCCGGCCAGGCAGCGCTGGAGGCAACCCCGCAGCAGCTGCCGGTATTGGCCGACGCCGGTGTGGTCGACGCGGGTGCCGCTGGTTACCTGCTGCTGCTCGACGCACTGCTGAGCGTGGTCGACGGTCGCCCGCTGCCGGACGAGGTCGACTTGCCGGCCGAGGTGGCTGCCGTCATCGCTCACGGGAACGCTGGCACCAACCTGACCAGTGACCCTGTCGATCCTGTCGCTGAGCAACGCGCCGAATTGCACAGTCACCTCGACACCGGCGATGGCGGCGGTCATGACGTGCACGATCCGTCTGGCACTCGCTACGAGGTGATGTACCTGCTCGCGGCGCCCGATGAGAACATCGATCAGTTCAAGGCTGCCTGGGACGCCTTGGGCGACTCGATCGTGATGGTGGGCGGCGACGGGCTGTGGAATTGCCATATCCACACCGATGACATCGGCCCCGTCATCGAGGCGGGCATAGACGTGGGGCGACCGCACCGCATCCAGATCACCGATCTTCACGAGCAAGTCGCTGGCCTCGGTGCGCATGGTGCGCACGCGGGCCAGCACGGTGCGCATGGTGCGCACGCAGGCCAGCACGGCCCGCACGCAATGCCTGCCGAGCCCAGCACCGCGCCGGCGGATCGCCCGCAGGTCGAATGTGCAGTCGTCGCAGTCTCGCCTGCGACGGGGCTCGACGAGCTCTTCACGGCGCTGGGCGCTCAGGAGATCGTCACCGGCGGGCAGACAATGAATCCCTCGACAGCAGAACTGCTCGCAGCGGTCACTGCCGCACCGTCGCAGCACGTCGTGGTGCTGCCCAACAATTCCAACATCGTCCCAGTTGCCCGCCAAGTCGATGCGCAGACGGACAAACAGGTGGAGGTCGTCGCTACCACGTCGGTGCCTGCGGGACTCGCCGCCCTCATCGGCTATGACCCCGCCGCTGATGCGACGCACAATGCCGCGTCCATGGGGGAGACAGCCGCCGCGGTCGCCGCAGGCGAAGTGACGCAGGCGGTGCGCGACACGACGGCATCTGTCGGCCACGTCGCCGCCGGCCAGTGGATCGGCCTCGACGAATCGGGCATCGTCGCAACGGGAGAGACGGCCGGTGCAGCAGCGGTCGGGTTGCTCGCACGCATGCTGCAGCCAGCCCACGAGATCCTCACGCTGATTGAAGGAGCGGGCATTCGGGCCGCCGAGACCGCCGAAGTGATGGCGTGGCTCGCCGAGCACTGGCCCGACGTCGAGGTTGAGCGGCACGTCGGTGGCCAAGACCACTACCCGTACCTCTTCGGCATCGAATGAACACACCCCAACCCAGCCAGCCCGACCAGGGCCGGCGACCGGGCAACGATGCATCGGAACCGTCGGGGGCGCAGGTCTCCGGTGCCGCCGTCGGACCTGGTGCCCCGGGGGCGGCTGCGACGGGGCCGCTGACGCTGCGGGAGCTCGATGCGATCAGCGTTGATCGGCTCAACGGTGTCGGCCGCCAGCGCCGCAGGGCCCTGGCCGAAGTCGGCGTCGAGTCTGTATTCGATCTGCTCACCTACTACCCCCGGCGCTACGTCGACCGCACCGCGCAGGCGCCGATCAACGAGGCCGCTATCGGATCGGAGATCACCGTGGTAGCTGATGTGCTGTCGGTGTCGAGCCGCCGCCTGCGGGGAGGTCGGCGATTGGTGAGCGTCGACGTAGGCGATGCCGGCGGCGTGCTGAGCGCAGTGTTCTTCAATCAAGCGTGGCGCGAGCGTCAATTCACCGAGGGGCGGACCGTGGCGCTGTTCGGCAGGGTGGAGAACTACCGGGGCCGCAAGCAGATGACCAATCCCGTGGTCGATGTGCTGGGTGACGGTTCCGCGGCTGACCGCACGGGCAAGATCGTGGCGATCTACCCGCAGTCGGAGACCGCCGGCATCGTGACGTGGGACGTCGCGAACTGGGTTAGCGAAGCGCAGCGTCGCTGTTCGGCCCGGGGCATCGCCGACCCCGTGCCGGACGGGCTGCGCAAGGGGCTAGGGCTCGCCGGCCGGGCACAGGCACTGGCCGACATCCACGAGCCGCCGTCCATGTCCGACCGGTCGGCAGCCCGCAATCGGCTGGTGTTCGACGAGCTGCTGCGAGTGCAGCTCGTGCTGCGAAGCCAGCGCCTGGCGCGAGAGGCCCACGAACTCGGCATCGCGCACGAGCCTGCCGGCGCGCTCATCGAGGGATTTCACCGTCGCCTTCCCTACGAGTTGACAAGTGCGCAGCGCCGTGCGATGGCCGACATCGATGCCGATGTGAGCAGCGTGCGCCCGATGCACCGCCTGCTGCAGGGCGACGTCGGGTCCGGCAAGACGCTCGTGGCACTGCACGCATTGCTCATTGCGGTGCAGAACCGCCACCAAGGCGCGCTCATGGCGCCCACGGAAGTGCTCGCAGAACAGCACTTCATCGCCCTGCGGGCGCTGCTCGACGGCTTCGAAGTCCCTGATGAGGCGCGGCTCGGCGGGAGGCGGCCGCTGCGCCTGCGCCTGCTCAGCGGTTCGAGCTCGGCGGCGCAGCGGCGAGAGGTGCTGGTGGAGATTGCCACGGGTGCTGCGGACATCGTCGTGGGCACCCACGCCCTCCTGGAGGAGTCGGTGAAGTTCGGATCGCTCAGTGTCGTCGTCGTAGATGAGCAGCACCGATTCGGCGTGTCGCAGCGCGCCCAGCTGCGCGAGGGCGGCCGCGACGACCGCCGCATTCCCCACCTGCTGGTGATGACCGCGACACCCATTCCGCGCACAGCGGCGATGACGGTGTACGGCGATCTCGATGTCTCAGTGCTCGACGAGCTCCCGCCGGGCCGCACGCCCATAGCGACGCGGTGGGTGCACGGTCCGTTGGCCGTCGAGTCGATGTGGTCCGAGGTGCGCAGCGAGGTCGAGTCCGGTCGCCAGGCGTACGTGGTGTGCCCGCTGATCACCGAGAGCGAGAGCCTGGACGCACGCTCGGCGGAACGCATGCATGCCGAGCTCGCGGCCGGCTCTCTCGCCGGCCTGCGGGTCGGGCTGCTGCACGGCCGCATGCCGCCCGCCGACAAGGAGCGTGCGATGGCCCGGTTCCGGGCAGGGGAGCTGGATGCGCTGGTCGCGACGACGGTCATCGAAGTCGGGATCGACGTTCCGAATGCCACGGTGATGGTCGTGCTGTCTGCTGACCGTTTCGGCATCGCGCAGCTTCACCAGCTGCGGGGCCGGGTGGGTCGGGGCAGCCATGCGTCGTCGTGCTATCTCGTCAGCGATGATGATCCAACTCCCACTGCTGTCGAACGACTGACGGCGCTCTCGGAGTCAAACGACGGGTTTGAGCTGGCCGAGCGCGACCTGGAGCTCCGCGGCGAGGGCACGCTGTTCGATGAGCGGCAATCAGGACGCAGCGATCTGAAGCTCGCATCGCTGGCCCGCGATCTCGCCTGGGTACAGGCTGCCCGTGACGCGGCGATCGCTCTCATTGCCGCTGATGGGGATCTCGATGCGCACCCGGCGCTCGCAGATGAGATCGACTGGTTCGCCAGCCGTCGCGATCCCGACTACCTGCAGCGCAGCTAGCCGGTCACACGAGGGCGAGCCAGGTGACGCAGTAGACGTCGCCGGGTGTGATCTCCGGCAGCGGCGCGGGCGGCTCGTAGGGCTGCAGACCGAGCACGTCGATCACCCTGATGATCTCGACAGCCTGCTCAGCAGGGCTAGTCGAGCTCTTGAGCGCCGCCGCGAGTGTTCGGATGGTTCGCTCTGGGTAAGGAGCAGTGATCGTGTCGACGGTGCGGTCGATGTCGTCTTGCGTCATCTCCGATGGAGCGTGGTCACGCACTACTTGTGCGGCGCGGGCCAGCCGGGGCGAAATCCGCGGTTCGAGGTTCCTCTTGTCGGACATCACATTCCACTTGCCGACAATGTCGTCCTGGGCGATTTTCCACGCCTCGAATGCGCCTTCGACATCGGAGTCTTCCAATGTGCGCGGTGTCTCGAAGCCGGCAGGCGGGCGGGCGAGGTCGAGGCAGGCCAGCGACTCGTCCACCACCTCGTCAGAAGTTGACTCATCTCGGCCGACGAATCGGAACAGGGGCGCCGGGTGGTCGCCGACGCGGGCACAGAAGACGTAGCCGGCTCGCTCGTCGCCTGAGCGGGCTGCCATTCCCGAACCCGAGCCCCAGGGCAGCGAGGCGATGTGCTTAGCGAGATCTGCGTCCTCCATTGCCTGGCGCAGCTCTTGGCGGAACTCCTCACCCGACAGGACGCCCTTCGCTGTTCCGCCCCGCTCGAACATGGTTGCGTCCTCGCGACGGATGCGTTCTATCTCTTCGCGTGTCTCGGTGAAGTTGAGTTCGTGATGCTTGCCTTGATCAGGCAGTATCTCGCCAACGCCCACACTGGCCGCCGCTTGCGCGATCTTGCGGTGCAGTCGTTCGGAGAGGCCGAGTAGGTCGTCCAACCGGCTGTCGGGAAAGACGCAGCGCAGAAACACCTCAGCGTGACGTGAGCCGATGCGGTCGATGCGCCCGTGACGCTGCACGAGGCGCATCGGATTCCACGGAAGGTCGTAGTTGACGATGTGGCAGGCCTGCTGCAGGTTCACGCCTTCGGCCAGCACATCGGTTGCCACCACGATGTCGTACCGGTCGTCGTCGTGGCCCTCGGGCGCATCGGTGGTACGTGGGGCGAACCCCCACAGCACCGATTCCTTGTCAGCAGAGCCCGAGCTGCCCGCCACCGAAGCGATGCGCCCCCGGTAGGCAGCGAGCCGAGCGTCGGTGTGCGACACCGCTTCGAGGTGCTCGACAATCCAGTCGACGGTGTCGGCGTAGTAGCTGAAGATCAGCACCTTGTGCCGGTCGCGGGTGTCTTCGGCACCGATGCCACGGGCACGTGCGTCGGCGGCGATAGCGGCAAGCTCGTCGGTGAGGGCAGCCAGGTTCGGGTCTGCGTCCCGCGTCACGGTGCGTGCCTCGGCCGCAAAGTCGCGCAGCAGTTCTCGGTCACGCTCGGTGTCTCGGCGCAACCGCTTGATGTCGAATTCTGCGGCGTCGTCGGTGACGTGCACGAGGTGATCCAGGAAGGCGTCACGCTGCTTGTCGTCGAGATCATCGGTGTCGGCGGCGATCCAGTCCGCCAGTACGTCCCCGGTGCCCACCCGGCCTCCGTCGAGCAGGGACAGGAACGCGTCGTGGCTACTTGCCATGCGCTCGCAGGTCTCTGCGAAGGCGTGGGGCGACGATTCGAAACGCTTCAACAGGCCCGAGCGCAGCAGCCCGGTGAGCTGCAACTCGTAGGTGTCGATCGCGTGGTCAAGCCGGTAGCGCGAGGGTGCGTAGCGCGCCAGTGTGAGGGCGCTTGTGTCAGTGGATTCGTCAGTCAGCGTGCGCCCAGCGCTTGCCGGATCATCGGTCTTGGCAACGTCAGACTCCCCAGTGCTGACGACAGGGTCGGCATCGAGCGCTGCGGCGAACCGGTCGAAGAATCCGGGCAGGACCGCGTCGAGGTCGTAGTTCACCTTGCGGACCCGAGGGGTCGGGAAGACGATCGGCGTGTCGTGTCCGCCTATGCGCACGATGTCGTTGGGGTAGAAGCGCTTCACGAACGAACGGGTGCGGCGCACGGCCACGGCGTCGAGCACGTCGAAGAGATGCTCAGGAGTCAGGTCGTCGGGGTTGAGCGCGACGGCCTTGGCGAAGTGATCGCGCAGCGAGCCGATGCCGGCATCGGCGAACTCCGCGTCGTTGCGCAGGAAGTACCCCAGCAGGTTGTACAAATCCCACAGGCTGTTGTTCACCGGCGT
Organism: uncultured Acidimicrobiales bacterium; assembly: GCA_964484385.1. GTDB lineage: Bacteria > Actinomycetota > Acidimicrobiia > Acidimicrobiales > Poriferisodalaceae > Poriferisodalis. The sequence continues at coordinate 6,529 of CAZAFV010000081.1, forward strand.
CGCGGTCAGCATGACCAGTTGTTTCGGCGGCGATCCGGCGAGCAGCCGTCGCAGTGCCTGTGCCCGCTGCGTGGACGGATTGCGCAGATTGTGCGCCTCGTCGATCACCACCATCGCGTAGTCGTTGACGTCGAGCTGTTCGAGCTTGATGCCGGTGGCGTGCTCGGGGTTGAGGCGCGAGTCACCCATCAACTCCTCGAACGACACGAGCTCCATCGGCAAGTTGTGTTCGGCTCGGAACGCACGCCACGGGCCGTCCCGCAGCGTTGCGGGCGTGATCACCAGCACCTTCTGGCGCCGCTCCAGGGCGGCTTCGCGGATCAGCTCGCCGGCGAGGAACGTCTTGCCGAGACCGACCTCGTCGGCCACCAGCACGCCGTGGCGCTCGTCGAGGATGCGGCGTGCCCGCCACAGCCCGTCTGCTTGGAACGAGGTGAGGTGAATCTGCGGGGCGCCCTCGGCGTCGGCTTCGGCTTGCAGTTCGTCGCCGTAGCGCTCCCACAGCATCCGCAGGTACACGAGTTGCGGTGAGTGCGGCTCGAACCTCGCCTCGAACAGGGCTGCCAGATCGTACGGGGCTGCCTGATCCCACAGCTCGTCGAACCACTCCTGCACTTGTGTCACGACGTACGGTGCGTAGTTGCCGAGGTTCAGCTCCAGGTTGGACGCGAGTCCGGCGTAGGTGAAGTTGGACGATCCAGCCACGACGCCGTGCGATCGGTCGCCCACCACGAAAGCCTTGCCGTGCAGGAATCGGCCCTCAAGACGTCGCACCTCCACGCCCGGCGATGCCAGCCAATCGGTGAGTCGGCGTGCCGCTGCGTGGGACTGGCGGCTGAAGCCCAAGTGGTCGCGTTCGAACTGGAGGAGCTGCTCCTGTTTCGCCAGTGCGCTGTGCATCCGGGCGCGAGCAGCCCGTGCCGGGTGAGCTGGCTCGGCGTGCAGTGCTCGTCGGCGGTTCTCCGGCGGCTGGGGCTCGGCGCCCAACAGCAGCCGGACGCCTGATGCATGGTCAAGTGCGTCGGCCAGCAGGGAATAGCCGCCGACATTGAAATAGGCGGTCGCGATGTCCACTGCGGCACCGCCCACGAAGCCAGTAGCGGCGTGAGTGATGAACCCGTTGAGCGCCTGCGCCACTGTCTGGCCGCCACGGTTGACCGCCAGCTCGGGCTTGCTCGGCATCTCAGCCATTGCGGACTGACCCGAAGCGTCGCTCACGGTATCCCGGCGTGTGAGCGTTCATGAGGCTCGCCTGCGCTGTCGAAACAGCCAGTGATCTCTTCCGCCCGCGGACCTGTCATGTCAACCTCCTGAAGTGTTCGATGACCGCCGCGAGCCGGTCCAAGTAGCGGTCAGGCCTCTTCTCGTCGAACGTCGTGTAGATGACCTCGAGATCGTCCTCATCGAGGCCGTACAGGTGAGCTACGCACGCGTCGAGTTCGTGAATCAGGTCCTGCTTGGTTGCCTCGTCATTCGCTGAGCCAACGGGTACTCCGACCTCGGCGGCCCATTCCGTGAACCGGTCATCGACAGCAGCCAGCCGTCCCGCGATCTCCGCCACCCGATCCCGCACCGGATGTCCCTCACCCGGGTCCGGTATGGAGATTTCGTTCAACAGGGCGAACGACATTACGAGTTCGATGTTGCGTCGGGCCTGCCAATCGCAAGGTGTCGAACTGAGCACACCGAGCACGTAAGCCTCGTCGGCTGCGTTTCCACAAAGTTGGAGCAGATATGGCGCCTTGTGCACTAGCACTCGTTCACCGGGTACAAGGGTTGCGATGAGCGATCTTGTGTCGCTCGCACGGGTCACATCTCGAAATGCGATCCTCGGGTGCAAACAGGGCAGCGACCTCCGATCGCCAGTCACCGAGTTGTCTTGCTCAGAGAACGCTGATCGTGCCTTTTCACGCTGCGCCAAACGCTTGTCGTGTAAGTGGTCGATCATCTCCATCGCGACGGCGCTGTCGTAGTAGGTGCCGGTATCGGGCTGCCAGAGATTGAAGGATGAGCCCTTGTACACGGGCCAGACGTCAGTCATCTTCGGCGCCGCGTGCCCGCTGGCGGCTGAGCCGTCGTCGTTCATGAACCGTCCTCGATCTCGGGTGGCGTCGAACTCGCGGACAGGGCGGAAGCGCCATCGTCGTTCAGGAACATGTGCCGGTCGTGGGTCGCGTGGAGTTCCGCGATCGGGCGGAAGCGCCATCGTCGTGGAGGAAGCGATGCCTGTCGGTCGTGGCGTTGAGGTCGCCCTGGACCGGTCGGAACCGCCATGTTCGTGGCCGTTCCTGATGCTCGAGAATCTTGCGGGGGGGGGGGGGGGTCGGAGCGTCTGGCGCATTCGCGCCATCGAAGCGCGGCTGCAGCTTCATACGCCGCCACACACGGAAGGCATCACGTCGCGGAATCTGCGGAAAGGCTGCTGTATTGGACCAGCTCAGGAATTCTGAGACCGGGATCAATTCGGGCTTGCCGTCGACCAATTCTCGAAAGTGCGCGAGCGAGCGGGCCGGTCCGGGGTAGACCGCTACGTGCGGGTCGTCGGCTTCGGCCTCAAAGCCACCCCCATGGTTCGGCGCCCCGGCTTCGCTTGCGGGCCGCGACGATGGCGATCGTGTAGCGGCCGTCGACGTCGTCGAACGTCCATTGCTGGGCATTGAGGCACGTGACGACCGTGAGTTGCGCGTGACCGCGGCCAGTACCACCGTGTAGGAGTTGTGGACTCCCTCGAACACCCAGCCCTTGTGATTGATGAGGGTTGAGGTGGCGATGCACTGGATTTGCCCCCCCCCCCCGTCGATGCTGACAATCTCCTGACGCCAGTTCGCCATGCCCGCGTCAGAGACGGCCGAACGCGGCAAGACGATGCCCAGCCTGCCGCCATCGCGGCAGAGCGCGAGATTCGCCCACGCGAACGCCTTGTACAGGTCGGTCTGGCCGGTGCCGAGATGGGGGAACGCCGCTCGCAGGATCAGCTTGAGAAACTCCGCGCGTTCTCGCTCGGACTCAAACTCCCCTGCGAGATCAGGCCGTTGCGCTTCCAGCGTGTCGATGCGTTCCCGGCGGCGCGCGACCGGCAGCGAGCGCACGCCGGGCAAGTGCATGCCCCACCACACTTCGCGGTCGACCACCACTTTCTCCCACGGCGGGTTGCCCAGCAGGCAATCGAAGCCGCTCCGCCCTGATCTCGCGAATACCTCGGGCCATGTCGTCGGGTAGTGAACGGGCGCCAGTCGTTCGATGACGCTTCGCACCACAGGGTCATCGGCCAGTGCGGCGATGCGAGCCGGGGTGAAGTCAAAATCGCGATGTATCTCGATCATCCCAGCACGGACAGCGGTCGCCACGTCGAACACGTCGTCAATTGGTCGGACTGCTGAACGAGTGGCGAAGTGAGCATCCCTCGCCGCTGCCACTTCGGACTTGTCAGCGTCGTTCAGCGCGGCGAGCCGAGCCAGCGGCTCGTGGATCGCCTCGATCATGATCTCCAACTGGTGTACGAACAGCGAGGGTTGCGATTTGTCTCCTTTGGGCCGAACAGCCAACGCGCCGTCCTCCACCGAAGCAACGCCGGTGAGGCTGTCACCGTGGACGAGGTTGTGGTCGAGGAAGGACAGCGGGAGGCCGGGCACGAAGGTGTGGACCCAGATGGCGAGACGCGCCAGCTCGACGGCAACGCGGTTCTTGTCGACGCCGTAGACGCAGTGTCGAGCAATCTGGCGACGCAGTAGCGAGCCAGTCTCGATCTCGATGCCGTCGCCCAGGTCGCCGAGTTCGTCCATGGCGACGTTTCGCAGCCTGTTCAGTTCCACCGTGATCGCCGGAACCGGGTGTAGCGAAAGCCATGCCGACAGACGTGCCTCGATCCGGTCGACTGCCGCCACGAGGAAATGAGCGGAACCCATGGCGATGTCTGCACACCGGAAGTCGAAGAACGCCGCAGCCACCCCAGCGTCGTCATCAGCGTCTCGCAGCGTGTCGAGCCGGCCTAGGTGGTCGTCGAGCGCGGGTTCGAGCGCGTGATCCAGCAAGTGCTCTACCGCGAACGGCTTGGTGAAGTAGGAACCTGTCGCCTTGCGGGCGCCGGAAAGGTTGTGGAAGTACACCTCGCCGGCCTTCACCACCGCCTCGTCCTTCGCTCCGGCAGGCACATACTGCAGGTCGCTTTTGACTTTCTTGACGGTCAGATCGTCAGGTGCAACTGACAGCTTCGATTCCAGCAAACCCTCATAGATCGTTCCAAACTCCCGCACCGACAGCGACCGGAAATCGACGGGACCCAGCCCCTGAGGGCCGTGGTCGACCAGCGCCGCCGCAAGAGCGGGGCCGAACTCGGCGTTAGTGAGGCGCAACTGTGCGATCGCTGCGCCGGTAGGGCTGACCTTCGGATCCTCAGAGAACAGGCCTCCGTTGTAGGTCGGCACGCCCCAGTCGGCGTTGCCCTGGTTGACCGCATCCCACAGGCCGCATACGTCATCCCACATGTCGGTGGCGCGCTTGTCGAAATGAGTCCTGGCGTTGTGCTCGTCATCGGCGAGTCGTTGAGCCATGCGCGACAGCGAGTGATCCGCGTAGCGGCCGTTGCTGCGGTAGGGGAGCAGATCCTTGTCTTCGGCGTAGGCGACGAACAACAGCCGGAACAAGATGACCATGACTTGTTCGTAAGCGTTGTCGAGGACGGTTTCGCTGATGCCGCCTGCGGGCGAGTTGTCGCCGAGCCGCGTTGCAACAGCCTGAGCCAGCGTCGGAACCGTCTCGTGGTAGACCCGTTCGCGCAGCCGGACAGCGAGATCGGCGGCAAAGCGCTCGGAGTCGTCGAGAATCTCATGCAGCGAACCGCCACGGGAGATCGCATCGGCCGAGAACAGCAGGTGCAGGTAGCCGGCCTGCGCGGCAGCGAGGAGCGACAGGTTCAGCTCGACGTACGTCTCTGCTCGGCCCTTGCGACCCACGCCGACGCCGGGCCGTGCTGAGTAGAGGCGAATCTCCGAGGCGCGGGTGAGTACCACCCAGTCGACGTTCTCCCGATCCGCCAGCGCCAGAGCTCTCGACACAGGCGACATGCCGTCGAACCGGGCGGACGGCGCTTCGAACGGTTCGCTGTCGTCGCAGAACACGGCGATGGCCTCGCGCCGACCGGCGATCGTCAGCAATGAGGCGTTTGTGGCGAGCGTCGCAATCTCGTAGCCCAATCCTTCGATGAGCCGGCGGCCTCGCTTGTCGAGCAGCGGAGCGGCATCGCCTCTGGCCGATGCCCAGTCGGGGCGCAGCGGGACGCCCGCGGTGAGTTCCTGGGTTGCGAGCAAGCCCGAGTTATGGAGGCCGGGAAACGGCGAGTCCAGTTCCGGAAGGGCGGCCATCAGCAGGCGGGTGGCCGCATGATGATTCGGCTCGCTGAGGGCGACGTCGGCAAGACGCTCGGCTTGGGACACCTCCACATCGAGATGCGGCACCGGATGGTCGCCTGTCGGACCGCATAGGGCTACGCACTCGCCGCCTGAAGCCTCAGGCGATGGGTAGACCACGATCAGCACCACCGGTGCAGCCCGCTTGTTCCGTCGGGCCGCCCATGC
>CAZAFV010000082.1:0-12037 GCA_964484385.1 uncultured Acidimicrobiales bacterium
CCCAGCACCAACAACCACGACCCCCGCCAACCCACCCCACCGGTGGATCCGGGCTGAGAGAGGGCCGCCCGCAGCCTGCTGGCGCCGACGGCACGCCGCCTCGCGCAGCCGTTTGGTCGGTTGACGCCGAAGAGCTGCTCACGCGGGCGTCCAATGAAGTGAGCGGACTCGCAGATCGCATGGAGAGGTTCGGCCCGTTGACAGCCAAGCCAGCGAACCCATGGGTGGCCGATATTCCTATGTTGTTGAAGCAGAAGGGAGTGCCAGCCGAGATTCGCGATGAGATTCTCGGCGATGGGAGCGGCACAGCGCTCGCTCGCTCGTTGGCAGCCGCCCAGATCTTTTCGGCACACGATCATTTGAATGCAATCGCCCGATGCCTGCCGCATGTGACCGTGCTATCGCTGATGTCGTTGAGCCGTGTCGTTCTGGAAGCCGCCTGTACGGCCTCATGGCTGAATGACAGTGGCCAGGAACCCGAGGAGGCGCTGTGTCGCGCGATCACGCTCGCACATGGACATATCGCAAACGCAGCCAAGGCAGCTGAGGAGATATCGGCATGGTCCGCGCTGTCCGCGGAAGAGATGCAGGAGGTAGTGAATGCTCGCACCAAGTACGAGGAAGCGCTCGCAGGATTCGACGACATTCGACTGCGATTCGAATTCGGAGCGAAGCTAAAGGTGCCCGGCATCGTCGAGCGCATGGAACTGACGATGGAAGTCCTGCGCGAGGCCAATCCGAGCATGCAGTTGCCGCCTGACAAAGCGATGCTGAGCTTCCTCCACGGTGCCGTTCACAGCGACCCGAGCACTTTTCTCGGGATGATGGACACAGAAGTCGAGGGCGGAATGCGAACGGCCAGTGTTCGCTCACAGGTGCAGCCAGTGCTATGGCACGCAGTCGCTCCGACCGTGATGATGCTCAAGACTGTCGCCCATCAATGGGATACCAACCTTGAATTAGCGGAGATTGAGGCTCACGCGACGAACTTGCTGAACGTCATACGCGACGCTCAGGACATGGCGGACTGAGTCCGCCGAAGCACGAATGCCCGGCAGAACGTACGGACTAACCGATGTCGCCCTGTTGCCATCATCTGTTGAGAGCCGCGGTCTTTCGTTTGGTGCTGCCGAATCGCTGCTCCAAGCGCCTGAGTGACTGTTCATCGCGCTCGGACGCCTCATCCACTCGCACGCGTTCGGCAAGGTCTCGGAGGTTGTACCACCGCGGCGTGCTGAGCATCTCGATGGAAGGGTGTTTCAGCACATCCGCCAGACGCTCCCCCTCTTCGGGGGTCAGCCCAGTGACATACGAAGACGCACTGAGGAGCACGCTGGCAGCCCTCTCGATGCCGTCTGAGCTGCCATCCTCCAACGCCGCGAGGAACGAGGAGAGCAGATCGCTCATTTCCTCATAGACAGAAGCGAATGTTCTGAACTTCCCTGCTTCGTCTCGCGGCTGCGGCATTCTGCTGAACAGTAGTCCACGACCCTCCGGTTCTCGCCTCGGTTCGGCCTCAAGAGCCGTGGGCCGCCGAGTGGCGCGTTGGCTGAACCGCTGGTCGCGTTGCCCCAACGCTGCGGCGAGGCCGAGAGCTTGCGGTGTCAGTCGCTCGACCGTCGCCGTTCCGTCAGCCAGCTCGGAAGCGCGAGCGCCACGAGCAGGAGCTCGGGTTGCGAGGCGAAGTGCACCGCTGGCCTGATGTCGTCGGCCGCGGGCCCACGCGACACCGACAACCGAAAGCTGCCTGACTCCTACAACTGAGGTACAGCAACAAGGGATCAGGCCAACCGGACCAACTAACGGGTCCCCGTCAGCCTCAGTGCGTCAGAGGCCCACGAATCGTCGCGCGACGCCGCCGGGTGAGCGCGTCAATTCGATTGCTGGGCAGCAACCCGCCGGAATGCCGGTCCCGCAGTTCCGCGACGGTGAGTGCCATGTTCGCCAACTCTGGGACTTCGCCGTCTGCGCTGCACTCGGCTTGGACGAAGCCGACATCGCTGGCCTCCGCAAGCTCCTCCACGCCAACCGCACCTCCGCGACGTCGCCTGCGGCCAACTCACCAACTGACCCCGCGAACGCAGTGCGCGACAGGCAGCGGCACCTGCTCTCGCCCGGTTTTGGGCTCTGAGCCTGCAGATCGTCACGGCGGTGTCGGGACGCAGAAAACCACTTGGATGCGTCCGCCGGCGGCGATACGTTGACGAAGTGACACCGCTGTAAGTACAGCAGTGTCACTTGCCCTTTTGAGAGGAGAGAAAATGAAGGGAAGAAGTGATCTGCCCGAGGTTGGATTCGTTGCCTGGTACGTGGGCGCGGGGGACAGCTTCACCCTGCTGCTCGGTGAGCACGAGAACGGTGCAGAACTCGTGGCACAAGTAGATCTAAATCACCTTGCTGCCGGCGAGGACGACGATGAGCCATACGTGCCGGTCATCGATCAGCTGATCGAGATATTGCCTGCCGTCGATGGCCGCCCATACCTAGCGGTCTTCGCGCTGACCCACCCGGATCAGGACCATTGTCGCGGCTTCGCGAAGCTGCTCGACGAGGTGCTGATTGGCGAGCTCTGGGTCACACCTCGGATCTTCGAGGAGTACAAGTCGGACCTCTGTGATGACGCGACGAAGTTCCGCGAAGAGGCAGACCGGCGATTGCCCTTGATGTGCAAGGGCGACGCCGCTTCTGGTGATCGGATCCGGGTCGTCGGAGGCGAGGAGCTGTTCGACTCCAAGCCTTACAGCGATCTCCCGGATGACGCCCGGTCTCCCGTCGGGAGCGACACGACGGTGCTGGACGGGCAAGATGCGGAGGGGACGATCACTGCGACGTTCCTAGGCCCGCTTGAGGTCGACGCGGACACGGATCGTAACGACACAAGCTTGGCGATGAGGGTTGCTCTCACCGCGGGCGGCTGCGAGCAGCGGATCTTGTTCCTCGGAGATCTGGCTCACGAGAGTTTGGGCGAGCTCCTGGAGGAGGCTGACAGCGCGACGCTGGAGTTCGACGTCCTGATCGCCCCGCACCATTGCTCGAAGCGTGCACTGTTCGACGAGAACGGTGACGAGGCGAGCGAAGTGACTGATGGCTTGAAGCAGAGCGCGGCCGACGACGCGTGGGTCGTGGCGAGTTCTCCCCCGATACCGGCGAAGGACAGCGACGGCGCTGATCCGCCGCATCGCGTCGCTTGGGACAAGTACGAAGAGATCTTCGGGGCCGACAACCAGGTGTGCACGGGTGAGCACGGCAACGAAGAGGACCCAGACCCGGTCGTATTCGAAGTCGGCGGTGCGACATGCGGATACGTGAAGCCATCGACTGCTGCGGCGTTGGCAGCTGCACCTCTGGTGAAGGCGTCGTCCGCGGCACGACCCCGTTCTCGGCCGACTGAACGGCGCGGATACGGCCCCGTGAAGTAATGACGCCTGACCAAGCTCAAGCAGTCGCTGAGCTTCGCGCCATTGCTCGTCGAGGAGAGGGTGCGCTGGACATACGGGGCGCCATCGATGACTCGGATTCGATTGTGACGGTGCCGATTCGTGTCCGGACGGGTGCCGCACGTCGTTATCCGGGCGGGCTTCCCATCAGAACCCACGAGGACTTGGAGATCCTGATCCACGAGGGCGTCCCGTTCAGCCCGCCTTGGCTATGGGCGTCAGATCTTCGCTGGGCTCGGTATCTGCATGTGACGGGGCCCGATTTGTGTCTCTACTTGGACCCCGACTCTCAGTGGTCGCCGGCAGATGGGATGTTTGGGTTCGTGCACCGCATGGGGGAATGGCTCGTGGCGGCGGCCGCGGGCGATCTCGACCCACACGGGGCCCCACTGCATCCGCCCGTCACTCTCGGTGTCGGCCATTCCGGCACTCACCTCGTAGTCCAAGGCGAAGTCCCCGAGAGCGAGCACCGTCGTCTCTTGTGGGCAAACTTGGCATCCCGGGGCGGCGGCCGATTCGACGTGACCGAGTTTCACCGCTATGGGCCGAAGACCACGCCGCGTCTCGCTGCCGCGATCATTTCGAACCGGCCACTCACGGGCGACTATGCGTCCAGGTACGGTGCGCTTGCCTGGCAACTCGAGCAACTGGGGTTTAACCGAGACAGCCTCGCAAAACACATCATCGAGGTAGCGCGTCGCAACCCGCAGGGGACTCCGCTCGTTGTTCTCGTTGGTACGTTGAATCGGCGGATCGCAGGGCGTCGACTCCATCATCTCGTGGGATGGGAGCTTCCAGCCGAGCTTGCGGACCGATTCCGTGCGCTCACCGGGTCTGGGCCAGCGGTCGATGACCCCGACACAGTTGATGCGGCGAATGAGTGGGCAGCGAACGCTCCCCTCGCATGGGCACGCATCCATGAGGCCCGGACATCAGTTACCGAGCGTCGCGACACCCGCAGCGCGATGTCTGTATTCGCAGGTAAGAGCGTCGAACTGTGGGGGTGTGGTGCGCTAGGCGCGTGGATTGCCGAGTTCATAGCCAGAGCAAAGCCAGCATCCCTGATGCTGCGTGACAGAGCTTCGGTCAGTCCTGGCCTCGTCGTCCGCCAGCCCTATGGAGAAGAGGACATCACTCGAAACAAGGCAGAAGCACTCGCTCTTCGCCTGCGGCAGGTCTACGGCCATGAATTGCACATCGAGAGCTCAAGCGCCGACGTCGTCGGGGCCGACGGGATCAAACCGAACCTCAACGACTTAGACCTTCTGATCGATGCGACAGCCAGCCGAGGTGTGGCAGCGGCGATAGATCGATATGCCGTTGCACATCCAGGTTCTCCCCCAATGGTGTCCGTCGTCACGGATGCTCGATGTGAGCTCACCGCGTTGTTCGCCTCCCCTGGAGGCGGAGCGGGTCCGGGCTTCGGCGGCAAGTCCGCGCTCGACAGATTGAAGCGGGGCGCTGACGGCAAGCGCTTCGTTGATGCCTTCTGGGGCTCGCCCAGCATTGAAGACCTCGTGCAACCAGAACCCGGGTGCTCTGCGCCGACATTTCATGGGTCCGCCGCCGATGCGGCCAGCGCAGCCTCAACCCTCGCGAACCAGATCGCGCGCTTCTTCGAGAATGCAGATACGCATCTCGCTGAGTTCACTGCCTTACCGCATGCGGAACCGTCGCGGGGCACGGAGCATCGTCGGTTCGAGGTTCGGCCGCCAATCCGAGTTCCCGCTGATGGCGAATTCACAGTCCTAATGACCGAATCCGCCAAGGCACGAATTCACGAGATCGCCAGCGACACCTTCAGCTCGGTACCTGTGGTCGAAACGGGCGGGCTCCTCATCGGCGAACGAAACGACGCAACTCGCACAATCACCATCGAGGGAGCCTCGGGCCCGCCGCCTGACAGCATTCACAGCGCTAGTGGCTTCGTTCGCGGCACTCGCGACGTCGACCAGATGCTCGACGTTCTCCGACATAGCGCGTCTGAGCAGGCGGTTTACTTGGGCGATTGGCATTCTCACCCAAACAGTGCCGCCGCACTCTCAAACACGGACCGCGAGGCCGCCCGAGGGTTAGTGGGCGACGGCGCCTCAGTGCTGCTCATCTGGGCGGGCAAGCCTGAAGCGCCGAAATGGGTAGCTGAAGTCCTGCATCCCGACCCGGCCAAGGAGCCACCAAGTGCACGAGGCTCAGAACCCGCTCGCCCAGTGCCAGCCGTACGGCCTCGAATCCACTCCGCGCAACCGGCCTTCGCAGCGCGTCGGCGATGTGACGCCCCCATGCCGCCAAGACGACCGCTTGCTCCAGTGAAGGCAGGACGACCAACGATCCTCGTGGCGCTATCCGGCGGTGGATTTCGGGCAACCCTCGCCGGGCTCGGTGTGCTCCGATTCCTCGCCGATGCCGAGCTCCTAGATGACGTACGCATCATCTCAAGCGTGTCCGGCGGATCGCTCACAAACGCCTTGATGGCCACATACTGGGAGAACGGCCGCGCCCAACCGGCATTCGACGAACTCGTCCTGCAGCCCATCCTCGAATCGATCACCAACCGATCCTTCCTCACCGATCTCATTCGCAATAGCTGGCGCACGGCGAAACTTGGGGCAACGAGGACGACTGTGCTCGCAGATCGGCTCGACAAGTGGTTCTTGGATGGACGCCTCCTCAAGGACCTCCCGGCAGGTAGCTGGTTCATGATCAACGCGGCCAACGTCACTGAAGGCATCCGATTTCGATTTGACGCAGATGTGATCGGTGACTACGTCAACGGCAGCATCGCGACTGCCGACACGAACATCCGGGTGTCGATGGCGGTAGCGGCCTCAGCCGCAGTCCCCGGCTACTTTCCCCCGCTTCGGCTTGAGCACCTGGAGTTCCCCTGCAACTCCGACACAGCGGTCGACATCGTCGACGGAGGTGTCTACGACAACCTCGGTCTGGAGGCCATCCAGCGAAGACGGGACGAAATCGACAACCCGTTCCTGATTTCTCTGAACGCAGGTGCGCAGCTGACGCAGGGCCGCCGATCGGGTGTCATTGGCCGCCTCCCCGTCGCCGGCTCGCTCTGGCGGGCGAACGCCGTGATGTACCGACAGACGAGCGCACCTCGCACGAGGCGTCTCTTTCAAGAATCAATGGAGCCGCACGGAAGGCGGTTCGCACCGTTCAATCTCACGACAGACTTCCCGGACGATCTTCCCGACGACAAGCAGGAACGTCTGCAGGCGTGGCGTCAGCGCAACGAAGAGCACACCGCCGCCGAACGAGCCGCACTCGCCTCCATACCGACCACGTTCGCAAAGCTCGATCAGGCTGACGCTCTCGCACTAGTTCAGCGCGGATGGTGGCTCGGCGGAGCCGTCCTGTCAGTGCATCACCCCGATCTCGTGTTGAAATCGCCGACTTGGCTGCCTCCGGCTCTGCGGACCTAGCGATGCTCGCACTAGCGGATCAGGCCCGCACGCACCGCGTCGTGTACCGCAACCGCGAGTCGCTGGCCCGCAGAAGCGTTCCCTTGATGCATCGGCGGGCGATGTCGCCGTCACGGCATCCGTGGCCGTGCCAGTGCCGTCAATGCAGGCTTCGGCCAAGGCCTGCACCTTGGCTCCGGTGATCGTCATCGTGGCACTCAGTGCCGCATCCGGCTCCAGTCTCACGGGCAACTGCGCCACGACGTTGATCGTTCCTGCGTTGTAGATGTGTCCGCTCCCACCCGCTACAAGGCCCCAAGCCGGTTTGTCTTCTTCGGCAGCTGCCCGGGGGGGGGGACGTTCCGCGGCCCACGTGAGCTTCGACACGCCGACCTTGGCGTGGACGACCACACCGTCGCATTCGGCCCGCCGAACACCGCGAACGTCGACCGCGGTTAATGGTGGCGGTGCCCTGGCCCTGCCGGTCCAGAGCAGCGGCAACTTCGTGCGTGCTCGTTGAGATCGGTCCGGCTGTAGCCGCGATCCACCCCGATGTTGAGGATCCAGTCGATCAGACCCGTCCCGCCGCCATGCGCCGCCGACGAGACCGCTTCGACATCTGGGTCCAAGCGCCGCGCCAGAACCCGCTGAGCAGCACTTGGCACCGGGTGGACACGCGGTTCGACGGCGGCGCTCATCGGCCGTGACGCTACTGAGGCCCGCGTTCCATTCGGCTAGCCATCAACCCCGGCCGCGGCGGTGGCTGCCGCATGCTCGATGAGACGCGGGAGCGCCGTGAGACGTCGGACAGGCGGCAACTACTCTGCGAATCTGGCTGAGCAGGATCGGGCTTCGCACGCGACGCCGGCTCGATCCGCACTCGCACACCGGCGGCACGACGAGACAGGGGCACCGATGACCATGACACCAGCGAACGGCACGAGCACCGAGGCGACGATCGAGGACTACTACGTCGAAGAACGTGTCTTCGAGCCCGCGGGCAGCTTCCGCTCGGCGGCGCTGACGGCGGACCAGTCGCTGTACGACGAGGCCGCTGCCGACCGGCTGGCGTTCTGGGCTCGCCAGGCCCGCGAGCACGTCACCTGGTTCACCGACTTCCACACCGTGCTCGAGTGGGACCTGCCGTTCGCGAAATGGTTCCTGGGCGGCACCCTCAACGTGTCCTACAACTGCCTCGACCGCCACGTCGAGGCCGGACGCGGCGACAAGGTGGCCTACTGGTGGGAGGGCGAGCCCGGCGACACCCGCACCATCACCTACGCCGACCTGCTCGACGAGGTGTGCCAGTTCGCCAACGTGCTGAAGGGCCTTGGCGTGCAGCGCGGTGACCGCGTGTGCATCTACATGCCGATGATCCCTGAGCTGCCGGTGGCGATGCTGGCGTGTGCCCGCATCGGCGCGGCCCACTCGGTGGTGTTCGGCGGGTTCTCGGCCGACTCGCTGTCGGACCGCATCGACGACGCGTCCGCCAAGCTGCTCATCACCGCCGACGGCGGCTACCGGCGCGGCGAGCCGTTCGGCCTGAAGGACACAGCCGATGCCTCAGTCGAGGCCACCAGCACCATCGAGAACGTGGTGGTCGTGCGCCGAACCGGCCAGGACGTCGCCTGGAACGACAGCGTCGATCACTGGTACCACGACCTGATGGAGGGAGCGTCGGCCGACTGCCCGCCCACCCACATGGACTCCGAAGACCTGCTGTACCTGCTGTACACCTCAGGCACCACGGCCAAGCCCAAGGGCATCATGCACACCACCGGCGGCTATCTCACCCAGGTGGCGTTCACGCACCGCTACGTGTTCGACCTCAAGCCCGACGTCGACGTCTTCTGGTGCGCGGCCGACATCGGCTGGGTCACCGGCCACAGCTACATCGTGTACGGACCGCTCGCCAACGGCGCCTCGTCGGTGATGTACGAGGGCACGCCCGACACCCCCCGCCCCGAGTTCCGCGACGGCGATCGGGCGAGCTGGCCCAAGGACCGGCTGTGGGACATCATCGAGCGCTACGGCGTGACACAGCTCTACACGGCCCCCACCGCCATCCGCACGTTCATGAAGTGGGGTGCGACCGAAGTCGAGCGCCACGACCTGTCCAGTCTGCGCGTGCTCGGCACCGTCGGCGAGCCCATCAACCCCGAAGCCTGGATGTGGTACCACACCCACATCGGCGGGGGCACCTGCCCCATCGTGGACACGTGGTGGCAGACCGAGACCGGCGGCCACATGATCACCCCGCTGCCGGGTGTCACCACCACCAAGCCCGGCTCGGCAACCCATGCGCTGCCGGGCATCACGGTGGAGCTGGTGGACGACGCGGGCAACCCGGTCGAACGGGGCGGCGGCTACCTGACCATCACCGAGCCGTGGCCGTCGATGCTGCGCGGCATCTGGGGCGATCCCGAGCGCTACCGGGAGACCTACTGGAGCACCTACGAGGGCCGCTACTTCGCCGGCGACGGCGCCAAGCTCGATGACGACGGCTACCTGTGGCTGCTCGGCCGGGTCGACGACGTGATGAACGTGTCGGGCCACCGCATCTCCACCACCGAGGTGGAGTCGGCGCTGGTCGACCATCCGTCGGTAGCCGAGGCAGCGGTGGTGGGCGCCACCGACGCCACCACCGGCCAGGCCATCGTGGGCTACGTGATCCTGCGCGGCGGTCACGACGCCACCGACGAGCTGCGCGCCGAAGTACGCCAGCACGTCGCGACCAAGCTCGGGGCGATCGCCCGGCCCAAGGCGGTGGTGCTGGTGCCGGACCTGCCCAAGACCCGCTCGGGCAAGATCATGCGCCGCTTGCTGCGCGACGTGGCCGAGGGTCGCCAGCTCGGCGACACCACGACGCTGGCCGACGCGGGCGTGGTGGAGGAGATCCGCACCCGCGCCGCCGAAGCCCCCAGCGAAGACTGAGCTGGACATGGCGAAGGGACCGAGGCACAGGCGAACCTTTGCCGCGTCGGTTTCCGAGGGCGACTGGCCGGCGTACTGGTGGTGGCGCGATGGCCCAGTGCCGCCGGGCGACTGCGTGATCGTCGACATCGACGGCGTGCTGGCCGATGCCGCCCACCGCCAGCATCACCTCGACGGCCCGTGGCGCGACTGGGACTCGTTCTTCGCCGACGTGGGCGACGACGACGTGCTCGACGAGGTCTTCGAGCTGCTCGTGCTGCTGAATCCCGAGCTGGTGGTGGCAGCCCTCACCTCGCGGCCGACGTGGGTGTCGGGCGCCACCCTCGACTGGCTCGTCAAGCACAAGGTCCGCTGGGATCTGCTCATCATGCGCCCGATGGGCGACTTCAGCCCGTCGCCGCTGTTCAAGGGCGAGCAGACCCAAGCGCTGCTGCAGTGCGGTTACACGCCGCGCCTCGCCATCGACGACGACATGCGCAACGTCCGCATGTACCGCGACCTCGACCTGCCCACGCTCTACATCGACAGCGGCTACCACCCCCACTAGCCCCGCCGTGATGACTCCGGACCTGACAGCATGAGCCGGTGACTCGCACAGCGCTGGTGATCGGCGGCACGGGGCCGACGGGGCCTGGCGTGGTGAACGGGCTGTTCGAGCGCGGCTACAACATCACGGTCCTGCACACCGGGCGCCACGAGGTCGACACGCTGCCGCCTGAGTCCGAAGTGCCGCACATCCATACCAACCCGTTCCGCATCGACGAAGTCGCCGAGGCCCTCGGGAACGCCACGTTCGACGTCGTGTACGCCATGTATGGACGGCTGCGCGACTTGGCGCCGTACTTCGTGGACCGCTGCGGGCAGTTCATCGCCGTCGGCGGCATCCCCGTCTACAAGGGCTACGCACGCCCGGCGCAGAACTGGCCGCGCGGCCTGCTCACCCCGCTGCGCGAGTCGGCCGATCGGGCGGTGAACGACGCCAACGACAAGGTGGCCAAGATCGTCGCCACCGAGGACGTGCTGTTCGAGCACCACCCCAACGCCACCATCTTCCGCTACCCGCTCATCTACGGGCCCGGCCAGATCAACCCCCGCGAGTGGCTGATCGTGCGGCGCATCATCGATGGCCGCCGCCGGATCATCGTGTCCGATGGCGGCCTCACCCTGCGCGCTGCGGCGTACGGCCCCAATGCCGGCCACGCCCTCACGCTGGCGGCGGATCACCCTGAGGCTGCCGCCGGCAAGGCGTACAACATCAGCGATGAGCACACGCTCACCGCCCGCCAGACCATCGAGGTCATCGCGGCTGCGCTCGATGTCGAGCTCGACATCGTGAGTCTTCCCGAGGAGCTCGCGACGCCGGCCCGCCCCTTCCTCGGCGAGGAAAACTCGCTGCACCGGTCGATGTCGCCCGACCTGATGATCGCCGAGCTCGGCTACCGCGACAAGGTCGGCGTTGTCGAAGCTGTTGGCATGACGGCCCGCGACCTCTATGAGAACCCGGTCCGGCGCGGCAGCACGAAGGAGCGGCGCATGCAGGACCCCTTCGACTACGACGCCGAGGACGCCATCATCGACGCGTACCGGTCGTCCATCGGCAAAGCGGCCGAGTTGGCTGCGGCCTACGACCCCGACTTCCGCGGCCGCTACTCACCCGGCTCAGACGACTGGCGCCTGGTCGACGCCAAGAACTGACCACGCGGTCGCAACCTCAGCTAACCCTGGCACCGTCGCCGCGACGCCGACCCCGCGTCCGGCCAGCGGACCTGCGTCACTAGCCTGAACGCCGACCGCACAGCGTCCGAAATGAGGTGCTGCACAACGTGCGCAACACGGCCAAGACCACCGTTCTTCTGGCTGGCCTCGCCGGCCTGATCCTGTGGATCGGCAGCTTCTGGGGCCAAGGCGGCCTCACGATTGCCGTCATCTTCGGCTTGGCTGTGGTGGGCGGCAGTTACTGGTTCAGCGACAAGCTGGCGATCCGCTCCGCCCGGGCCCAAGAGGTCCAGCCGCACCAGCTGCCGGACTACTGGCGGATCATGCAGGAGCTAACCACGCTGTCGAATCTGCCGATGCCCCGGCTGTATGTCTCACCCGATCCCCAGCCGAACGCCTTCGCCACCGGCCGCAATCCTCGCAACGCCGCCGTCTGCGTGACCGAAGGGCTCATCCGCAACCTCAGCTGGTACGAGATCCGCGGCGTGCTGGTTGGCGGAACCGGCGTTTCGGTAGGCTCCGGTGTGTTCGTGGGCG
>CAZAFV010000083.1:0-11954 GCA_964484385.1 uncultured Acidimicrobiales bacterium
AGCCGCCGCGCGAGGTCGCTGCGGGTCACGGGCCGCTCGCCGCACAGCCGGCCGCGGCCCCGCTGCGGCGCAGCCTCTTGCTCCCCACCTCGCCCGCGGCGACGCCGAGCACGAACGCCGCCGCGCAGACAATGGGCCACAGCCTCTCGCCGTGCCACCCCAGGCCGAGCACCAGCGCGACGGGGGCGGCCGCGGTCCACCGGTGCGGGTCGAGGCCGTCGAGGCCGTGGCGTTCCATGCGGGCGGCACGCCGCCCGGCGGCGAGACTGCCCGCGAGGCCAGCAGCGGCGCACACGACGGCCAGCGCTGGCCCCGACGGGAGCCGGTTGGTGTGCGGGCCGGTGAGCAGCATCACCGCGATGACCACGCCGTGATGCAGGTGCCGCCGCAGGACCGCGTGCAGCCGGAATGGGCCGGCGTCGTCAGCCATGCCGACAGGCTAAGCGCCGCCGTCGGACAGCAGCAGCGTTGCTCGGCGGACGTCGCGAGGCGTGGCCCGAGCGGCCCGTAAGGCGCAGACTGCGCCTTCGCGTGACCGCAGCAGGGGCAGGGTGCCGGGCGGGTTAGTGCCAAGCGGTGGCCGGTCTGGTGGCCGACGCCGAGCAGCCCGGCGAACGCGAATGCGACGCTCAGTCCCGGTTCGCGGCTGCCATCTGGCACTATCGGGGCGATGACGAGCGGCGGGGAGGAGAACCCAGAGGGGGGCGAAGATTCTGGCGCAATCCCTGATATCCGCCAGATCGACTCCTTGGAGCTCTCAGCGGCGGCAATGGATTCGCCGCTCACCACCGCGGAACTGTGCCGGGTGGTGGGCAGCCGGGTCCGCGAACTTCGCCAAGCGCGCAACATGACCATGTCGGCATTCGCCGACGATGCCGGCATCTCGCTGGGGATGCTGTCGAAGATCGAGCACGGCCAGAGCGCGCCCAGCCTCTCGACGCTTGCACGGCTGGCCGCGTCCGCCAAAGTGCCGGTGACCGCATTGTTCCGGGGCCTCGACGAGGAGCACGACCTGGTGATCGTGCGTGCGGGCGAGGGTCACCAGATCCACCACGACCGCGGCGGGCCCGACCGGCTCTACCAGGATCTCGGGACATTGCGCGGTGCCAACCGGATCATCGAGCCGATGATCACCACCATCACCGAACGGGGCGGCGAGTTCCCCCTCTACCAGCATCCAGGCGTCGAATTCCTCCACGTGCTGGAGGGGTCGCTCTACTACGGCTACGGGGGAAAGGCCTACCTGCTCAACACCGGCGACACCATGCAGATCCACGGCGAGGTGGCCCACGGCCCAGTCGAGCTCGTCGAGTTGCCGGTGCGGTTCATCTCCATCAAGGTGTACCCCGCCAGCGAGCCGCGCACCGCAGGGGGAGGGTGACGCTATGGGCTTCCTGCTCCTGATCGAATTCCTCACCCAGCGCCAGGGCATCGCGCAAAGCGTGATGCTGTGGCTGCTGCTCGCCGGGGCCGTCGCGCTGACGCTCTGGGAGTGCCGCGAACGGGGCTACCGGCTCAAGGTGCTGCTGTGGTGGGTGTCGTTCGTGGCGCTGACTCATGTGGTGGGCTACATCGTGCTGCGGCTCGTTCCGCGCCGCGAGAGCGAGTCGTGATGGGAAATCGCAAGTGGGTGCTGATCGGAACCGGCGTGCTGCTGGCGATCATTCTGATCTTCTTCGACGGTTGCTCGGGCGTCGAGGTCGAGGAGGAAGCCGCTGTCGCTGCGGCACGAGCTGCGCTCGACGTGACGCCAGACAGCTTCGAGCCCGACCGCTCAGAAGTGCGCCTGATCCGGCGGGGCTTCCCGCCACGGCCGGCGTGGGCGGTCGTGTTCACCCTTACCGATCCCGCTGGCGGCCGCAACGACTTCCTGCGGCAGGCTGCGATTGTCGTCGATGCCGGCACGGGTACCGTCGTCGAGTTCGAGTTCATCGAACCCGACAGCGGCTGAGGGGCGCAGATCACCCGCAGGGTTCAACATCCACCCATCTGGCGGCAGTTGTCAGGCGCGAGATTGCGAACGTGTAACGGTTTTCCGAACTGGTCTGCCGCTCGGATCATGGGGACTTGAGCGCAGAACGAGAACAGGGGGAGGCGCAATGGAGATTGCTGCCGTGGCCACGGACGGGATTCTGACCGAGGCCTACTACTACTTCACCGTCGCGATCATGTGGCTATTGCACGTCGGCTTCATGACCTATGAGGCCGGCGTCAGCCGTCGCAAGAACATCATGTCGACGGCCATGAAGAACATCATGACCATCGCCGTGGTGACGCCGACGTTCTATTACGTCGGCTTCTGGGTGTACTTCTGCATGCAGGAGGGCCTGAAGTTCACCGGGACGGCCGACGGCAACGGCAACGCCGGCGAAGCGGCCTACTTCTGCGGCGAGGGTTACGTCGTGCCGTGGGACGCCAGCATGAGTCCCAACATCGGAGACAACCTCACGGGGGTCTTCTGGGCGGCGTTCGTGCTCTTCTCGTGGACGACGGGCTCGATCATGTCGGGCTCGGTGCTGGAGCGAATCCGGATCTCGGCCTATCTGTGGCTGACGGCCCTGATGGGCGGCATCGTCTGGGTGATCGCTGCTGCGTGGGGCTGGAGCTACGGAGGCTGGCTGGTCATCCACTTCGGCTATCACGACTTCGCCGCGTCGGGCGTGGTGCACGGCATCGCCGGCATCTTCGCCTTGGGCGTGCTGTTCAACCTCGGCCCGAGAATCGGCAGATACGACGCCAACGGCGGAACGCGAGCGTTCAAGCCCCACAACCTGCATCTCACGTTGATGGGGCTCATGATCATCTTCACCGGGTTCTACGCCTTCTACGCCGCATGCCTGTACATCCAGGCCGACACCACCGGCGGCTACGTCAACATCTACTTCGTCCCGGCCACGCTGTCGGCGATCACGTTCACCATCACTATGGCATTCGCGGGCGGCTTCGCCGGCGGCTACATCTTCGCCAAGGGCGACCCGTTCTGGACGCTGTCAGGCGGCCTGGCCGGCGTGGTGGCCGTATCGGCCGGTGCCGACATCTACAGCCCGTCGCTGACGTTCGTCCTGGCCTTTTTCTCGGCGGGGCTCGCGTATGCGGCAGGCAACTGGATCGAGCAGAAAGCTCGCATCGACGATGCTGTCGGGGCGGTCAGTGTTCACGGCGTGATGGGCTTCTGGGGCGTGCTGCTCCTGGGCATCTTCGCCGGCGGATTCCCCGCGAGCGGCGTGGTGGATGTCAAGACTTCGTTCTTGGGCCAGCTCGTCGGTGCCGCAGCGCTCATCGCCTTGGCGTTCTTCACGGGCTACATCGCTTCGTGGATACTCAAGAAGCTGAACCTGCTGCGGGTGCCGCCAGAAGTGGAGCTCGAAGGCCTCGACATGGCCGAGTTCGAGACGGACTTCTTCCCCGAATTCGGCCGCGCGGACGAGCCCATTGTCCACGCCGACGGTTCCGAAGAGCCCGCTGCAGGGGTCCTGCAGGGCGCCTACCGGGACAACCGTTAGCTCACGGTGTCGGGCGGATGGCTCCAGTTCATCGGCGCTGTGGTGCTGATGTACCTCGTGGTAGGTGCAGCAGGACTGTGGGCGAAGAAGCAGCGAGCCCGTCTGAACGACACCAGCGACAGCACACAGAACGCTGAGCACCCCGCTCACAATCGGTCTAGGAGAACCACATGAACACTTTTCCCTACGAAAGCTTCAATGAAGCCGTGGAAGCGGCTGGGGGCTATTCGACATGGGGCGCGCCCGCGGGCACCAACGGGACGATGGTCGTCCTCGCCCTCCTCGGCATCGCCATCTCGGTGATTTCCGCAGTGATGGTGACTGTCCGCGAAGACGCGCTGCTCAACCACGCGGCCAACCGGCTCGCTGAGAAGTACAACTAGCTCGTAGAGCTCACTCGTTAGGACTGACATGGCTCGCAGAAAGCAAATCGAGTTCCAGGGCTTGCAGGGACACAACAAGAACGTTGAGAGGGCCGTTGTGGTCTTCTGCGTCGCCTGCATCGTCTTTGTCATCATCGCCGTGCAGGCGGTCGGCGGCGGCACATTTCGCTGATTTCCGGCCTGGCCTGAGCAGTCAGCGCTTCTTGGGCCTGCGCACCGGCAAGCCTCGCGGCGTAAGCAGGTCACGGTGCCTGCTGGCTCATGTGCCAGCAGGCACCGGACTGACCGGTCGTCACGCGATGCAAAGATTGGCGCCGTGAACACTTCTCGCAAGCTGATCGCTCAGGCGTGCTTGGTGGCGGCGGGCGCAGCGATGCTGCTGCCGTGGCACCTCAACGCCGGTCTCAGCGGCAACCAGACGGCGCTCGGCATCAGCATCGGCGAAGGCCGGCTGCTCATCTTGGCCTGCGCGGTGACGATCGGGCTGATACGGATCGCATGGCGTCCTGCGTGGATCGGTGCCGGTTTCGCAGGTGCCATCGCGGCACGAGAGATCTTTGATCCGTCGGGGATCGGCCCGCCCGGCCAACCGCCCGATCCGGGCATCGGCGTATGGATCGCTGTTGTCGCCTCCGCAACGGCCGTTGTGCTGCTGGTGTGGGAGATGTTCGCCGACGTCTCGGGTTCCGACGGCGGCGGTGACACTGATGAGCCGCCGAGACGCGGATTCTCGGGGCCGCTCGGCCGGCGGAGATAACGTCTCGATGACGTCTGTGGCCGCAGTCCAGGCCGAGGTCGTGGTACCGGGCCTGATGCTGCTTGGGCCGGGAGTAGAGCGCTACCGGGTGACGGGCGGCGGAGCGACGGTGCTCGCGCTCGCCGCCGGCGATGAATTGGAGATCGTCGACCCCGAAGGCTGCCAGCCATGCGAGCTGGTCGCTTTCGATGCCGGCGGGAAGTCGGATCCGGGCCTGCTCGAGGTAACCAATGGCAGCGCTGCAGCGTCCGCCCCAACCGACCCGGCGGCTGTCGGCATCCTCTCGGCACCGCTGACCGACGCCCGCCGAGTACGGGCCGGTCTCGAGCGTGTCGGCGTGGACATGCGCGCCGTGCAGGCAGCGACCCCGCTGAGGCTGCTCGACGGTGACACGCCGGCGAACGTCACGGCTCGGGTGACCGCGCTCGACGATGTCGCCTGCGTGGTCGCGGCACCCGGTGGCCCCATGTCAGCGCACGAGGGTGCTCCGCCCACCGATCTCATCGCCTACGTCCATCGCCGTGACCCTGCCGGCAACGACACCGAGCCGTTGCTGCCGACGCCGCTTGCCGACCCCAGCCAGGACTTCATCGTGCTGGCCAGCACGGCACGCGCCTACCAGGTGTCGGAGGGCGACTGGTTCCAGGTGGTGGACATGGAGGGCCGGCAGTGCTCCGACTTTCAGTGCTTCGCCGTGGCCGATCTCGAAGCGGGCCAAGACCTCTGCCTCGACGCCACCATCACCCGGTCGCTCATGGGCGCGAGCTACCCGATGCCGGGCCTGTACTCCAAGTTCTTCAACGCCAAGATGCAGCCGCTCGTCGAGGTGGTGCAGGACACGGTGGGCCGTCACGACACCTTCAACACCGCCTGCAACGCCCGCTACTACGAGGAGATGGGCTACCCCGGCCACATCAACTGCACCGACAACATCAACGGCGAGCTCGCGCCCTACGGCGTGGCCGCCCGGCGGGGTTGGGAAGCGATCAACTTCTTCTACAACACCCAGGTGGATGACGCGAATCAGATCTACCTCGACGAGCCGTGGTCACGCCCCGGCGACTACGTGCTGCTGCGGGCGCTGGAGGACCTGGTGTGCGTCAGCACTGCATGCCCATGCGATGTCGACGCTGCCAATGGCTGGAACCCCACCGACATCGCGGTCAGGGTGTATCCCGCAGCAAACATGTTCAAGAAAGCGACGGCCATCAGAATGACCGCGGACTCCGAAGCCCAGCTCACCAAAGAGACCGGATTCCACTCCCGCACTGCTGCATTGACGCGCAGCTTCAGCGAGTACTGCGGCTACTGGCTGGCAGACCACTACACCGCACACGGCGCCGTCGAGGAGTACTGGGCGTGCCGGGAGGCGGCCGCGGCCATCGACCTGTCCCCGCTGCGCAAGTACGAGGTGACCGGGCCCGATGCGGAGCTGCTGATGCAGACCTGCGTGACCCGCAACGTGCGCAAGCTGGCCGACGGGCAGGTGGTGTACACCGCCATGTGCCACCCCACCGGCGGCATGATCGACGACGGCACCGTCTTCCGGATCGGGCGCGAGAATTTCCGCTGGATCGGCGGACAGCTCGGCTACAGCGGCATCTGGCTGCGCACCCAGGCAGAGCGGCTGGGTCTGAACGCGTGGGTGCGCAACTCCACCGAGCAGCTCCACAACCTGCAGGTGCAGGGCCCCAACAGCCGCCGCATCCTCGACGAGATCATCTGGACGCGTCCCGATCAGCCGACCGTCGAAGAGCTGGGCTGGTTCCGGTTCGCCATCGCTCGCATCGGCGACTACGACGGCATCCCGCTGGTGCTCTCACGCACCGGGTACACCGGCGAGCTCGGCTACGAGGTGTTCTGCCATCCCTCCGATGCCCCGGCGGTGTGGGATGCGATCTTTGAGGCCGGCGCACCCCATGGGCTCGTGCCCATGGGGCTGAGTGCGCTCGACATGCTGCGCATCGAGGCCGGGCTGGTCTTCGCCGGCCACGAATTCTGCGACCAGACCGACCCCTACGAGGCGGGAATCGGCTTCACGGTGCCGCTCAAGACCAAAGAAGACGACTTCATCGGGCGCGACGCCCTGTTCGACCGGCGCGACAACCCCCAGCGGCGGCTGGTGGGCCTCGAGCTCGAGGGCGGCGAGGCAGCGGGACTCGGCGACGGCGTGTACGTGGGGCGCAATCACGTCGGCGAGATCACCAGCGGCACCATCTCCCCCATCCTGCGCAAGAACATCGCCCTGTGCCGCATGACGCTGCCCTACAACGAGATCGGCACGGCGGTGGAGGTGGGCAAGCTGGACGGCCACGAGAAGCGGATCGCTGCGGAGGTCGTGCGCTTCCCGTTCTACGACCCCGACAAGTCCCGAGTGCGCTCATAGCTGTGTGCACAGACGCCATAGCTGCGGAGGCGGCAGGAGTGTTCTTCGCCCCGTCACGCAGATGCAAGACTGGGCGATGTTCTACTCTCATTGCATAAACGTCTAACCACAGGGGGGATTCGGAGATGACTCGGGTAGCCATCATCGGTGCGGGACCGTGCGGGCTGTCGCAGCTGCATGCATTCGCCAGCGACAGCTCGGCAGAGGCCGCTGGCGTCGAGCTGGTCTGTTTCGAGAAGCAGGACGACTGGGGCGGCCTGTGGAATTACACGTGGCGCACCGGCCTCGATGAGCACGGCGAGCCCTGCCACGGATCCATGTACCGCTACCTGTGGTCCAACGGCCCCAAGGAATGCCTGGAATTCGCCGACTACGGCTTCGAGGAGCACTTCGGCAAGCCCGTTGCCTCGTTCCCGCCACGCGAAGTGCTCTACGACTACATCATCGGGCGCGCCGAACGCAGCGGCATCCGCGACTGCATCCGGTTCAACCACGCCGTGCGCGGAGTGAGCCGGTCCGCCTCCGGCGACGGCTTCACGGTGACCTCCCACGACCACACGACCGACGCCGCCACCAGCGAGGACTTCGACTGGGTGGTGGTGTCGACCGGGCATTTCTCCACACCCAACATGCCGCACTACCCGGGCTACGAGACGTTCGGGGGCACGCTGATCCACGCCCACGACTTCCGTGACGCCGTGCAGTTCGAGGGCGACGTCGTCATGGTGATCGGATCGAGCTACTCCGCCGAGGACATCGCATCGCAGCTGTGGAAGTACGGAGCCTCGCAGGTCATCTGCTCGTCGCGCAGCGGGCCGATGGGCTTCGACTGGCCCGACGGCATCACCGAGAAGCCGATCCTCACCCACACCGACGGCCGCACCGTGCACTTCGAAGACGGCACCACCGCAGAGGTGGACGCCATCGTCTCGTGCACTGGCTACCTCCACCACTTCCCGTTCATGGACGACGAGCTGCGCCTGGTGACCGCCAACCGGCTGGCCAGCTCGATGCTCTACCGGGGAGTGGTGTTCCAGCCGGAGAACCGGATTCTCTATCTAGGCATGCAGGACCAGTGGTACACGTTCAACATGTTCGACGCCCAGGCCTGGTACGCCCGCGACGTGATCCTGGGCCGCATCGAGCTGCCGGGCGCCGACGAGCAGGCTCGCTGGATCGACGAATTCCAGGCAGCCGAGGACGCCGTGGCGGACGACTACGAGTCCATCGACTTCCAGGGCGACTACACCCAGGATCTGCTCGACCAGACCGACTGCCCCGATCCGAACACCCAGCTCATCAACAAGATGTTCAAGGACTGGAAGAAGCACAAGAAGCAGTCGATCATCGGCTACCGCGACCACGGCCACACCTCGCCGGTGACCGGCACGCTGGCACCGGTGCACCACACCTCGTGGGAAGAGGCGCTCGACGACTCGCTGGAGTCGTATTTGGCCGACGGCTGAGCGAGCTCGGCCTGTACCCGCGCTGACGTCATGGCCGCGATGCCCACCGAGGCCGGCGTGCCGGGCGCAGCCGGCCCGCGGGGCGGCCCAAGCATGCCCAGCGGGGCCGACGTGGTCGTCATCGGCGCCGGGGTGACCGGTGCCAGCATCGGCTACCAGCTCGCCCGGCACTCGGACCTGCGTGTGGCGATCGTTGACGCCCGGGCGCCGGTGGGCGGCATTTCGGGTCGCACGTTCGGCCAGATACGCCAGCACTACTCCAACGAGCTGATGGTGCGGATCGCGCAGCGGGGCTTCCACTGCATCCAGAACTGGGACTCGGTGGTGGGCTTCGGCGATCCCGGCTAGGCACGCTTCGGCTACATGCTGCTGGTGGTCGCCGACCAGCTCGACGGCCTGCGCCACAACATCGAGCTCGGCCGCAGCCTCGGCGTGGACACCAGCTTCGTGGTGGGCAGTCAGATCACCGAGGTCGAGACGCTGGTGAACGCCTACGGTCTCGCCGGAGGCGCCTACGAACCAGAGGGCGGCTACATCGACGTCACCAAGATGGTCCTGTGCTGGCTCACTGCGGCGAGCGCTGCCGGAGCGCACGTGCTCGCCCCGGTCAACGTCGAGGGGATCATGACCTCGGGCGGGTCGGTCGCCGGCGTGGCCACCGGAGCGGGCGAGATTGCAGCCCCGGTCGTCGTGGCTGCGACCGGTGCATGGGCCTGTGACCTGCTGGACCCCCTCGGCGTGGAGGTGCCCATCGAGCGGCGACGGCTGGATATGGCAGTGCTCGAACAGCACGCCGGGGCACGGGCGCTGGGAACCTGCATCACCGATGGGAATTCCAACCTGGTGATCCGACCTGACATGGGCCGTCACATCGTGGCGGTGGCCTACCCGCCCGAGATGCCCGTGGTCGTCGACCCGCTGGCTGATGCGTCCGACGCCGACCATGCAGCGCATGACGTGCGCCTGCAGGCTGCCATCTCCGAACGGCTCCCGAGCCTGACCGTGGCGTCCACCGTCAGCACCACGGCCGGTGCCTACGACGTGTCGCCCGACTACCACCCCATCCTGGGCTGGGCCTCGGACATCGCCCCAGTGGATGGCCTGTACCTCGCCGTCGGCCTGTCCGGCCACGGGCTCAAGCTGTCGCCGGCGCTCGGCGAGATCGTCGCCGCCCGCGTGCTCGGCGTCGACCAGGTGGGCGATGCGCCCCCCATCGACATCTGCGCGCTGCGACCCTCACGCTTCGCCGACGGCGACCTGATGCACCTGTCCTACGGCCCCAGCGCCCGCGCCTAGCGGCTCAGCCTCTTAGCTCCAGGGGTAGGGGGAGTTGCTGACCGGGTGCAGCCTGCCTTCGGCGTAGCGGGAGTAGCGGAACGGCTCGAGCAGGGCCTGCGGCTCGCCGAGCAGCTCCTTGGCGACCAGGGCGCCGACGCCGATCATCTTGTAACCGTGATTCGAATCGGCGATGAAGAAGGCGTTGTCACAGAACGTGTCGAACACCGGGAAGTTGTCGGGCGAGAAGCTGCCGATGCCGCCTGAGGGCTCGTCGCTGATGAGGTGGTTCTTGCCCTCGAAACGCTTGTGGCAGTGCGCCAGCGCGGCAGTCCAGGTGCGGTAGAAGTCACCGCCCACCACGAAATCAGGCGAGTCGGGGCCGTAGGGGTCGACGGCCACCTGTTGGGACGGCTTGTCGACCACGTAGGGCATGTAGCCGCCCTGCACGCCGCCGAAGTTGAAGTCGGGCTTGTAGTAGATGCCCCACGGGCCCTCGGTCACTAAGCCGTCGGCGTCATGCAGCGGTGCATCGGTGTCGACGTGCACCACCGGCGGCATGTTGCCCTCGTTATCGGTGAGGTAGCCGGGATCGACCGTGAGCGTGCCCTCCTGCAGGCACATGTAGGTCCACGTGGGCACGTTGTGCAGCCTGCCGTCGCCGCCCGCAATGTCGGTGGTGGTGGGCAGGTCGAGCATCGCCCAGATCTTCTGCACCCACGGCCCCACGGCCACCACCACGTGCTCGCAGGCAACAGGGCCCTGATCGGTAACAACTGCGGTGACGGCGCCCGATGCGTCCCGGTCGAACCCGGTGACGGTCACGCCGCCGACCACATTGACATCTTCGGCTTCGGCCTTGCCCAGCAAGCCCTTCAGCGAGGCCATGTTGTTGGCGTACCCGCCGCGGTGCTCGTGCAGCACGCTGGTGATGCCCTGGGCCTGCCAGTCACTGAAGATGCCCTTCATGTAGCTGTCCGACGCGGCGGCGCCTTCGACGAACGTGGAGGAGTAGCCGATGGCCTGCTGCTGGGCATGGATCGACGCCACGTCGGCACGCATCGCCTCGTGGCTGATCTGCATGTAGCCGACTGGGTGATACGAGAACGCCTCTGGGTCGCTGTCCCACACGTCCACCGAGTGGGCCATCAGCTCGCGCATGGCCGGCTGGAAGTAGTTGTTGCGGATGACGCCGCAGGCAATGCCCGAGGCGCCCGCGCCCACACCCGACTTGTCGATCACGACGATGTCCGCGCCCGAGCCCCGGCCTGACGACCGCAGGTCGCGGGCGAGGTTCCACGCCGTGGACAAGCCGTGGATGCCCGAGCCGATGATGACGTAACGAGCGCTGCTCGGTAGTGCCATGCCGTTGCCTTCTTGATCGTGAAGTGTCGCTGTGTCGTTGTGCGGGGGCGTGTGCCGTGTGGGGCGACGCTGGGCGGTCGGCGAGTGCCGGCTCAGTGGCCGGCAGGGGCCTCCCAGCCCTCCAGCACCGGCGGGCGCCATTCGGTGCCGACGGTGCGGGAGTTCTCCACCCACGGTCCCAGCTCCACCTGCGGGAACTTGCAGTGGATGTCCTTGAGCGTGACGCCGTAGCTGTTGCCCTCGGTGAGGTGCTTCATCAGCACCTTGCGGGCGATCTCGTCCTCGCGGCCCTCGGGGATCTCGAAGTAGATCTTCAGGAACGAGTTCGAGTACCGGTCGAACACCGCCGGGACGCCGTCCTCCTCGAGCAGCGTGATGTCCTCGAGCCAGTTGATGTCGGGTCCGGGCGTGAGCTCCAGCAGATCGAGGTCCTCCACCAGCGACATGTCTTCCTGGTAGGGGAACCGCTTGCCCGCCAGCACCTCGGCGTCGATCGCGACGGTGCGCGTCTCGCGTGTGCTCTCGCCTGTGCTTGCTGAATTCGCCATCTCACAGTCCTCCGTCGATCACGTGCTTGTCGAAGAGGTCACGGATCTCGGCCAGGGTCCGCTCCTCGGTGACGCCCGGTATGTAGTTGGTGCCGGCGAGCGGCACCTTGGCCATGGCGGCCGCCTCGTACGTGAGCGCTGCGAGGTCCTCGGGCTCGAGTGAGTGGATGTCGGTCTTGCCGCACGCCCGGGCCAGCATCTGCACTTCCATGGTCAGGGTGATCAGGAAGTTGTAGACCCGCAGGGCGGCCTCGTCGACGTCGAGGCGCTT
>CAZAFV010000084.1:0-11808 GCA_964484385.1 uncultured Acidimicrobiales bacterium
CTACCGGAACGCGCTCGACCTCGTCAGCCACTACCGCAACGACGCCACGTTCAACGGCTTCGACTTCGACCTACACGCCGAGGAGACCGCCGTGGAGCTGTTCGCCTCGGCCATCATGGAAGCTGGCGACGAGTTCCTGAACGACCCGATGGGCACACCGTTCATCCCGAACTGGTCGAGGGTGCAGAGCGCGGTGCCCGATGTGCTCGGCCAGCTCTACGACGCGGTCGAACTCGACAACGCCTGAGCCTCGCAGCGGCGAGCCCTGCCGGGCGGCTCGATGGCGAAGAGCTACGGGTTCGTCGGCCGGTGCGCGTGCGCGGGCTCCCGACGCTCGGATTCCAGGCACAGCCACATCGTCTGTCCGGCCGCCAAGTCCACGCGGTCCGACGGACCGTGCAGCGCACCGTCCAGCAGGTCCACGCAGCCGGCCTCGTCGAACTGCCTGCCTGCGCTGCCCGCCGGGCACAGCGACGACAGCACCTCGAGGTCCACCGTGAGATGGGTGTGGCCGACGTTGGTGACCGACACGACCGTCTGGCCGCGCTGCGCATCGCCGCGCATCACGCCCAGTGCCTGCGGCCCCAGGTCCAGCGACACCTGTGGGCTGTCGGGGTGAAAGGCCGGTTGCGCACGACGGATGAGCATGCGGTGCACGAGCTCCACGAGGGTCCTGCGCCGGATCCCGTCCTGCGCGCCGAGCAAGTCGACGGCCTCGTCCAGGGTGACCTTGCGCCGGTTGATCGTGCGCTTGTTCTGCTCCACCGGGGGCAGGCCGTGCTCGGTGACGATGCGCGGCGGCTCGCTGATCGGCGTCCAGTAGCTGGGGGTGCCCAATAGTGCATGCACGTAGAGGGCGGGAACGCCGGCGAGGCTCAGCATGATCGTGTGCGCGGCGAGGAATTGCGCGACACCCAGCGGGTCTCCATCGCCGGCGAAAAGGTCCCACAGCGAGACATTCAGCTCGTAGGCCTTGGGTCCAGCAGGTGTGTCGAACTCCGAATGCGTGCCGCCCGCGCTGTGCGCTGCAGCGATGAGCCGGTTGATCTCGGCGGCGCTCAGCAGCCCTTCCACCGGGCGCAGCCCGATGCCATCGTGGCTGGCGATGAAGTTGAAGAACGACGTTCCCGCCGGCGGCGTCTCCAGCTTGCCCAGCCATTGCTGCATCGCCACCGATGAGCCCGACAGCATCGTGTGCGCTACCAGCGGCGGCAGGCTGAAGTTGTAGACGAGATGGGCTTCGTCGCCGTCGCCCCAATACGCCACGTTCTGGTCGTGCGGCACGTTGGTCTCGGTGATGATGACCGAGTCGGGACAGCGTGTGTCCAGCAGCGTCCGCAGCAGCTTCACGAATTCGTGGGTCTGGGGCAGATTCACACAGGAGGTTCCGAGCTCCTTCCAGAGATAGGCGATGGCGTCGAGCCGGAACCACCGCACGCCCGCGTCCACGAGGCGGGCGACGGTCTGCAGCAAGTCGAGCAGAACCTCAGGCTCAGCGAAGTTCAGATCGATCTGGTCAAAGCTGAACGTGCACCACAGCAGCCGGGGGCCGTCGGGGGTCTCGACTTCGCGCAGCAGCGGCGTGGTGCGGGGACGCACCACGCTCGACAGGTCGTCTTCGGGCTCGGCGGTGAGCAGGTAGCGGCTGCCGGGCTCATCCGCGCTGCAGAACTGCTCCATCCACGGGTGATCGGCGCTCACATGGTTCACGACCAGGTCGGCCATGACCGTGTAGGTCTCGGCGAGGTCGGTGATGTCGTCCCAGGATCCCAGACGAGGGTCCACCGCACGGTGGTCGGTAATGGCGAAACCCCCGTCGGAACTCGCCGGGTAGAAGGGCAGCACGTGCACGACCGATACGACGTCGCCCGTCAGGTCGTCGAGCAGGTCGTGCATCGTCTGCATCGGCACCTTGCCCGCCTCGGTGATCGAGTCGGCGTAGGTGATCACCGCCACGTCGTGCTCATCCCACCGCGGGCCGCCCGCGGCAGCGCCCTCAGTGCCGTCGATACCGAGCGTGGAGAGCACCTCATCGACAAGGCGATTAGTGCTCAACCCCGGGTAGATGAATTGGAGGTGCTGCTCGACCCGGCTGCGGAGATCCCCCTCGGTCACGACGTGCGGACCCCAATCATCAGACCGGTCACCGGCCAATCGGGTGCGGAACCGTAGTGAGCGAGATTAGTGACGTTCATCGCGCCGACCGCGTATGCGCGGTGCACCGCGTAGCGTGAAGCCATGGCCGACACACTGCTGGAAACAACGGTCGAGGGAACGGACGCACCCTCGATTCACCCGCTGTCGATGATGACCGAAGCGGAGGCTCACGCCGCCATCGAGGTGTTGCGTCGCAGCGGGCGCATCGGCGCGGACGCGCGCTTTCACGGCTTCTGCATCGCCGAACCGCCCAAGGCCGAAGTGGCAGCGTGGACGTCCGGCACCGTCACGGATCGGCGATTCGAGGTAGTGGTGCACGAGAACGGCCAAGTGCACGTTGCCGTGGTGTCGGTGACCCGCGGCGAGGTGGACTCGTGGACGCACCACCCCGGCGTGGTGCCCCGGGTGGGCATGGCGGAACTGTTCGCCGTGATGGACGCCTGCCGGAAGGACCCGGGCTTCGCCGCTGCGCTGGCCAAGCGCGGCATCACCGATACCTCGCAAGTGCAGATCGACCCCTGGCCCACCGGTGACTACGACTTCGACTTCGAAATCGGCCGGCGCGTGCAGCGCTGCATCGCCTTCTGGCGCCCCAACCCTGCCGACAACGGCTACGCGTACCCGCTCGACGGATTGATGGTGCACATCGATGTCGACACGCTGGAAGTGCTGCACGTCACCGATTTCGACCAATGGCCGGTGGCCTCAGAGCGTGGCAACTACGACGTCGACTCGGTCACCGAGGACTTCGGGCCGATGCGCACCGATCTGCGCCCGATCGAGATCACCCAACCCGAGGGCACCAGCTTCACCCTCGAAGACAACGAGCTGTGCTGGCAGAAGTGGTCGATGCGCGTCGTCATGGACGACACCGAGGGCCTCGTGCTGCACCGCATTGCGTACAACGACGGGGGCCGGGTACGGCCCATCATCGACCGGGCGTCGCTGGCCGAGATGGTGGTGCCCTACGGCGACACCCGGCCATCGCAAACGTTCAAGCACGCGCTCGACTCGGGCGAGTTCGGCCTCGGCCTGATGAACAACTCGTTGCAGCTCGGCTGCGACTGCCTAGGCGAGATCGTCTACCTCGACTCGACGCAGGTGTTCGACGACGGCTCGGTGGTGACCACGCCGAATGCCATCTGCATCCACGAGGAGGACTTCGGCATCGGCTGGAAGCACTTCGACTGGAACGCCGACACCACCGAGGTGCGCCGCTCGCGCCGCCTGGTGGTGAGCGCCATACACACCGTCGGCAACTACGAGTACGGGTTCTTCTGGTACTTCTACCTCGACGGCACAATCCGCTACGAGGTGAAGCTGACCGGCATCCTCACCACGCGGTCACACCGTGATGGCGATGATCTGACGTTCGCCCGCCAGGTGGCACCGCACGTGTCAGCCCCGATCCACCAGCACATCTTCTGCGTGCGACTCGACATGGCGGTCGACGGCAATGCCAACCGGGTGGTGGAGGTGAACACCGAGGCGCTGCCTTCGGGGCCGGACAACCCGTACGGCACGGCGTTCGCCGCACGGGAAACCGTGCTCGAGAGCGAGCTGGCGGCCCGGCGAAACGCCAATTCGGCGTCGAGCCGGTATTGGCGCATCCAGAGCGCGGACCATATCAACCGGCTAGGGAATCCGACCGCCTTCAGGTTGCTGCCGCCGCCCACCGCCACGATGTTTGCTGCAAACGACAGCCCGCATTCGGAGCGTGCCACGTTTGCGCGGCACAACCTGTGGGTGTCGCCCACCCGGCCCGACGAGCGCTATGGCGCCGGACGATTCCCCACTCAACGCAATGCCGGCGACGGCCTGGAGCGCTACACGGCGGGCGACCGTTCGGTGGTCGACACCGACATCACGGTGTGGCACACGTTCGGCATCACGCACGATGCGCGGCCCGAGGATTTCCCGGTGATGCCCACCGAGTACGTGGGCTTCGGGCTGGTGCCCGACGGATTCTTCGACCGCAACCCGATGCTGGACGTGCCGCCGTCATCCAACGGCCACTGCGCCTAGACGGGCGCGCC
This sequence comes from uncultured Acidimicrobiales bacterium, assembly GCA_964484385.1. GTDB lineage: Bacteria > Actinomycetota > Acidimicrobiia > Acidimicrobiales > Poriferisodalaceae > Poriferisodalis. The sequence continues at coordinate 4,194 of CAZAFV010000084.1, forward strand.
GCCTACTGTGGCCGGATGGCGGGAGCACCCGAGGCCGACGAAGCCACTCCGACGTCCGCAGCAGGCGAACCCGATCATCTCGGGCTGACAGGCGCTGTATCTGATGGCGCCGGTCTATCCGGCGTCGAACTGGTCGAGCACTTCTCCCCGGCGCCGGCCGAGGGCCTGCGGATAGCACCGTTCCTGGACGCGATCGAGGCGCAGGCCGAGACTGCAGACCAGACCCGGTCGGTCTCGTCGGAGGTCATCGAGGCCATCCGCGGCACCGACTTCATGCGCATGTCGGCGACGCGCAACATCGGCGGCGTCGAGGAGACCATGCTGCACATGGGCCGCGAGCTCGAAGCGGTGGCAGCCCGCTGCCCGAGCCTGGCGTGGTGCCTGTGGAACCACCTGTGCGTCTTCCACCTGTTCGTCGGCTCCGTAGGACCCGACCAGCAAGACTTCCTCACCCACATCGTGACCAACGGCCAGTGGGTGTCGTTCCCCGGTGGCGCGCGCAGTTCGGTTTACGGACGCATCGAAGGCGATCAGGCGATCCTGAACGGCACCGGCCGATGGGGCACCGGCGCCCGCTACGCCGACTACTGCGGGGTGGCCTTCGCCATCACCGGCGACAACGGCAAGCCCGTGCGGCCGATGGACATCCGCTTCACGATCCTGCCCACCAAGGCAGAGGGCGTGAAGATCGACCCCTCGTGGGATGGCGCCGGGCTGCGGGCATCGGCCACCGACGATGTCCACTACACCGACGTGCCCGTCAATCTCAGCGACTGCGTGGCCTGGTTCGGCGCCAACCGTGCTGAGTCGCTGCGCACGGTGCCGGTGGTGCATCACCGCTACCGCGAGGACTGGGTGGGCATCTCCGACCTGTGGCTCTCGTTCATGGCGGTGGGCCTCGTGCGTCGGGCGCTCGCCGAGGCTGCTGACGCGGCCGGCGGCCGGCGGGTGATCATCGGCGGCAAGATGGTCGATCGGCCCACCGTGCAGGTCAACTTCGGTCGGGCGGCATCGCTGCTGGCAGCCGCCGCCGCGGCAACCGAAGCCGCCTGCAATGAGGTCGACCGCCGCATCGCCGCCGGTGTCGTGCCCGACGAGGCCGACTACCTGCGGCAGATGGCAGTCACCACGATGGCCGTGGAGCAGCTCGACGAGGCCATGTCGTTGCTGCACCGCACCCAGGGCGGTACGGCGCTGCGAGAAGGCGGCGCGTTCGACCGTCGCTATCGCGACTTCCGCGCCATGCCGGTGCACATCAACGTGCACCAAGACCGGGTCACCCACCAGCTCGGGCGACACCTCCTCGGTCTCGAACTCAACCCGTTCTGAATTGGTGGAGCGCCTGCAGACGGTGGCTGCGGGCCCAGATGGGCAAGATTAGGCTCGATAGTTGCCGCTCCGAGGTTGCCTCGCGGGCGCGAACGGAGAGGGAGATCATGCGTTCGAGGACTCTGACACGACTTGCCATTGCGGTGGCCGGCGTCGCTCTGCTGGGAGCGGCGTGCGGCGGCGACAGCAGCGACCCCGAGGACGTCACGGCGGCATTCGTGCTGGTCGGCCCGGTCGGCGACGCCGGCTGGAACTGGGCACACGACCAAGGTCGCCAGTACGCGGAAGACCAGACGGGCGCCACAACGCTGTTCGTCGAGAGCGTTCCGGAGAACGCCGAGGACTTCAAGGCAGTCGCTGTCGACTTCATCGAGAACGAAGGCGCGAACGTCATCTTCGGCACATCGTTCGGCTACATGGACCCGATGCTCGAGCTCGCCGACGAGTATCCCGATGTCGTGTTCGAGCACGCCTCGGGCTTCAAGATGAACGACACCAACTTCGGCAACTTCTTCGGCCGCATGTACCAGCCCCGCTACCTGTCGGGCATGGCGGCCGGCGCGATGACCGAGACCGGGCAACTGGGCTACGTGGCTGCGTTCCCGATTCCCGAGGTGATCCGGGGCATCAACGCCTTCACCCTCGGCGTGCGCGAGACCAACCCGTCGGCCGAAGTCCACGTCATCTGGACCTTCACCTGGTTCGACCCGGCGGTTGAGGGCGACTCGGCCAAGGCCTTGCTTGAAGCCGGCGCCGACGTCATCGCCATGCACCAGGACTCAACGGCTGCGGGCGTGGCTGCGCAGGATGCCGGTGCCCGCTGGGTTGCCTACAACTCCGACATGCGCGATTTCGCACCTGACGCATTCATCACCGCTCCGGTGTGGAACTGGGGCCCGCGCTACTCCGAGATCATCGAGGCGGTCGCCGCAGGCACATACGCGCCGGGTGCGTACTGGGGCGGCATGGACGACGGCATCGTCGACCTGGCGCCGCTGGCCGATGACGTGCCGGGCGATGTCGCCAGCCAGATCAGCGACGTAGCCGAGCAGATCCGCGAAGGCGAGTGGGACGTCTTCACTGGCCCGATCAACGATCAGGACGGCACCGAGCGTGTCGCCGCAGGCGAGACCATGGAAGACGGGCCGATGCTCGGCATGGACTGGTTCGTCGAAGGCGTGGTGGGTGACGCCAGCCCCTGATCCGACTGGCCGAACCGAACTGAAACCGATGTCGGAGCCGGGGGACGCCGCGGCGTCCCCCGGCTCCGGCGACGGTCGCGTCGTCGTCGACCTGCGCGGCATCCGCAAGGAGTTCCCCGGCGTCGTCGCGTGCGACGGCGCGAACCTCACAGTCCGCGCCGGCACGATTCACGCGCTGCTCGGCGAGAACGGCGCCGGCAAGACCTCACTGGTGAACGTGCTCGGCGGCGTGTACCTGCCCGACGCCGGCGAGATCTGGGTGCACGGCCAGCAGCGCCAATTCCATTCGCCGGCCGATGCGATCGCCGCAGGCATCGGCATGGTCCACCAGGAATTCCGCCTGGTGCCCACGCTCACCGTTTTCGAGAATGTGGTGCTGGGTTCGGCGCCCCGCTATCTGGACATGGGTCAGATCATCGAGCGGGTCGCCCATCTGGCGGCCACATACTCGCTCCAGACCGACCCGTCCCGGCCGGTGTGGCAGCTGTCGGTCGGCGAGCGCCAGCGCGTCGAGATTCTGAAGGCGCTGTGGCGCGACGCGGACGTGCTGGTGCTGGATGAGCCGACTGCGGTGCTCACGCCAGCCGAGGCCGCCGATCTGGGCCTGACGCTGCGCTCGATGGCCGACCGGGGTCGCTCGGTTGTCTACATCAGCCACAAGCTGGACGAGGTGCTGTCGGTGTGCGACGAGGCGACGGTGCTGCGCAACGGGGTCACGGTGGCGCGGCCCCGCAGTCTCGCGGGCATCGATCGCTCCGATCTCGCAGAGATGATGGTGGGCGAGGCGGCAACCCAGATCCAGCGGCCTGCAGAGAGGCCGAGCGGCGACATCGTGCTGGAGTTGGCGGGCGTCTCGGCGCTGAGCGACCGTGGGCTGCCAGCGCTGCACTCAGTGGACATCGACGTACGCGCCGGCGAGATCGTCGGCGTCGCAGGCGTCTCGGGCAATGGGCAGCGGGAGCTGGCCGAAGCCATCGCTGGCCTGCGCCCGACTACCGCGGGCACCATGCTGCTCGCAGGAGTCGACATCACCGGCGCGTCACCCCGGGGCCGTTCCCGTGCCGGTCTGGCGTACGTGCCTGAGGATCGGCTCGGCATGGGGCTGGCGCCCACGATGTCGGTGGTCGACAACGCGGTCGTGCGGTCGTACCGGTCGATGCGGCGCCGGATGATGCTCGACCTGCGCCGCTGCGAGGACTTCTGCCGCCGCCTCATCGAGCGCTTCGGCGTGCAGGTAGGACGCATTCACGAACCGGTGAGCGCCCTGTCGGGCGGCAATCTCCAGCGCTTGCTGCTCGGGCGCGAACTGACCGGCGAGCCCAAGATGCTCGTGGCGGCTCAGCCCACCCGCGGCCTCGACGTGGCGGGTATCGCTGCAATCCAGGAGCAGATCGTGGCCCAGCGGGCGGCGGGCGTAGGCGTGCTGCTGATCTCCGAAGACCTCGATGAGCTGCTCGCCCTGTCGGATCGGCTGATCGTGATGTACGAAGGTCAGGTTGCCGCGCTCATGGATCCGACGCAGGTCACCCGAGCCGAAGTGGGCGCTGCAATGGCCGGGAGCACCTCCACAGTCTCAGGCGGCAACTCATGACCGATCCGGGCGCAGCGCCGGAACCGACGCACGCCCCGCTGCACACCGTGTCGCGTGGCCGGGCCCGCTGGCATCGCGGCCTGGTGCGGCCCGTCCTGCAGCGGCGTGCCGATGTCGTGCCTGCCGCCCAGGCTGTCGCCTTCGTCATCGGCATCGTCGTGGCGCTGATCGCGGGGGCACTCCTGCTGCTCGCTGCCGGCAACGACCCAGCCCAGGTGTACGGCCGGATGGTCGACTCGTCGCTGGGCGGCATCAATTCGATCTCGCGGACACTGCTGCGAGCCACGCCGCTGGCGCTGGCCGGCCTGGCCGTTGCCGTGGCCGGTTCCATGGGCCTGTGGAACATCGGGGCCGAGGGCCAGATGATGGCGGGCGCAACCGTTGCAGCGGGCTTTGCCATGTCGGCCGGCGACCTGCCGGGGCCCCTCCTCATCGTGATGATGCTGATCGCAGGGGCAGTGGGCGGCGTCATTCTCATGGTGGGACCAGCGCTCGCACGGGCATACCTCGGCGTCAGCGAGATCATCACGACGCTGATGCTCGTCGAGGTCTCGATCCGGGTCGTGGAGTGGCTCGAGACCGGCCCCTGGAAGGACCCTGAGTCGCAGGGCTTCGCGCTCATCGAGCCGTTGCCCGACCAGGCGTCGTTGCCGGGTTTGTTCGGTCGCGCCCACATCGGTGCACTGTTCGCCGTCGCGCTGCTGGTCGCGTTCTGGCTGGCGGTCTCACGTACGGCCTGGGGATACGAGCTGCGCATGGCGGGTTCGTCGCCAGCCACAGCTCGCTATGCCGGCATCTCGCTGCAACGCAAAGTGCTCGCTGCCCTGTTGCTGTCGGGTGGGCTGGCCGGGCTCGCTGGCGCCATCGAGCTCACCGGAACGGCGACGAGGCTCGATCCTGGCTTGTCCAACGGATACGGCTTCGCCGGGATCATCGTGGCCGCGCTTGCCCTGATGCGACCGTCCGGCGTGGCGGCTGTGGCCTTCGTGTTCGGCGCGGTGCAGGTGGGAGGCCAGTCGATCCAGACGCTCGGCGTCACGAGTTCGATCGCAACGATCCTGCAGGCCATGATCCTCATCGGAGCGCTGGTGGCGGCCGTGCTGCTCAACTACCGCGTCCGCTGGGTGCGACCAGTCGGTCACCCGGCTGAGGAAACCGCGCCGCCGGCTGGGCCGGCCCCGGGCGGCGCTCCCCCTTCGGGCAGCTCTTCGAATCCGGAGGCATCGGGTGTCTGAGGCGGCCGTTGTCGGGCTGCTTGTGGCGACCGTTCAGTTCGCCACGCTCGTGTACCTGGCCGGTCTGGGCGAACTCATCGCCGAGCGCTCCGGCGTGCTGAACCTCGGTGTCGAGGGAATGATGGCGATGGGTGCCGTGAGCGGGTTCATGATGGCGCTCGCCACCGACCGGCCCTGGATCGGGTTCGCATTCGCAGCGCTCGTCGGCATGGCGGTGGCAGGCATTCACGCACTGGTGAGCGTGGTGATGGGCGCCGGTCAGGTGGTGTCCGGTCTGGCGATCACCATCGGTGGGCTGGGCTTCGCTGCCTTCATCGGTCAGGATGCGGTCCGCGAGCGCGCCGATGCCGTGTTCACCGATCTCGGCATCGCCGGGCTCGCCGACATCCGCTGGGTCGGCCCGATCCTGTTCAACCAGCCGCCAGTGGTCTATCTCGCGGGCTTGTTGGGCATCGCGGCCTGGTTCGTGCTCAATCGCACCCGGCTGGGTCTCGCGTTACGAGCAGTCGGCGAATCCGCCTCGACAACAGACTCCGTGGGCCACTCGGTGACCCTCCTGCGCTCCGGGGCAGTACTGATCGGAGGTGCCTTCGCGGGCGCCGCCGGCGCCTTCCTGTCGCTCTACATGGCCGCCGGCTGGACCGAAGGCCTCATCGCCGGCCGCGGCTGGATCGCCGTGGCGCTGGTTATCTTCGGAGCGTGGCGACCCGGACGTCTGGCCGCCGGCTCACTGCTGTTCGGCTTCACGCTGGCCTTGCAGCCCCGAGTCCAGACGTTCGATCTGTCGATCTTCGGGTTGGAGATCAACACGATCTCGCCGGCGCTGCTCGGCATCCTGCCGTTCCTGCTGACCGTCGTGGTGCTGATCGCGATCAGCTTCCGGGCCCGGCACCGGCCGAGTCCCGCACCCGCAGCGCTGACGCTCCCCTACCGCCGCGAGGAGCGCTGAGGGCGCACATTCCGACCGGTGCGAGCACCGTGAAGTGGCCTGACGCGACTGCCAAGTAAGTTTCGGCAGGTGACAGACGGCAACAGCCATGAAGCTCTGCCCGACGGCACGAAACTGCAGATCCGGCTGCCGCCAGAGCTCGAAGCCGGTGTCTGGTCGAACTTTGCCGTGGTGCGCCACTCGCCCTATGAGTTCACACTCGACTTCATCCGGCTGGACTTCAGCGGCAAGCAGTCGCCCCGGCGGGGCGTCGTGGTACAGCGGGTCAATATGTCGCCGCAGTTCGTGGAGCAGCTGATCAGCGCCCTGACCGACAACATGTCCAAGTTCGCCTCGAACCTCGCTCCGTCCAGTCTCGAAACACTGAACGAGCCGCAGGACGATACGGACGGTTGACCGCGCTCAGCGCTGCGACGCGCGTTGGCGGCCCTTGGACCTCGAACGGTTGTTGTTTCGACGGTGCCGCGATTGGTGCTTGGCCGCCGGGTGCTTCGTCGCCGAACGCTTCGCCGCCGGGTGCTCGGCCGCCGGACGCTCAAGCGTGCGACGTCGAGTCTGCGGGCGTGAGGGCTGCCGGATCGCAGCGACGTCGGCGTCGGTGATGGGCTGTTCCAATCCCATCTTGCGTTGCATGGACCTGAGCTCTTTGACCTGCTCGGGCTGAACAAGCGAGACCACCACCCCACCTTGGCCGGCACGGGCAGTGCGGCCCGACCGGTGAAGGTAGGTCTTATGGTCGGCAGCGATGTCGTAGTGGACGACGGCGCCGACACCTTCGACATGAATGCCTCGCGCAGCAACGTCAGTCGCGATCAGCGCCTGCACCTCGCCGGCGGCGAACTCGGCCAGCGCTCTCGTGCGCTGGGGTTGGCTGCGCCCGCCGTGAAGCGCTGCCGCTCGGATGCCCCGGCTCTTCAGCTGCTTGGCCACGCGGTCGCAGCCGTGCCGGGTCCGGCAGAACACGACCGTCGAACCTGCAGCATCGACCGCCTCGGCGCAGATTTCGGTTCGATCAGTCTTGGCCACGCTCCAGAACATGTGGTCGGCAGCCCTGATATCGGGAGTCTCGTCGCCGACCTCGTGGCGCACGGGATCGCGCTGATAATCGCGCGTCAGCGTTGCCACATCTCCGTCGAGCGTGGCGGAGAACAACATGGTCTGGCGCCGTGTGGCGGTCTGGTCGAGCAGGCGCCTGACGGCCGGGATGAATCCCATGTCGGCCATGCGGTCGGCTTCGTCGATCACGACCTTGTCGACAGCGGACAGGTTGGCCTCACCCTGGGAGATCAGGTCCTCAAGGCGACCCGGG
>CAZAFV010000085.1:0-11440 GCA_964484385.1 uncultured Acidimicrobiales bacterium
GCTGGTCGGCTTCCTCCACGAAGGCCGACAGCCCGCCGAGGCGCTCCCACAGGCCCAGCGCGTGCGCGAACACCGCGGCGTAGTGCGTCTCGCCGTCGAGAAAGACTCGCTCGTGGGGCACGAACACGTCGTCGAAGATCACGAAGCCCTCGGGATGGTGGTGCTCGCCCGACACGGGGAACGCCCGGGCATCCTCGTGACGGGGCGCGTAGGTGGTGTTGATGATCTTGACGCCGGGCGCGTTCACCGGCACCGAGCAGCCGATCGACCAGTCCTCCTCGCCCGGCTTCATGGCCTTGGTGGGGATCGTGAGCAGCTCATGGCCGAACGAAGCGCCGGTGATGTGGAGCTTCGCGCCGCGGATCACCACGCCGTCGCGCTGGCGATCCACCACTCGCACATAGGAGTCGAGGTCATCCTGGCGGGCCGGCGGCCGGCTGCGATCGCCCTTGGCGTCGGTGATGCACTGCGTGATCCGCACGTCGTCACGCTGTGCCTCGTCGATGAACGCATCCATCCGCTCGATGTAGTCGGGCTTGGAGTCGACCATGCGGCCGGCGGCAGTCTTCAGGGTTTGGATGGACGTGTAGGTGACGTGGGCCATCATCCCCGCCGAATGCAGCAGCGGGATCATCTCGCGCAGATCGTCCGCACTGCGCGGCACGGTCATCAGCGGCGACATGGCGTCGGGCGCCGGGTCGTAGAAGCGGTCATAGCCCTCGGCCGTGGAGTCGACCGTCTGGCCGAGGATCGGGTGGGTTTCCAGATCGTCGATCTGCTTGCCTTCGAAGTACGTCAGGCGTCCGTCTGCGAGCGATTCCTTGTACTGCTGGCCGGTGCGCATCGTGAACTCCCCATTTGTCACAGTTGCCGTGCGAGCGGCAGTCACGCTAGTGGCGCGCGGTGGAACCGGCCCGGGTCGGAGGTGACTGCAGGGGCCGGTGCGCTAGAACGGCCCAATGACCGATCCCTCCTACAAGGGCCCTGTGCCCGACATCTCCGACCCGAGCGCAGCTGCCACATACCGGCTCGACGGGCACATCGCCACCATCACCTACAACCGGCCCGAGGCCATGAACGCCATCAACGGCGACATGCGGCAGTGCCTGAACGCCGCGTGGATGGAGTTCTACAACAACCCTGACGCGTGGGTAGCAATCATGACCGGGGAGGGCCGGGCGTTCTGCGCCGGCGCGGACCTGCGCGACCCAACCCGGGGCTCGGCGGGAACCTGGTCGGGGTCGTACTTCGAGATCCCCACCATCAACAGCCTCGAGAGCGGCCTTGAGCTGTACAAGCCGATCATTGCGGCCATCAACGGCGCGTGCATCGGCTACGGGCTCACCGGCGCCTTGGTGGCAGATTTCCTCATTGCGTCGGACCGCGCCATCTTCGGCATGCCCGAGGTGAGGATCGGCGTGCCGACCATCGTGGGCTCCATGCGGATGCCGCACAAGATCGGCTGGGCGAACGCCATGGAGATCCTGCTGACCGGCGAGAACTTCGACGCTGAGCAAGCTCACGAAATGGGGCTCGCATGGAAGGTCGTACCGCACGACACGCTCATGGACGAAGCTCGCACCCTGGCCGAGCGCCTGTGCCAGGGAGCGCCCCTTGCCGTGCGGGCCGTGAAGGAACTGGCGTGGCGCAGCCAGCGCATGGGCTGGACCGAGGCCCTGCGCATGGGCGAGTCGATCCGCAGGATCGTGGGCGACAGCGACGACGCCAAGGAAGGCGGGCGGGCCTTCGCCGAGAAGCGCCCACCCGAGTGGACGGGCACCTGACCGCTCAGCCACTGAACAGAGCTAGCCAGCCAGGGTGAGGCGGGCCACGAGGTCGGTGCCGAAGCCGGTCAGGATTGCCAGGTAGAGCAGCCCGGTGGCCGCCATGACCGCTGCGTATTGGCGCTCGCGCAGCGCCGCCATGGCCACGGCGGCCAGCGCCACGGTGGTGACCGCGCACGCAATCCAGAACCAGCCCAGCAGCCCGCCGTAGCCGTCGTCGATGGTGCCGGTCAGCACCGCAATCATGCCGGTGGGCAGCAGCAGCAATCCCACCTCGATGGGCCAGATGCCGCCGAGATGGCGCACCAGCTCCCGCAGCGGCTCCCGGCGCAGACCGGGCTGCACGAGGTACCAGTGGCCCAGCAGCATCGAGTTGCTCACGACTCCCAGGAACGCAGCGCCGACTACGACACGGGCGAGGTGAAGCGCCGGTGCGATGTCACCGCTCGCGCCGAGCCCTGCAGCGATGACGCCGACCAATCCGACAAGCGGCGCTGCGAGGTCCCAACGCGGGTCGAAACCCTCGATTGCCCTTCTCGGGGAGGAATCAACGGTTGTCCCGCCGTCACTGCCCGCATCTCCGAGTTGCACCTGGAGATCCGCCCCGGGCAGGTTGGGCATTGCCGAACGCACGAGTGTCGCACCGGCGCACAGCGCCATCGCTAGGCAGGCCACGTCGCGCACGGTGTTCGGCTGGAACACGAATCCGGTGACGGCTCCGATGGCAGCGATCACCGCGTAGAGCGAGCGCAGCAGCCATCCGTAGCCGAGCCCTACTTCCCGCCGACGCGTGGTCACCCACAGGTACGCCAGCCCCCCAGTGGCCCACTGGCACATCACCGTCGCCACATCCACCGGTGCGCCCTCCGCCATCGCCGTGCTGCCTCTCGTTGACCGGGGTGTGCTACGCCGGGACGGAGCGGGCCCGGGCGCTGAGCTCTACGGCTGCGGCGGATTCGGCGGCGTGATAGCTCGAACGGGTCAGCGGGCTCGACTCGACATGGTCGATGCCGAGCGCGGTGCCTGCCTCCCGCCAACGTTCGAAGGACTCGGGCGGCACCCAGCGGGCGACGGGAATGTGATGGCTCGTCGGTCGCAGGTACTGGCCGATCGTGACAATGCTCACGCCGACAGCCGCCAAGTCGGCCAGCGCGAGATCGACCTCTGCGTCGTCCTCGCCCATGCCGACGATGATGCCCGACTTGGTGACGTGCCCCGCCGAAGCGCTGCGCGCCAGCAGAGCGAGGCTGCGGGCGTAACCCGCCGAGGGCCGCACCGCCCGCTGCAGTCGGGCGACGGTCTCGATGTTGTGATTCAGAATGTCGGGGCTCGAATCGAGAACTGTCTGCAGCGAGGAGGCATCGCCGCCGAAGTCGGGCACCAGCACCTCGACGGTCGTGCCGGGCGACTGGGCCCGGATGGCAGCGATGGTCTCGGCGAACGCGGCGGCCCCGCCATCGGGAAGATCGTCCCGGGCCACTGCGGTCACCACCGCATGATCCAGCTCCATCTCGGCGACCGCGTCGGCCACCCGGCGGGGCTCGCCGGGGTCGAGAGGTGCTGGTTGGCGAGTGTCCACGAGACAGAAGCCGCATGCGCGTGTGCACCGCTCGCCGTTGAGCATGAACGTGGCCGTGCCCGCCCCCCAGCACTCGAAGATGTTCGGGCAGCCGGCTTCCTCGCACACCGTCACCAGCTCGTGCTGTCGCATCACCCGGCGCAGCCGGAGATAGCCATCGTTCAGGTCCATCCCGGCACGCAGCCACGACGGCTTCCGCTCGCCGAGGTGCAAACCGCCATCGATTCCGACTTCGGCCAAGCGCGCGCGGCTGCGCGGCGGCGAGACCTCAACCGGTCCGGACTGTGGTCCCGGTCCCAGGCCCCGGCTGAAGGCGCTGAGGTCGGACGGCCGGTGGCGCCACGCCACGTCCGCGCGCTCGCAGCCGGCTTTGCCCCATCGCTCGGCCGAACGGCGGACTACAGCATCGGACACCTCGCGCATGGTCGCTACGACACCCTCAGCTCGCAACGACGTCGGCCGGAAGTCGCGGATGCCGCACGGGATGATCCGTTCGAACCACGACAGATCCGTCTCGACGTTCAGCGCGAAGCCGTGCATCGTGCGGCCGCGGCTCAGGCGCACGCCGATGGCGGCAATCTTGCGAGGCGTGCCCTCGAGATCCAGCCACACCCCCGGGTACCCGCGGAAGCGGCCGCAGCCGGGCAGCCCCAGGTCGGCCAGCGCATCGATGAGCACCTGTTCCAGATCGCACACGTACGCCGAAGTCTCCGCCAATCCCCCGCCGCGGCGACCGGACAGCGTCAGGATCGGGTAGCCGACGAGTTGGCCGGGACCGTGGTAGGTGAAGTCGCCGCCGCGGTCGATGCGGACGCAGTCGGCGCCAACGTCGCCGGGATCGACGAGCAGGTTGGCCTGGTCTGCGCTCGGGCCCGCAGTGAAGACGTGGTGGTGTTCGAGCAGCAGCAGGTAGTTGTCCGCGCCGTGGGCCCACAGGCGCCGCTGCAGGTCGAGCGCTTCGCGGAAGCCGACCCTCCCGAGCCAGCGCACCTGCAGCACGGAGCGCACAGCTAGAACTCCGCTCCCCAGTCGTGCTGTTCGAGCATCTGGCGGATGTGGCCGAGGAAGCCTGCGGCGTAGCTGCCGTCGAACGCCCGGTGATCCCAGCCCATCGCCAGGTGGCCCACCGAATGCACCACGATGCTCTCGTTGCCGAACCGGTCCGCGACCACGACCGGGCGCCGGGCCACGCCGTCGGTGGAGAGCACCGCGACCTGGGGCTGGTTGATGATGGCTGCCGTGGTGTAGGTGCCGAAGGATCCATTGTTGGAGATGGTGAACGTGCCACCGCTGATGTCGTCGGGCGTCAGGCGCCGCTCCCGGGCACGCGCCGCGAGCTCGTTCATCGTGCGGGCCACGCCGCGCAAGCTGAACGAGTCAGCATCTCGCAGCACCGGCACGATCAGCCCGTCGTAGTCGAGGTCGACCGCGACGCCTACGTTGCGACGGCGCCAGATGCGCAAGCCGCCGTCTTCCACGGAGGCGTTCAGCCGTGGCCAGTGAGCCAGGGCATCTGCCACGGAGACCACGATGAATGGCAGGTAGGTGAGGCTGAATCCCTCCGCAGCCCGCCATGCCTCGCGGTGAGCCCGGCGCACCTGCTCCACATTCTCGTAGTCGACCTCGACGACGGTGAGGGCGTGAGGCGACGTGGCCATGGAGTTCACCATGTGCTCGCCGGTTCGGCGGCGGATGTTGTTGAACGACTCGTAGCGCGAGTCGCCGTCGGTCCATTCAGCCGCAGCAGAGGCGGCGACCGGTGCTGGCACGGGCGGCGGACCGGGCGCCGAAGGGCGTTCGCCGGCAGCCGGTCTGGCCGGAGACGTCGTGGGGCCCGCACTCGCAGCTGCGGCACGTTGCCGCTCGTCGATGGCGTTGAGCACATCAGACCGGGTGATACGACCGCCGACGCCCGTGCCCACGAGGGCCGCAGGGTCGAGGCCATGCTCTCGTACCAGGCGCCGGACGACGGGCGAGAGCAAGTGGCTGCCATGGTCGGTCGCGGGCCCGTTCGCTGCGCCGTTGGCCCGTCCGGCAGCCGCAGTCGCGGCGGCAGGTGCAGCGGCGGGCACCGATGGCGGTTCAGCCGGTGCAGCCGTCGGAGCGGCAGCCGGTTCTGCTGGCGCGCCACTGGGCACGGGGATTGCCGCATCGGGCGGCGGCGCGACAGCGCCTTCGGGCAGCTCGACGATCGCCAGCACCGTCCCGACGTCCACGGTCTCGCCCTCGGGGACGCGTATCTCGGTGAGTACCCCCTCCATCGGCGAGGGCACTTCGCTGTCGACCTTGTCGGTCGACACCTCGTAGAGCATCTCGCCCACCGAGATCGCATCACCCGGGTTCTTGAACCAGCGAGTGATGGTGCCCTCGGTGACGGTCTCGCCGAGCTGGGGCAGCACCAAGTCAGCCATATGGCACCCCGGAACGGCGCACGGCGGCTGCTGCCGAGCTCATCCGTGCAGACCTCGCCCGGAGAGCGAGAGCATCGTCTCGCCGAAGAGCTCTGACAGCGTGGGGTGGGGCTGCACCAGCGCCGCCACTTCGGCGACCGTGGCCTCCCAGTTCACCGCCAGGTAACCCTGACCGAGCTGCTCGGTGACCCACGGCCCCATCATGTGAACGCCGAGCACGCGCCCGGCAGCGCCGTCGGCCTCACGCTCGGCCACGATCTTGACGAGGCCCTCGGTGTCGTTGACGATCATCGCCCGGGAGTTGCCGGTGAAGCGGTGCTTCGAGGTCACCACCTCGTAACCGGTTTCGCGTGCCGCCGCCTCGGTGAGCCCCGCAAACGCCACCTCGGGATGGCAGTAGATCGCCCAGGGCACGTTCGCGTAGTCGACCGGCGCCGGTTCTTCGCCGAGCATGTCTTTCGTGGCCACGATCGCCTCGGCGAACCCGACATGGGCGAGCTGTGGCGTATTGATGAGATCGCCGATGGCATAGACACCGGCCATGGTGGTGCGGCACATCTCGTCGGCCACTACGAAACCCCGCTCGTCGAGCTTGACCTCGGTGCTGTCGAGGCCGAGATGATCTGCGTACGGTCGGCGTCCCACCGACACCACCACGGCGTCGACTTCGAGGGACGCTTCGGTCATGTCGCCGTCGCCGGAGCGGGGAGCGATCTCGTACTGCACGGTGGTTCCGCTGCCATCGGGAGTGTGGCCGGTGACCCGGCAGCCGGTCAGCACCGTGATCCCCCGCTTGGAGAACGCCCGAGCGAGGGCTTTGGCGATGTCGGCGTCGACGCCGGGGATGATCTGCGGCGCGTATTCGAGGACGGTGACCTCGGCACCGAGATCGGCCAGCATCGAAGCGAACTCGCAGCCGATGGCGCCCCCGCCGATCACGGCCACACGGCTCGGCACCTCGTCGAGTGCCAAGACCTCGTCGGAGGTCATCACCAGCGTGCCGTCGCGATCGAATCCCGGCAGCGTGATCGGCACCGAACCCGCTGCGAGGAGCACGTGATCGCCCTGCAGCGTCTGGATGCCGGACTCGCCCGCGTCGACCTCGACTGAACGGTCGGCACGCAGCCGTCCCGTGCCCTCGTAGGTCGTGACCTTGCGGCGGCGCAGGAGCCCCTTCACCCCGGTCTCGAGGCCGTCGACGATGCGCTGCTTGCGGCCCTGCGAAACGGCGAAGTCCAGCTCAGGCGGCTCGACGTTGACGCCGAATTCGGCGGCCTCGCCGACGGTGCGCCAGACCGCTGCTGTCTCGAGCAGTTCCTTGGCGGGAATGCAGCCTCGATGCAGGCACGTGCCGCCGAGCCGGTCGCGCTCCACGAGGGCGACGCTCATGCCTGCGGCGCCGGCGTACAGGGCTGCCCCGTAGCCCGCAGGGCCTCCGCCGATCACCACGAGGTCGTACCGAACCGGGCTGCCTGTCTCGCCGGTGTTCGTGTCATCTGCCATCGCGCGACGAGGGTACGCCGCGTTTCCGACCGGTTCGCACCGCGGCCCCGCAGCATGCACTTCGCCCGAGCCAGGCTGTACTACAGCGCGATGAGCACCTGGACTGCGAACGCCATCAGGATGACCATCCCGGTCACGAGAGCCAAAGCAATCAATGCCCGGGTGCTCACCGGGCTGAATGTATCCCGCGCTATTGCATCCTGGACCCAGGGATAGGCTCGGCAAGATGACGCATCCGCGGTACCGAGCGGTCATCGTGCTGCTGGCCGGGCTGGCAGGTCTCGGCGTTCTGGCCAGCTGCGGGAGCGTTGAGGTCAACGTGTCCCGGGACACGGCGGCCACGACATCTGCTGCCGAGGTGCCCGCGACCACCTCCGGCGGCACCGACACCGGTGCGGCTGCCGAGCCAGCAGCGACGACTGCCCCGGTCGCCCAGGAAACCCGGGCCGAGATCCTGCTGCTGGAAGGCGCGCTGCTCGACGGGCAGCAGTTCGATCTGGCTGCAGCGGCTGGCAACGATGTCCTGCTGTGGTTCTGGGCGCCTTGGTGACCAGCGTGCAATCGTGAAGCGCCTGCGGTCGCAGCGCTGAAGGCAGAGCACGGCGACAGCTTGGTCTTGGTGGGCGTTCCGGGCGGCGACTCCCAGGATTCCTACCGGAAGTTCGTAGCCAAGCACCAGCTCGGCGACGTCCCGCAGCTCAGCAACGAGGACGGCGATCTGTGGGACCAGCTCGGCAACAGCTACCAGCCGAGGTGGATGCTGGTGCGGGCCGACGGAAGCATCGAGCGCGGCGGCGGCACGCCCCCGCCCGACATCGTTCACGACGCGCTCACGCCCGCCTGAGAACAGCCATGGCCAAGCCGAAGCAGCGGAGCGTGAGTGTGGAACGGCTCATTGTCGCTCCCGCGGAGAAGATCTTCGCGGTGCTGACCGATCCCGGCCGTCATTGCGAGATCGACGGCTCGGGAACACTGGCTCGCCTGACCACCAGCGCTGCCCCGCTGACGCTGGGCAGCACGTTCTCGATGCGCATCAAAGTCGGCGTTTCCTACACCGTCAAGAATCGGGTGTTGGAGTTCGAGGAGAACCGCCTGATCACCTGGGCGCACTGGCAGGGCCAGCGCTGGAGCTACCGGCTCGAACCACAGCCCGACGCCAGCACGCTGGTGCGCGAGACCTTCGACTGGTCCACTGCGAAGCTGCCGCGGAGTGTCGAGCTCATCGGAGCTCACAAGAAGAACGTGGCGAATATGGAGAAGACGCTCGAGCGGCTCGCCGCGCTCGTCGAGACCCCCGCCGACGGCGACTAGTCGCCGGGTTCGATCACCCAGACATCGTCCAGCGCATCCTCCAGGCGCCGGTTCAGATCGCCCAGCGTGCGGTCGTCAGCGCGGCGAACCAGCACGGCTTCGTCGCAGTTGTGCATGAACCAGGTGTCCCGGCGACGCATCGCCTTGCCGAATGCCTCGGTGTCCGCCGGCACGCGGTTCGCGAGCACGAATTCCTGCCCTGCACGCTGGCGCAGCTCTGCAAACCGCTGGCGTGACGGCCCCGGCCACCGCCGCTCGACGCCCTCGAATGCCAGCACCACCACATAGGGCACACCGGCCGCGAGCGCAGCCTCAGCACCCAGGGTCTCGGCGCCGAGCCCCAGGCCTGTCGCTACGACGAGATCGGGATGCAGCTCGCGCTTGGCCGCAATGACGTCGCTCAGCTGCCGGAGTACCTTGCGCGAGACCGGGTTCTCGTTGTATCCGCCGAGTTCCGGCGGCCGGTGGCCCAGCACGGCCACCGCGTGACCGGTGATCTCCCGGTTCCCCGACGTCGGTTCGTCGGTGCTCACGGCACCCTTGGCAGGGCGGTTCGGTGTCGAACGCGGGTCGCTCAGCCGATCGAGAACGTCATCGTCGAACCGGTTGCCGCTCTGGCCGGCACCTGCCCCCGCAGCATGCACAGCCAGCGCGTCGGCAGCGGAGTTCAGCCGCTGGCCCGCATGACCCTTCACCCACTCGAACGTCACATCGCCCCGCGCCAGCACGGCCTCGATGAACGGCTCCCACAAGTCGCGGTTGGCCACCGGTTTCTTCGCAGTGTTCAGCCAGTTGCGCCGGTGCCAGCCCTTCCACCATTCATCGGTGAAGCACTTCACCACGTAGGTGGAGTCGCTGACGATCCGCAGCGGCCCGTCCAGGTCCTCGACGGCTTGCGCCGCGGCCGCAACCTCCATGCGCTGGTTCGTGGTGGAGGGCTCGAAGCCGCAGGCCCACGGCCCGCCGTCGACCACGTAGGCCCAGCCGCCCGGACCTGGATTGCCCAGGCATGACCCGTCGGTGAAGACCTCTCGCGCTGCCGCGTTCGATATCTGGCTCATCCAAGTGCGACACTAGAACCCATGCTCTTTGACGGGTTGCATGAGCAGATTCCCGATATCGACCCCGATGAGACCGACGATTGGCTGCAGTCGTTCGCAGCGGTCGTCGAGGAACGGGGCAAGAACCGCGCACGCTTCCTGATCCGGCGGCTCATGTCGAAGGCCCGTGAGATGCAGGTCGACTTCCCCGCCACCGTCTCGACCCCGTACATCAACACCATCGCTCCCGAAGACGAGCCGTGGTTCCCCGGCGACGAGGAGATCGAGAAGCGCCTGCGCGCCTTCATCCGCTGGAACGCCGTGGCCATGGTGACCCATGCGAACTCGTGGGCGGACGGCATCGGCGGCCACCTGTCCACCTTCGCCAGCTCCGCGGCGCTCTACGACGTGGGCTTCAACCACTTCTGGCACGGCAAGGACGACGGCGAGCCCGGCGACCACATCTACATCCAGGGCCATGCGGCGCCGGGCATCTACGCCCGGGCCTACCTCGAAGGCCGCCTCGACGACACCGATCTCGAGCACTTCCGGCGCGAGATCGGCCGCACCGGCCTGTCGTCGTACCCCCATCCCCGCCTGATGCCCGAATTCTGGGAGTTCCCCACGGTGTCGATGGGCCTCGGGCCGATCACGGCCATCTATCACGCCCGCTTCAACCGCTACCTCCACAACCGCCGAATCGACAACACGTCGGAGTCGAAGGTGTGGTGCTTCGTGGGCGACGGCGAGACCGACGAGCCCGAGACGCTCGGCGCGCTGCACCTCGCCGCGCGGGAGCGGCTCGACAACCTGATCTTCGTGGTGAACTGCAACCTGCAGCGGCTCGACGGTCCTGTGCGCGGCAACGGGAAGATCATCCAGGAGCTCGAGGCCAACTTCCGCGGCTCGGGCTGGAATGTGATCAAGGTGATCTGGGGCGGTCGCTGGGACGAGCTACTGGCGCGCGATCGCGACGGCGTGCTGCTCAACAAGATGAACGAGACCATCGACGGCGAGTATCAGCGCTACTCGGTGGAGAGCGGGCAGTACATCCGCGAACGATTCTTCGGCCCCGATCCGCGGCTGCGCGAGATGGTGCAGCACCTCTCCGATGAAGACCTCCAGACCCTGCCCCGCGGCGGCCACGACTACAAGAAGCTGTACGCGGCCTACCAGGCGGCCGTCGAGCACGAGGGCAGCCCCACGGTCATCCTGACCAAGACGGTCAAGGGCTGGTCATTGGGGCCCGACCTCGAAGCCCGCAACGCCACCCACCAGATCAAGAAGCTGAACCGCACGCAGCTCATGACGATCCGCGAGCGACTGCGGCTGCACAGCGAGATCGACGCAGAGTTCGATCCCGACGATCCGCCCTACTGCCGGCCGGCGCCCGGCAGCGCCGAGCACGAGTACCTCATGGCACGCCGCAAGGCGCTCAATGGCCCATTGCCCAAGCGCATCAGCAACTGGTGCCGCAAGGCGCTGCCGATGCCCAGCTCCAAGCCATTCGAGGAATTCTCGGCGGGCTCGGGCGAGATCGCGGTGTCAACCACCATGGCGTTCACCCGGATGCTGCGGGCGATGACGCGTGAGCCGGGCTTCGGCGACCGGGTGGTGCCGATCATTCCCGACGAGGCCCGCACGTTCGGCATGGACTCGCTGTTCCGCGAGCTGGGCATCTACGCCAGCCAGGGACAGCTGTACGAGCCGGTGGATCACGATCTGCTGCTGTCCTACACCGAGCACATCGACGGCCAGATCCTCGAAGAGGGCATCACCGAGGCGGGGTCGCTGGCCAGCTTCACCGCTGCG
>CAZAFV010000086.1:0-11022 GCA_964484385.1 uncultured Acidimicrobiales bacterium
GAGTAGGTAGTCAAGGTTATGTTTCTCCTTGTTCCTCGCATCGCTACGCCCGTCGATATGAGGAACATCGAAAACCACTGGTCAATAGCGTGCGTTATCCATCGTTTGAAACCGATTCGTTCCCAATACGGCGTCTTGTTCCCCATATTCGAGGGGCACAGTGGGGAACCCGAGAGGCACACACGTGGCACAGCCAGGCAGACTCAGCGCAGCCGAAATCGGGCGCGCGCCTGCGGGCAAGCACTCCGACGGCGGTGGGCTCACTCTCGTGGTCAAGCCGTCGGGCAGCCGCTCATGGGTGGCCCGGGTCAGCGCCGACGGCAAGCGCCGCGACATCGGTCTTGGCGCCTATCCGGCGGTCAGCCTCGCCGAGGCCCGTCGGCGCACGGCCGAGCTGCGGGCCCGCGCCCAGCTTGTCAATGGCCGCGCGGCGCCCGACGCGGTCAGCGAGGTGGCCAGCGTGCCGACGTTCGCCCGTGCCGCGGCCGCGGTCCATGCTCTCAACGCGCCCCGCTGGCGCAACGAGCGTCACGCCCGCGAATGGCTCGAGTCGCTGCACCGCCACGCCGAGGGGCTGATGCACCTGCCGGTCGACCACATCACACGAGCCCACGTGCTCGAGGTGCTGCACCCCATCTGGCACGACAAGCCCGAGACAGCCCGACGCATTCGCCAGCGCATTCGCACTGTTCTCTCCTATGCAATGGCGCTGCACGAGCACATCCCGTCCAATGCCGCCGGCGACGGCATCGACGCCGCACTCCCGCCGATGCCGCGCATCCGCAACCACCAGCGGGCACTGCACTACCGCGACGTGCGCCAAGCACTCAGGCGGGTCGCCGCCTCCAACTCCTCCGTGGCCTCACGGCTCTGCCTGCGCTTTCTGGTGCTCACCGCAGTCCGCTCCGCTGAGGCCCGGGGCGCCCGCTGGGACGAGATAGAAGAAGCCGACGCTGCGTGGCGCATCCCCGGCGCGCGCATGAAGTCGGGGGTCGAGCACCGCATACCCCTCAGCCAGCAGGCGCTCGACGTGCTCGATGCCGCCCGCGAGATCAGGGACGGCTCAGGGCTGGTGTTCCCTTCGCCGCTCAAGCCCGGCCACCCGCTGAGCTGGCAGACACTGCTGAAGCTGCTGCGCACCAACGAGCTCGACTGCACCGTTCACGGGTTCCGCTCGTCGTTCAAGACGTGGGCCGTCGAGGCCACCACCACGCCGTGGGCAGTGGGCGAGGCCGCACTCGCCCACGTGGTGGGCAACAGCACCGAGGCCGCTTACGTGCGGGGCGACCTGTTCGAACAGCGCCGAAAGCTCATGACGGCATGGGCCAACTTCGTCGCCCCCCGCCCCCGCCAGAGTTCTTCCTGAGGCTGCCGACTTCGACGCAGGTCAGCCATGCCGACGTCGATTGCGGCAACCAATAGAACAATATGAAATTCATTTTAAGGCAGTGTTGATGCCGCCTACGGTGCGCCGCAGATCGCTACCGAAGGAAGCTCGCCGTGTCTGAAGAAGACCGTTCCCGCCTCTACGCTTGGCTGCGTGAGCACGCCGACGAACCGATCGCCGAATACATGATGTCGTGCCTCCCTCCGGCACCGCTGCATGACTTGGTCACCAAGGATTTCCTGACCGCTGAGCTGTCACGGTTTGCCACCAAGGAAGACCTCGCCGCCGTCGACGCGAAAGTCGTCGCGCTCGATACCAAGGTCGATGCCCTGGTGGCTCAGCGCGCCGAGGACCGCGCCGACGACCGCGTCACGAGCCGCGTTCGTCACTACTGGCTTGCCGGCATCGGTCTGACCGCCGTGGTGTCGATCTGGCTCGACGCCGCCGGCGTGATCGGCTGAGCGCTCCGCGCCTCGCGAACTGGGCGAAAATTCCCCTATGACGCGGCGGCGGAATGGCGTCGATGCCGAAGTGTTGTCATAGACATGTGTTTGGTCGGCTATCCGGGCGGCGGCAGCGACATGGCCCCACAGCCGAATCGACTCGAATCGGCTTGCTCGTCGCCATACGACCACCTCCCCGACAACTGCAACAGATTGCTGCCGACAGGAGCAAGCTCGCCTGCCGAGCGTGTCGTAACTGGAAAAATATCGAAATTCATTTTTGTTCAGCAATCGATGGCCCTACGGTTCGCGGCCGACCCCGTTCTTTGCATCGCCTAGGAGGCCGCCATGTCTGAAGCACTGCGCTCACGTCTCTACGATTGGTTCTGTGAGCACATCGACGAGCCCACTGCCGAGTACGCCATGTCGTGCTTGAGCCCGGTGCCCGTGTCCGAGCTCGCCACCAGGGACGACATTGAGCGTCTCGGAACCGCCACCAGGAAAGACATCGAGCGTCTCGATAGCGCGTTCGAGCGTCTCGATACCAAGTTCGAGCGTCTCGTCGATGCCCGCGAGGCCGACCGCAAGGAAGCGCGGCACCAGTTCCACTGGCTGGTTGGTCTTGGGGCGACGGGCTTCGGGGTGTTGCTCGCGGCCATGTTCGCTCTCGCTGCCATCAGCTGACCGTCGCGACGGCTCGACAACTCGACGAAAATTCCCCTATGACGCGGCAGCGAAGGCCGTTACACTGGTCCTGATCCGTGTACTCGCGTAGGCGGATTACCAGGTGGGGCTCACTAGGTGCGAATGTGCTGCGGTGAGCCCTTCAACCGGTCGGCGCTGTCACAAACCGCGACGACGCGGGGTTTGACAATGCAGAGCGGGAGCATCTCCCGTCGTACAGAACAAGGAGAAAAGGAACCTTGACTATTCGAACGAAGCGGCGTGGCAGGCGCTCGCTCGCAGCGATCTTGGCGGCGATGCTCATGGCATCGGTGCTCGCGGTCGTAGCGGGAAGCCCAGCCCAGGCCGCAAACACTTCTTTCGAGGTGAAGGTCGATCACGACAACAACGCAGCCACGGACACGGTCCGTGAGTTCGCTGGTCAGGATCGCTACGACACGGCGCTGCGCCTGGCGAAGAACTTCGCCACGTCGAAGGGCGGCCTCGGTGCCGTTCCGACAGCGTTCGTCGCGTCTGGCGAAACCTTGGTCGACTCCATCTCGGTTGCCGGTCTGGCCGGCTATGTAGACGCCCCGATCCTGCTGACCCCCTCGGACAGCTTGCACGGCGGCGTGGCTGACTTCATCGAGGACTACGGCGTCGGCATGGTGTACGTGCTGGGAGGCACCGCTGCCGTCAGCGACGCTGTGGTGTCGGCGATCGAAGCGCTGAGTAACGGCCCGAAGGCGAATCGCATCGAAGGTGCCGACCGGTACGCGACTGCTGCGGCGATCGCGGCGAAGATCGAGACCGACTCGACGTGGTGCGGCACTGACGCTGTGAGCGCTGTGTTGATCAACGGCGCTACCGACATGCTCGGTTACGGCGTGGCAGTGCAGACGGTTGCCTATCGTCTCCAGCTGCCGGTGCTGATGACTGCGGCCGACGAGCTGCCTGACGCGACTGCCGAGTACATCACCACCAACGATGTGGAGCATGTGCAGATCATCGGCGGCACCGGAGCGGTGTCGGCCGATGTCGCATCGGCGCTCACCACGCTCGGTGTCGACACCGTGGCGCGAGTCGCCGGCGATTCCGCTTCGGCGGTGTCTGTCGCGCTGGCGCAGATGGCGGGCAACGGCTGCAGCGATGCCCTGGCACCGGTGTCGACCAACCGCGTGGCTCTGGTGCGCGCCAATCCTGACGGCGTGGTCGGCGCTCCGGCATTGGCTACGAGCGTCGACGGCGGCAACATGGTGACCCCGCTGATCGTGGGCGACACGCTGCCGGCGTCGGTGCGCGATTACCTGGCGGCGACGCCGAAGGCGATCGGCGGCATCAATCTGAATCTGGGAATTGTCGCGATTGGCGGCACTGCTGCGGTGAGCGAGTCAGTGATGGCGGATGCTGTCAAGGCGGCTGCGTCGTCGGGCGCGTTGACCGTGGCGATCGGTGCTGGCGATAATCCGGCAACGGCCGATGCAGATGAGGGCGACACGAACAAGGACGGTGTCGCGAACGCGGACGATCCGATCCGACCCGGTACGCACATCTCGCTGTACTTCAGCGATGACGTGACCTATGTCGCTGACGACACGGCGGGCGAGACTCGGGCGCTGTTGCGCGATGTGATCGAGGTGAACGGCGTACCGGTCCCGGTGGAGTCCACATCCTCGGCTTCGGTCGGCGGTTCATGCAACCCGCGTCGCATCAACGTGACGCTCACCAACCCGCTGCGCAACGGCGATGTGGTGTCGGTGGCTGGCTCGAAGCTGAAGTTCGGCCGCGCTGAGGATCAGCGCACCGTCACGGGCGCGTCCGCGAACGTGGTGGCTGCTGCGCCGGACCGCACCCGGCCGACGATCTCGATCATCGGTGTCGCGGGTCAGGACTCGTTCCATCTGCGGGTCGATGACGCCGGCGGCAACCTGCCTGCGACGATTCCGACGCTGGTGTCTGCTGAGGGCCCCACGCGCAACATCGTGTTCACGCCGGGTTCGGGCGACGCGACCATCGGGACCGTGTCAGCTTGGACGCGCGCCGCGGACGGCAAGTCCGCGACCGCGACAGTCGGTTTGACGGCCGGCACGCTGCGCACGACTACCACGCTGGTCGCCAATGACCGGCTCACCATCAGCGCGAACGCAGTGGAGGACACAGTCGCACCGGTGTCAAACAAGAGCGCTCCGCGCTCGCGCACCGCGGTCGCTGCGGTGGCCAGCCCGCGTGTGAACTCGGTGCTGATGAGCAACCTCAACCACTCAGCTCAGGCCGTTCTGACATTGGCCGACGACGCCACGTTCGGCGGCGGTCTCAGCACGGGAGGCGCGCAGGCGCTGACCATCACGGCCAAGAAGACCGGCGACGCCGCAGGCGCTGCGGGCAACACTTGGAAGGTGCTCTTCGATGTGGCCTCGACCCGGATGGCGAGCAAGCCGCTCGACATCCACGTCGGCGTCGATCCCAAGGGCCAGCAGGTGACGGTGCGGATCAACAACGGCACCGGCACGGTCGGTGATCTGCTTGCGGCGCTGCGTGCCAATAGCGACTTCGACGAGCGGTTCACTGTGGGCATCCCTTGCGCCGGGAACCCGGCGGTTGCGCTGGTGCCGTCTAACACGACGGCTAACCGCAATCGGGCACTGGCTAACGGTGGGCAGGGTCGCACGAAGTTCGCGATCCAGACCCGCTTCAACGCCTACGTCAACTCGATCAACGCCGACACCCTGCTCGCCGCGGTGATGCAGCAAACTTCGGTCCGGTTGGGTGCGGCGGCGGCTGACGGTGCCGCCGTGCTTGGCTTGACCGGCTTCGAAGAGGCCCCAACCGGGTCACAGGACCCAGCGGCGCCGTTCTTGATGCTGCGCCACGAGGTCACCGTGAGCAGCGCCAGCCACCTGCCCCGCGCAGGCGACCTGGTCAACATCGCCGCAGGCACCGACACCCTGTCGGTAGCCGGCGGGTACGTCGCCGACGACACAGACACGGCAAACGTCAACGAATCGCTCAACGGCGCCTCGCAGCGGCGGATCTCCGTGTCCAGCAGCGTCAAGGCTCCCTCCTAGGAGTCAGACGCTCAGTTGACCTGAACCGTTCGGGCGGCTTGGCTGCCTGATCGGCAAAGAACAACAACGAAAGAGCCCCGGGGTTTCGGCCCCGGGGCTCTTCGCGTCTGCGCCGCTCTAGAGGTTCACCCGGTGGTCAGCGGCCTGTTCAAGCCACCCGACTAGGAGCCGGCGTCGACCCATGGGTTGATCAGCCGGAGGTCGAGGCCTTCGAAGTTCGAGACATTGCGCGTGGCCAAGGCCAGCCGTCGCACACCGGCAGTGGCTGCGATGAGCGCATCGCCCAAGTCGAGGCTGCGGCCCGCACGCCGAGCCTGTACTCGCAACTCGGCGGCGTGCTCTGCTTCGGCGGGGCCCACGGGCACCACCCGGCGCACCACCGAGGCGAGCTGGCGGACGGCACTGGCGATGGCATCGCGACGTCGGCCCGGAGCCATCAGCCCGATGCCGTACTCAAGCTCGTGCAGCACGATCGCAGACAGCCACAGGTTCGGTTCGCCCGACAGGAACGCCATGACGTTGGCGTCGGGTTCAGGCCGAGCAGCCTCGCAGACGACGTTGGTGTCGAGCAGGATGCCGTTCACGAAGCGTGCCCCGCAGCGCCGGCACCGCCGCCGTCATCGTCGATGAACGGAGTGGGCCGACTCGAATGGCGATCCGGCAGTTCCAGCTCGTAACCGCGGGGCAGTTTGTCGACGAGCCACCGCCCCACGTGCACCTCAGGTTCGGCTCGTTCGCGCCAGACGTGCTCCGGAACGACCACGAACGTTCTGCGTGTGCCGATGCGCTGGGGACCGTCTTCTTCGGCGCAGCGGAGAATGTGTGACAGGCGCGCCTTCGCTTCGGACACCGTCCAGACCCGATCCGCTTCTGTCTCTCGAGCAGACATCAAACCCCCGCCAGTGCCATCGCTCAACCCAAACTAGTCCATAGTGGACCAGTTCCCATCTGGTCGGGACCCGCAGTCAGGTCATTCACGGCTATTTCGGAAGAGACGATGACATCATCTGGTCGATCGTCCGCGATGACATCCCGGCGCTGATGCCGTCGCTGCGAGAGAATCATCTTCCCGAAAGCCCGCTGTGCAATACAGCAAGCAGTGGTGGTGCAATTCTTCAATTAGTGTCCATGCAAAACGGTCATTTGCGCTAGTGTGGAAGTGTGGTCGCACGCATCGATGGGCACATTGCCCGGCACCTCAGTCCCCGTGTCAGCCATGCGCTTGGCGGCTTTCGTGTCGTGGTGTTGCACGGTGCGCGCCAGTCGGGGAAGACGACCCTGGCGCGCAGAGTGGCGGAGCGTGCAGGCGGCACCTATGTCACCCTTGAGGACGAGCCGATGCTGCAGGCTGCGCTTGACGATCCTGCGGCGCTGCTGAATGCGTGGCCGACGCCGCTGGCTGTCGACGAGGTGCAGCTGGCCGGCGACCGGCTGGTCAGGGCGGTCAAGCGCTTGGCAGACGAAGAGCAGACGCCGGGCCGGTTCCTGCTGACCGGTTCCACCGATTTCCTGTCGGTGCCGACTATCAGCGAGTCGCTGGCCGGGCGGGCGCGGCTGATGCGCCTGACCCCCTTGTCCCAGGCCGAGATCGCCGGCGCCGAGGAGCCGCCGATCGAGCGGTGGATGAGCGGCGACAGCCAGCCCGGCGCCCCGCGCCCTGGCACCTCGCCGCCGCTGACCCGACGCGACTACGCCGAGCTGATCTGCACCGGCGGCTTCCCGGAGGTGCTGCGGCTGCCCGAGGACCTGCGTGCGGGCTGGTTCGAGAGCTACATCGAGACCGTCGTGGGCCGTGACATCACCGCGCTCGCGGACATCCGGCGATCCACAGCACTGGCGCCGCTGCTGCGCTGGACCGCCGCCCAGACATCCCAGGAACTGAACCTCACCGCGGCGTCGAGGCGGCTCGCCATCAGCCAGCCGACCGTCGTCAGCTACCTCGATTGGCTCCGGGCCGTGTTCTTGACCCAGGAGCTCCCGGCCTGGTCGCGCAACCTGTCGGCGCGAGCGATCCGGCGCCCGAAGCTGCACATTGCCGACACCGGTCTCGCCGCGCACCTGCTCGGCTCCGGGCCGCAGGCGCTGCTGGCGCCGACATCACAGGCATTCGGCATGCTGGCGGAGTCGTTCGTCGTCAACGAGATCGCCCGTCAATCCACTAGCGCCGCGGCTCGCATCAGCTTGTGGCACTACCGCGACGCGCACCATGAGGCAGACATCATCCTTGAGACACCCGACGGCTCGGTGACTGCCATCGAGGTCAAGGCCAGCAGCTCTCCCTCGCCCCGCGCAGCAGACCACCTTCGCTGGCTGCGCGACCGGCTCGACACCGTGGCTCCCGGGGCGTTCGCCGGCGGGATCGTGCTGCACATGGGCGAGCACGAGGTGAGCCTCGGAGACCGCATCAGCATGCGGCCCATCTCCTCACTCTGGACAAGCTGACGAGGCGACGCCGCTCAGGTGATGTTCAGGAGCCAGGACACTCCGAAGCGGTCCTCGACCCAGCCGAAGCGCCGTCCGAACCCGTAGTCGCCGAGGTCGAGCCCGTCGGGGTCGAATTCGGAGGCACTGCCGCTGACATGGAAGCCCGGACTGTTGCACTCGAATCGGCATGGGAGACCCTGGCCGCCGAAGGCGGACTCGAAGCGCTGCTTCGGCGTGCAGGTCTGTTTTGACTACCTGCTGGGCGCCCGTGTTGGAGGCGCTATGGGGCGAGGATTGCGTGGCTGCGCTGGGCTACGGCGTCGAGCAGGCGGGTCGGAGCGCCCGAGGCCCGCAGGGCCGCCGGCAGCTTGTCGATCTCGGCCATCAGCACGGCAGGCGTCTCGGCGGCGATGCGGGTGACTTCGGCGGCTGCCCAGTCGGGATCGGCGCCCAAGGTCTGCGCGGTGTCGCGCCAGGCGTCGATCCGGGCGCCGGCGCCTACCTCGTAGCCGTCGCCGAGCGCCATGGCCAGGTGGACGTCGTGGGCCGGCACCTCGGTGTAGGGCAGCCACGAGGCGGTGTCGTACAGCGGGGCCAGCCGGCACTCGCCGCCGGGCAGGTGCAGCACCGCGTGGTTCTTGGCGTGAGCGTCGTTGGCGACGATCACCCAGCAGTACACGAGCCGTCGCAGCAGCGCCGCGATGTCGGCTGCGGGGTCGCTGCTGTGGGTGTGCAACAGGCCCGCTATGTCAGCAGGCGACGGCCCGCCGTCTCGCTGGAACCGAAGCGCCCCGGGTCGGCCGAGCGCCTGGCACATGTCCTCTTGGTGGATGCGCACGAGCGATCCCGCCCGGTTGGCGACCCGGTCATAGCGCTGCACGATGAGCGTCTCGACGCCGCCGATCACCGCCACCTCGGTGCGGGCCGCGTCGATGCCCAGGCCCCTGGCGGTCGCGAGCGCAAGGTGCTCGCCGATCGCCTGGCCCGGGTAGACGGCCACCGACGGCTTGAGAATGTGACTGGTCGGCTCGTCGCCGACAGCTCGATGCCAGCCGCCGCCGCTGCGGCGCAGGGCCAGCTTCGGCATGGTGCCCGCGAGGCTGAAGCTGGCGAGGGGGTCCATGCGCCACCCGCCGAAGCGAGCTCCCTCGGCCAGGTCCCCCAGCGCGTCGGCGAGATCGGCATCGGCGATCGGCTCGAGGGCCGACGGCCGATCATCAGCGACTGCGCGGGCTGCGTCGGCGGGCTCGAACTGCACGGCGCCGGCACATTCGGCGCCGATGGGCGTGGCGAGCAGATCGAAGGGGTCAACCGACGCGGCGCCCACGCTGGCGCGCCACTGCTCGCGGTCTGCAGCCAGGTCCGGCAGCAGCCCGTCCAGCCAGCGCTCGATCACTGCGTCGGCATGGGGCTGGGCCCGCATCGGCAGCGACAGCGACAACGGCACCGCACCCGGATGTGCGAGATATCCGGCCTCATAGGCGAGAGTCGTGCTGCTGCCTGCGCGGGAGATGACCGCAGCATCGACGCCGCCGATGCGCACCCTGAGCGCGGCCGGTGTCATTGCCCGCCGGCCACCACATCGCGATAGGTCAGCCGATCGCCGTGGGCTTCGCGCACGACCAGATCGCAGCCGAGCGCGTTGCAGATCTTGACCAGGCCGTCGAGCTGCATGGTGAGCTTGCCCGCCTCGGCATCGCACACCAGCTTGCGCGACACCCCCGCAGCGTCCGCGAGCTCCTGCTGGGTCAAGCCGAGCTGGCGACGCCGGCTGGCGACCACATTCGCCAACGATCCCGGCGTGCGCACCACGAAAGCTGCCAACGGCTCCATAGCGCACACTCTAGCTCGATGTCACCGTCCGCACGCATCAAACGATCTATCACCGAACGCATACAGGCAGCGTGATGACGCCATACGCACGCACACGACCCCAACACAGGCTACGAGCCTTGACATGCCGCTCGCTGGCGGGCGTGGCCGGAATCGACGGATCGGCGAACACCGTGTTCATTGCCATCGCGCGAACCAGGCTCTCTCAAGACCAACCGAAGCGAGCGCGCAGCCGGCGACCACGGCTGACCCGGGGCCCGATTGGTCAGCCGCCGGTGGAGTCGAAGGCGGCGCCTGCTGAGTGCTGATGCAGCTGGGCGGGGCAGTCCAATTGCACCCCTTGCCTCCTGGTGGGCGTCGCTACTGTGGCGGCATGTCACGGCGCGACGACATCTTGGGAAGACATCGCGAAGCCATCCGCGTTGCAGCAGCCCGCCGCAACGCGACATCGATCGCGCTCGCCGGGTCGACTGCACGCGGCACCGACGGGCCCGACAGCGATGTGGACTTCGTATGCGAATGGGCGTCTGGCGCGAGCCTGTTCGACGCCTCCGGTCTGCTCGTCGAGCTCGAGGAGCTGCTCGGCTGCGCGGTCGACATCTCCTCGGCCCGCATGCTGGAGCCTCCCTACACGTCGATGCTCGAAGACGCCATCCCGATATGAGCCGCAGCGACGACCAGCGCCTCGAGGACATCCTCCACGCAGCGCGACGCCTGAGCGAGATCACCGCCGACGGCCGAGAGACCTTCGAGAACGACTGGGTTCGCAGCGCCGCCGCCGAACGGATGATGCTCATCATCGGAGAAGCCGCCAGCAAGCTGTCCGAGGAGGCCAAGTCCGCCCGGCCAGATGTCCCGTGGGCTGCGATGCGGGCGTTTCGGAACTTCGTCGTGCACGAGTACCACAAGGTCGACCGTGATCTGCTGTGGGAAGCCATGAGCGGAGACATCCCGCAGCTCATCGCGGCTCTCACAGAGGACCCGCAAGGGCCTCCGGCCTGACTTGGACGCCGGCTCCCGCTGGGGTCCGGCCACTTCGCTGAGCTCGACGAGCAGGCCCCAACGCGTCGTGATGGTGCTGGGCTCACAGCGCGCTTGCCGCAAGGACGTCTGCGCGACTCGGTTGCTTCGCGCACAGCCGTCTGGGGGGTTGTCAGGGCCCGAAATCACACGGAAAGGAGCCGAACAAGGAGAAACATAACCTTGA
>CAZAFV010000087.1:0-10990 GCA_964484385.1 uncultured Acidimicrobiales bacterium
CGAAGGTGAGATCGTCATCGAACGCGGATCGACGGCTCAAGAAGTGGCCGCCCGCCTGAATCGCTCGGCCGCCGACATCGTGCGATTCCTGCTGCAGCAGGGCGAGATGGTGACGGCCACCCAGTCGCTCAGCGATGACATGATCGAGCTCTTCGCTGCCGAGCTCGGCGCCGAAGTGCGCATCACCGAACCCGGCGCCGAGCAGGAAGAGGAGCTGCTGCGGGCACTCGAAGTCGACCTGGTTGACGAGGGCGCTCAGATCCGGCCGCCCGTGGTGACGGTCATGGGCCACGTCGACCACGGCAAGACGCTGCTTCTGGAACGCATCCGTTCCTCGAATGTCGGCCAGGGCGAGGCGGGCGGCATCACGCAGCACATCGGTGCGTACCAGACCACGCGCAGCGATCACCGGATCACGTTCATCGACACGCCCGGCCATGAGGCCTTCACGGCGATGCGCGCCAGGGGAGCGCAGGCCACCGATGTCGTCGTGCTGGTGGTGGCCGCCGATGACGGCGTCATGCCGCAGACGGCCGAAGCCATTGACCACGCGCAGGCGGCCGACGTGCCGATCATTGTGGCCATCAACAAGATGGACCGGCCCGGTGCTGATGCCGATCGGGTGCGAGCCCAGCTCGCCGAGCGGGGCCTGGTACCCGAGTCGTACGGCGGCGAGGTGATCACCGTGCCCATGTCGGCGATGACGGGTGAGGGCATCGACGAGCTGCTGGATCAGATCCTGCTCGTCGCCGAGCTCGAGGAGCTCACGGCCCCCGCGTCAGGGCGTGCGGTGGGCATCGTGCTCGAGGCCCATCTCGACCGCGGCCGCGGCCCGGTTGCGACGGTGCTGGTGCAGCGCGGCACGCTGCGCATCGGCGAGCCGATGGTCGCCGGCGCCGCGTGGGGCCGCGTGCGTGCCATGACTGATGATCGCGGCGCCCCGCTCAGCGAGGCGGGTCCGTCCATGCCCGTGGAAGTGCTCGGTCTCGGCGAGGTGGCGCGCTCGGGCGACCTGTTCGTCGTGGCACCCGACGAGAAGACTGCGGGCAAGGTGGCGGAGACCCGCGAGCACTGGCAGCGCCAGGCCAGCCTGGCCGGCACCGCCGGCGGAAGCGGCGGTGGAGCCCGTCTGGAGGACATCTTCAAGCAGGTGCAGGCCGGCGAGACGGCCACCCTCAACCTGGTGCTCAAGGCGGATGTCCACGGCTCGCTCGAGGCAGTCACCGACAGCCTGCGCAAGCTCGAGCGCGAAGACGTCAAGCTGTCCTTTGTGAGCCGCGGCGTCGGCGGCATCAACGAGAACGACGTGCAACTTGCAGCCGCGTCGGAAGCCACGATCATCGGCTTCAATGTGCGTCCCGACCGCAACGCGCGCCAGACGGCCGAGACCGAGGACGTCGAAGTCCGTCTCTACGAGATCATCTACGACCTCATTTCCGATGTGCAGAACGCCATGGTCGGCTTGCTCGAGCCGGAATTCGAGGAGATCGTGGTGGGCGAAGCGCAGGTGCGCCAGGTCTTTCGCATCTCGGGCGTGGGACCTGTGGCCGGCTGCGTCGTGGAGCACGGCAACGTGCGCAGCGGCGCCAAGGTCAGGTTCCTGCGTGATGGCACGATCATCTGGAAGGGCGCGGTCTCCTCGCTGCGGCACTTCCAGGACGACGTCGCTGAGGTGTCCGCGGGCATGGAGTGCGGTATCGGTCTCTCTGACTTCTCTGATCTGAAAGAGGGCGATGTGATCGAGACGTACACCGAGCGCGAGATCGCCCGCGTCGCCTGACGGCGCACCCGCCCGATGGCCAGTCGCTCCCGCCGTCGGCGGCGCACGATGCCGACTGCGCACGGATACGAGCGGACCGATCGGGTTGCCCAGCTCGTGCGCGGCATTGTGGCATCGGAGATGGAACGGCTCGACGAGTCGTTCGAGGGCATCGTGATCGCCGGTGTGGATGTCGATCGTGAGCTGAGCGTCGCCGTCGTGCACTACGACGTGCGTGACGACGATGCTGCAGACAGGGCCGCTGCGGCGTTCGGTGAGCACCATCACCGTCTCCAGAGGGCTCTGGGTGCGAGCACCAGCCTGCGACGCACTCCTACGCTTCGCTTCCGCCGTGACCGGGGCGCTGTTGCTGCCGAGCGGATTGAAGACCTGCTGGCCGATCTGTCCGACCTGCGCGACGAGGAATCCTGAACGGCATGGCGCGACGCCGTCCGGCCACCGTTCATGGCAGCGTCATCGTCGACAAGCCGCCGGGGCCCACCTCGCACGACGTAGTGGAGCTGCTGCGCCGCCGATTCGGCGAGCGGCGTATCGGCCACGCCGGCACGCTCGACCCGACCGCAACGGGCGTCTTGGTGGTCGGCATCGGCAGTGCCACGCGCCTGCTGCGATTCGCCACCGCAGGCCGCAAGAGCTATGAGTGCGAGATCGTGTTCGGGGTCGAGACCAGCACGCTCGATGCTGCCGGCGAGATCGTCGCGACCTGGTGCATGGATCTCGAATCGGCGGAGGTTGCCGACGCGGCTGCGGGTTTCGTCGGCACGATCTCCCAGCTGCCGCCGATGGTGTCTGCCGTCCGTGTCGGCGGTCGTCGCCTGCACGAGATCGCCCGGTCGGGCGAAGCTGCCGCACGCGTACCGCGCCAGGTCGAGGTCTACCGATTCGATGTGGAGTCCACCGGTGATCCGCTGGTGTACCGGGCGTCGGTCGACTGTTCTGCCGGCACCTACGTCCGCACGCTCGGCGCCGACCTGGGGAGTGCGCTGGGCGGCGGAGCTCACATTCGAGCGCTCCGGCGGACGCGCAGCGGTTCGTTCTCGCTGGCCGAGGCCGAGCTCCCCGAACAGGCGACGTTGCGACCGCCCGGCGAGTTGGTTCGTGACCTGCTCCAGATCCGTCTGTCCGACGATGACGCCGCCAACGCTCGCCAAGGCGCTCATCTGGCCGCTGATCGCTACGAAGGCTCAGGCCCGTGGACGCTCTTCGATCCCGACGGTCGGCTCGTCGCGGTACACGAGCGCGCTGACGGCCGCCTGCGGGCGACGGTCCTGCCCTCGTAGAGCGTGCGCGGACCGGCCTCTGAGTAGCGTTGCGCGCATGGAGGTCATTCGCGACTTGGACTGGTGCCCGGTGCTCGAGCACGGCAGCGTCGTGACCGTGGGGGAGTACGACGGCGTCCACCGCGGACACCGGACCGTGATCTCGGAGATGCATCGCCTCGCAGCGGAACGGGGATGCGCGACGGCGGTCGTGACATTCGACCGTCATCCCGCCACGGTGGTGCGACCGGAATCCGCCCCGCTGCTGCTGTGCGACCTCGACCACAAGCTCGAACTGCTGGCCGAGACCGGCGTCGACTTCACGCTGGTGGTCACCTTCGACGAAGCGCAGGCGGCGGTGCCTGCCGAGCAGTTCGCACAGGAGATACTCGTCAGATGCCTGTCAGCACGGGCTGTTGTGGTCGGTGCCGACTTCCATTTCGGCAAGGGACGCCGGGGCAATATCGAGACGCTCCGCCAGGTCGGCACCAGCTACGGCTACGAAGTGGTCGGGCTCCCGCTGGTGAAGCAGATGACCGGTGACGGCGACGTGATCTCGTCCACGTCGATCCGTGAAGCGCTGGCTGCGGGTGACGTGGAGCGGGCCCACCGGCTGCTCGGGCGACCGTTCGAAGTCCGTGGCATCGTCACGCTCGGCGACCGCCGCGGCCGCCAGATCGGCGTGCCCACCGCCAACCTGCCCACCACTCCCGACCTGCAGATTCCTGCCGACGGTGTCTATGCCGCCTGGTACGTACGCCCTGATGGCGCCCAATACCCGGCGGCTGTCAACATCGGCCGCCGCCCGACGTTCTACGAGTTCGCAGAGCGCTCGCTCATCGAGGCGCACCTGATCGGCTTCCGCGGCGATCTCTACGACGAGACGGCCAAGGTCCGCTTCGTCCGCAGGCTGCGGCCCGAGCGCCGCTTCGACGGCGTTGACGAACTGAAGGCTCAGCTTCGCCGAGACATCGAAGACGCCGCAAAGTGCCTGCACACCTGACTCGCCTGGCACTGATGCCATAGCTGGGGGTCTCGCCGCCTCCCCAGCGGGTGCACCGCAGTTCTGCTGGTAGCCTGCACGGCTGACAAGAGACAGAAGACCACGGCCGGGTTGTCCGGCCAGTTCGTCGCAGCAGGCCTCCCATCGGCCGTGCGACGGCAACACAGAGGGAATACAACAACGGCATGAGTGCCAAGAGATCAAGTCCAGCGGCCTCGGTGATCGACGAACATCGCCATTCCGAGGCCGATACCGGATCGCCAGAGGTGCAGGTCGCTCAATTGAGCGCCCGGATTGACCACCTCACCGAACACCTCCAGACCCACCACAAGGATCACCACAGCCGCCGAGGGCTGTTGAAGCTCGTCGGACGTCGGCGCAGGTTGCTCGACTACCTGAACGCCAACGACGTCGAGCGGTACCGGGCTTTGATCGCAAAGCTCGGCCTCCGGCGCTGACCACCGATCCCCACCCCCACAACAGGAGCAGACATGGCTGAAGCCATTTCGGTCACCGGTCCCATCGCGGGCACCGACAAGACCATCACCTTCGAGACCGGCGTGCTTGCCGGGCTCGCAAACGGGGCGGTCACGTCCCGAATCGGCGACACGCAAGTGCTCGTCACCGCAACAGCGTCGAGCCGTCCACGCGACGGCGCATCGTTCTTCCCGCTCACCGTCGACATCGAGGAGCGCATGTACGCAGTGGGCCGGATTCCCGGCTCGTTCTTCCGGCGAGAGGGGCGTGCGTCCGACGACGCGATCCTCACGTGCCGGCTGATCGACCGCCCGCTGCGGCCGAACTTTCCGAGCGACTACCGCCACGACACCCACATTGTGGGCACGATCCTCGGCGCCGACCACGTCAACCCGTACGACTTGGTGGCGCTGAACGGGGCGTCGGCCGCCCTGTGGCTGAGCGGCATCCCGTTCGACTGCCCGATCGCCGGCGTGCGGATCGCCTACTCCACCGACGGCGAGTGGATCCCCTTCGCCACCCACGAAGAGTCCGAGGCCGCCACGTTCGAGATGGTCGTGGCCGGTCGCCAGCTCGACAGCGGCGACATCGCCGTGATGATGGTGGAGGCCGGCGGCACCGAGAAGGCCTTCGAGTACTACGCCGAGGGCGCGCCGAAGGTCACCGAGGACGTGCTCGCGAGCGGGCTCGAAGCCTCCAAGCAGTGGATCGACGACATCATCGAGATGCAGAAGTCGCTGCGCCGGCTGGTCGAGGAGCAATCCGGGCCGATCTCGGTGATGGAGTACACGTCCAGCAAGGTCTACTCCGACGAGGTGCTCGATCGCGTCCGCGAGGTCGCCACCGACCGCATGCGTGAGGTGATGGCGATCGCCGACAAGGCTGACCGCGAGGCGGCACAGTCTGAGACCAGCAGCGCCGTGGTCGACGAGGTCGCCGCAGAATTCGCTGATCTCGACGGCGCCAAGGATCAGATTCGCGAGGCCGTCAGGTCGCTGTCGAAGGAGATCGTGCGCGAGCGCATCGTGGCCGACGGCTTCCGTATCGATGGACGCGCCACAGATGAGGTCCGGCCGCTCTCGTCAGTCGCGGGTTACCTCGGCCGCACCGCTCACGGATCGGGCCTGTTCCAGCGCGGCGAGACCCAGGTGCTGAACGTCACCACCTTGGCGATGTCCCGGATGGAGCAGATCGTCGACACCCTGAATCCTCAGGACCGGCGCCGGTTCATGCACCACTACAACTTCCCGCCGTTCTCCACCGGCGAAGCCGGTTTCATGCGGGGCCCGAAGCGGCGTGAGATCGGCCACGGCGCACTCGCCGAGCGAGCGATCTTTCCGGTCATCCCGTCCAAAGAAGACTTCCCGTACGCGATCCGGCTGGTGTCCGATGTGCTCACTTCCAACGGATCCACCTCCATGGGGTCGGTGTGCGCATCGTCGCTGTCGCTGATGGATGCCGGCGTGCCGATCGTGGACCACGTCGCCGGCGTGGCGATGGGCCTGGTGTATGCCGACGGCAAGTACGTGACGCTCACCGACATCTTGGGTGCCGAAGACGCCTTCGGCGACATGGACTTCAAGGTCGCCGGCACCGAGGACGCCATCACGGCACTCCAGCTCGACACCAAGATCGACGGCATTCCCGCCGAGGTGCTGGCCCAGGCGCTGCAGCAAGCCCGGCAGGCTCGCCTGCAGATCCTTGAGGTCATGCGTGCGGCGATTGCGGAGCCGAGGCCCGATGTCGGCGAGACGGCGCCGAAGATCACCAGCTTCGAGATCCCGATCGACAAGATCGCCGAGGTCATCGGACCGCGGGGCAAGGTCATCAACTCCATCCAGGAGGAAACCGGCGCCGACATCAATGTCGACGACGACGGCACTGTGGGCACGGTCAGCATCGGCGCTACCGACCGCGAGGTGGTGGAAGAGGCCGAGCGGCAGATCCGGCTCATCGTCAACCCGCCGACGCCCGACGTGGGTGCCACCTACGAGGGCCGCGTGGTCAACATCACCAAGTTCGGCGCCTTCGTGAACGTGCTGCCCGGCACCGACGGGTTGCTGCACATCTCCAAGCTGGGTGGCCGTCGGCGGCTGAACTCAGTCGAGGAAGTGCTCGAGCTCGGTGACGTGGTCAGCGTGATTGTCGAGGAGATCGACCCCAACGGCAAGATCAGCCTCTCGCCGGCCGATCCGACGCAGGTCGGCGGCTCCGAGGGCGACGCCGACGGGGACGACGACGGCGCGCCGCCGCGGCGTGAACGCGGCCGCGACCGGGACAGGGGCAGCAGCGGCAACGGCACACGCCGGTCCCGCACGCCGGTGGCCGCCGCAGTGCCGGCAGGCGATGGTGCAGATGCACCCGCTGCCGACGGCGACGACGAGGGCGGCGCCGCATCGGCACCGAGCGGCACAGCCCGCGAGGACGTCTCGTTCGGCGAGCATTTCGAGCAGATCGCCAAGGACGTCTACGGCGACCTCGGCCCCGAGCTCGAGCAGTCCGGACGGGGTTCAGGCCGCCGCCGCGGCCGCCGCTGAGCGACACAACCCGGCAGCTCAGCCCGGCGCGAGCCGGCGAGCCTTCGCGTCAACTGAATCGTTGCGTTCCGCTCTTGTTCCCCGTGCTCATCTGGATCGGGCACACGGGCTGCTCGGGCCACGCGTCGCCTCACGGCTCAGCCCCCGCGCGCTACTAGCGTGACTGCCGTGAGAGTGCTGGTGTTCGGCGCGGGCGGGCGGATGGGTGCAACCGTCTGCGAGGCGGTTGCCGCCGATGCCGACCTGGAGCTGGCGGCCGGTGTGGATCCCGGCGCGCCAGGCCAGCGCGACGTCACCGACAGCATCGACATCGTCGCGTCGGTCGCCGACATCGACCCGGCGGGCCTCGATGTGGCGGTCGACTTCACCGTTGCCGCTGCTGCCCGCGAGAACCTGGCATGGTGCGCCGAGAGCGGCGTGCACGCCGTTGTCGGCACGAGCGGCCTCGACCCCGATGACTACGAGCGGTGCCGAGCTGCGTTCACCGCCAGCAATTGCCTCATCGCCCCGAACTTCGCCATCGGTGCGGTGCTCATGATGCGCTTTGCCGAGCTCGCCGCTCCGTTCTTCCCGACGGCCGAAGTGATCGAGCTTCATCACGACAACAAGGTGGATGCGCCCTCTGGAACCGCCATGCAGACCGTGCGTGCGATGGCAGAGGCCTCCGATGACTGGAGGCCAGATCCCACCCGTGACGAGGTGGTGCCGGGCGCGCGCGGCGGCAAGGGCCCCGGTGGCATTCCGGTTCACTCCGTCCGGCTGCGGGGGCTGGTGGCGCACCAGCAGGTGCTGCTGGGCACGGCCGGCGAGACGCTCACCATCCGCCACGACAGTCTGGACCGGGTGTCGTTCATGCCGGGTGTGCTGCTCGCCTGCAAGTCCATCGGCGAGTACCCCGGCGTCACGATCGGCCTCGATACGTACCTGCAGCTCTAGTTCGTGCGGGGCCAATGGTGACCGGGGCCGCGCAACCTCGACCGCTCTGGGAGTTTGCCCACGAGCGGGGGATGAGCCGGCGCCGGTTCCTCTGGCTGCTGTCGGCCGGCGGGGCATCGGCCGTGCTGGCCGCATGCACGGGCACCCGGGATCCGCTGGAGACTCCGGCGTCGACGGCCCCGGCCGTCGGGACGGCGCCATGGTTCAAGGATCCGGCGCCGTTCATCGTGCGCGGTACCGCAGGTCTCGAAGCCCGTCTCGAGAACATGGACGGACTGATCACGCCGGAGCGGTTCTTCTTCGTGCGGAACAATTCGGTCAGCCTCGATGTCGATGTCGATGGCTGGTCACTGAGCATCACCGGCGACGCCGTGCCCACGGCGCTTGAGCTGTCCTATGACGACGTGCTCGCCATGGAGAGCCGAACGCTGGAGGCGTACCTCGAATGCGCCGGGAACCACCGGGCCATGTTCGACCTGGTCAACGGCCAGGCGGCCGAGGGCACGCAGTGGGGCACCGGTGCTGTCGGCAATGCGACCTGGACCGGCGTGCCGCTCGCAGACGTGCTGCGCGAGGCGGGCGTCAGCGACGACGCCGTCAGCGTGATGCTGATCGGCATGGATGTCGACTCACCCGAGGCGGGTTTTCGCCGTGTGATCCCGGTGGCCAAGGCGATGGACCCCGACACGCTGCTGGTGCATGGCATGAACGGCGCCACGCTGCCACGCGACCACGGCTACCCGCTCCGGGCGCTCGTCCCGGGCTGGGTGGGCAGCACAAGCATTAAGTGGCTGCGCCAAATCGTGGTCTCGACAGATCAGCAGTGGGCGCGAAACAACACCACGTCCTACGTGCTGATCGGCGATGCCTACCCGCCCGAGGGCCAAGCCGACGGCAAGGTAGCGACTACCCAGACCATCAAGAGCGCGCTAGCGCTGCCGTGGCCGGCCGAACTCGACGCCGGCGAGCACCGCATCGGCGGCTACGCGCATTCACCGGCGGGCAGGATCGCCGCAGTGGAATGGAGCGACGATTCGGGCCAATCGTGGCGCGAAGCGCAACTCGTGGGTCCACAGACGCGCCTCGGCTGGGCCCGATTCGAGTTCACCTGGGATGCGCCCGCGGGCCGCCACACCGTGATGACCCGAGCCACCGATACCGCCAGCAACACCCAGCCCAAAAAGGTCCCCCACAACCGCAAGGGCTACCTCTTCAACCAACCAGTGCCACACCCCATCAACGTCGTCTGACCTTGGCGAGGCGCGCCCGCGCCCGGCCCCAGCTGCTCCTCAGGCGAGGGGGATCACGGTGGCGGAGATCGCGGGGCGGCGGCGGGTGCGGTTGCCGACGAAGCGGCCGGTGGCGCGGCGGGTGACACGCTCGATCTCGTCGGTGTCAGGGCTTGGCCGTGACCCCTTGACGGCCTGTTCGACGGCTTGGGCGATCTCGTCGGAGAGGGCCTTGACGACATCGGCGTGCTTGGCGACGTCGAGCCAGCCTCGTGAGGCGATGTCGGGTGTTGCCGCCAGATGGCCCTTCCGGTCGAGCACCACGGTCACGTGCACGAATCCTGCCGTCAGGGCCAAGCGCTCGCCAATGACCTCAGTGTCGGGATCGTCGAGCGTCCCGTCCACGTAGTGGTACGGCGCGGGAACGCCGGCTCGGACCTGAAGTTCGTTGCCCTTGAGCGTGATCTGGGCGCCGTCGGTCAGCGTCAGCACCCGCTTGGCCTTCATGCCCGTCTCACGGGCAAGTCCGGCGTGGCGGGCCAGCATGTGGAACTCGCCCTCGATCGGCACGAACCAGCGCGGCCGGCATGCCTGATGCAGCTCGCGCAGCTCGTCGCGCTGGGCGTGCCCGGATGTGTGCACCAGCTCGTGCCCGTCGTGGATCACCTCGGCACCCTGGCGGGCCAGTCGCGACACCATGCGGAACACGGCTCGCTCGTTGCCCGGGATTGGATGACTTGACAGGATCACCGTGTCGTCGGCACCGGTCGTCACGTCGGAATGCGCTCCGCCGGCGATCTGCGACAGTGCCGCGCCGGGCTCGCCCTGGCTGCCCGTGCAGACGATGCAGACTTCGTCGGGATTGAAGCGGTCGAGCTGCTCGACACCGAACAGCGCACGGTCTGGAACATCGAGCACGCCGAGCTGGCGTGCGATGCGGACGTTGTTCACCATCGAACGACCTACCGGGACCACCACGCGGCCTTCGGATATGGCGGCGTCGCAGATCTGCTGGACCCGGTGCAGGTGGCTGGCGAAGCAGCTCACGATCAGTCGCCGGTCCAGGCGCTCGCTGAACAGCCGCCGCAGCGTTGCGCCGATCTCGGTCTCCGACGCGCTGCGGCCCGGCCGGTCGGCGTTGGTGGAATCGGCCATCAGCAGGGCGATGCCCTCGTCGCCCAGCGCCCGCAGGCGCTCGAGGTCGGTCAGCCGACCATCCACCGGAGAGGGGTCGATCTTGAAGTCGCCCGTGTGCACCAGTGCGCCGACCGGCGTGTGCAGCACGAGGCACAGGCTCTGAGGCACCGAGTGGGTGATCGGCAGTGCTTCGACATCGAACGGGCCGATGTTGCGGCGCTCGCCGTCGCCGATGACATGGAACGACGTGCGGTCTGCCAAGCGTGCCTCGGTCACCTTGTGCTCGGCGAGCGCCATAGACAGGGCCGACCCGTACAGAGGAACCTCGATGCTGCGCAGGAAGTGGGGCACGCCGCCGAGGTGGTCTTCGTGGCCGTGGGTGACCACCAGTCCGACGATGTCGCGGGCACGCGAGTTAAGCCAGCCCATGTCGGGCAGCACGTGCTGGACGCCCGGCATGATCGCCGGGTCAGGAAACATCACCCCGAAATCGATGACGAGAAGCTTGCCGCTCTGCTCGACCACGGTGCAGTTGCGCCCGACGTCGCCGAGCCAGCCCATAAACGTGACAGTGACGCTGCCGCTGTCGCCGCCACCCATGGCGCTGTGCGCAGGCGCTTGCCGTGTTCGGC
>CAZAFV010000088.1:0-10563 GCA_964484385.1 uncultured Acidimicrobiales bacterium
CCCGGCTCACCATGAAGTACCCGGCGGTGTACCTGATGGGGCCCAAGGCCTCGGGCGAGGTGCTGTCGGTGGCGTACGCCGGCAACGGCCAGCACCAGGACGCCGGGGCCAAGATGGTGCACGCAGCTCCCGAGACCACTTCCAAGATCGTGTCGAAGTCGATCTCGAAGGACGGCGGGCGCACCACCTACCGCGGCCTCGTGCGGGTGGAAGACGGCATGAGCGGCTGCCGCAGCCACGTGCAGTGCGATGCGCTGCTGCTCGACCAGGACAGCCGATCGGACACCTACCCGTACCAGGAGATCGGTTCACGTGACGCCGAGATCGGCCATGAGGCCACGGTGTCGAAAGTGGCCGACGAGCAGCTTTTCTACCTGATGAGCCGCGGCCTGTCGGCCGAGCAGGCCATGGGCATGGTGGTGAACGGCTTCATCGAGCCCGTGACGCGCACGCTGCCGATGGAATACGCCGTCGAATGGAGCCGGCTGATCGAGCTTCAGATGGAGGGATCGATCGGCTGATGCGCAGTCCAAAAGACTTTTTTGCCCCGCTGGCGCTCGGGGCGCCTGCTCCGCTGCGCGAGATCCCCTTCCGGCCGTCTCGCATGATCCACTTCTTCGACCCGTCGAATGAGCGGATGCGGGCCAAGGTGCCCGATATCGCCCCCACGGTGGATGTGCTGCTCGGCAACCTCGAAGACGCCGTGTCGGCCGACAGCAAGGATGCTGCCCGGGCCGGGCTGATCGAGGTGGGCAAGGCGTGGGAGCGCGGCCACACCCAGCTCTGGACCCGGGTGAACAGCCTCGACTCGCCCTGGTTCCTCGACGATGTGTGGGCGCTGTGCCACGAGATCGGCGACAAGCTCGACGTGATCATGGTGCCCAAGGTGGAAGGACCGGAGGACATTCACTACGTGGACCGGCTGCTGGCTCAGCTTGAAGCCCGGGTGGGCATCGAGCAGCCGTTGCTGGTGCACGCAATCCTCGAGACGGCCCGCGGCGTGGCCAACGTGGAGTCGATCTGCCTGGCCAGCCCCCGCATGCAGGGCCTGTCGCTCGGGCCGGCCGACCTGGCGGCCGACCGCCGTATGAAGACCACCCGGGTCGGCGGCGGGCATCCCGGCTACCTGGTGCGTACCGACCCGGTGCCCGACGGCGATGGCGACGATGCTCGCACTGCCTTTCAGCAGGACCTGTGGCACTACACGCTGGCGCGCATGGTGGACGCCTGCGGCACCGCCGGGATCCTGCCCTACTACGGGCCGTTCGGCGACATCGCCGACCCCGTCGGCTGCGAGGACCAGTTCCGTAACGCCTACCTGCTGGGCTGCGTGGGCGCGTGGAGCCTGCACCCCAGCCAGATCGCCATCGCCAAGCAGGTGTTCAGCCCCGAGCCCGCCGAGGTGGCGTGGGCGCAGCGGGTGGTGACCGAGATGGGCGACGGCACCGGCGCCGTGATGATCGACGGCAAGATGCAGGACGATGCCACGGTGAAGCAGTGTCGGGTGGTGCTGCAGCTCGCTCGTGACCTGTCCGCGGCCGATCCTGAGCTGGCCGCCGCCTACGGGCTCGAGACGGCTTGAGAGGATGCGCGGACTGGTGAACCTTCCCGTTGCGTTGCCTGTCGCTTCCCGCTCTTGTTCGCTGCGCTCACGGGCCGCTCGGGCCACGGCTTCGCCATCCGGCTCAGCCTCTGAGATCGCCTTGGACTCCATATGAGCGCTGCCGCCGCCAGCCCCCGCCCGCGCCGATCGGTGCTCTATATGCCGGCGGCCAATGCCCGGGCGCTGGAGAAGGCCAAGACCATCGGCGCCGACGCGCTCATCTTCGATCTCGAGGATGCGGTCGCGCCCGATGCCAAGGAAGCCGCCCGCGAGGGCGCGTGCGCCGCCGCATCATCGGGGGAGTACGGCTACCGGGAGCTGACCATCCGCTGCAACGGTCTCGACACCCCGTGGGGTCGTGACGACATCAGGGCCGCGGGTGCAGCAGCTCCCTCGGCCGTCGTCATTCCCAAGGTGTCGAGCGCCGCACATCTCGCTGCCGTGTCCGACCTGCTCGACACTGCGGGCGCGCCCGATTCGGTGCGCATCTGGGCAATGATCGAGACACCGGCGGGCATTGCCCATGCCCGCGAGATCGCCGGCTTCGAGCGAACCGAAGCGGTAGTCATGGGCACCAACGACATGGCCAAGGAACTGCACGCCACCATCACGCCCGACCGGGCTGCTCTGGTGCCGCACCTCGCAACCTGCTTGGTGGCCGCCCGGGAAGCGGGCGTCACCGCCCTCGACGGTGTCTACAACGACATCCGCGACGCCGACGGATTCGCGGCCGTGTGCCGCCAAGGCGCCGACCTGGGCTTCGACGGCAAGACGCTCATCCACCCCAGCCAGGTCGACCCCGCCAACGAAGCCTTCTCGCCGAGCCTCGACGAGCTTGACTTCCATCGCCGGGTGATCGAGGCATTCGAG
This sequence comes from uncultured Acidimicrobiales bacterium, assembly GCA_964484385.1. Taxonomy (GTDB): domain Bacteria; phylum Actinomycetota; class Acidimicrobiia; order Acidimicrobiales; family Poriferisodalaceae; genus Poriferisodalis. Next base: position 2,474 of record CAZAFV010000088.1, read on the forward strand.
GCGGCGGTGGCAGATGGCCGTGGAGTGGTGACCGTAGACGGCAAGATGGTCGAGAATCTTCACGTGGATGAAGCCCGGCGGGCCATCGCGCTGGCCGAGGCGATTTCGCAGCGCTGAGGGAGGCAGCTGCCATGCCGATGCGGACGAACTGCCGTCACTACGAGAGCCGGACGTACCCGAACGGCGACACCGTGCGCAAGTGCAATCTCGACCTCGCTCCCGAGGCCCCGTGGCGCTGCCCCGAAGACTGTCCGTCGTATTCGCCCCGACGGCTTGACGCCGGCTGGCAGCACGGCTCGCTCGGTGTACGTAACTTCGCCACCGAGCCCGAGAGCGTCGGCGTGGATGAGTCCATCGGCGACCTCCTCGACGCTGCCGAGGACATTCTGAACGAGGCCGGTCCGCGAATCCTCGAAGAGGTCGCCGCGGAGCAGTCCCGGCGCAAGGGCATCCGCATCAGGTCCAAGAATCGCAAGGCTGCTCGCAAGGCAAAGCGTGTGAAGCGTCGTGCGGACCGCGACGATCGCAAGGACGGCGAGGTTTGATCACGGCTCGCTGCGGGCCGCTCCGGCCCGCTAGGCCCTGACGGGCCGCCGGTAGCCTCCGCAGCGTGTTCAGCCCCGACCTCGTCGACGCGCTCGACGGTTCCGACGCGTTGGCCAAGCGGCGCCGCGCGGCAGCAGATCGGGCAGTTGCGACGGGCCAGCCGTCATTCACCGAAGAGGTGTGGCGCTACACCCCGATCGACGATCTCGACCCAGCGCGATATGCCTTCGCGGCGCCGGGCGGCAAAGCCGGACCGGTGGGCCTGATGAGCGGTGTCGACGACGGCGCCGCAGCGGTCGTCCACATCGCCAACGGTGCAGTCCTCGACGTGTCGGTGCGGGCCGACGGCGTCCGCGTCGACACGCTCGGCAGCGGAGCCGACGACCTGATCGGCACGGTGGCGCCCGAGGGGCCGGACGTGTTCGGCGACTGGAACCTCGCACTCGCCTCGGCTCCGGTGGTGGTCAGCATCGATCCGAAGGCCGTGCTGACCGCTCCCGTGGTGGTGCACGTCCACACCGACGTCGAGGGGCTGGCATGGTTCCCCCGGCTCGTCGTGATGGCCGGCCGCACCAGCCAAGCCACCGTGATCGAGCACCACACCGGCGGGAACACGCCCGTACTCATCTGCCCGCTCACCGAGCTGAGCGTGGGCGACGGCGCACATCTCGGCCACGTCACCGTGCAGGAACTGGGCGAGGCCGCCTGGCAGATCGCCAACCTCTGCGCAGACGCGGGCCGCGACGCCAACCTGAGGATCGGTCATGTGGCGATGGGCGGCGACTACGCGCGGGCCCGCATCGGAATCGACATGACCGGCCGCGGCGGCCACAGCGAGATCGACGCCGTGTACTTCGGCCGTGGCACCTCCACGCTCGACTTCCGCACGTTCCAGACCCACGTCGCGCCGCACACCACATCTGACCTGCTGTTCAAGGGGGCGGTCGACGACTACGCCCGAGCCGTTTACACCGGGCTGATCCGCATCGAGGCTGACGCCTCGAACGTCCAGGCCGATCAGACCAACCGGAACCTGAAGCTGTCGCCGAATGCGTGGGCCGAGTCGGTGCCGAACCTCGAGATCGAGAACAGCGACGTGCAGTGCAGCCACGCCTCGTCGATCGGCCCGGTCGATGCCGACCAGCGCTTCTACCTCGAGAGCCGGGGCGTGCCCACCGACGTGGCCGAAGCCCTCGTGGTGCGTGGCTTCTTCGACGAAGTGCTCGATGCGCTGCCGTCTGAGCAGATCTCGGCATCGGTGCGCCAGCGCATCGACGAGCTGGTGTCGGACGCCGACTTCACGGCGGCACTGTGATGAGTTCGACCGCCATGGACGGTGCCTCTTGCCAGCGACGCAACCAGTTCGCCGAGGCCGTGCGATGAAGATGTGTGCCCGCGAGGTCGCGCAATGAGTGCTGCGAACGACACCCGCACCGTCGTGCTGTGCCAGCGCGACGACCTTCCCGACGGCGAGGCCCGCCGCTTCGACGTCGAGGGTCACCGCATCGCGCTCGCACGCATCGGCGACGACTTCTACGCCATCGGCGACCAGTGCAGTCACCAGAACTACTCGCTGGCCGACGGCTGGGTGTGGCCCGATGAGTGCGCGCTGGAATGCCCCCAGCACTCGTCGAGCTTCGACCTGCGAACGGGCCAGCCGAACTGCTTCCCCGCCACCCAGCCGGTCCCGGTGTATGAGATTCGCGGCGGCGACGACGGCGTGGCGGTGGTGCTGCCATGAGCGCTCCGACCGCCGAGGCCGCGCACACGCTGCGCATCGAGGGACTGCACGCATCGGCGGGCGACACCGAGATCCTCCAGGGCGTGGATCTCGAAGTGTCCTCCGGGCGAGTTCACGCAGTCATGGGGCCCAACGGCTCAGGCAAGAGCACGCTCGCGCACGTTGTGATGGGCCGGCCGGGCTACGAGGTCACTGCCGGATCGGTCACCCTCGACGGCGTCGACGTGCTGAGCCTGGCGCCGTGGGAGCGGGCGCAGGCCGGGCTGTTCCTGGCTATGCAGCATCCGACCGAGGTGCCGGGTGTCTCGGCCGCCCAAGCACTGGCCGAGGCGCTTGCGCTGCGGGCCGGCGATGACGGCCCGAGCGATGACCAGCTCGAGCGCACCCGCAGCCTGCTCGAAGCCGAGGCGGCCGCCGTCGGGTTGAAGGCCGAACTGGTGGCGCGGCCGCTGAACGTCGACATGTCGGGCGGCGAGAAGAAGCGCAATGAAACCGTCCAGCTCGCCGTGCTGCAGCCCCGCATCGCCATCCTCGACGAGATCGACAGCGGTCTCGACATCGACGCGCTGCGCGCCTGCGCCAACCGCATCGAGGCGCTCACCGAGGCGGGCCTGGGTGTGCTGGCCATCACGCACTTCACCCGGGTGCTGGAGTACCTCCGGCCCGACGAGGTCCACGTGATCGTGGACGGCCGCATCGTCGACTCAGGCGGTCCCGAGCTTGCCGAGGCACTCGAAGCCGACGGCTACACGCCCTACCTGCCCGAAGAGCCCGATGCCGGCGTGGCGGTGTCCATCGGCGGGCTCGGCAGCACGCCCGCTGCAGGAACGGGGGCGTCTGCCGCGGACGATCCATTCGCCGACCCCTGGGCAGACCCGCTCGACGAGTTGGGCTGAGCGCGGCTGAGTATCGCTTGGCGTCTGCCCTCGACGACCGCGCATATTGACCTTTCGATGTACGCGCCGGTTGGTGTTGACTGGGCAAGGGGAAACTTGGGGAGGGTCATCCGATGGCACGAGAGCTGTTGACGCAGGACGAACTGAGCGAACTCGCCGCCGAGCTCGGAGCCTGGGAGGTGTCGGGCAGCGAGCTGCAACGCACCTTCCGATTCGGGAACTTCGTGGAGGCGTTCGGCTTCATGGCCGCCGCCGCCCTGGTGGCCGAGAAGATGGACCACCACCCCAACTGGTCGAACGTGTACAGCACGGTGGAGGTGGCGTTGAACACCCATGACCGCGGCGGCGTGACCGAACTGGACGCCGAGCTCGCGCGTGCCATGGACGGCCTAGCGGGCGCCGCGGGCTGACAGCCGCTCGATGCGACTGCCACGCCTGAAGCGGCGCGCCAAACCGGACCGCTCCGAGCGTCCGACGCCCGCGCCCGTCGTGGAGGGAACGGTCGAGTCGAAACCGGGCGTGCGCCGGATGCTGCACCAGCTCTTCGAGTTCTGGGTGCGGCTGCGACCTGCGAGAGTCACGCTCGGCGTGCGCGGTCTGGTCGTGGACCACAAGGGCCGCGTCTGCTTGGTGCGCCACACCTACCGGGACGGCTGGTTCCTGCCCGGCGGCGGCGTCAAGACCCGCGAGGCACTGGTGGAGGCGGTGGCGCGGGAGCTGCGCGAGGAAACCGGTGTCGTTGTGGCCGAGACGCCCCAGAACGTGCTCGGCGTGTACTCCTCACGCCACGGCAACCGCAGCGACCACATCGTCGTATTCGTGGTGACCGACTGGCGTGTCGAGGAGTCAGTCTCACCCGAGATCGCCGAGGTGGCCTTCTTCCCCCCCGGCGAGTTGCCCCCAGGCACCACACCGGGCACCTCACGCCGCATCTCCGAATGGATGACCGGCGTCCCCCCCGGCCACCGCTGGTAACGCGCGCCGGCATCCGCCTGACTGCTAGAGGCGGGGGGTGCGCGGGGGGTGGCCCATGAGGATGCGGCCGTAGGCCTCGAGGGCTGGGTCGAGCGCGGTGATGGCGTGCATGTTAATGGCCTGCAGGTCGGCTTGAAGGCGACCGATGCGATTGGAGTCGCGCACGCCGCGCCCTCCGGTGGCGAGGTAGAGCGTCTGGGTGGCTTCGAGGCAGCGCCGGACTGCATATGCGCAGTCGAGCCGGACTCTTGCCCGCAGCGGCAACTCCAGGGCCTCGGCGTTGCGTGCGGTGTCCATGAGCAGCTCTGCGGTGCGCCGCATCAGCAATTCGCCTTGGTCGACGAGTGCGTGGGCTTCGGCGAACTGGCGGTGTGTGAGCGGCCAGTCGGTTTGCAGCACGTCGACGTGGCTGATGATCTTGCCGTCGACCTCCTCGGCGAATGCGGCCAGCGAGGCGCGTGCGGCGCCCAGAGCTGGCGGCACCAGCGCATAGGCCAGGGTGGGCATCAGCGAGCTGCGCTGGGTCCAGCCGCGGTTGCGAGCCATGCCCGGCGTCTGGCCTGAGGCCAGCACGTCACCGCGGATGAACCGGTGCTCGGGTACGAAGGCGTCCTTCACTGTGAGACTGCTGCTGCCGGTGGCCCGCAACCCGTTGGCGTGCCAGTCGTCGAGCGCTGAGACATCCTCGGCCGGCAGCACGAACATGCCCGAGACCTGCTCGTCGCCGTTCGGTGACGGGAAGTGGCCGCCCAGGATGACCCAGCCGGCGTGGTCGATGCCCGAGCCGAACGGCCAGAAGCCGCTCAGCCTCCAGCCTCCGTCGACGGGGGTGGCGTCGCCCCGGTCGACCAGCACGCCGGCCACGTAGATATCGGGCCCGTCGCAGTAGATCTCTTCCTGGCACTCATCGGGCCAGTGGCCCACCAGCCAGGCATGGGCGTTGCCCACGCACGAATGCCAGGCAGTCGAGGGGCAGCCCTCCGCCAGCGCCGCATTCACTTCGAGGTAGGTGATCCAGTCGAGCTCTTGGCCGCCGTTGGCGCTTGGCTGGCCGATCGTCATCAGCTCTGCGCCGCGCAGCTCGTCGATGACATCGGGCTCCACTCGGCGAGCCCAGGGGTCGGCGACGGCTCGCGCCGCCAGCTTCGGAGCGAGCTGGCGCGCCCGCTCGACCAGTTCGGCGCCGCGGCTCACTCGCCCTCGGCCGTCTCGTCGAGGCCGGTGGCGAGCGCGTTCCAGCCGAGGGTGGCGCACTTGATGCGTACGGGGAACTTGACCACGCCTCGCAAGGCTTCCAGATCGCCCAGGCGCAGCGCCCCGTCCTTCGAGCCGTCGGATTCACCGGCTCCAGCTCCGTCGAGCGCTTCGCTCCCGTCACCGCCGATCGATTCCTCGTGGATCGACATCATGGCCTTGAACGACCGCGTCAGGTCGCGGATCTCATCGATGGTCTTGCCGATCACTGCAGCCGACATCATCGACGCGGACGCCTGGCTGATCGAGCAGCCGTAGCCGCCGACACGAAGGTCGGTCACCACATCGCCGTCCATCTCGAAGGTCAGCACCACCTCGTCCCCGCACAGCGGATTGAAGCCCTCGCTGCGGTGTGCCGGCGGGCATTCCAGCTCGCCGCGATTGCGCGGGTTCCGGTAGTGGTCGAGGATGATCTCCCGGTACAGGTCTTCGAGCCCAGCCATCGGATCCTGATTCGTCCCGGTCCGTCGCCTCTAGTGGCCGAACAGTGCGCCGACCTCGTCAAGCGCATCGGCCAGCGAATCTATGTCGGAGGTGTCGTTGTACACGTACAGCGAGGCCCGCGTGGTGGCGGTGACGCCGAGGCATCGCATGAGCGGCTTGGCGCAGTGGTGACCGGCGCGCACGCACACGCCGCTCTGGTCGAGCACTTGGGAGATGTCGTGCGGATGCACGTCGCGGTACACGAACGACAGCACGCCGCCGCGTTGCGCCGGCTCGGACGGTCCGTGCACGGTGATGTCGTCGCCGTGGCGGTCGGTCAGCGTCCGCAAGGCATAGCCGGTGAGGCTGACCTCATGGGCTCGCACGGCATCCATGCCCAGCCCCTCGAGGTATCTCACCGCGGCCCCGAGGCCCACGATCTCGGCGATGGGCGGCGTGCCCGCCTCGAACTTGTGCGGCACCGTGTTGGGCCGGAAGCCTTCCTTGGTGACGTCGAGGATCATCTCGCCGCCGCCCAGGAATGGCGGCATGGCGTCGAGCAGCTCCATGCGGGCCCACAGCACGCCCACGCCGGTCGGCCCGCACATCTTGTGCCCGGTGAACACCATGAAGTCGGCGCCCAGTTCCCCCACGTCGGTGGGCAGGTGCGGCACGTACTGGCTGGCGTCCACGCTGAGCAGAGCACCGGCCTCGTGAGCGGCGGCAGCGAGGCGGGGGATCGGGTTGAGCGTGCCGAGCACGTTGCTCATGGCGGTGACCGACAGCAGCTTCGCCCCATCGAGCAGGCGGTCGAGGTCGGTGAGGTCCAAGCTGCCGTCGTGGGTGATGGGAATCCAGCGGATCTCGAAGCCCCGCTCGGCGGCCAGGATGTGCCACGGCACGATGTTGGCGTGGTGCTCCATCTCGGTGAGCACGATCGCATCGGCCGGACCGAGGTTCGAACCGCCCCACGAGCGGGCCACCAGGTTCATGGCCTCGGTGGCGTTCTTGGTGAACACGATCTCGTCCGCGCTGGGGGCCGAGATGAACCGGGCAACGTCGGCCCGTGCCTGTTCCATCTGCTCTGTCGCGGCCGCAGCGATCTCGTACGCACCACGATGGACGTTGGCATTGACCGTGCGATAGTAGTCGTCCATGGCGTCGAGCACCGCCATCGGCTTCTGCGACGACGCCGCAGAGTCGAGATAGACGATCGGCCGTCCGTGGACGCTGCGCTCGAGCAGCGGGAACTGCGCCTTCACTGCCCCGTCGATCTCAGGGCTGACCCGGGCGCTCACGCCGCCGCCTTCTGCTCGAAGGGCTCGTAGCCGTCTCGTTCCAGCTCGGCGGCGAGCTCCGGGCCGCCTGAAGCCACGATCTGTCCGTCGACCAGCACGTGGACGTAGTCGGGCTCGATCTCGCCCAGCAGGCGTTCGTAGTGCGTGATGAGCACCACGCCCATGTGCGGTCGCTCGGCGCGGACCTGCTGCAGACCGGTGGCCACCACCCGCAGCGCGTCGATGTCGAGGCCCGAATCGGTCTCGTCGAGCACGGCCACGTCGGGTTCGAGCAGGGCGAGCTGCAGGATCTCATTGCGCTTGCGCTCGCCGCCGCTGAAGCCCTCATTGAGGTAGCGGTCCATGAACGACTCGTCCATGCCCAGCCGCGACATCCACTCGCCCATGGCGACGTAGATCTCGATGGCCGACACGTCTTCGCCCCGCCGTGCCGAGACCGCTTGGCGCAGGAAATTGCGCACCGACACGCCGGGAATGTGCTGCGGGTACTGGAACGCCAGGAACAGTCCGGCCTTCGAACGAGCGTCGGGATCCCACTCGGCCACGTCGTCGCCCCGGTAGCGGATCTCCCCGCCGGTCACCTCGTACTCCGGCGAGCCCAGGATCGTGGTGGCCAGCGTCGACTTGCCCGACCCGTTGGGGCCCATGATGGCGTGGCATTCGCCCGCGTTGACCACCAGATCTACGCCGCGCAGGATCTGCGGGCCGTCGACTGCTCGGACGCCCAAGCCGTCGATCTCGAAGAGGGGTGCGGCGTCCGGCACTGTGTCGGCTGTCGCGCCTTGCGGCGCCGTGTCGCCCTGTGCCATCAACCGCAGTGTATGGCTGGCCCCAAATGCCCCAACCGACGCCCCGGCCGCGGGCCTGACAGTGTTTGAGCCTCGCCCTCAGTCCCAGAGATGGTCGACCACGTCGAGCCACAGCTGGGTGGTGAGCGCCAGCGATTCGATGTCGATG
>CAZAFV010000089.1:0-10540 GCA_964484385.1 uncultured Acidimicrobiales bacterium
CCGGACTCGACCCCGATCTCGAACTCGGCGTCATGGGACCCGCGCACGGCGTGGCGAGCGTGGAGAAGGTCGCGACGGCCGCAGTGATGGCCGGCTGCCTGCCCGACCACATCCCCGTCGTAGTGGCCGCCGTTCGGGCCGTGTGCCAGCCCGAATTCGATCTCACCGAGATGCAGAGCACCACCCACTGCACCGCGCCGCTCATCGTGGTGTGCGGGCCGGCACGGCACCAGTGCGGCGAAGTTGCGTCGGGATTCGGGGCGCTCGGGCCCGGCCATCGGGCCAATGCCACCATCGGCCGGGCGCTGCGGCTGGCGATGATGAACATCGGTGGGGCCCGCCCCGGCGTGTCAGACATGGCGCTGCACGGCCATCCCGGCAAGTTCACCTACTGCCTCGCCGAGGACACCGAGAACAGCCCGTTCGCGCCGCTGCACACCAGCTACGGCTACGCCGAAGAAGACAGTGCTGTGGTCGTGGTCGGCGCCGAGGCGCCGCACTCCACGATCTTCACCGGCGATGCGGACGATCCCGAGTCGGCCAGCCGGCTGCTGAACGTGATCGCTGCGGTCATGGCCAACCCGGGCAGCAATAACGCGCACCTGCGGCACGGCGCTGTCACCGTGATCATGAACCCCGATCACACGACGGTGCTGGCTCGCGCGGGGCTGACCCGCGAGGACATCCAAGCCGAGCTGGCTGCCCGCGCAACCAATACCGCAGCGACGCTCGCCCATGTCGGGTCGGCCTTCTACCTCGACCGGGACGGCCCGTCCGAGGAGCTGGTCCCGATCCTGAAAGACCCCAGCAGGATCGTGGTGTTCCAAGCGGGCGGCTCGGGTCTGTACACGATGGTGATGCCGTCGTGGTGCGCCGGCCCCCACCAGAATCCGGTCGTCCACGCCGAGATCGATCTCGACCAAGCTTGCGAGGTGCCTTGGGCCGAGGCCCTCGGGCTCGGCCAATCAGACACAGCCGATGCTGCAGGAGGAGCTGCCTGATGAGCGATGCGCCCCGCCCACACGGCGGACGGTGGTTCGAAGAGCTGACGCCGGGTCTGGTGATCCATCACCGGCTTCGCCGCACGATCACCGAAGCCGACAACGTCATGTTCACCACCATGACGATGAACCCGGCGGCCCTGCATCTCGACTTCGAGTACGCCCGCACCGAGACCCAGTTCGGCAAGCCGCTCGTGAACTCGATGTTCACGGCCGCTGTCGTAGTCGGCATATCGGTCCACGAGACCACCCACGGCACCACCGTGGCGAACCTCGGTTTTGAGCGGATGGACTTCCCTGCGCCCGTCTTCCACGGCGACACGCTGCGGGTGGAGAGCGAAGTGGTCTCGGCACGCCCGTCCAAGAGCAAGCCCGACCAGGGCATCATCCTGTTCGAGCACCGCGCCTACAACCAGGACGACGCGCTGGTCGCCATCATGCGCCGCAACGCCCTCATGTGGCGCCAACCGGCGGAGCCCGACACCGGCGCCTGAACGCCTTGGGGCGCGGCGACATCACCGCGCGTGCATGCTTGACCGCCGTGAGCCCCGGTCCCCCGCCCGATCCCATCGCACTGCAGCGAGACGCGCAGCAGCTCGCGGATGAGGTGCTGTTCGAGCGCGCCTTGGACGTGGACACAGCGGGCGAGGTTCCCGAGCGCAATTTGGACCTGTTCGGTGACGCCGGCTTGTATGGGCTGTGGACGCCGGCCGACGTGGGCGGCTGCGGCTTCGACGAGCTCGAGCGGCTGCCAATTCTCGAAGCGCTGGCCGGCGGCTGCCTCACGACTGCGTTCGTGTGGGCGCAGCACGGGGGCGGCTCGGCTAATGCCGCTCGGATGCCGGCCGGGTCACCGCTGCATGAACAGTGGGCCCGCGCGCTTGCCACCGGCGAGCGTCGCAGCGGTGTGGCGTTCGCACATGTGCTGCGTCCCGAGCCGTGCCTGTTCGCCGAGCGTTCCGGCGCCGGCTGGGTACTGCGTGGCGTCGCGCCGTTCGTCACCGGTTGGGGTCACATCGACGCGGTGCTGGTTGCCGCTCACGAGGCGGATCGGCTCGTGTGGATGCTCATCCCGGCCGCCGAGGCACGCACGCTGACATCGCGCAGGCTGCGGCTTGCCGCGGTGGACTCGTCGGTAACGGTGGAGCTGCACTTCGACGGGCACGCCGTCGGCGACGACGAAGTGGTGGAAGTCATCGACTACAGCGACTGGCTGTCGTTCTACCGCCTGGGTCTCCGAACCAACGGTGCCCTCATGCTGGGCGTGGCATCCCGCGCACTGAAGCTGCTCGGGCCCTCGCCACTGGATGCAGAGCTGGACGCGGCCCGCAGCGCGCTCTACGCGGCCGAGGTCGACGAGATGCCGGATCGCCGTGCGCAAGTCGGTTACGTGGGCATCCGGGCGACGAGCGCTCTCGTCTCATCGGTCGGCGGCAGAGCCATCACGCTCGCCCATCACGGGCAGCGCCTGGCCCGCGAAGCGCTGTTCCTGCTGGTTCAGGGCCAGACCGCCGAGATCCGAGCCGGCCACCTGCGCCGCCTCGGCGCCACCGACCCGGACGGTTGAGGGCTAGGGCAGGCCGGCGCCGGGAATGTCGACCCGGACGGTTTCGATGCGGCCGAGGGCCGGAGCGTCGTCGGGTGGGCGCGAGGTGGGTGCGGTGACCATGTAGAGGGTGCGGCGATCGTCGTCGCCGAGCATGCAGGCGAAGCAGTTCAACTCCAGCTCGATGACATCGGTGACCTCGCCGCCATCGACCACCCGGAAACAGCTCGCGTTGAGGGGATCGGCCACCCAGATGCCGCCGGCCTCGTCGAGGCAGATGCCGTCGGGCACGCGCTCTCCCAGATCGGCAAACGTCCGCCGGCCGCTCAGCGAGCCGTCAGCTTCGATGTCGAACGCCGTCATCCGTCGGCCGTAGCTCTCCGCGATGACCATGCGGCGCCCGCTGGGGTCGATCACGGTGCCGTTGGGGAAGTCGAAGCCCTCGGGCCCCGGTCGAGCAGTGCCGTCCGGACTCACGATGGCCAAGGTTGCCTGCGCGAACGTCTCCCCAGCGCTGTCGTCGAAACCGAAGTTGCCGACGTATGCCGTGCCGTCGGCGGCCACCACCATGTCGTTGCACGGACCGCCGGCGATGCCCGACAGGTCGGCGTGCAGCGACTCGTTGCCGTCGGCGTCGAGCCGGCGAAGCTGACGGTCGAGCATCGAGACGAACAGCAGATCGCCGTCCGGCAGCCAGCCCAGCCCCGACGGCTGCGTGGGCACCGTATGGATCAGCTCCTCGTTGCCGTCCGGCGTGACCGTGAAGATGCCGTGCCGGTAGAAGTCAGAGTACCAGAGCCGGTCGCCGCGCCAGCGCGGCCCCTCCCCGAATCGCAGCCCCGTCACCACCACATCAGTTGTCGTCATGGCCGCCGACGCTAGTCCTGCAGGCTGATCGCCTTTGAGGGCACCGGTCGTGTGCAGATACCCGAACCTGTCGACGGATCAAGACCGCGCGATGACCATCTGGTGCTTGATGGGGCCGACGTGCAGGTGTCCGATCCGGGACTGCTCCCCGTCGAGCTGCAGGCCATCGAGCAGGGGCGCCACCACCCGGAAGAACGCTCGCAGCTCCCAGCGGGCCAGGTGCACTCCCAGGCAGAAGTGGGCGCCGTGGCCGAAGGCGAGGTGATCGTTGGGTGTGCGCCCGATGTCGAAGCGGTAGGGCTCGGGGAACTGGCGCTCGTCTCGGTTGGCCGACGGGTACCACACCCCCACGTGCTCGCCGGCTTTGATCGTGTGGCCTCGAAGCTCGGTGTCTTTGGTGCAGGTGCGGGCGAACTGGATGACCGGCGAGGTCCAGCGCAGGATCTCCTCCACGGCCGACTCCACGGCATCCGGGTCGTCGATGCGCTCGTTGAGCAGGTCGAGCTGGTCGCGGTGCTCCAGCAGCGCGATCACCCCGCCGCTCGCTGCGTTGCGAGTGGTCTCGTTACCCGCAGCGATCATCAAGCGCAGGTAGCCCACAAGCTGCTGCGGAGTCAGCGGGCCCGACTCGATCTCGGACCGCAGCAGGATGCTCACCAGGTCGCGGCCGTCGGTGCCGTCGCGCCGGCGCTGGGTGATCAGCCCGCCGATCCACGTGTCGAACTCGCGGATCATGCGCGCCCGCATCTCGTCGCGGGGCTCGCCGGGCCGGCAGAACCGCTCCAGATCGGGATCGTCGAACAGCACCGATGTCCAGGCGTGCACCTGCTCCCAGTCGTCAGCTGACACGCCCACCATCTCGCAGATGGCGGCCAGCGGCAGCTTCACCGCCAGGTCTTCCACCACGTCGGCAGTGCCCTCGTCGGCCACCTTGGCGATGAACTCGTCCGCGAAGCGCTGGGCATGCAATTCGAGCGACTCTGACCTGCTGCGCATCGCCTTCGGGGTGAACTCCGGCACCACCAGCCGGCGCAGGTCCCAATGGTCGGGACGGTCCTTGAATATGAAGTCCGGCGGCTCGTCGGGATCCCAGCCGATCTCGATGGCACGCTGGCGGTACTTCGTCCAGAAGCGAGCATCCCGGTCGGCGTCGGCGAGGCGCAGGCGGCCGCCGCCGTTGATGAACGTCTTGTTCTGGCCCGAGATCCACTTCACGTCCTCGTAGCGGGTGACGGCCCAGAACGGCACGATGTTGTCGCGCACATACCAGTAGACGGGTGCCTCGTCGCGCAGCAGATCCCATTCGGCCCACGGGTAGCCCTCGGCGGCATACCGCTCCGTGTCGTGGATGACCGCCTCGTCGACCTGCATGAATCTGCGCCTCTTCCCGCTGGTACCGGCTGAAACTGGCGTCAACGGTAGCCATGCGCCGGGTACGAGTGCCGGGCTGCGACGATGATCAGCCTCACCGACATGCGGCCTCGCACCGTGGTGATACCGATGCCGGGGCACTGCGGAGTCCACATCCACGACCGGTGCAGGCCCGGCGCAATACTGACGGCACAACAGACACAGTGACGACAGGCAGGAGCACCACATGAGCACAGGTTCTGACGCCGCGGATAGTCCCGGTGGCCTGCCGGTCGTCTGGTTCGATCGGCCCGCCGGCCGGCTGCAACGCGAGCTGCTGGAGGGCCGGGCGCAGATCCTCGATGTGCGCGGCGACGACCCCCTAGAGGGCATCGAGCGGGCTCACGGTGCCATCGTGGGTGCCGCCATTCGCTACGACCGCACCATCTATGAGCGTGCGCCGCTGCTGAAGGTGATCGCTCGGGCCGGCATCGGTTTCGACAATCTCGACCTCGGCGATGCCACCGAGTTCGGCATCGCCGCCTGCAACACGCCCGACGGCCCGACGATCTCCACCGCTGAGCAAGCCGTCGCGCTCATTTTCGCCATCACCAAGGGACTGAAGGAATCGGCCCTCCGGCTCGAAGCGGCCGAAGGCGACTACTGGGCACGCCACGGGCATCTCGAACTGGCCGGCTCGACGCTTGCACTAGTAGGGCTCGGACGCATCGGCGGCTACGTGGCCCGGGTGATGTCGGCCGTCGGTATGAAGATCGTGGCGTATGACCCGTATGCGGGCGACGAGCGATTTGCGGAACTCGGGGCACAGCGGGCGGCGACGCCCAATGAAGCAGTGACTGACGCGCACGTCGTGTCGGTGCACGCGCCGCTCAGCGAGGCCACGCACCATCTCGTGAACGCCGACCTGCTCGCTGCAATGCGCGACGGCGTGTACCTGGTCAACACGTCTCGCGGCGGCCTCGTCGACCAAAACGCCCTGCTGGCGGCGCTCGACGCCGGCAAGGTGCGAGGCGCGGGGTTGGATGTGACCCAACCTGAGCCGCTGCCTTCGGGCCACCCGCTGCTGGGCCGCCCCGATGTGGTGGTGACCCCGCACGTGGCTTCTGCCACAGTGGCCGGCCGCCGTCGCATCTTCACCCACGCCGTCGACGAGGTGATGACAGCGCTCGGCGGCCACCAACCCCCCAACATGCTCAACCCCGAAGCCTGGCCTGGCCGCAACGCCTGACGCTCTGCCTCGTGCTTCCCGCTCTTGTTCGCCGCGCTCACGGGCCGCTCGGGCCCGGGACTCGGCCTCTTAGCCTCCATTGTCGATGGCGGTTGAGCAAGCGGCGACGGGGCGACTGACAGCGTTTCTGCCAGCCGAGCCGGATGCCGACTCGCTGCTGGAAGGTTTCCTGGACTACACGGCCGAAATCGGCCTGGAGCTCTACGAGGCCCAAGAAGACGCCATTTTGGAGATCTTCGGCGGCAACCACGTCATCATCACCACGCCGACCGGCTCGGGCAAATCGCTGGTGGGCCTCGCGGCGCACTTCGAGGCGGTGGCCCGAGGCCAACGCAGCTACTACACCGCGCCGGTCAAGGCCCTCGTGTCGGAGAAGTTCTTCGCGCTCTGCGAGGAACTGGGCGCTGCCAACGTCGGCATGGTGACCGGCGACGGCGCCGTCAACCCCGATGCGCCGGTGGTGTGCTGCACGCAGGAGATCCTGGCCAACCTGGCGCTGCGCTCAGGTGCCGGCGCCCCGGTCGACAGTGTCGTCATGGACGAGTTCCATTTCTATGCCGACCGCGACCGGGGATGGGCCTGGCAGGTGCCGCTGCTCGAGCTGACCCGCACCCAGATGATCCTGATGAGCGCCACGCTCGGCCCCACCCAGCGCTTCGCCGACGACCTGCGGCGGCGGTCGGGCCGCGAGGTCGCCACCGTGACGGGGGCGGAACGGCCGGTGCCGCTCACGTTCACCTACCGCGAGACCACGCTGCACCAGTCGCTCGAAGAGCTGCTGGAGCTGCGCCGGGTGCCCGCCTACATCGTTCACTTCACCCAGAGGGCGGCCACCGAACGGGCGCAAGCGCTCACCAGCCTCAACGTGCTCTCCAAGGATGAAAAGGCGCAGGTGGCCGCAGAGATCGTCGACTTCCGCTTCGACTCGCCGTTCGGCCGCGACATCTCGCGCTTCGTCAAGGCCGGCATCGGCGTGCACCACGCCGGGATGCTGCCCAAGTACCGGCTGCTGGTCGAGCGGTTGGCAGGGGCGGGCCTGCTCAAGCTCATCTGCGGCACCGACACGCTCGGCGTCGGCGTGAATGTGCCCATCCGCACGGTGGTGTTCACCCAGCTTTGCAAGTACGACGGCCGCGACACCCGGGTGCTGTCGGTGCGCGACTTTCAGCAGATCGCCGGCCGGGCGGGGCGCCGTGGCTTCGACCACGAGGGTTTCGTGTGGTGCCAAGCGCCCGAGCATGAGGTGGAGTACGCGATGGCGCTCGAGAAGGCCCGCGAGAAGTTCGGCGACGACCCGGCGAAGCTCCGCAAGGTGCGCCGACCGTCCCCGCCCAAGCGGGGCTACGCGCCGTGGAACGGCGACACCTTCGAACGCCTGGCGTCAGGCGAACCCGAGCTGCTGCGCTCGCAGTTCGACGTGTCGCACTCGATGCTGATGAACGTGCTGGACCGCCCCGGCGACGGCTGCGCAGCGATGCGCCGGCTGCTCACCGACAACCACGAGACCCGGGCCGCCAACCGCACCCACATCCGCCGCGCCATCGCCATCTACCGCTCGCTGACTGAGACGCAGGTGGTGGAACAGCTCGCGGAACCCGATGAGCTCGACCGCCTCGTGCGGGTCAACGTGGACCTGCAGGCCGAGTTCGACCTGACCCAGCCGCTGTCGCCGTTCGCACTCGACGCCATCGAGTTTCTCGACCCCGACGAGCCGACCTACCCACTCGACGTGCTCAGCGTGCTGGAGGCAACGCTCGAGAACCCGACCGTGGTGCTGGAACGGCAGCGAGACCTTGCTCGCACCGACCTGCTGGCCGAGATGAAGGTCGAGGGCGTGGAGTACGAGGAGCGCATGGAGCGCCTCGAAGAAGTCGAGTGGCCCAAGCCGCTGCGCGACTGGCTCTATGACAGCTTCAACGCCTGGTCGACCCACCACCCTTGGCTGCGCAACGACAACATCCGCCCCAAGTCAGTGGCGCGTGACCTGCGAGAACGGGCCATGACGTTCCGTGAGTACGTCAACCACTACGGCATCAAGGGCTCGGAGGGAGTGCTGCTGCGCTACCTCAGCGATGCTTACAAGGCGCTCGTGCGCAACGTGCCCGAGGACCGCCGCACCGACGACATCGTGGAGCTGACACGCTGGCTCGGCGACCTCGTGCGCGCCACCGACAGCAGCCTCATCGACGAATGGGAACGGCTGGAGCAGCTGAGCAACGAAGAGAACCAGGTCGGCGCCCGGTAGTTGGGCGCCCCTGTGCTGATTGGGTTGGGGCTGATCAGGTCGGCGCCCGGTAGTTGGGCGCCTCTTTGGTGATCATGATGTCGTGGGGGTGGCTCTCGCGTAGGGCGGCTGCGGTGACGCGCACGAACCGGGTGCGCAGCCGCATGTCGTCGATGCTGGTGGCGCCGCAGTAGCCCATCGCCTGGCGCAGCCCGCCGACGAGCTGGTGCAGCACACCGGCCAGCGGGCCCTTGTAGGCAACCCGCCCCTCGATCCCTTCGGGCACCAGCTCTTCCACCTCGCGCCCGTCCTGGAAGTAGCGGTCCTTGGAGTAGCTGCGGCCCTTCATGGCACCCACCGAGCCCATGCCGCGGTACTCCTTGAAGCGTTCGCCCTGATACAGCACCACCTCGCCGGGCGACTCGTCGGTGCCTGCCAGCAGGCTGCCCACCATGGCGCTGTGCGCCCCCGCCGCGATCGCCTTGGCGAGGTCGCCCGAGAACTGCATGCCGCCGTCCGCGATCACCGGTACGCCCGCCGCTGCGGCCTCCGAGGCGCAATCGAATACCGCCGAGATCTGCGGCACCCCCACCCCGGCCACCACCCGGGTTGTGCAGATCGAACCGGGCCCGATGCCGACCTTGATCGCATCGGCACCGGCTTCGATGAGAGCACGGACCGCATCGGCAGTGGCCACGTTGCCCGCCACCACCTCGGCAGCGTGATTGGCCTTGATCTTCGCGACGGTCTCGATGACATCGCGGCTGTGGCCGTGCGCCGTGTCGACCACGATCGCATCCACATCGCGCTCCACCAGCGCCGCCGCACGCTCCATCGTGTCGGGACCGGTGCCGACCGCAGCGGCCACTAGCAGCCGGCCGTGCTCGTCCTTGGAGGCGTTCGGGAACTGGATGCGCTTCTGGATGTCCTTCACCGTGATCAGGCCGACCAGCCGGAAGTCGTCATCGACGATCGGCAGCTTCTCGATGCGGTGGCGGGCCAGCACTACCTGGGCCTCTTCCAAGGTGGTCGGGGCGCTCGCAGTCACCAGCCCTTCCGACGTCATCACCTCGTGGATCGGGCGGCTCCAATCGGTCTCGAAACGCAGGTCGCGGTTGGTCAGTATCCCGACCAGCCGACCAACCGGATCGGTGATCGGCACCCCGCTGATCTTGAAGCGGGCCATGAGGTCCTCGGCTTCGGACACCAGGTTGTCGGGGCCGAGCGTGAAGGGCTCGTTGATCATCCCCGACTCGGAGCGCTTCACCTTGTCGACCTCGGCAGCCTGATCGGCGACCGACAGGTTGCGGTGAATCACGCCGATGCCGCCGTGACGGGCCATGGCGATCGCCAGACGCGCCTCGGTGACGGTGTCCATGGCTGCGCTCACCAGCGGGACGGCGAGCGTGATGCCCCGCGTGAATCGCGACGACGTGTCGACCGCATCGGGCAGAACGTCGGACGCGTCAGGCACTAACAGCACGTCGTCGAAGGTCAGCCCATCAGTGGCGAATTTGCTGTCCAGCGAGGGGAATCGGCCCCGCTCAGCGGGTTGAGATCGGGCCATGGCGCACCCTACCGCGCGCCCCTGAGGCTAAGCCGTATGGCGAAGCCGTGGCCCGAGCGGCCCGTGAGCGAAGCGAACAAGAGCGGGAAGCAACTGGTGCGACAACGAGAAGATCCGCTCATCCGCGCGCCCAGCACAGGCCGATGAACCCGATGGCAGTAGCTTCACCATCAGCAAGCAATCCAAGCGAGTCGTCGTGGCCGATTTCCAGCAGCACGAGTCGATCGCGACGCTCCATCGCCTTGGCGACCGATCCGTCGAGAGCTTCGAGAGCGAGCTGTTCGACTACTCGCGCCGCAGGCCGATCGCGCTCATCATCCCGGCCCTGTACAGCGAGCTGCAGGGGCCCGCGCTCGGGAACATCGTCGACGAGATTGCCAAGGTCTCCTACATCGACGAGATCATCGTGGGCATCGACCGGGCCGACGAGGCCCAGTTCGCCGACGCCAGGCGGTTCTTCGCCCGGCTGCCGCAGCGCACTCGCCTGCTGTGGAACGACGGCCCGCGGCTGCGCAAGATCGACGAAGTCCTCGCCGACCGGGTGCTGGCACCGACGGAGCCGGGCAAAGGCCGCAACGTCTGGTACTGCCTGGGCTACTTCCTGGCCTCGGGTCGCTGCGAGAACGTGGCCCTGCACGATGCCGACATCCTTACCTACGACCGCGGCCTGCTGGCACGCCTGCTGTACCCGATCCTGCATCCCACCTTCGGGTACTCGTTCTCGAAGGGCTACTAC
>CAZAFV010000090.1:0-10249 GCA_964484385.1 uncultured Acidimicrobiales bacterium
ACCGCCATCGCAGGCACACCCGCCAGCCGCGTCAACAACCTCGCTGGGCATTACACCTAGAGCAGCAGGGCTGTTTGCTGGAAGCACGTTGACGGCCAAGCCACAGTTGTAATAGCTCTGCGCCTCGTTGCGACGCGCTTGAATCGCATCCTCAATGTCTTCAGCGCTGCCGGAATAGTTGTGTCGGTCATAGAGTCTCCGTACAGGCACTGCCAGAGAGCGGGCGTGATGGAGCACGGCCAGCTCTATCAACGAGTCAAAGTGCTTCGACTCGGACAAGGCCGCCTCGGCTGCCGCGTAGTCGTCTCCGCCGCACCCGAGCGACTTCTTGATGCAGTCGATGGCAGCCCTCGCGTCGGTCTCTGTATCGTTCCAACTCTTCTCCACGTCTTCTGACCACAGGTCGACAACAGAATGCAGCGTCTGTGCTGTCGCTGACACTTCCGCACTGTCGCGGTGGTACATGCAGACGACCCCGACCTTGCCATACTCTGCCCATTGCCGGATCAGGAATCCGCTGATGTAATGCTGCTTTTGTCCATTATCGGACATGATGTCCTAGCGCGGGATATGAAGCGTCTGGCCGCGGCGGTTGCTCTGGCAAGTGACTGCGGGATTCGGTCACTTCGGAACTTCGCCTGCAAGCGTGGACCAGTTGATGTCGAGCAGCAACTCTGTGATCTTCCACCAGGCCAACGCACTCTTCGGGAACTCGCGTGCCAGATACCGGAGTGTGGACTTCAGCGCCCCGATAAACCTCCAGCGTTCGGTCTTCGTCGGTTCAATGGCAGAGCGCTCATGCTCAAGCATGCGCGCCAGTGCCCGGATCTGAAACTGCTGCTCCTCGTTGAGTTCGCCATGTACAGCAGCTCGCCAGAGCTCGGCGAGTATCGGCTCAATGCCCGCGAGTTCTTCGCGGGTGATCGGCTGCAGCAGCGCGTATCCGCTGTCCAGCGCATCATCGTCAGCAAGCGAGCCCTCGCATGCGCTCATCGCAAAGCTGACTGCGGTGTTGAACTCGTCGTGCCTGAACAGATGAGACTCGCCCGCAGCGGTCAGAATCAGGGAGCTTCGGTGGGAGTCAACCTCGACGAGGTTCCCTCCCCACGATCGGCACCAGTCTGCATACCGTTCATCGTTGGTGACGACGGCATACACCTGAGTCGGCACGTCCTCCCGGTACTGGATCTCATCGGCCGCGTGGACCACTGTGCGCATGTTGCCCCGTACTTCGAGGGCCATTCGCAAGTCGCCCACGAACACGTCGATCGGGTGTGTGAGAGGTTCGTCGCCACCGAGCGGTTCGAAGTCGTCGCCGCGGTCGATCACGACGAACACGTCCAGTTCGTCGCCCTTCCACGACGGCTCGGGATAGCCCTCGGGCGCAGACGGCACCGGCAGGCTCACGACAATCTCTCTCGCATCGTGACCTCGCTGTGTGAGCAGACTCTTGGCACAAAGCAACCTCAATCTGAGTGAGTCTGCACGGCACCGCAGCCATCGCCACCCATTGAGCAGGATCCGCAGAACGCGAGTTACCGAGGCTCACCCTCACGCGTCACTGAGGCTCGCTTCAGTGCGATTGCTACCTCGTCGTGCAGCGCGACGGCCGTGAGCTGGTAGTGGACGGCCACCCAGACGGCTACTGGGTCGGGCCCACGCTGCTCGATGAAGTCTCCGCGGACATGAAGGTGTATGAGGACGAGATCTTCGGGCCCGTGCTGTGCGTGGTGCGGGTGGACTCGTTCGAAGAGGCGATGGAGCTCATCGAGAACAACCAGTTCGGCAACGGCGTGGCGCTGTTCACCCGCGACGGCGGGGCGGCGCGGCGGTTCCGGCGTGAGGCCCCAGTCGGGATGGTCGGCGTGAACGTAGCCATCCCCGTGCCGATGGCGTACCACTCATTCGGGGGCTGGAAGGACTCGCTGTTCGGCGACCACCACATGCATGGCCCCGAAGGCATCCGCTTCTACACCCGCCTGAAGGCCGTCACCGAGCACTGGCCCGACCCCGCCGACCGCGGCGTCGACCTGGGATTCCCCACCGCCCGCTGAGCGGCCGTCTGTGCAGCCTTCGCACGGCACGAGTGCTCCGGCGTTGCTCTCAGCAGCTATGTGTACGTTGGGCGTATGCCACGGATGCAGGTGTACCTGCCCGACGATCTCTACAACGTCGTCAAGTCACAATGCCTCTCGGCATCGCGCCTGCTGCAAGAGGCAGTACGAAGCCACTGCCAGCGTCAAGAGAAGATCGCCGAAGCACACGCGTATGTGCAGGAGATCTACGCCGAATTGGGTCCGCCCACCGCCGAGGACATTGAGTGGGCCGAGGCCAAGGCACGCGAGATCGCCGACTCTCTGCGTGCTGGTAAGCAGGCTGCTGCTACGCCGCCAGCAGGCTCGCCGACAACCTGAAGGCCTCGACGAGCACCGTGACGCCGCTGGTGTTGGACTCCGGTGGACTGCGTCGTCTGGCCGAGCCTGGCGGTGCTGTGCTCACTGGCGATGTCGGCGACCACGGCGCGCTCGCCGACCATGCCGACAACGTCAGCATTCACCGAGCCTGACGAACGCCCGCGGCGGACGAGATCGGCACTAGGTGCTTCGGTCGTACAGGCGGTCGGCCAAGGAGGTGATGTCGCCCGCCATGGCGAGTTTGGCCCGCCATGAGGTGGGGATGGCCTCGGCGCCGGCGTAGCGCATCGGCACCGGCGCGAGGCGCATGAGCGAGCCGTTGCCGGCGCTGTTGGGAACGGCTCACTTCTTGCCTCCGGCCTCGCTCGATTGGAGCACCTTGGCGAGTCACAGGGATTGAGGCGACGGTTCGACATCTGTGGCGACACATCAGGTGAGGTACGTTAAGTACTTCAAGTACTTCAGCCGAAGAGATGCACAGTCCGATGACGTATCTGTCCTACACCGACACCCGCCGACACCTGCGCGATGCGCTCAACACGGCAGAAGCCGGCGTGCCGGTCGGGATCAGCCGTCGGGACAGGCGAGTCGCGCTCGTCGACGTGAGTCTGTTGCTGGAGCTGTTGACCTCCTGTCCGCAGGTCCAACGCCCCGAGGCAGTCGCTGAGGACGGCGGTTGGTCGGTGCTGCTGCCCGGCACGCCGATCGCCGCTGAGGGAGACAGTCTTGATGATGCCGTCGAGGAGTTGATCGTTGCGCTCCGCGAGTATGCGGAGGATTGGATCGAGCGCTTGAAGAACGCTCCGAACCATGCGGACAACTGGCCCTTGGTGCAACTGGTGTGCCTGAGCACCGATGCGAATCTCGCGGACTGGATTCGCGGCAGCGATCGGTGAGCTATCCCGCTCCTACGCGCAGCGCCCATGCGCGATTCTGCAAGGCGGAGGGATGGCAGGTAGTGCGCTCGGCGACCGGAAAGCGCAACACCCACCACGACACCTACGAGTTGAGTCTCGGGAACGGCGACGTGCTGCGGACCCGGGTCTCACGGCCGGCGAACAAGGAGACCTACGGCCCCAGTGCGTGGGCGCACATACTCCGCGACCAGCTCGCTGTGACCGAAGGTGAATTCTGGGACTGCGCTGAGCGGGGCATCGTTCCGGCTCGCGGACAAGCCCCGGTCAGTTCCCAGCGTGGGACCCCCATCGGGGTCCTGTACCAGCTCAAGCAGCAGGTCGGCCTGTCAGAAGCCGAGATTGCCGCTCTGTCGCGAGTCGAAGCGATCGAGCGACTCGACGAGTTCTGGGCCACCGGGCAGTAGGGCTGAACGTTGCTGCGGGCGTGGCGAAGCTTCACGCTCGCACGAGGCAGTCGGGAAGGCGGGATTTGAACCCACGACCCCCTGCTCCCAAAGCAGGTGCGCTACCAGGCTGCGCCACTTCCCGAGTCTGAAGAGCTGAGTCAGCTGGGCTGACGGTTCGACTTCGAAGATCGATCGTACCGGTGGCGGTACGGAGGGCCTGCGTGGATTATCGGACCGGCGCCCATTGGACGAGCTCCGACGCTTGGCGTTGCCGGTCGGCGCTGCGATGTGGTGCGGTGCCTTGCAGTCAGTCTTCGACCGAGATGACTTGGGTGGGGCAGCTCGCGGCTGCGGTTCGCACGGCGCTGTGGTGTTCGGCGCTGGGGCTGTCTTCGAGGAGCTGCACGAGACCGTCGTTGCCCACCTCGAAGATGCCCGGGGCGATCATCTCGCAGGAACCGCTGCCGATGCACTTATCGACGTCGATGGTGATCTTCACTGTGCCTCCAGCTCGTCAGGCATCTCAGTTGCCGGCTCCCATTCTTGTGAGCCGAACGCTTGCTCCCTACGCGTCAGCGCAACGCTACGCCACGTCGCCGCGGAACCGGCACCGCTTCGGCCCGCGCCTGCGCCTCCCAGCAGTCGGGCATCGGCGACTCCTGCCCGTTACTCTCAGCGGCGGCCGCGACCGGCCGCTAGCGCGAGCGCTTCCCTTACCTACAGGAGGACCACTGTGAAGATCGGCGTGATGATGTTCCCCACCGACAAGGCCATCGGCCCCGTCGAGTTGGCCAAGGCTGTTGAGGAACGAGGCTTTGAGTCGCTGTGGTTCCCAGAGCACAGCCACATTCCTACGAGCCGCGAAACGCCCTGGGGCGGCAACGAGGGCGCACCTCCGCTGCCCGAGGAATACTGGCGCACACACGACCAGTTCGTGTCGCTGGGTGCCGCTGCAGCGGTTACCGAGAACATCATGCTCGGCACCGGCATCACGCTCGTTGCCCAGCGCGACCCGATCTGGCTGGCCAAGGAAGCCGCCACGGTGGACCGGATCTCGAACGGCCGGTTCATCCTGGGCATCGGCTACGGCTGGAACAAGGAAGAGTTGCGAAACCACGGCGTGAAGTACACCGACCGGCGCGCGATCACCCGCGAGATGATGCTGGCGGTGCGCGAGCTGTGGACCAATGACGAGGCCGAGTTCCACGGCGATTGGGTGAACTTCGACTCGTCGTGGGCGTGGCCGAAGCCGGTGCAGGAAGGCGGCCCGAAGGTCATCCTCGGCGGTGCCGCCGGGCCGAAGACCATCGCCGACATCGTCGAGTTCTGCGATGGCTGGATGCCGATCTCGGGCCGCTACGACTTCGACGTGCCGATGAAGCAGATCCGTGAGTCGGCGATAGAAGCCGGCCGCGACCCCGATGAGATCGAGTTCGGCCAGTTCGGCACGCCCCCCAAGCCGGAGATCCTGGAGAGCTTGGCGGAGTCGGGCTGCACCCGTGTGGTGCTCGGGCTCCCGCCGGCCGATGCCGACACGGTGCTGCCGATCCTCGACAAGTACACGGCGCTGCTGTAGCAGCTTCACGTTCCGCCGCAGGCCTCAGGCCTGCGGGATTGCACACTGCCGGCCGCGCCAGCGGGAACAATGTGGCGGTGACTGACAGCGCGCCCGGCGTGGAGCATCTCGATGTTGTCGACGAGGTGGGGCGCTACGTGCGCACTGCGCCACGGGACGAGGTGCACGAACGAGGTGAGTGGCACCGGGTGTTTCACTGCCAGATCGTGACGCTGCGTGACGGTGTGCCGACCGCGGTGCTGCAGCAGCGTTCTCGCGCCAAGGCGGCCTTTGCGGGGCTGATCGACGTCAGTGCGGCCGGGCATCTTGCCGCCGGCGAGACACCGCTCGATGGGGTGCGGGAGCTCGAAGAAGAGCTCGGCCTGTCCCCCGCCAGCACCGACCTCGTGCCGCTCGGCGTTCGCAGGCTGGCCGACGACAGCGGCGAGGGCAGATTGAACTGCGAGCTGACCAGCGTGTACCTGCTGCGCGATGACCGTCCGCTCGCCGACTACGTGCTGGCCCGCGACGAGGTCGACGCGGTGCTCGACGCGCCCATCGCCGACCTACTCGCACTGTTCGGCGGTACGCCCTCGATCACCGTGCAGGGCATCGCCTCGGCCGGCCACCCCGACGCCAGCGAGGTCACACTCGAAGTGACGCTCGACGACTTCGTGCCCGGCGCCGAGTACTGGGTGGTGCTGATGGTGATGGCGCAACGGTTCCTCGCCGGCGAAGGTCCACTCGCCGTCTGATGCCGTGCGGTTCGCTCAGGCGTATTCAGCGATGAGGGCGAGCATTTCGGCGCCGTAGGACTCGAGCTTGGCCGGTCCGATGCCCGGCACGGCGAGAAGCTCAACATCAGTGCGGGGACGCTGGGTGGCGAGCGCAATGAGGACTGCATCAGCGGACACGACATATGCGGGGACGCCGTCGGCACGGCTGCGCTGGAGGCGCCACGCTCGCAGCGCTTCGAACAGTGCCGCATCAGCCGGATCGGTCGGCGGCTCGGGCTTGGATCGGCGGGCCGCTGGCCGCGAGCCGGTGCCCGACAGCACGGCCGGGTCGGCTGCGTTGTCCGGGTCAGCGCGGCCACCGGACCCTGAGCCGGCTCCAGACTCGGCACCTCCCCTGGACCCTGCGCCTACCCCGGACTCTCGCGACGCTGATCCGGCGAGCATCGGCTCGGGCTCGGCGGGCAGCGGCGGAGCGAGTTCGGTGAGCTCGACCAAGAACGGCGACGGCGGATCGTCGCTGATGAAGGTCACGGATGCAGCACAGCGAGTCAGTGCCACATGGAAGACACGGCGTTCTTCCTCGATGTCGTGGGCGAGACGGTGCGGCATGAGGCCCTCGGAGGCCTCATAGACGATGACGTGGGGCCATTCGAGGCCCTTCACCCGGTGGACGGTTGCGAGCCGCACACCTGGTTGCCGCTCCGGATTCACCGGCGCAGCGCCGCTTGGCGAGCGAGCCTTGTCACTGCCGAAGCCGGCCGCGTCGGAGGCACCGAGCCCAGATAGGCGATCAGCCAACCACGCAGCGAAGCTGGCCGGGTCGGGATGCAGGTGCGCCACCGAGATGAGCGCCCGCAAGTCATCACCGTGAGCAGACCTGTCCACGGACCGGCGCGACGCATCCAAGCGGGTGTCAAGGCTGTACCCCAAGCCCAGCTCATCCCGAACGATCTCGAGAATGGCTTCGGTGGTGAGCTGCTCGTTCGCGGTTCGCTGTCGCAGCATGTCGATGTCGTCCGCGTACTCGTCGATCTTGGTCGCTGTGCGGTCATCGCTGAGTCGGGCCGCCAGCGCCCGCAGCGCGCCGAGACTGCGCTGTTCGCCGATCCACTCGATCACGCGAGGAGAGATTCCGCGCGGCGGCCGGCGTGCCGCGTCCGATAGCGCGCCGCCAGGCAGTGCGTGACGGGGCGCGACCGCCAACTTGAGCCACGCCAGTGCGCCCGCGACGCCGGTGCGCTCCATGAACCCCCGTCCCAGCGGTGCGTCTGCCGCCACGCCCATCTCCCCGAGCACGATCTGCGGCACGAGCAGCGTGCTGTTGACCCGCGTCAGCACCGCGATGTCGGAAGGCTGGATGCCGCTGTCGATCAGGGCCGTCACGGTCTCGCGCAGCGCCGCTGCCGACTCCGGCCCCGTCTTGACGGCGAGTGCCCCGTCGTTACGGTCGCCGTCTTGTCGGGCTTGCGACTCCATCGTCGATGACGCGTCGCCGATGGACGCATCGGGAGTTGGCGCTGTGATCTGCTTGTCGATGCGGCGGCGATTGTGTGACAGCAGGTTGATCGCTGCGTCGACCACCGGCGGCGGGCAGCGGTAGTTCACGTTCAGGTGGTGACGTGCCGCCCCCGGGAAGTACTTGTCGAAGTCGATGAGCCACTGCGGCGACGCTCCGGCGTAGCCGTAGATGGTCTGATCGTCGTCGCCGACAGCGAACACGTCGGCGCGCGGCCCCGCCAGCAGACGGATCATCAGCAGGTGGGCGGGCGTCAAGTCCTGGAATTCGTCCACGAGCAACGCACCGCACGCACGGCGTGCAGCGGCACGGGCCGCCGGGTCGACTAGCAGGATCTCGATCGCCCCGATGATCTGCTGGTCGAAGTCGACCAACCCGTCAGCAGTCAGGCTCTTGACATATTGCGGCGCCAACGTCGAGAACTCCGGCACGTCAGGCTGGAAATCGCCTTCGACTTCGACGGGGTCGCGCAACCCCAGCCGTGAAGCACTCAGTGCCTCCAGCCATGGTGCGAGCTGGTCGGTCATCGCCCTCCGGCGACGCTTGACGAGGCCGTCAAGGCGATCTCGCACACCCATCTCGTCGATGACCTCGACCCGGCCCCGGCCGGCTGGGCGGGCAAAGGGACCAGTGCCGTTGCAGATGGCCAGGGCGATGCTGTTGAGGGTCCGCACTTGCAGTCCCTTCAGGTCACGAGTGCGCTCTTCCATCTCGCGGCGGGCTCGGACGTTGAAGGCCACCAAGCACACCGCTTCCGCGGCAACCCCCAGGTCCCTCACGAGATAGCGCGCCCGCTCGGTGAGCACCCGGGTCTTGCCCGACCCGGCCGGTGCCACGATGCACGCAGCCCCGCCCAGGTGGCCGACGGCCGCTTGCTGATCCGGTGCCAGGTCGGCTTGCGGCATGGCCGGCTGCACCCCGCGCAGGTTCCCTGCCGCCAGATTGGCTGCAGGCACCACCGGTGCAGCAAGTTCGAACGCCTCCAGCGGCCCTCCGTCGCACCACACCGGCCCGGCATCGGTGAGCACATCGCCGTCGCTCTCGGCATGCGTGCTCGACTCGCTCGCGAACACGCCGCCGAGCCGCAGCGCCGCCTCAACGGGAGCGAATCGGGCCTGCTCGGGCTGCCGAGCGTCGACGGCGTTAGCGGTGATGAGGTGCGCCAGTACTTCCGATCGCATGGTCAGTCCCGGCGACAGTTCCCACCACGGCGCCTGCCACACCGGCGCAGCATCGGGCAGATCACCGTCGAGCTCAATGACCAGCCGGGTCCGCTGCAACCAAGCGTCACGCAAACAGCGGCCAGCCGCCGCGCTGAAATCACCGAGGCTGACGTGCACGCGTTCGCAGTCGGCCCACGCGCCAGGTGCCGCGTCGCCCGGACGCACCAGAACGCTGCGCCCCAACTCAGGTGGGCCGGCGAGTGCGTCCGCGGTCAGTCTCATGTGCGACTTGCGCTCACGCAGAACGTGACCTGGGCACAGCGCCGTGCCCGTAATTCGGCCTGTGGCTCAGCATGTGGCCCGCTAGCGGCCGACGCCGATGAGGTGCATCGCCTCCGCACGGGTGGCCGTGTTGCGGAACTGTCCGCGCACCGCCGAGGTGATAGTGAGCGAACCGGGCTTCTGCACACCCCGCATCGACATGCACTGGTGCTCGGCCTCGACAACCACGAGCGTGCCCCGCGGCTCGAGCACCTCCATCAGCTTGTCGGCGACCTGGGTGGTGAGCCGTTCTTGCACTTGCGGCCTGCGGGCGTAGGCCTCGACGAGCCGGGCAAGTTTCGACAAGCCGGTGATCATGCCTCGCTCGCCGGGGATGTAGGCGACATGGGCACGGCCTACGAATGGCATGAGGTGGTGCTCGCACATCGAATAGAAGGGGATGTCACGCACCATGACCATCTCGTCATGGCCGGTCTCGAACTGCACCTTCAGGTGATGCTCGGGGTCTTCCTGCAGGCCAGCGAACACTTCTGCATACATGCGAGCGACGCGCTTGGGTGTCTTTTGCAGGCCGTCCCGATCAGGGTCCTCGCCGATCGCGAGCAGGATCTCCCGGACTGCCTTCTCGATGCGGTCCGTGTCGACCTGCTGGTCGGTCACGGCACCATTCGTCTCAGCGATCGACCTCGCACCATCGGCGACCGCGGGCGTCGCAGCAGCGTTCGTGTCAGAAACTGAGCCCTGCGGCATCCGCTGAACCTACCCGCGTCAACCGCGGACACCATCGCGATTTGCGATCGCGACCTGCGGCAACCGATGCGCCCCCGGCAGGACTCGAACCTGCAACCGGCGGGATAGAAGCCCGCTGCGCTGTCCAGTTGCGCCACGGGGGCATGGGCCACGCGGACCCCGAGCCATCCTGCCACCCAACTGGCGCTGGTCCAAGGGATCAGCGACACAACGATGGCCTGCTCGGTACATTTCTGAGACCGGCCTTCAGATGGCCTCGACGCTCAAGGGAGACCGAACGTGACCGAGCAGGATCTTGGTTTCCGCTTCGACACCAACGAACTCAAGTGGATCCACTACGAGGGCGGGCCACGGTTCGACTACCCGATCGACTACGACATCGCCGTGCTCGGCCACCAGGAAGACATCGGGCGGCTGGACCTGCTCATTCGCTGGGCGCCAGACGCTTACTGCCACTTCCACCGACACGTGGCCACGACGACGTCGCTGGTGCTCGAGGGAGAGCATCACGTCATCGACATCGATGACG
>CAZAFV010000091.1:0-5172 GCA_964484385.1 uncultured Acidimicrobiales bacterium
CCCGGCTGCGGACCCTCAGATCACGCCCGATACACAAAAT
This sequence comes from uncultured Acidimicrobiales bacterium, assembly GCA_964484385.1. GTDB lineage: Bacteria > Actinomycetota > Acidimicrobiia > Acidimicrobiales > Poriferisodalaceae > Poriferisodalis. The sequence continues at coordinate 41 of CAZAFV010000091.1, forward strand.
TCTTGACAGTCCCCGCCAGACAGCCCCAATGTCCCGCTTGATGCCGGTTCGCGTGAGGTTGTGTGCGCGTCATGCGGGCTTTGGGCGTTCTGGCGGGGACTGTCGGGCCGTTGGAATACTCGGAGTGTTCGCGAAGGGCCATGCAGAAGATCTCGTTGAGGATGGGGTCGAGGCGGCCTGTTGAGCCGAGCCAGAACCGGGTCCTGACTGCTGACCCCAGCATTGTGGCTGTAACACCCCTTTCGTACGGTTGTTCTCATGTTGAGGGACGGTTCTGACGGGGCGAAGCGCAGCGACATCGCCGCCTGCGGTGCTGTCTCCGATGCAGCCGAATCTTTGGCAATGCCGCGGTTGAGTGCTGGGGCGCTGGCGGGGCTGGGGCGGGACGAGCTGTTGGGGGTGCTGGGCGGCATCGAGCGGCTGGCGAACCGGTTGGCTGGGTATCGGGCCGAGGTGCTGGGTGCGCTTGAGGTGCTGAGCCAGTCGGGCGTGGCGGCCGATGTGAGCCCGCATCTCTCGTTGCGCGACGCCGCGGGCGTGTCCGAGCGTGACGCCCGCCGGATGGTCCGTGCCGCCGAGAAAGCCCGCCAGCACGGCACGGTGCTCGAGGCGCTGTCAGAGGGCGACATCAACGCCTCGCAGGCCGAGACGCTGTGCGACGCACGCGTGCCCGATCCGGTACGAGCCGAGCTGGTCGTGGCTGCGGCGGGCGAGGACACCGACGCCACCCGCCTCCAGGTGCAGCGCGCCGAGGCCGAGCATTCGGTTGAGACCTCGATGGAGCGCTTCGAGCGTCAGCGGAAGGCTCGTGGCGCGGGCTGGCGGCGAGATCACGAGGGGATGCTGCGGATGTGGGCCAAGTTCGACCCCGACACCGGCGCCCACATCGAAGCTGCGCTCGAAGCGTTGCGGCGGGAGTACTGGATCGACGACAAGCAGGTGCGTAACGGGCGGCGCAGCCCGGCTCAGCGAGACGCTGACGTGCTCGCGTATGCGCTGGCAGGCCTCACCTACACCGACGCCGACACCGCAGCCGTCAACCGCCTCCACGCCCGCGCCGATGCCGGCAGCGACAACCTGCGGGACGATCCTCCCCCGTCCCGGCGCACCACGCCCCGCAAGGGCGCGACGAAGCCGACCACGGCCGAATGCGAGCCGTCTGGCGACGCCTCCACCCAGGCCAGTGCGGCCAACGACGAGCGTCGAACGCTCGGGCGGCAGCTGCCGCCGCCGCAAGTCAGCGTGCTGATCGGCCTCGACGCCCTGCGCGGCCACACAGACGAGATGGGCCTCACCGATGCCGGCGTCGAGCTGCCGCCCCACGTCGTGCGGCGCATGGCCTGCGACGCAGAGATCATCCCCATCATCCTCAACAGTCCCGGCGGCTCGGCCGACGCCGGCCGCTCCCGCCGCAGCGTGTCACTGCGGCTGCGGCGATTGCTGGTCGCACGCGACCGACACTGCCGCTGGCCCGGCTGCGGGGAACCGCCCTCACGCTGCGACGCCCACCACATCTGGCACTGGATCGACGGAGGACCCACCGATCTGGACAATCTCGTGCTGCTGTGCCACCGGCACCACCACTTCCTTCACCAGCACGGCTACAAGATGGTCCCTCAACCCGACGGCACCTGGACCACTATCCAAGAATCAGAGCCCAAGCCCTCTCCTCGAAGGAGCAAGCCACAAGCCCGAGCCCCTGACTCCCACCGGGGCCTCGGACCCCGGGCCCCGCGAACCTGACGGGGCAAACGGCAAGCCCGAGCGCCCTGAACCCCACCGAAGCGCCGGGCCCTGCCGACCCCACGGCGCCACCCAGCTTCGCCGCGGTGTTTGCCCCGAGCGCGACACAAGCCCCGGAGTGGGGCTCCTGGGGCTTGCTGATTGGTGGCGGGGGCAGGATTTGAACCTGCGACCTTCGGGTTATGAGCCCGACGAGCTTCCAGACTGCTCCACCCCGCGGCGAGAGCGATAACGCTACCAGCGGCTCTCTGAGTCCGGCAAGGCCGAGCGCCGGTGCGTCGCTTCAGCCTGTGCTCTAACGCGATTCCGGAGCGACGCGAAGTAGCGCTCATCGGCTCGTCCTGCGACTGGCCCGGCAGCGCCGTCGAGAATGAGCTCACGGAGCCTTGACCGTGCTTGATCGAGTGTCATTGAGCCGCTCACGTGCCTATTGACCGTGCCGTGACAGCGTTCGACTAGCCGGTGGCGGCTTGTTCGAGGATTCGGGCGGCTCTGGCTATCAGGCGCTCGGCCTCGTCGACGGCCTCTTGATAAGCGGACAGGTTGCCCTGGCGCAGGGCGGCGTCGGCTCGCTCGAAGGCCCTAGCGGCCCGTTCGAGCAGGTCGCCTACGTCGTCAGTGTCCGGCGCTGTGTCGGGCTCGTCGGCTTCGTCGTCGGGCGCCGCGGCTGCAGGCTCGTCCTCGGTGTCGTCGGGCGCAACGGGCTCATCGGGCATGCGCACTGTGCCGTTGCCGATGTCGATGCTGGCGCCGATCGCCTTCTCGAGCGCCCCTTCGAACGTCTCGGAGATCACCACGTTCGAGCCGATGCCCGCAATCACCAGCTGCAACTCGGGCACCGCCGTGGGCCCCGTGGCCGCGATGAACAGCGGCCGCACGTACAGCAGCGAGTTCTCCACCGGGATCAGCAGCAGGTTGCCCGGCCGCACCACCGATCCGTTCTGGTTCAGCAGCGTCAGCCGCTCAGAGATCTCTTCCTCGGTCTGGATGTTCGAGTTGAACAGCGCAGGACCGTCGATCGGCTGATCCGACCGGATCTCGAACACCTCGATCTGGCCGTACCGGTCCGGATCGTTGTGGACCACCATGAAGCCTTCGAGGTTCTTGCGGGAATCGTCCTCGGAGAACGGCACGAACGGCCGGAAGATCACGAACGACGCATCGTCGTCGCCGGGCAATCGGAACAGCAGGTACTGCGGCGAGATCCTGGCCTCGACCGTGGCGATCACCTGCCCGGTCGTCTCGTCGCGCACGGTCTCCACCGTGGTCTGGCCGATCGAGTCGCCCGGATCCTGCGCGACGGCCCACGCGCCGGCAGCGTCGTAGAACTCCGACGGGTCATCGAGGCGGTACCGGCCCCACGCATCGGTCTGCACCCGGAACAGGTCCTCGGGATAGCGGAAGTGCTCCTGCAGCTCGGCGGGCGGGTCTTCGGTGGCGAACAGCGCCGGGAACTGCTTGATGTAGGACTGCACGATCGGGTCGCTGCGGTCGACCACGTAGAACGTGACCGTGCCGTCGTGGGCGTCCACCACGGCCTTCACCGAGTTGCGCACATAGTTATGCGGGTCTCGCAGATCGCTGCCCAGCGTGGCCGCCCGCGAATTGGTGCGCTGCGCGTACGGGAACTGCGTGGTGGTGGTGTAGGCGTCGAGCACCCACTTCACCTTCCCGTCGATCACCACGGGATAGGGGTCGTTGTCATACGACAGGAACGGGGCCAGCAGGCTCACCCGCTGCTGGATGTCGCGGTTGAACAGGATCCGGCTCTCGCCCTGGATCTCGCCCGACACCAGCAGGTTCGGCTCGGCGAAGCGCACCGCGAACGCCAGGCGCCGGAAGAAGCCGCCGATGCCCACGCCATCGGCACCGTCGTAGCGGGTGGTCTCGGTGCGGTCGTCGTCGTCCTGGAAGTCGACCTCGGCACGCTGGGCGCCCACGATGGCGTAGCCCTGCAGGTCCTCGCCCACGTACAGGCCCGGCTCGTCGAGCTCGAGGGCCTCCGCGCCCGGAGTGATCACATTCGGGATGTCGCCCAGTGCGTATGCCGGGCGGCCGTTGGCGTCGACCCCGTTGGCCGGCGCTGCCGCCACGCCGTAGCCATGGGTGTAGGCGACGTGCTCGGTCTCCCACGTGTCGGTGGGCAGCTCGGTGGGGCGCAGCTCACGGGCTGCCAGCACGATCTGGGTGACCTGGCCGTCGATCTCGTAGCGGTCGACGTCGATGTCGCGGAAGTCGTAGAAGCTCTTGATGCCCTGGGTCTGCTGGAACGTGTCCTGCATGACGGCGGGATCGAGCAGACGCACGTTGCGCACCGTGTCGAAGTTGTTCTCGATGTCTTCGGCAGTCAGCCCAGGCTCGTAGTTGAACTCGCGGGGCGACACGTTGTCGAGCCCGAGCGCGATGCGGGTCATCTCGATGTTGCGCTCGATGTAGGGCGCCTCGCGGGTCGACTCCGAGGGCTCCACCTGGAAGCGCTGCACGATGGCGGGGTACGCAGCGCCCGCCAGCCCGGCGATCACCACCCACAGCGCCACGGCGATCACCGGGTAGGTGAAGCCCCGCCGCCAGATGTTCACCACCAGCAGCAGCTAGCAGAACTGGCAGATCACCATCAGCAGCCGCTGCTCCGGCAGCTGGGCGTTGACGTCGGTGTAGGTGGCGCCGTCGACGAAGCCCCGGGTGGACAGTGTGAGCTCGAACTGGTCGAAGTAGTAGCCCACCGCCTTGATGAGCGCCAGCAGGCCCAGCAGCAGCGACAGGTGCGCCTTCACCTGCGGCTGCACCCGGCTGCCGGCGGGGGCCTGCACCCGGATCGCGCCGTTCAGGTAGTGCCAGATGGTGGTGAAGATGAACGTGACCAGGACGGCGGCGAACGCCCAGCCGACCAGGAAGTTGAAGAACGGCAGGCGGAAGACGTAGAAGCCGATGTCGCGGCCGAACTGCGGGTCGGTGAGGCCGAAGTCGGTGGCGTTGATGAAGAACAGCCACGACTCCCACTGGCCCGAGACGCCGGTGCCGACCATGAAGGCGAGCACCAGCGAGACGCCGATGCGGATGAGGGCGCGGCGACGACGGGAGATCTGGTGCCAGCGGGCGGCGATGTCCTCGGCGGGGCCCGACGGCGTGGCGCGGGCGGCGAGACGCTCGGCGATGAACAGGTTCACCCACAGCAGGACGAAGAAGATCGCCGTGAACAGCAGGCCGAGGCCGATCTTGGCCCACAGCACCTTCCACCACACCGAGGCGTAGCCCAGGCTGTCGAACCACAGGTAGTCGGTCCAGAAGCCGGCGAGACCCCGGATCGAGAACAGCAGGATGAGGCCGGCCGCGACGACGATGCCGATGATCAGGCGGAAACGGGTGAGTCCGCGTGGGCGGCGCGGCCG
>CAZAFV010000091.1:5182-10177 GCA_964484385.1 uncultured Acidimicrobiales bacterium
GGCCTTGAGGGCCGCCGGGGCCTTGGGGACCCTGGGGCCCGCCTGGTGGCCCAGACGACGGGGGTGGCATGTCCTCGGGCGGGCGCATACGGCGCTGAGGCTACTGGGGAGCGCAGGCGCCGCAGCCGGCGTACCGCGCCGCCGGAGCGCGGGGCGCGTAGGTTCGGCGCCGTGCGGCTGGCGGTACTGGTCTCGGGAACCGGATCCATCCTCAAAGCGATGCTCGGCGTGGGGCTGCCAGTGGACCTGGTGGGGGCCGATCGGCCCTGCCGGGGGCTGGGAATTGCCGCCGATACGGGGATCGAGACGGTGCTGGTGGCGCGTGCGGACTGGATGGCCGAGGGCAGTGTCCCAGGGCAGCGGCGCTTCAACCGGCAGGGTTACAGCTGCGAACTGGCTGCCGTGCTCGGCGATCGAGGTGTGGACGTGGTGGCGATGGCCGGTTTCGGCACGGTGCTGGACGGGTCGTTCTTCGCATGGAGTGGCGGGCGCTACCGGGGGCGGGTGCTGAACACCCATCCTTCGCTGCTGCCGGCGTTCCCAGGCTGGCACGCGGTGCGTGACGCGCTGGATGCGGGGGCTGCCGAGTCGGGCTGCACCGTGCACGTAGCGATTCCCGAGGTGGACGCCGGCCCGGTGCTGGCCCAGCAAGCGGTGCCAGTGCTGGCTGGCGACGACGAGGCCACGCTGCACGAGCGCATCAAGGCGGTGGAACGCGAGCTCTACCCGGCCACGATTGCGGCATTCCTGGAGCGCTGCGCCGGCGAGGACGCTATGGGCCTGCGGGAAGCCGAACTCGAATGCAGGCAGGAAGGACATACCCGATGAGGGCGTTGATCTCGGTGTGGGACAAGACGGGCGTGGTCGACTTCGCGACCCGGCTGTCGGGCCTCGGGTGGGAGATCGTCTCGAGCGGCGGCACGGCCGCGGCGCTGGCCGACGCCGGGGTGCCGGTGCTGGCGGTGGAAGACGTCACCGGCAGCCCCGAGATGCTGGACGGCCGGGTGAAGACGCTGCACCCACGCATCCACGGCGGGATCCTGGCTGACCGGTCGAAACCGGCACACCTGGCGTCGCTCGACGAGCACGGCATTGCGGCCATCGACTTGGTGGTGTGCAACCTGTACCCGTTCCGATCCGACCCGGGGCCCGAGCTGATCGACATCGGCGGACCGGCGATGGTGCGGGCAGCTGCCAAGAATCACGGCGACGAGAGCGGCGGTGTGGGTGTGGTGGTGGACCCGCGCGACTACGAGGCGGTGCTTGACGAGCTGGCCGAATCGGCCGATTCGGCGGGGTCGGGTGCTGGTGGGCTGAGCGCGGCCACGCGGCGACGGCTGGCGCGGGCCGCCTTCGCCCATACGGCTGCCTATGACGCGGCGATCGTGAGCTGGCTGGACGAGCCGGCCGGCAGCGAGACCGAAGCGGCGGGCGCCGGCGAGTCGCCCGAGCCCGCTCCCCTGCCGCCGACCGTGCACCTAGCGCTGGAGCGGGTGGACGAATGCCGCTACGGCGAGAACCCGCACCACCTCGGGGCTCGGTACCGGCCGGTCGGCGAGCTGACCTGGTGGGACCACGCCTACCAGCACAGCGGTCTGGCGCTCAGCTACCTGAACTTCTTCGACGCCGACGCGGCGTGGCGGATCGTGCATGACCTTGGCGGTGCTGAAGGTTCTTCCGCAGTGGTGATCGTGAAGCACGCCAACCCGTGCGGCGCGGCGGCCGGCGACGATCTGGCCGACGTGTACCAGCGGGCCTACGACTGCGATGCCCGCTCCGCCTTCGGCGGGATCGTGGCGTTCAACAAGATCGTCGACCTCGACACGGTCGAGCGCATCGAGGCAGCGGCCCAGGCCGACTTGATCATCGCGCCCGGCTACGAGGACGGCGTGGTGGAGCGCCTCGAGGCCAAACGGCGCAACACCCGGGTGCTGGAGGCTCCACGGCCCGACGAGGCCAGCGTCTCGCTGCGGCAGATCAACGGCGGATGGCTGGTGCAGTCGCCCCACACGTTCGCTTCGGCGCCCGAGGACTGGCAGGTGGTCACCCAGCGCAAGCCGACGGCGAGCGAGCTGGCCGATGCCCGCTTCGCCTGGCGCGTCTGCGGGCATGTGATGTCGAACGCGATCGTGCTGGCGCGCGACCGCACGGCGTGGGGCATCGGTGCTGGCCAGCAGAACCGGGTGGAGTCGGGCCAGCTCGCCGCCGCGAAAGCCGACGGGCGGGCTGCCGGCGGCGCGTGCGCCAGCGATGCGTTCTACCCCTTCGGTGACGGCGTCGAGGCCGCGGCTGAGGCTGGCGTGGCCGTGGTGGTGCAACCGGGCGGCGCCTTGCGAGACGACGACGTGATTGCCAAGGCCAACGAGCTCGGCCTCGCCATGCTGTTCACCGGCGAGCGGCAGTTCCGCCACTGATGGCAAGAACATCGAAGGCAATTGCGGCGGCACTTGTCATCGCGGGTCTGGTGGGAATGTGGCCTGCGAGCGCGGGCGCGCAGACGGCTGGGTCGGCGACGCTGCCGCCGCCCGAGGTGCTGGGCGACTGCACCGATGCGGTGCCGGTGATCGTGGCATCCGATAGCGACGCACAGTCCGACATCTATGCGGCGGTCTTGCTCGCCGGTGTGCTGGACGCCAAGAGCTGCATCGTGCTGGCCGGCGGCCGCGACGACCCGTTCCCGCAGGACCAGCAGGACAGGCTCGCCACCGCAACGGCCGGCGGCTACGTCGTCGGCGGGCCCGCAGCAGTGCCGAACACCAAGCTGTCGGGCCGCAAGATGATTCGCGTCTACGGCGCGGATCGCTGGGAGACCGCAACCGCCGTGGGCAACATTGCGGCGGCGCTCGCAGCGGGTGAGGACCCCAGCGGGTCCGGCGACACCGATGAAGCGGCCGACGACAGCGCACCTGCCTGGCAGCAGCGGCTGGCGACCGAGTTCTCGGCCGCGCTGCGGTCGAGCGAAGCGACCGACGACATGTGTATGTCGCTGTATCGCAATGGCGAGCCGATCTTCGAGCACAAGCCGCATACACCGCTGCTGCCGGCATCGCTCGCGAAGCTCGCGACGGTCACCGTGGCGCTGAGCGAACTGGGCGACGACGCCACATTCACCACCCGGGTGGTTGCCGACGCCGGCGCGCTCGATGCGGTCACCGACGGCGTGCTACGCGGCGACCTGTACCTGATCGGCGGCGGCGACCCAGTGCTGGCCACGCCCGGCTACATCAATCGCATTGCCGATGCCCGTCCGTACACCGACGTGACCCAGCTCGCCGACAGCGTCATGGCGGCGCTCGACGCTCACGGCATCGACACCATCGAGGGCGCCATCGTCGGCGACGGATCGTGGTTCGCCGACGGCGAGCAGAGCTACACCTCGCACTCCCTGCCGGGCGCGACGCCGGAGACCCCTGCGATCTGGAAGCAGTCGTACCTGTCGGGGAACTTCGTCGGCGTCTTGTCGGGCTTGATCATCAACGACGGCTACTCGCCCTACGCCATCGACCGCCGGAGCCACACCCGCAGCACCGACTCGACCCAGGCAGCAGCGTCAGACTTCGACGACCTGCTCGAAGAGCGCGGCATGGTGATCCGTCACCGGCCGCGTTCGGGCAGCGCCCCCTCAGCAGGCGACTCGACCGATCTGGGCAGCATCACCTCGCCGTCGGTCGCCGAGATGCTGGTGCGGATCCTGCGCTACTCGGAGAACACGCCGGCGGAGGTGCTGTTCAAGCAGATCGGCCGGCACCTCGGCGACTCGTCGCGGGCGGGCTCGGCTGCAGCCGCGACGGCGGCGCTCGGCAAGCTGCTGGGAACGGCGGCCGACGAAATCGTCCTGGTGGACGGCTCAGGGCTGTCGGTTCACAACCGCATGAGCTGCGAGGCCGCGGTGCGGCTGCTGCTGTTGGCGGGCAGTGACTCCCGCTTCGCGACCTCGCTGTCGATCGCAGGCCGAACGCCGACACTGCAGAGCTGCGGGCCGCGGCCTCCCGGCAACGGGCAGGGCCCGGCGAACACGGTTTTCGCCAAGGGCGGTCAGCTCAACGACAGCTCGGCCATCGCCGGGGTCAGCACTGCGCCCAACGGCGACGTGCTCACCTTCGCCATGATCGCCAACGAGCCGCTGATCATCCGAATCGGAAGCTGCAACGCACTGCGCCAGCTCACCCTCGACGCCATAGGCCGCTACACCTACGGCCCCGCGAGCTGAAATTAGGCCGAGCGCTAGTGCTCGCGGCGTTGAGTCCAGGCGTCGATGGAGACCGCTCCGAGGATCACCGCTCCTTGGATGACCCTCTGCCAGATCGGGTCGACTTGGTGCAGGTTGAAGCCGTTGATCATCAAGGCAATGAAGAATGCGCCGGCGATGGTGCGCCACACCGCGCCTTCCCCACCGGCGATTGACGTCCCGCCCACCACGACGGCGGCGATGACGCCGAAGACGAAGCTGAAGTCGTCTGAGGGCAGCGCCGACAGCGATCGAGACGACGACACCACCCCGGCCAGTCCCGCGGCAGCTCCCGAGAGTGCGAAACAGATCGTCTTGACCCGAGCGACCGGCACACCGGCGAGGCGCGCCGCTTCGGCATTGCCCCCGCTGGCATAGACATGGCGACCGAAGCGGGTCCGGCTCAACAGCAACCAGGCTGCGGCCACGACGCCGGCTGCTATCCACGCACCAGTGGTGATGCCTAGCCACCGGGTCCGTGCAATGGCTGGGTAGGCATCGGTTGCAGCGCGCAAGACACTGCGATCGCTCACCAGGAAGCCGATGCCGAACACCATGAATGACGTGGCCAGCGTGGCGATGAACGAATTGACCTTCAGGGCGGTCACCACCAAGCCGTTCGCGATGCCGACGACGAGACCGACAACCACACCCACGACGGCCGCCAGAGCGGCATTGCCGGTGGCGTTCTCGACCTGCAGGGCAAACTGGGGCGCTACGACGAACACCGTTGCAGCCGAGATGTCGAACCCGCCCGCGATCTTGGT
>CAZAFV010000092.1:0-10118 GCA_964484385.1 uncultured Acidimicrobiales bacterium
GAAGCCGAGACAGCACTGGTGACGCTGATCATCGACGGGCGCGAGGTGACGGTGCCCGAGGGGGAGACGATCCTGGCGGCCTGCACGGCTGCCGACGTCGAGACGCCCACCATCTGCTGGGCGCCCAACCTCACACCGGGGACCGTCTGCCGTGTCTGTGTCGTGGAGCTCGAAGGGTCTCGCACGCTGGTGCCGGCGTGCTCACGACCGGCTGAGGCGGGGATGCAGATCAGCACCGATTCCGAGCGAGTGCGCCACAGCCGGCGCATGGTGCTGGAATTCCTCGGTTCGGCAAATGACCTCTCGCAGGCGTCGGAGATTGCCGACTGGTCACGAACCTACGGCGCCGACCCTACCCGCTACGAGGGCTCGGCGGACGGCGGCGGTGATCTGCCCTTGCGCCCCGAGCCCGAGCGCGTCGACGAACCTGTGCGCATCCAGGACGATCTGTACATCCGTGCGTACGACCGCTGCGTGCTCTGCTACAAGTGCGTCGAGGCCTGCGGCGACGATGCCCAGCACACCTTCGCCATCGCAGTGGCAGGACGCGGTTTCGATGCCCGCATCCGCACCGAATACGACGCCGAGCTCCCCGACAGTGCGTGCGTGTACTGCGGCAACTGCGTGGCGGTGTGCCCCACCGGCGCCTTGCAGTTCCGCACCGAGTTCGACTTGCGCGCCGTGGGGGAGTGGCGCCCCGACGATCAAGCCGTCACCCGCACGGTGTGCTCCTACTGCGGTGTGGGGTGCAATCTCGAGCTGCATGTCCAGGACGAACGCATCGTGAAGGTCACGTCGCCTGCCGATCACTCGGTGACCAGCGGCCATCTGTGCATCAAGGGCCGGTTCGGTTGGCAATACGTGCACGCACCAGCGTTCGAACCCCCCACAACATCGGTAACGGAGCACTAGTCGCAGGTGTCGGCGCAGACGCCAGCACCTGAACCGACTCCGACCTCCGAGGACGGCGCAACGAGCACTGCACGGCAGACGCGGCGAGCACGGGTGCGGCGGCGTGCACGCACACTGGCCGCCGAGCAGCAGCAACAGCTGCAGTCGAGCGACTTCGATCAGGCCGCACCGGTCGTCGGCGGTCCGGCGCTCGCCGGCCGATTCAGCCGGAGCGCAGCGCTGTTCGGCGGCATCATGCTGCTCATGGCCGGCCATGGGCTCCAGAACACGCTGCTGGGCGTACGGGCCGAAAGCGAAGGCTTCAGCTCGACAGTGGCTGGGCTGGTCATGGCCATGAACTTTGCCGGCTTCCTAGTGGGCGCAGCGCTGGCGCCGCGGCTGCTGCGTCAAGTGGGTCATGTGCGCGTCTTCGCCGCACTCGCCTCGCTGGGCAGCAGCGTCACGCTGGTGCAGGCCGTCTTCGTGACCCCGTTGGTCTGGGGCGCATGCCGGCTGGTGTGGGGCATGTGCCTCGCAGCGCTGGTGGTGGTAGCCGAGACATGGCTGAACGAACTGGCCACCAATCGCAACCGCGGACAGATGATCGCTACCTACATGGTCGTCACCATGGGCTCGATCGCGACCGGCCAGTTCCTGGTCACCACAGCCGACGTGAACGGTTTCACCTTGTTCGCCGTCTCCTCGGTGCTGGTATCGCTGGCGCTGGTTCCGATGTCGCTGTCGGCTTCGGCCAACCCGCCAGTGGTCGTGCCCGAGCCGCTCAGCCTGAGGGCGATGCTGCAAACAGCGCCGACCGGGGTGATCGTGGCATTCCTGGTCGGCGGAGCGCTGGGCTCCATCTCGGGTCTCGGAGCGGTGTACGCCGCCAACCGGGGGCTCACGCCCTTCGAGGTCGCTCTGTTCGTGGGTGCGCCGATGATCGGCAGCCTGTTCGGGCAGATCCCGCTTGGCCGCCTGTCCGACAGCATGCCTCGGCGCTTGGTGATCCTGCTGGCTGCGCTTGCGGCGGCATCGGGCTGTCTGGCGATGCTCGCACTCGACGAGCGCACAGTTGCAGGCCTCGCCGTGATGGCTCTGATGGGAGCATTCGCCTACCCCATCTACTCCATGGCCGTGGCGCAGACCAACGACTGGCTGCGAGATGAGCAGCGCGCCAGCGCCAGCGCCGTGCTCGTGCGCATGAACGGCGTCGGTGCCCTGATCGGGCCGACGGTGGCCGCGCTCGCGATGTCGGTGACGCTGAATGCGTTCTACTTCGTGATGGCCGCAGCGCATGTGCTGATCGCGCTGCTCGTGACGGCACGCATCGTGCTGGTGGCTGGGCCGAGCGTCGATGCTCAAGGCAACTTCTTGCCCATTCCTGCTCGAGCCTCGGCGGCCGTGGCGGCCCTGCTGAGACTCCGCCGGTGAAACCTCGTTTGCGCGCAGAGGCCTGCTGATGGGAGCGCTGTTCGGCCTGCTCACGTCATTGAGCATCGGCACGAGCGACCTGTTCGGGCGCCGGGTGGTGACCCGCTGTCACGTGCTGTCAGCGATGATCGTGTTTCAGGGCGCCGCAGCGCTCGTTTCGCTCGGGATCCTGCCGTTCATTCCCGGTGCGTTCGCTGGTGACGACTTCACGCGGGGCTTGGTGTCGGGCCTCGGGCTCGGCGCTGGCCTGGCGCTGTACTACACGTCGCTCGACCGGGCTGGCTCTGCGATCGCCGCACCCATCGTGGCGACGCTGTCCGCCGTCATCCCGTTCGCGTACACGGCGCTGCGAGGCCACGATCCGCCGCTCATCGGGATCATCGGCGCTGCCGTCGCCTTCGGAGGGCTCGGCCTGGTGACAGCAGGAGGCACTCGGGGCAAACACGTCGGGGCCGGAACGGTCTGGGCAACGCTGTCCGGCCTCGGGTACGGGGTTGGGCTCAGCGTGCTGGTCGACCTGTCCGAAAGCTCGGGGGCTTGGCCCGGGTTCGGCCAGCGGCTGACCTCAGTGGGGCTCATGGCCGCTGTGGTCGCGCTGCGGGGTCTCCCGGCACTGCCCCCGCCCGACGTGATGGGCTTCGCGTTGCTGACGGGTGTGGCCAGTGCTGCGGCGACGATCTTCTACATCGTCGGCATCTGGTTCGACCCGCCGACGACCGTGGTAGGGGCGTCGATGTTCCCGGTGATGAGCGTCATCGTCGGCAGGGTCGCCTACCAGGATTCGCTCAACGCGCGCCAGTCGGTTGGCATCGTCGCCGCGGTCGTTGGCGTCACCGCCGTCGTCGCCATCTGAGCATGTGCTGACAGCTACTGCACCCAAGCACCAGTGAATCGCCGCCAACTCTGATTCGTGCGGCAATAGCAGCGAATTGCGTATATAGATCACTGCATTTTGTTATCTCGACATAGGTATTTACACATTTCCAGTCCACTAGCTTGCGGCGGGTGCGACGTCTGATCTTGGTGGTGCTGTCGGTGCTGGTGGGCTTCGGCGGTGTGCTGGTTCTTCCGGCCGCCGCGGTTGGCGCTGCAGAGGGCGACGACAGTTCCGCTGGCTCGGATGTGTCGGTGTCGCGTTATGGCGGTGCGGATCGGTATGAGACGTCGTTGCACGTTGCCGAGGCGGTGGCTGTTGATGCTGGCGGCTCGCTGGAGTGGGTGGTGTTGGTGTCGGGTCGGCGCTGGACCGACGCGGTGGTGGCTGCGCCGGTGGCGGGCGCGTTGGGGACGCCGGTGCTGATGACCCCGCCGGGGGAGCTGCGGGCTGACGCGCTCGCGTTCCTCCAGCGAACTGGGATCTCCAAGGCGCTGGTGGTGGGGCCTGACGCGAGCGGCGGCGCTCACGGTTCCGGGCGAGGCGTGGGCGCTGAGGTGCTCGACGCGCTCAGAGAGGCCGGAATCACGGCGGAGCGGGTGGCCGGCGATGATCTGTATGGCACCGGCGTGGCGGCTGCGGGGCGGGTGACGCCGGGTGCGATGGGCGATCTGGGCCCCACGGCGGTCATCGCCAGCGGGGAAGTGTTCGCCGATGCGCTGGTCGCAGGCCCGTTCGCTGCTCGTGGCATCCATCCGGTGCTGCTCAGCCCGCCCGACGGGCTGCACGCCGATGTGGCCGCCTATCTGGGCGAGGCGGGCATTGAGCATGTGGTGCTGATGGGTGGCACCGCAGCATTGTCGGAGGCCGTGGAGCAGTCGGTCAAGGACCTCGGCATTGAGGTGTCGCGGGTGGCGGGCAGCACTCGCTACGACACCGCAGTGAAAGCTGCTGAGCTCGCCGAAGACCAATACAGCGCCGCGGCGGGCATGACGTGCTTCTCGAACGACACGATCGGCGTGGCCCGCGCCCGGGTGCCGTTCGACTCGTTCAGCGCAGCACCGCTGCTGAGCCGCTTGTGCGCCCCGCTGGTGCTCGCCGACCCCGGCGACATCCCCGACGACACCGCCGCCTACCTCGACGCTGCCCGCGACCAGCACGTCGCCGTGGGACTACGGGTCTTCGGCGGCGACGCCGCCGTGTCCCAAGCCGCCATCAACGCCTACCTCACCGGCGAAGAATCCGACACCAGCGACGACGAGGCCGCCGACGAAGCCGAAGACAGCGAAGCCGGCACTGCGCCCGGTGTTCTGCCAGCAGGCACCTGCGGCGGCGCCATCGACGACGAGCCAAGCCAGCTTGTGTCATCCATCAACGCCGAAGACCCCGCATGGTCGCCCGACTGCAGCCAGCTGGTGTACTCCGATGGCCATTCGCTGTGGGTTGCCAACAACGACGGCAGTAGTTCTCGGCTGCTGGTGGCCCATGACGGCGGCAATCTGCATAAGCCAACGTTCTCGCCCAGCGGTGCCCTGATCGCATACTGGCGCGCCGTTAATCGCGGCTCCCACTGGGAGGCCCATATCTGGTTCGTGAACGCCGACGGGACAGGCAAGAAGCAGCTCACGAGCGGTGATGTGTGGGATAGCGAGCCGTCGTGGTCACCCGATGAAACGAAGATCGCCTTCTCGCGCCAGGCGGGCAGTGGTCGCGACGCCGACGGTGACCGCGTCGACGGCGACGGCTGGATTGCGGTGATCGACACCGATGGCGAGAATCTCGTCCCGCTCACCGCGGACGGGCCTTGGGAACAAGGCCCTGTTTGGTCGCCCGACGGCACACAGATCGCCTATTTCGCCAATGGCGCAGTGTGGGTAATGGACGGTGACGGCACCAACGCCATGCCAGTAGTCGGGGGTGCGTTCTGGGGCGGGGGACAGTCGTGGTCACCCGACGGCACCCGCATCGCTTTCGCACGCGGCGACAACGCCCAATCTTCCATCGTCGTCGCCGAGGTCAATGGCCTCGGCGAAGCAATAGTCGCCGACATCGGCGGAGGCAGCCGCAGTCCCAAGTGGTCACCTGACGGGGAACGCATCGCATTCACCCATGCTCCCGACGACGCCACCCGGCGCGTCTATGCCGCCGGAGCCAGCGGCAAACCGATCATCACCGGCGCGCAGCAATGCCGCCCCGCCGGTACGAACGGCACCACAGCGGGGTTCCCGCTGCCTGACGGGGCAACGCCCGCCAAAGGCACTGCGCGCGTCGCGGTGCTGTTCGTGGACTTCCCCGACGCCCAAGCCGCTCACACGACTGAAGAGGAAGCCGCACTCGGCCTGCCGTGGGCCGAGGAATTCCTCGAACGAAACAGCTACCGAAAACTCGACGTGCAGTTCACACCCCACCACGAATGGCTGCGAGCACCCAAGAGCTATCAGGAGTACCTCGGCGAAAGCGTCATCGGCACTTACGGGGTCGCCACCAACAGTGCCAACAAGGATGAGTTCTACCAAGACGCACTTGAACTCATCGACCGCGACTTCGACTTCGGCAACTTTCACAGTTTTGCGATAGTCCTTCCAAGCAGCCACTTCTCTGGCGGTGTCGCGGGCGGCTTCATCGAGGCCGACGGCACAGGGCTGCCTGGGAACGTCAACAATGTTTTTCCGAGAGAAGAACCGGGTGAAGCCCACGACTGGGGCGGCATCGTGGCGCATGAGTTCGCTCACAATCTCGGCCTCCTGGACATGTACCCCTACGACAGCGACCGCCACGAGCGGCCCGAGGCGCCGAGTGGCGAAGCGTGGGTGAACGCTGATTTCGGCCTCATGGGTCTAGACGCCTATTTCCTGTCTGCTGGGGATGACCGGCGGCGGCGTGTGGAATGGCGCTTTCCTAATGGTGCCAGTGGCGGTAGCTGGCACCTCACATCGTTCTCCCCGCAAGAGATGTTGGCCTGGAGCAGGTGGCAACTCAGCTGGCTCAACCCACGCCAAGCCGAGTGCATCACGGACGACACCGCCACTGTCACGCTCGCTCCGATTGCGCGCACCGGCGGCGCCGTAGCCATGGCCGCCGTGCCGCTCAATCGGCACGAGGTCATCGTCGTCGAGAGCCGTCGCAAGATCGGCTACGACCGTGACGAGACTGACACCGATCTTCCGACTGGCGCCCGCGTAACCAAACCGAAATTGATCGAGCAGGGGGTGCTCGTCTACACGGTGGACACGCTTCTCGGCTCCGGTCAGCTGCCCGTCAAGATCGCTGGTGACAACGGCAATGGCCAAGTCGACGACTTCCCTGTGCTCACCCTTGGTGAATCGGTCACCGTGCGTGGTTGGACCATCACGGTCACCGCCGACGATGGTGACACCCACACCGTCCGCATCATGCGCGATACATGACCTGCGGGCCTAGGGCGTTGGCAAGCGGAACGAGGCGCGGCCTTCGGCGGCTCGCAGCACGGTGGTTTTGGCCGCGGCTTCGTGGTATTGACGAGGGTCGGATTCGGCGAATCACTGACCGCCACACTCTCATGGCGTGCTTGCTGGCCGGAACGCTCGTGATGGCAGCCTGCAGCAGCAGCGATGACAGTGAGTCGCGACACGGAGGATCTGCAGTTCCTGCCGCAGATCTGAGCCCAGTTCCTGAAACGGAAACGGTCGACTCCAACGAGCTATCGCCCGACACCGTTGCCCATGCCGACGCTGAGAGCGAAACACATGAGGCTGATAGCCCGCGTGCGCTCGACGACGAGACTGCCGTGTCCGGAACGGCCACCGACACCGACCTCAGCGGCCAAGCGCTCGACTCGGAGCAAGACAGGACTGACCAGAGCAGCGGCAATGACGCTGAGTCCGGTGCCGTCGACCAGGGGAGTGACTCTGATCACGATGTGGCCGACGAGGAAACCCCCGACGAAGACACGGCCGACAATCAGCCGACGCCGCCGCTGTGGACACTGTGGGGCACTGTCGACCACGGGTGGGCCGATCCGGTGGCGAGCGGCCGCGATGTCGCGATGGCCGCAGACATTGGAGGCGCCGTTGTCGAGATCGTCGACGGGCCGGATGCCGGTCGGCAGACCTTGACCGACGAGCGCGGGCGCTGGGCGCTGCAAGGGCTCAAGGAGGGACGGATCACTGTGCGCGTCACGGCGGAAGGATTCGCGCCCGCGGAACGCACGCTGGATCTGACCGCCGATACCGAGTTGCCGTTCGCAATGTCCCGACGGTTGTCGCCGCCAGACGCCCCGGTCGAGTTCCCCGACACTGATCCGGGGTTCATCCGGGCAGTGGCTGCGCACTACCCCTATGTGCATCGTGTGGGCAACGTGCGCGTGTCTTCGGACATCAGCGCTGAGTTCAGCCGTGAACATGCAGAGCATGCCTGGATGGTCTGGGCCTTCTTCGATGACCTCTTCGCGGGCAATCGCGGCGACTATCTCGACGTCTACTACACAACCGATATAGACACGTTCTTGAAGCTCCGGCCCCACTGCCGCGCTGACCTGTGGCTTCAGTACAGCCTGACGAATGACACGCGCGTCCTGACCGCCTGCTACCTGGACTACCCGCGCTGGTTCATCATCCCGTACCAGATTCCCGACCTCGGCACCCAACTCCACGAGTTCGGACATGACTTTCTTTTCGCGGTTTGGCCAGCATGGGACGACTACAAGTGGTTCATCGAAGGAACAGCGATGTACTTCGAAGGCGGCGAGTTCTCGAATTCGCTGAGAATCCGCCGGCCGCATAGCTACTGCACCACTCTGTTCGATAGATGGGACCAGCAGAACCGCCTCATCCCGCTCGGGGAACTGCTTCGGCTCAACGGGGAGGACTACCTCGCCGACAACCACCGCACCTACCCGCTCTCGTGCATGCTGTTCCACTACATCGAGCGGCACCACCCCGGCGTGCTGTACTCGATGATCGAGCAGATCAACTCACGGCAGATCACCACCAACGACCGCCTCATCGATGTCATGCTCGAACTGACACGCATGTCCGTCAGCGAACTGGAGGCGGCCTACGTGGACCATGCCCGCCGTGCATCCGCGTAGCGGGTCGGTGAGCTCGTGGCTCTGAGACATTCGACGCGTCGAATAGCGCCCCACACCCTGATGGCCGCGGCCTTGTTGATCGCTGCCATGTCGTCGGCCTGTGACGCTGGTGTTGCCGAGTCGAAGGCCTCAGCCCCCGCGCCCACCGGCTTGCGTGGCGCCGAGGTCGATAGCGCGGAGAACGAGGCCGAGTCGAAAGCCACAGCACCTGTGACTGCCGACATGAGCAAAGACGATGTCGACGACGCCGGGGATGAGGACGAGATGAGCGCTTCGACCCCGGCAACCGCTGGCCTCGGTGTCGAAGAGGTCCTAGACGCAGAGAATGAGGGCGATACGAGAACCTCAGTCCCCCAGATCATCGCAATTACCCCGTCTGCCAAGACGTTCTCGGCATTGGAGCAGACTCTGCCGCTAGTCGCGGAAGTACGCGATCAGGACGGGCGCGTGCTGACGTGGGAGAACGTGTCGTGGTCCAGTTCCGACCCGGCTGTAGCGACCGTCGATTCGGATGGCCGAGTGACAGCGGTGGGTAACGGATCGACCACCGTCACCGCCACAGGGGGAGCGGTTTCTGGGCACGCGTCCATTTCCGTCATGCAGACGGCTAGTTCGGTTATTGCGGTGCCTGCGACGGTTGAACTCTCGTCATGGGGAGCGACTACACAACTGGCTGCGGAGGCCTTCGACGAGAACGGGCACCCAGTAGCGGGAACAGAGATCGGATGGGACTCCAGCGATCCAACAGTGGCAACGGTGGACACCGGAGGATTGGTGACCGCGGCAGGCGCTGGCACAGCGACGATTGCAGCGACGGCAGGAGAAGCCTTCGCTACCACAGTGGTAACCGTCAAGGGTTACACCCTGTCGGGCACGGTCAGCGATGCGCGAGGGACGGGCTTCTCGGCCCCTTGCGCGGCCGTACGACTGCGGGGCGATGCAGAACGCTCGACTGTCGTCGACTCAGACGGCCGCTACCAGTTGTCGGGCATTCTGGGCCAAGTCGAACTCCGGGTGAGCGCCCTTCCTGGTTTCGTGGCGCAGACGGTCCCTGTCACGGTAGACAGTGGCGACCGCACGATCGACTTCTTGCTTGAGCACACCGGGGATCCGCCATATGGGGGCACGGTGTGGGTCACGCCGGACATTCTCGGCCCCTCTGACCCATCGGCACTTGGGAATGTGACCTACACCGGGCGCGGGATGCGCGACATCTTTGATCGACGGGTCACGGCGTGGATCACGGTCGATGCATATCTGTTTGAGGTCCAATTCGGAGACCGGTTGGTCGAATTCCAAGTCAATCCAGAATTCGGGAGCGAAGAAGCTGCGCGAGAGCAGATTGACACGTTTGCACCGGCTATCGGGCGGCTGCCCACCGTCTTGATCTCAGAGCTGCGCGAAGTAGAGATAAATGCCGGGGTGGGACTCTTCGGCGGCAATTCGTGGAATCGAAGCCTCCTGATACATACCGATGATCCTGCAACCCAACGATCTGTTCGCGAAGGGTGGCTGGAGGAAATCTTCTTGCACGAAGGCTCACACATGGCAATTGACCCCTTGGGCGCGACTGCCGGATGGCGCGCGGCGCAGCGAGCGGACGCTGCGTTCATCTCCGTGTACGCACGCGACTTCCCCGAGCGGGAAGACATTGCGGAGACCTTCCTGACGTACTACGCC
The DNA here is from genome assembly GCA_964484385.1 of uncultured Acidimicrobiales bacterium. Classification (GTDB taxonomy): domain Bacteria; phylum Actinomycetota; class Acidimicrobiia; order Acidimicrobiales; family Poriferisodalaceae; genus Poriferisodalis. The sequence goes on from CAZAFV010000092.1 coordinate 9,945, forward strand.
GTCCGGCAATGGCCGGAAAGGTTGACTGCTCCACAGCGATGCATCATGTCGACAGCTACGCCGAACCGGTTTGCATTCTTCGACGATCAGCAGTTCGATCTCTCTAGCGCCCCTTCGCCCTAGCTGTAATGCCCAGCGAGGTTGTTGACGCGGCTGGCGGGTGTGCCTGCGATG
>CAZAFV010000093.1:0-9862 GCA_964484385.1 uncultured Acidimicrobiales bacterium
GACGCAGTGGAGATACCTGTGGTGGCCAGCGGGGGGGCGGGCACGTTGCAGCACTTGGTGGATGGCGCCCTCATCGCCAACGCCGATGCCGTGCTCGCGGCCTCGATCTTCCACTTCGGCGAGCACACGGTCGCCGACGCCAAGCGAGCACTGCTGGACGCAGGCGTGGCCGTCCGCCCGCCCACTGCCTGATTGATTGCCGGGTTCGGGCGCCGCTAGACGGTTTCAGTCCAGCTCGAAGGCGCCCGCTAGCTTCCCCGCCATGAGCTATCCCGGCACGTACTCGGCGACCGACCCCGACCGTCCAGCGGTGATCATGGCCCGCGACGGCCACACCCGGACGTTCGGCGAGCTCGAGGCTCGCAGCTGCCAGTTCGCGCAGCTCATGTGGGCGGCAGGCCTCCGGCCCGGCGATCACGTGGCGATCTTCGCCGACAACAACATCGGCTACTTCGATGCCTACTGGGCCGCCATGCGCAGCGGGCTCTACTTCACGACGGTCAACCGCTACCTGACCGCCGACGAGGCCGCGTACATCGTCAACGACTGCGGGGCCCGAGTGCTCGTGGCGTCGCCTGCGGTCATCGATGTGGCGACCGAGATGCTGCCGCTCATCGGCGAATGCGACGTCCGGCTGATGTTCGACGATGCCGCCGACGGATTCGACCCGTTCGAAGATGCCATCGCGGCCTATCCCGCCGAACCGCTGGCTGAACAGCCGCGGGGATCGGCGATGCTGTACAGCTCCGGCACTACGGGCCGCCCCAAGGGCATCATGCGTCCGCTTGACGGAACGTCGATCACCGACCCCGATCTGCTCGGCGCCGGACTGCTGGGCGGCGTCTTCGGATTCGGCGAAGGCACTCGCTATCTCTCGCCTGCGCCGCTCTACCACTCTGCGCCCCTGTCGTTCACGACCGGCACGCAGTCGATCGGCGGCACAGCAGTAGTCATGGACCGCTTCGACGGCGCTGAGGCGCTGTCGTACATCGAGCGCTACCGCATCACCCACAGCCAGTGGGTGCCCACCATGTTCAGCCGGATGCTGAAGCTGCCCGAGGAGGCCCGCACGCAGTACGACCTCTCCAGCCACCAGGTCGCCGTGCATGCGGCGGCACCGTGCCCCGTCGAGGTGAAGCACCAGATGATCTCGTGGTGGGGCCCGATCCTGCACGAGTATTACGCCGGCACCGAGCTGAACGGCTTCTGCTACGTGAACTCGGACGAATGGCTCGAGCGGCCCGGCACGGTGGGCAAGCCGCTCATCGGGGTCATCCACATCTGCGACGACGAGGGCAACGAGCTGCCGGTCGGCGAGGCGGGCACCATTTACTTCGAGCGTGAGGTGCCGGCCTTCGAGTACCACAACGACCCCGCGAAGACCGCCGAATCGCGGCACGCCGCCAACGAGCTGTGGTCGACGCTGGGCGACGTCGGGCGTGTCGACGACGACGGCTACCTGTTCCTGACCGACCGCAAGGCGTTCATGATCATCTCCGGCGGGGTGAATATCTACCCCCAGGAGATCGAGGACTGCTTGGTCCTGCACCCGAAGGTGGCCGACGCAGCGGTATTCGGTGTTCCCAACGAGGACTTCGGCGAGGAAGTGAAGGCGGTGGTGCAGCCCATGGCAGGCGTGGAGGTCGGCAACGCATTGGCGACCGAGCTGCTGGGGTACTGCCGGGAGCACCTCGCCAACTACAAGGTGCCCCGCTCGGTCGACTTCCGCGACGAGCTGCCCCGCCATCCCACCGGCAAGCTCTACAAGCGCATCCTGCGAGACGAGTACTGGGGCGACCGTTCCTCGCGCATCGTGTGAGATGCGCGGTGAGGCGTGCCCGCTGCGGAGGCGGCATGACCCTCTGCTCCCGCGATCCAGCAGGTCGCAACGTCGCAGAGTCTCCTGCCGCCTCCTCCGCTATGGCATCGGTGCCTAGCGGCTCAAGTCCTCCGTTCGCGTCGCTATAGATCGCCGACGAACGAGACGATTCGTTCTGCCACTGCTCGTGCGTGGCCCATCAGGAAGTGATCGCCGCCTGAGATCACGTCGAGCTGGGTGTTGGCCCAGCCCTCGGTGATCTCGGAGGCCTCAGCGGGGGAGCGGAACTGGTCGTGCTCGGGCACCAGCAGCAGCTTGGGCCGAGGATCGGCTGCGGCGCCCATCGATTCGGGGTCGACGATCCGCAACGGCGCGGCAATGCCGATCCATGCCGACAAGGCGTCGTGTCCAGCCGCCAGCGAGACATCGCCGCCGAACGACCAGCCGGCCGAGACGACCGGCGGTGGGGCAGCGGTGCTCGAGCGGTCGGCTGCGAGGCGCACGGCCGCTTCGAATGCCGCCTTGGCATCGAGCTGCTCGGCCTTCCCGTCGTCGTGGCTGCCGCCGGAACGGCCGGTGCCCCGGAAGTTGTAGCGAAGCGTTGCGATGCCGCTCGCTGGCAGCGCCCTGAAGAGGTGATCGACGAGCGGATTCCACATGTCCCCGCCGTAGAGCGGGTGCGGGTGGGACAGCACAGCCACCGCTGCGGCAGTGCTGCCGGAACCGCCGCCATCGACGCCTGCTCCCTCATGCCCTGTCGAGCCAGGCCAGGCAGCTTCGGCCTCGAGCTCGATGCCATCCGAAGTCACTGCGGTGACCGCGAACGCCTCGACCTCAGATGGCGGCCCGGGAGCGGGCGGCCGCTGCGAATTCTCTGCGTCATTCACGCCGGTGAACGGTACCGTGCGGGCGGTGAGCGCTCCCGAGACCAACAACGAGCATGGCGCCGCTTCGGCGACGAAACCCGCTCGTCCTTCGAAGAGCTCGAAGTCCAGCAGTCGTCCGAAGCCCGCAGCCAACAAGCCGAAGCCGTCCGCCCCGCCCGACTCCGACGGCGAGCGCCGGCCCATCAAGATGCTGCACGATCGGCTGCTTGTGCGGCTGCCCAACGACGGCTCGGAACGGCGCACCAGCGGCGGGATCCTGATCCCGGCGACCGCCCAGCAGAACAAGCGCCTCGTGTGGGGCGAGGTGATCGGTGCAGGGCCGAACGTGCGGACCGCCCAAGAAGGGGATCGGGTGCTATTCAGCCCCGAGGATCGCCACGAAGTCGAGGTGCACGGCGACGATTTCCTGATCCTGCGCGAGCGCGACGTGCACGCCATCGCTGCACCACGCATCGAACCCGGCAGCACCGGCCTGTACCTGTGATCGTGCGACCCTGAGTCAGCTTGGACCCATGAGCCCTGAACAGACGAAGACGGGCGAGACGCAGTTCCAGACCGGCGGCGGCATCATCGTCTCGCTGACTGCGTCGACGGTCGACGGCAACGCGGAGATCGAAGAGCTCGTCGACCGGCTGGACGAGGCGCGAGGCGTGCTGCTGTCGTCGAGCTACGAGTACCCCGGCCGCTACACCCGCTGGGACATGGGCTTCGCCGACCCGCCGCTGGCCATCACCAGCCGGGCGCAGGACATCTGGGTGAGCGCCCTGAACGAGCGGGGCACGGTGCTGCTGGAGCCGGTCCACGAAACGCTGGAAGCGCTGGGCAGCACTGCCGGCATCGTCGACCTCCGACTTCAGATCGGAGGCCACCTGCTCGATGCTCGCCTCCGACATGAGCCCGGCGACGGCTCAGGCGCCGTGGTCTGCCGTGTGGAACGGGCTGATCGGCGTTTCGAGGAAGAAGAGCGAAGCCGCCAGCCGTCCACGTTCACGGTTGTGCGCGCCCTGGTGAATCTGTTCTCCTGCGACGATCCGCACCTGGGCCTGTACGGGGCGTTCGGCTACGACCTTGCCTTCCAGTTCGAGCCCATCGCGCTGACGCTGCCGCGCCCGGCCGAGCAGCGCGACCTGGTGCTCTACCTGCCCGACGACCTGCTCATCGTGGACCACGAGGGCGGCATTGCGCAGCGCTTCCAGTACGACTTTGCGGTGAACGGTCGCAGCACCGCCGGGCTGGCGGGCGGCGGTGCACGTGTGCCCTACGAGCCCGACTTCGAGCTGGAGGCGAGCTGCGACCATGAGCCCGGCGGCTACGCGGCGGGCGTGCGTGCGGCCCACGAGTACTTCGCCCGGGGCGACCTCTTCGAGGTGGTCACCAGCCAGATGTTCTCCGAGCCCTGCATCGAGTCTCCCGCTGAGCTTTTCCGCCGGCTCAAAGAGCAGAACCCTGCGCCGTACGGGTTCCTGATCAATTTGGGTGCAGCTGGGGACAGCGGGGAATGGCTCGTCGGTGCCTCTCCCGAGATGTACGTGCGTGTCGAGGGCGAGCGGGTGGAGACCTGCCCGATCTCGGGAACCATCGCCCGAGGCCAAGACCCCATCGACGACGCCTCGCAGATCCTGGCGCTGCTCAACTCGGCGAAGGACGAGTCGGAGTTGACGATGTGCACCGACGTCGACCGCAATGACAAGAGCCGCATCTGCGTCCCCGGGTCGGTCAAGGTGATCGGCCGCCGCCAGATCGAGATGTACTCGCGCCTCATCCACACCGTCGATCACGTAGAAGGCCGTCTGCGCCCCGGCTTCGACGCGCTCGATGCGTTCCTGTCGCACACGTGGGCGGTCACGGTGACCGGCGCGCCCAAAACGGCGGCGATGATGTTCCTCGAGCAGCACGAACGCACCGCCCGGGCCTGGTACGGGGGTGCGGTCGGCAAGGTGGGCTTCGACGGCAGCCTGAACACGGGGCTCACGCTCCGCACGATCCGCGTCGCGGACGGGCATGCAGAGGTGCGTGTGGGGGCCACGCTGCTGTGGGACTCCGAGCCCGACGAGGAGGAATCGGAGACTGAGCTGAAGGCGTCGGCGTTCCTCGACGCGATCCGGCGGCCGCGCTCGGCGGCGGCCACAGGGGTTGCCGTTTCGGTCCCCAGTGATCGGCGGGTGCTGCTGGTGGATCACCTCGACTCGTTCGTGCACACGCTGGCGAACTACCTGCGCCAGACCGGCGCCACGGTGGTGACCCGCCGGGCCGGCTTTCCCACCGAGGAGATCAGCGCCGACGACTTCGATCTCATCGTGCTGTCGCCGGGCCCCGGACGGCCCGACGACTTCAGCATCGGACCGGTGGTGCGGGCCACGCTCGATGCCGGGCTGCCGTTGTTCGGGGTGTGCCTGGGGCTGCAGGGCATCGTGGAGTACTTCGGGGGAGAGCTGGGCCAGCTCGCCACGCCCATGCACGGCAAGCCGTCTGCCATCCGTGTCGTCGGCGGGCAGTTGCTCGACGGGCTGCCGAAGGAGTTCCGCGCCGGTCGCTACCACTCGCTGTTCGCCCGTCGCTCCGAGGTGCCCGATGCGCTCGAGGTGACGGCGGTGAGCCTCGATGATGACATCGTGATGGCGGTGGAGCATCGCGAGCTGCCCGTTGCGGCCGTGCAGTTCCACCCGGAGTCGATCATGTCGCTCGATGACGGGGTCGGCCTCGCGCTGATACGCAACGCCGTCGACCGTTTGGTGCCGGGATGGAGGGCCGGGTGAGCGCCGCGCCTGCGCTCGATCGGCTCGTCGTGGCGACAGTGCCGCGCGATGTGCTCGTGGTCACGGGACCTGAGGCCGCCGTGTACCTGCACGGCCAGATCTCGGCCGACGTGGACGCCATGGAGATCGGCCAGAGCACCCTGTCGTTCCTGCTGGAGCCACGAGGGCGAATAGAAGCGCTCTTCGCCATCAGCCGCACCGGCCCCGAGACCTACATCGCCGACATCGAGCGCGGCTTCGGCGAGGCAATGTCGGCATCGCTCGAGCGCTTCAAGCTGCGGACCCGGGCCGACTTCTCCCTGCACGAATGGCAGATGCACGCGGTGCGCGGACCCCGTGCGGAAGGCGAATCGGCGGTCGGCGTTTCGAGCACTGGCCCGAGCCAAGCCCCAGAGCACGTGGTGCGCCCCGCGCATTGGCCGTTGGCCAGCGGTCACGACCTGCTCGTCGACCCCGGCAGCGAGGCCGTTGCGTTCGCCGACGGCGCCGAGCAACTCTCAGCCGACGAGTTCGAGGCGCTGCGCATGGCCTACGGCTTGCCCGCCATGGGCACGGAGATCCAACCGGGCGACATCCCCAACGAGACGGGTCTCGTCGAGCGAGCTGCGTCGTTCACCAAGGGCTGCTACCGGGGCCAAGAGCTGGTGGAGCGAATCGACTCGCGCACAGGCGGACGCCGGACGGTATGCCGGCTCCGCTCGCCTGTGCCGCTCAGCGCAGGCGACGAGTTGCGGGACGGCGGCGGCGCAACGGTGGCCACGGTGCTGAGCACAGCGACGCCGAACGACTTGACCGTGGGATTCGCACGCTCCCGCAGTGACGCTGGCGATGTGGCCTTGACGGCCTCGGGCGATCAAGTCGAGCTAGCGGGAGTCTTCTGAGGCGAGTGAGCCTGCTCTCGGGCCCTCACGGGTACGCTCGCAGGCTGTTGTCGAGTCGAACGGATCGCAGGGAGCAACAACATGGCAAAGACGGCACTCCTGGCCAAGCTGACCGCCAAAGAAGGCATGCGTGACGACTTGCTCGCAGTGATCGCCGACATCGGCATGAGCAATGTCGCCGGCGAGCCGGGCACCGAGGTGTACGCCGCACACAAGGATCAGAACGACGCAGACGTGGTCTGGTTCTACGAGCTGTACAGCGACCAGGATGCGCTCGCAGCCCACGGCGGCTCGGAGCAGATGAAGGTCTTCGGCCAGGCCACGCGAGAGTTCATGGCAGCCCGTCCCGAGCTCATCTTCCTGGACCCGGCCGTGGCCAAGGGTCTCGACTTCTGACGCTGGCCCAGCGAACAAGCGCGGGACACGTGGGCCCGCCGCCGCGAGGGATCGCTTGACATGCCGGTAGTGACATGTTCGTAAAGATCTGTGGCGTCACGAACGAAGAGGATGCGCTGGTGGCCGTCGGCATGGGTGCCGACGCCGTCGGCTTCAACTTCGTGCCTGGATCGCCACGGCAGATCTCCCCGAGGCTGGCGCGTGACATCGTTCGCCGCCTGCCGGGAGGTGTCGTCACGGTCGGTGTCTTCCGCAACGAGCTGCCCGAGCGGGTGGTGCAGATCATGGATGGAGCCGGTCTGCGCCTGGCCCAGTTGCATGGCAACGAGACCACGGCCGACAGCCGCTGGATCGCCGAGCGGGTGCCCGGACTCATCAAAGCGTTCGTCGCGGGAGATCCCAATGTGGAACGTGTGCGCGACTACGGCGCTTCGGTGCTCATGCTGGACGGCTCCGAGCCCGGCAGCGGGCGCGTCTTCGACTGGCGGCAGCTCGAAGGTCGAGATCGCGGCATGAGACTGTTGCTCGCGGGCGGGCTGCGCGCCTCGAATGTGGTGCAGGCCATCGAGGTCGTGCGGCCGTGGGGTGTGGATGTGGCGTCGGGCGTCGAATCCGAGCCGGGCCGCAAGGACGTGCTCGCCATGCGTGAGTTCGTCACGGCGGCCAAGGAGGCCGGTGCTCGCTACGAGGACGCCGACGAGTCGGAGCCGCCCGAACAGGGCGCGCCGTACGACTGGCGCGACGACTGAGCGGGGGACGGCATGGCTGCAGCAACTGATGGTCCCACGCCGGCTCACCGGTCGGTCATGGGCGAGCCCACGCCGAGTTCAAGGTCGGTTATGGGCGAGCCCACAACCGATGGCCGCTTCGGCGAATTCGGCGGCCGGTTTGTGCCCGAGACGCTGGTTGCGGCGTGCGAGGAGCTGGAGGCGGCGTTCCGGGAGGCGTGGGCCGACCCGGCATTCGTGGCCGAATTCGAGACCACCCTGCGCGACTACGGGGGACGGCCGTCGCCCTTGACCGAATGCCGAAACCTGTCGAGCCAGCTCGGCCTGCGTCTCCTGGTCAAGCGCGAGGATCTCAACCACACCGGCTCGCACAAGATCAACAACGTCATTGGGCAGGCGCTGCTGGCCCAGCGCATGGGCAAGACACGGCTCGTGGCCGAGACGGGTGCCGGCCAGCACGGCGTCGCCACGGCAACTGCGGCAGCGCTGCTGGGCATGGAGTGCAAGGTCTACATGGGCGCCGTCGACGTGGATCGTCAGGCGCTGAACGTGTTCCGCATGCGCCTCCTGGGGTCCGAGGTGGAATCGGTGCAGTCCGGCAGCCGCACCCTCAAGGACGCCGTCAACGAGGCGCTGCGCGACTGGGTGGCCACCGTCGAGAACACGCACTACTGCCTCGGCTCGGTGATGGGCCCCCATCCGTACCCGTGGATGGTCCGCACCTTCCATCACATTCTGGGTGACGAGGCCGCTGCGCAATGCAAGGACCTCACCGGCGGCGACCCGGACGTGGTGGTGGCGTGCGTCGGCGGGGGCAGCAATGCTGCCGGGATCTTCTCGGGCTTTGCCGATGGCGACGCCCGGCTCGTGGGCGTCGAGCCCGCCGGCGGTGCCGCAGTCGGGCGCGGCGTGCCCGGCGTGGTGCACGGCATGACCAGCTATCTCATGCAGGACGAGGTGGGCCAGGTGATGGAGGCCGAGTCGATCTCCGCCGGTCTCGACTATCCCGGCGTCGGACCCGAGCACGCCTACCTGGCCGCCATCGGCCGTGCCGAGTACCCGAGCGTGACCGATGACGAGGTGGTCGAGGCGTTCACGCTCATGAGCCGCGCCGAGGGCATCATCCCGGCGCTGGAGTGCGCTCATGCACTGGCGTGGATTGTTCGGGCGGCGCCAGATATGCAAGGCCAGACGGTGCTGATGAATCTCTCGGGCCGTGGCGACAAGGACGTCGACCAGATGATGGACGTGCTCGGGATGCACGGGATCGTCTCGTGACCGGTTGCCGGCGCACCACAGCGAGCACTGTCGCTCGATCGGCGAGGGCTGTGAGCATGGACGCCGCCTCGTGAGCGCCGCCGAAGCCGGTACGCGGCGTGTTTCGTTCGGCGCGCTCGAGACGCACCTGCGGGCTCGGCGTGAGAGCGGCGCGAAGCTGCTGGTGCCTTACGTCACAGGCGGCTACCAGGGCTGGCAACGCGCGGTGGAGGCGGCAGCGGCGGCTGGCGCCGACGCCATCGAGATCGGCGTTCCCTTCTCCGACCCGGTGATGGACGGACCGGTCATCCAGCAGGCCTCCACTGCGGCCCTGGCCGACGGCGCAACCCCGGCATCGGTGCTGGAGGAAGCGCGGGAGCTCGACACCGGCGTCCCGCACGCGGTGATGACCTACTACAACCTCTGCCACCACCAGGGCCATGAACGCTTCGCCTCGGCCCTGCTCGATGCCGGAGTCTGTGCAGCGATCCTGCCCGACCTGCCGTACGTCGAGGCCGGGCCGTGGCTGGAGGCTGCGGCTGAGACGGGCCTCGAAGCGATCCTGCTGGCGGCGCCCACCACGCCTGAGCACCGGCTCGCTGATCTGTGTGGGGCGTCGCGCGGCTTCGTCTATGCGGTCGGTCTGCTCGGCGTGACCGGCGAGCGGACGGCCCTCGCACGCACGGCCACCGAGATTGCGGCCCGCTGCCTAGCCGTCACCGATCGGCCCGTGCTCACCGGTGTGGGCATCGGCTCGCCGTCCCAAGCCATTGAGGCGTGCGAGGTGTCCGACGGCGTCATCATCGGCTCCGCCGTCGTCCGCACCCTGATGTCCGACGGCCCTGAAGCTGTGGGCGAGCTCGTGGCCTCCTACCGGACGGCGCTGGACCACGGCTGACCGGTGACGCAGCACCAACCGAACGCGGACGTTGACCAACCGGTCGCCTCGGGGGACAATTCCAACTCGGCCGCTGCGACGAGGTCGGGTCGTGGTGAATCGGCAGCGTTCGATCCGGAATGCGAGCTGTGCGAGGCCGTTCGCTTCACCCACTGGTACTACGAGGACGAGCTGTGCTGGGTGGCCGACTGCGAAGTGTGCGCCACGCCCATGGTGGTCTGGAAGCGGCACGGTACCGAG
>CAZAFV010000094.1:0-9838 GCA_964484385.1 uncultured Acidimicrobiales bacterium
GTAGCCCATCAATTCCAGGAAGTGATCGTCGAACTGCTCGAACGTGTCCGACAGCAGCACCACGACCCAGCGCTGCCGGAGCTCGTCGAGAAACTCCCGCGCTCCCTCCAGCAGGGGCAGCTCAGCGATCACGTCGCGTATCTGCTCGAGCGACACGCCGTGGGTGTTCAGCACGTCGATCCGGTACCGCATCAGCGCGTCGTAGTCCGGCTCGTCACGGGTCGTGCGCCTCAGCTCGTCGATGCCGCTGCGTTGGGCCACCGCGATCCAGATCTCGGGCGTCAAGACGCCCTCCATGTCCAACGCAATCACCCTCTGCACGAGCGCCGATTCTGTCACGCACACAGCACCACGCAATAGGACGCAAGTCACTCGGCACATACGTCACATCGGCGGAGGCAGCAGGCGGCGTCGTTCTCTTTCTAAGATTCATTAGATATTGCCGCTTGCCCCGGCGGCGCACGACACAGGAGCGAGGCTCGGATGAGCAGCAGCACCATGAGCCCAACCCCAGTGACTGCGAACGCCGAGGCGAGCGAACCGGCAACGCTGGAAGAGGCATTCCTGCCCGACATCGACTTCGATCCCGACGAGCTGCGCGATCGTTACCGGGCCGAACGCGACAAGCGGCTGCGTGACGACGGCAACGAGCAGTACGTCGAAGTGGTCGGCGATTTCTCCAACTACGTCGACGACCCATACACCGAGCGTGTCGAACGACAGCCGCTCTTCGACGAGGTGGACGTCGCCATTATCGGCGGTGGCTTCGGCGGCCTGCTGATGGGCGCCGAGCTGCGCAAGGCGGGCTACGAGAGGATCCGCGTCATCGAGAAGGCCGGCGACTTCGGCGGCACGTGGTACTGGAATCGCTACCCGGGTGCGATGTGCGACGTCGAGTCGTACTGCTACTTGCCATTGCTCGAAGAGCTGGCATACATGCCGAAGCACAAGTACTCGTTCGCTCCAGAGATCTTCGAGCACTCCAAGGCCATCGCTCGCCACTTCGGGCTGTACGACGGCGCATGCCTGCAGACCTCGGTGGCCGAGATGCGCTGGGATGACGACCAAGCCCAGTGGATCATCTCCACCGACCGCGGCGACCGGATGCGCGCCCGCTTCGTGGCGATGGCCAACGGGCCGCTCAACCGGCCCAAGCTGCCCGGGATCGCGGGCATCGACTCCTATGAAGGGCACACCTTCCACACCAGCCGGTGGGACTACGACTACACGGGAGGCAACTCCGAGGGCGGTCTCACCAAGCTGGCAGACAAGCGAGTCGGCATCATCGGCACCGGTGCCACAGCGGTGCAGTGCATCCCCCACCTCGGTGAGTCGGCCAAGGAGCTGTTCGTGTTCCAGCGCACCCCGTCATCGATCGATGTGCGCGCCAACCGCGAGACGGACCCCGAATGGGCCGCGTCGCTGGAACCCGGCTGGCAGCGCCGCCGCATGGAGAACTTCAACATCCTCGTCAGCGGCGGGGATCAGGACGTGGACCTGGTCTCCGACGGCTGGACCGACATCTTCCGCAACCTCACCGGCATTGCAGCCAAGACAGCTGCTCGCCGACTCGGGCGCCGCCTCACCGGGGCCGAGAAGGGTCGCCTCATGGAGCTGGCCGACTTCCAGAAGATGAATACGGTGCGCTCGCGTGCCGCCGAGGTGGTGGAAGACACCGAGACCGCGGAGGCACTGCAACCCTGGTACCGGCAGTTCTGCAAGCGGCCCTGCTTCCACGACGAGTACCTGCCCACGTTCAACCTGCCCAACGTGCATCTGGTCGACACCGACGGACGTGGCGTGGAGCGGATCACCCCGCGGGGCGTCGCGGTCGGCGGCACGGAATACGAGGTGGACTGCATCGTCTTCGCAACCGGCTTCGAGGTGGGCACGACGTACACCCGGCGCGCTGGCTACGACATCATCGGACGGGGTGGCCAGACGCTGTCGGACAAGTGGTCCGACGGGGTCAAGACCTTCCACGGCCTCACGAGCCACGGCTTCCCGAACTGCTTCTTCCTCGGCTTCACCCAGAGCGCGGTGACCGTCAACGTGCCGCATGCGCTGGGCGAGCAGGCCGCGCACGTCGTGTACATGCTCAATGAGGCCGCTGATCGGGGATGCACGCGTATCGAACCCACGGTCGAGGCCGAACAGTGGTGGCAGGACGAGATGGCCGACAAGGCTCGTCTCGGCGTGCAGTTCTACGAGGCGTGCACCCCCGGCTATTACAACAACGAGGGCAAGCTCGGGAACCCCAACGGGTTCTTCTCTGCGATGTATGGCGCCGGGCCGATCAAGTTCTTCCGCATGCTGGACGAGTGGCGCTCGACCGGCCGGCTGGAAGGCATCGACCTGAGCTGAGCATGTCGAGAGCTCGCCGCCCGGAGCAGATATCCGAACGCCCGATACTGTTGAGGCCGGATGGCCGTCATCGCCGCTGACGGCCGTACCGGAGAGGCTGCCCCGGAAGGGTTGCCCGAGGAGTAGTCATGGCGTCGCAAGCCAACGTTCCCCAAGTCCGCCTGCCGACCAAGATGGCCCATTGCGTTTTTCGCACTGACGACATCGCAGCGGTGCGCGATTGGTGGTGCACGGTGCTGGGGGCGCAGGTGGTCCACGAGAACGAGTTCATCTGCTTCATCTCCTATGACGATGAGCACCACCGCATGGCCTTCGTCAATCGGGGCCAGCCGGGTCGATACGAGTCGCGCAGCGGCACCCTGGAGCACATCGCCTACACCATGGGCACGTTCGGCGATCTCATGGACCACTACGAGCGTTTGCGTGCGGAGGGCATCCTGCCGGTGCGCACCATCAACCACGGGCCCACCACCTCCATGTACTACGCCGATCCCGATGGCAACGGCGTGGAGTTCCAGGTCGAGAACTTTGCGACGATGGCCGAGTGCATCGAGTTCATGAACGGGCCGGTCTTCGCAGAGAATCCCATCGGAGTGCTCTTCGACGCCGACGTGCTGCTCGAGCGGTTCCGCCGCGGCGACCCGCTCGCCGAGTTGGTGCAGCAAGGCTCAGCTCCGGCTGCGTAACCCCCCACCCGGAGGCATCCAGTGAGCAACACCGTCCACCGCAACGTCTACATGACCGACGAGCTGCAGGCGATCTATGACCAGACGGTCACCTTCGTCGCCAATGAGGTCATACCAGTCGGCGATGCCTGGGAAGAAGACGGCCAGGTGCCCCGCGAGATCTACAAGCGCATGGGTGAACTGGGGATGTTCTCGCTGCGGGTGCCCGAGCAGTGGGGCGGGCTCGGCCTCGGCCCTCTTGCGTCGGCGACGTTCGCGGAAGCGCTCGGCACCTCCACCTACGCAGGCTTTGAGGCGAACATCTTGGTGCACACCGACATGGCGTTGCCGCACCTGCTCAATGCAGGCACCGATGAGCAGCTTGAGCGCTGGCTGCCGTCGATCCAGTCCGGGGACACCATGATGTGCATCGGCGTCACCGAGCCTGACGCGGGATCCGATGTGGCGGGATTGCGCACGACCGCGGTGCCCGACGGCGACGGGTGGCGTCTCAACGGCACCAAGACGTTTATCACCGGTGCCGTGTACGGCGACGTCATCGCACTGGCAGCGCGCACGAACCCCGATGACCGCTACGGGATCTCCATGTTCCTGGTTCCGACCAGCGCGGACGGGTTCGAGGTGGCCAACAAGCTCGACAAGCACGGCTGGCGCTGCTCGGACACTGCCGAGCTCGTGCTGCACGACGTGTGGCTGGGCAGCGATCACCTGCTCGGCGAGGTGCACCGGGGCTTCTACGCCGCCATGCAGAACTTCCAGAATGAGCGGATGGTCATCGTCGGGATGGGCATCGGCGCGGCGCAGGTCGCTATCGATCTGACCAACGCGTACACCCAGCAGCGCAAGGCCTTCGGCGGTTCGCTCTACGACTTGGGAGCAATCCGCCAGCGCATGGCAATGAATCAGGCCAAGGTCGACGCCGCGCGCGCCTCGATGTACCACGCCGCATGGCTCAAGGAGCAGGGCATTGACGCGACGAAAGAAATGTCCGGGGTCAAGGCGTTCGGCGCCGAAATCGTGAATCAGGTGATGTACGACTGCATGCAGTTCCACGGCGGCATCGGCTACATGCGCGAATCGACGATCGAGCGGATGTGCCGCGACGCACGCATCCTGCCCATCGGCGGTGGCGCCACCGAGGTCATGCTCGAAGAGGTCGCGAAGCGCAGCTACGTCGACGGCTAGCGGGATTCGAGCAAGTCTCGTACCGAGCCGGCGAACCGTGCTGCCGGGGCGCCGTCGAAGGCTCGATGGTCCCAGGTCAGTGACAGGGTCAGGACGGGCCGAGGCTGAGGCGCGGCATCTGCCCACACGGTTTCGTTGCGGATGCGACCCACGCCCAGGATCGCAGTGTTGGGCGAGTTGATGATCGGCGTGAAGGCATCGACGCCGAACATGCCCAGGGCAGTCACGGTGAACGTGGCGCCCTGGTAGTCGTCGTATCCGAGTGTGCCGTCACGGGCACCGGCGGCGAGACGTGTGGTCTCCGAGGCGATCTCGCCGAGACTGAGACGGTCGGCGTGACGGACGACCGGCACGAGCAGCCCATCGTCGAGCGCTACCGCAAGCCCGATGTGAATGTCACCCAGCAGCGCAACGGCATCGTCGGTGACCTGAGAATTCACCCGCGGGTGCTCGCTGAGCGCAGCAGCCGCAGCAGCGATCACGAAATCGGTGTAGCCCGGCACCACCGCTGCGGCGGCATCTGCGTCCTCATCACGGTCACCGGCGTCGTCGCTGCGAGCAGCTTCGACGAGGTCAGCCCGCTCTGCCACCACGGCGCTCATGTCGACATCCATCGTGAGCGTCAACTGGGCCATCGAGCGGAGCGAAGCGCTCATGCGCTCAGCGATCACGCCCCGCATTCCCCGCAGGGGAATCTGCTCGGTCGGAGTTTGCGTGAGCGGTGCCGCGGTCCCGGCCCCTGAAGCGGCCGTCGTCTCCGCGGCCGGCCGGGATGGTGCGGGTGATCCGGATGCGGAGCTCGCCTCCGAGAGCAGCTTCCTGACGTATGCGGCGACATCGGCCCGCGAGATGCGGCCATCGGCCGCGCTGGCGGGCACGGCCCGAAGATCCACGCCCACCAGGTCGGAAAGCTGCCTGGCGGCGAGGGTTGCCGGTGGCGGCACCGATCCACCCGGCTCGGGCGCCGCGGTGCCGGCCGCGCCAGCCGTCTCGGGCGCCCGAGGCTCCGCTGGGGCCTCATGTGCTGCTCGCACATCGCGCTCGGTGATGCGGCCCTTGGGTCCGCTTCCGGCAACCACTGCGAGCTCAACACCCAGCTCCCGGGCCAGCCGCTTGGCCGCCGGCGACGCCAGGATCCGCTCGCCGGGTGCGCGCACCGGCACTTTGGGGGCGGGTTGCGGGGAGGGCTGAGATGCCGGAACCGCCGCCGCCTGCACCTGCGCCGCAGCCGGCGCTGCATCGGCCGGCGCCGGAGGTTCCTCGCCGGCTTCCAAGAACCAGCCGATCCGCACGCCGCAGGGGTATTCCACGCCGGTCTCGCCGGTCTGAGCAAGCACACCGCTGCCCGAAGCTTCGATCTCGGTCTCGACCTTGTCGGTTTCGACCAGCAGCACTGCCTGTCCTGCTGTGACCTCAGCACCGTCGGGCACGAGCCAGCGCAGGATCGTCCCCGACTCCATCGTCAGGCCCAGCTTCGGCATTGCAAACTCGATGGCCATCGGCGTCCCTTTGCTCAGCGGCCCGCAACCGCAGGGCCGAAGGGGTAGCGCCGTCGCTGTGCCGCCGCAACCGCAGTACCCACGTCGATCACGTACGGACCATCCGGATTGACGGTGATAGCCGCCCCCTCGCCCCGGCCCAGCACAATCTCGCGTTCTCCGTCCAGCGTCAGTACGCCGGGACCCGACAGGGTGACCGGCTGGCCGAAGCGCAGCCGCTCGCAGAGTGCGACGTCGATGTCGGAGTAGGTGCCGGGCATCACAGCTGCTCGGATGCGTCTGTAGCTCTGTAGATCCCGTGCATTCCCGGACGCACACCCCAAGCCGACATGGATCCCGCCGGGTTCCTTCCTGCCCACGGGTGCAACGGCGGCAGCGATGGCGGCGAGTCCGACCGAGTCGGGCTCGGCAATGGCAGCCACGATCTCGCTCACCGACCCCAGATCCCAAATGGCGCGTGCTCCCACAAACGCGCTCCTCACGAGGCACACGTCAACGAGCGCCACCTCCGCGCGCTGGTTCCCCTCCGCCGTGATGTCGATGATCTTCGCCTGCCACGTCACCTCGGCCGCATCGGCATGGCCGCTCGCCACCGCACCCGCGGCGAAGCCAGCGACGGTGGCCTCAGTCGGGATTGGGAAGACGTTGTTGGTGCCGACCGCCAGCGGCACCAACGGTGCTTCGCGCCAACCCGTAGCGACATCACGCTGGGTGCCATCACCACCGAGCGCAACGATCGCCCCCACGCCCTCGTCACGAAACTGCGCGGCGGCCAACTGCGAGTCACGCCCGGTGTGCCAGCCATGCGGTTCGGCGACCTCCACCGATCCCGGCAGCTCCAACCCCGCCAGCGCACGTTCCCCCAACCGTGCCCGGTCGCCGCTGATCAGCACGCGTTCGGCACCGCCCTCGATCGCGCCGACGACGGCGCGCCGTATCGCTCCGATCTTGACGGCGTCTGACACGGGGGTCGCCCCCGAAGTCAGCCGCCTGACGTCTTTGCCGGCCAGCGGGTTGGCGACGATTCCGACTGCTGGGCCGGCCGCCGTGCCGGCAGCTTGGCTCACGCGGCTGCGACTGCTCGGATCCGCTCGCCGATCATCTCAGCGTTGGGAACCCATTCCTTCTCGAGCACAGGGCTGAACGGCACCGGGCTGAACGGAGCCCCGATGCGCTCGATCGGAGCATCCAGGTAGTCGAACGCCTCCTCAGCGATCTGGGAGGCGATCTCGCCGCCGAGGCCGCCGAACCGCACCGCCTCGTGCACCACGGCAACCCGGCTGGTCCGCTGTGCCGATTGGACCACGGTGTCCATGTCCAGTGGCTGCAGGGTGCGCAGATCGATGACATCGCACTCGATGCCTTCTGCGGCCAGCGCATCTGCCGCCGACGTCGCCTCGTGCGCCATGCGGCCGTAGGTCACCACCGTGACGTCGTCGCCCGGTCGCACAACTTGCGCCGTGCCCAAGGGAATCTCATACAGGTCCTCGGGAACGTCGCCCTTCAGCCCCAGCAGGCGCTTGTGCTTCACGAACACCGTGGGGTTGTCGTCGCGAATGCACGAGACAAGCAGGCCCTTGGCGTCGTACGGGTTCGACGGCATGACCACCTTGAGTCCCGGGATGTGGCACAGCATCGCTTCGAGGCTCTGGCTGTGCTGAGCCGCCGCTGACAGCCCGGCCCCGGCGCTCGTGGTGATCGTCATCGGCAGCGTGGCCTTGCCGCCGAACATGTACTTCAGCTTTGCCGCCTGGTTCACGATCTGGTCCATGGCCACGAGCATGAAGTCCATGAACATCACATCGACGACCGGGCGAAGGCCGCTCACTGCCGCCCCAGTGCCGAGGCCCACGATGGCCTGCTCGCTGATCGGCGTGTCCACGACTCTCATGTCGCCGAAGCGCTCGTTCAGCCCTCGGAACGAGCCGAACACTCCCCCGGCCCGGCCCACATCCTCGCCGGCCACGAACACGTTCGGATCGGCGTCCATCATCTGCGCCAGCCCCTCGGTGAAGGCAGCTCCATAGGCGATGCGGCGCTCCTCGGTGTCGGTTGGGCGTGTCATGCGGTGGCTCCTGGGTACGCGGCCTGCGTATAGACGTCGACCAGCAGGCTGTCGGGATCGGGCAATGGGCTCTCCTCGGCAAAGGCGATCGCAGCTTCGATGTCTGCTTCTGCAGCGGCGTGCACCGCTTGGGCGCCGTCGGCGTCGAGCACGCCGGCGGTTGCCAGCCGGTCCTCGAACAGCTCGATCGGGTCTCGCTGCTTCCACTGTTCGAGCTCGTCGTCGGACCGGTATTTCATGCCGAGGGTCTGCACTCCGTGATGGTTGTAGAAGCGGTAGGTCTTGGCCTCGATGAACGAGGGTCCTTCGCCCCGGCGAGCCCGGCCGACCGCCTCATTGGCCGCTTCCCACACGGCGACCACGTCCATGCCGTCCACGATCGCCCCGGGCATCCCGTAGCCGGCTGCACGGTCCACCACATCGGTGATGGCCATGGTGCGGTCACGTGGCGTGAATTCGCCGTACTCGTTGTTCTCGCACACGAACAGCACCGGCAGCGACAGCGCAGCCGCCATGTTCGCGGCTTCATGGAAGGCCCCGATGTTCGAGGCGCCGTCGCCGAAGAACACCACCGAGACCCGGTCGCTGCCCCGGTACTTGTTCGCGAACCCGGCGCCTACGGCGATCGGCACGCCGCCGCCCACGATGCCGTTCGCACCGAGCATCCCTAGGTCGAGATCGCAGATGTGCATGGAGCCGCCCTTGCCCCCGCAGTAGCCGGTGGCCTTGCCCATCAGTTCGGCCATCATCCCGCCGTAGTCGCCTCCCTTGGCCACCAGGTGTCCGTGCCCTCGGTGGGTCGAGCTGATCTGGTCGTCATCGTCGAGGTTGGCGCACACCCCGGCGGCCACGGCCTCCTCCCCCGTACAGGTGCAGGAACCCGGGCAGCCGGTTCTGCTCCGCGAGCCGGCCGGCGGCTTCCTCGAAGTGGCGGATCCGCACCATGCGCCGGTGCAGATCCAGCAGTGTCTCTGGACTCGGATCCATGCGAACCCCCTCGTGGCACGGCTCCAGCGCGCCTCACACTAGTTCTGGCCCTGTGCGCCGATCACGGCTGCGTTCGGCCCGTCCGTCGCCGTCACGGGTTGGCGACTCCGTGGCTGTCACCAGTGACGCGTAGTGTGGCCCGGTGGCTCCCGAACCTGATGCATCTCCCTCCTCTGAACCTCGTTCGATTCATCCCAGCGGGCCCGATCCCGGCATCGGACGCGGCGGCCTGCGGTCGGCGGCCTGGTTCGACATCGAGGGCGATCCGCTCATGTCGGCGCTGTACCTCGAGCGCTACGCCAACTATGGCTTGACACGCGAAGAACTCCAGTCGGGCAAGCCGATCATCGGCATCGCCCAGACCGGTTCGGACCTGTCGCCGTGCAACCGGCACCACCTCGAGCTGGCCAAGCGGGTGCGCGAGGGCATCCGCGAGGCGGGCGGCATCGCATTCGAGTTCGGCGTTCATCCCATCCAGGAGACCGGCAAACGGCCCACCGCTTCGCTCGACCGCAACCTGGCCTACCTAGGCCTCGTCGAGGTGCTGCAGGGGTACCCGCTCGACGGCGTGGTGCTCACGATCGGCTGCGACAAGACCACACCGGCGTGCCTGATGGCAGCCGCAACCGTGAACCTGCCGGCCATCGCACTGTCGGTCGGGCCGATGCTGAACGGCTGGCACGAGGGGCGCCGTACCGGCTCGGGCACGGTCGTGTGGAAGGCGCGCGAGCTCTACGCGGCCGGCGAGATCGACGACGCCGGGTTCATCGACCTGGTGGCGTCATCAGCCCCGTCGGTCGGCTACTGCTCCACGATGGGCACTGCCACCACCATGAACTCGCTCGCCGAGACGCTGGGCATGCAGCTGCCGGGCTCGGCGGCGATCCCTGCCCCGTACCGCGAGCGGGCGCAGATGGCGTACCGGACGGGTCTGCGCATCGTCGAGATGGTGCGCGACGACCTTCGACCGGCGGACATCATGACTCGCGAGGCGTTCGAGAACGCCATCGTGGTCAACTCTGCGATCGGCGGGTCCACCAACGCCCCGATCC
>CAZAFV010000095.1:0-9541 GCA_964484385.1 uncultured Acidimicrobiales bacterium
GGCACCGTCACCTCGCGCCCGTCGATGCTCAGCGTCACCAGTGCTGTCTCGGCTTCGGGACGGGGGTTCTCACCGGAACGAGTCATGACGCAGTGTCTCCTAGCAGACCCAACTGCATGGCGGAGAGCACTGCTGAGGCCGCTGTATGGCCGAGCCCGCAGATGGAAGCGTCGCCCATGGCGTCCGCGATGTCTCCGAGCAGCTCACGCTGAGGTTCCGTCGACCGTCCTGTGCGACGGATCTGCGTCACCAGCTCGTGCTGGCGGACCGTGCCCACGCGGCAGGGAACGCACTGGCCGCACGACTCGTCGCGGAAGAACTTGGCCAGTCGCTCGACTACGGCGCTCATGTCGGCAGTGTCGTTGAAAACCATCACCGGGCCTGAGCCGAGCGTCGTGCCCGCAGCCCGTGTGTCCTCCAGCGAGAGCTGCAGCTCCCCGGCGTCGGGTCCGACAAAGCTGCCCGCAGCACCGCCGAGCAGTACTGCCGCCAGCGCGCCCTGTACACCCCCTGCCAGCCCCAGCAGCTCGCCCAGCGTCATCCCGAAGGGAGCTTCGTACAGCCCTGGCCGGCCGACGTGACCGGAGAGGCAGAACAGCTTTGTGCCCGGCGAGCCCTCGGTGCCCACGCTGCGGTACACCTCAGGACCGATGCGCAGGATCTCATTCACATTCAGCAGCGTCTCAGGGTTGTTCACCACCGTCGGGCGGCCGAACAACCCATGGGTCGTGGGGAATGGCGGCTTGTTGCGCGGCTCTCCCCGGAATCCCTCGAGCGAGTTGAACAGGGCCGTCTCCTCGCCGCAGATATAGGCGCCCGCACCCCTGCGCAGCTCGATGTCGAACGGTTGCCCGGACCCGGCTGCGTCATCGCCGAGCCAGCCGGCGCTGTGGGCCTGTGCGATGGCATGCCGGAGGCGTTGGGTGGCCAGCGGGTACTCACCGCGTATGTAGATCCAGCCGTGCTCGGCGCCCACGGTCAGGCCGGCCACAGCGATGGACTCGATGATGGCCAAGGGCTCCAGCTCGCAGAGCAGCCGGTCTTTGAACGTTCCAGGCTCGGATTCGTCGATGTTGGCGACGACGTGCTTGGGACCTTCGCCGTCGGCAACCGCTCGCCACTTGATGCCTGTGGGAAAGGCGGCCCCGCCGCGCCCCGACAGCCCGGCTGCGGTCACCTGGGAGATGACTTCGTCGGTTCCGAGGCCCAATGCTGCGTCGAGGGCTGCTCCTCCGCCTCGCTCCCGGTACGCCTCCATCGACATGCTCTCGCTGCCGCCGTAGTCCCGTCCGACCATGTGCCGCAGCAGGCTGGGGGCTTCGGGAGCCGGCGCCGTGACGCTCACGAGCAGCGAATCAGGACCGCTGCCGTCTGCGGGGACGCGATCAGGCTCGCGGCGGCCCTGGATGAACACCGCCGGCGCCCGTTCGCACTGCCCGAGGCAGGGACCTTCGTGCACGGCGTGACCCTGTGAGCGCAGGTGCTCCGCCAGGGGCGCGGCGCCGGCCAGCGCACAGATGGGATCGACGCAGACATGGCGAACGCTGAGCTCGTGAGCGGGGGCTTCGGTGCGGAACATCTCGTAGAACGTGGCCACGCCATAGGCCTCCGCCGGTGGCACGCCCAGCGTCCGGCCGACGAAGTTGAGGCCGCCCGGCGAGATCCACCCGGCCTCGCGCTGCAGAGCATGCAGCGCAGGCAGCAACTGGTGCCGCATCTGCTTTCGCCGTTGCATCCCTGCGCGCACAACACGAGGATGGGAGACGACGACGGCGCCGTCGCTCGCCTCGTCGACGCTGAGTGCAGCCAGCACCGCTCGTCGCTCCGATGCGGTGGGCTCCGCATCGGAGAAGTGCAGGTCAGCCACCAGCGCCACCTGCCGCTGCGGTGCCAGATGTGCGGTCGGTGACGGCTGCGACGGCTGTACCGCCGGCGGCGGCAGTGAGCGGCGGCAGCGGGTCGATGCGAACGGCGGCGGCCTTGAACTCCGCCGTGCCGCTGCGGGCATCCCAAGCGTCGTTCGTGAGCAGGTTCGCATCCACCAGCTCCGGGAAATGGAACGTCGTGAAGACCAAGCCTGTGGGAAGGCGATCGGTGACATGCACGTCCATGTCCACCGAGCCCCGGGGTGAGCTCACACGCACCGTGTCGCCTTCGACGATCCCGATATCCGACGCGTCGGCAGGGCTGATCTCGATGGCATCACCGGAGCGGATGGGCGAGGAATAGCCCGCAGACTGCGCGCCCGTGTTGTAGGAGTCGAGCACCCGGCCAGTCGTCAGGCGCAGTGGGAACTGCTCGCTCAGTGCCTCTGCGGGAGGAAGATGCGTGACGGTCGAGAACGGTGCCGGCGCATGGCCGTCGAGGTCAGGTTCCCAGAGCCAGCCGTGCAGGAACTCGGTGCCGGGATGGTCGTCGTCGGGACAGGGCCACTGCAGGCCGCCGCTCGCCTCGAGACGCTCCCAGCTCATGCCGCCATGCAACGGCGACAGCGATCGCATCTCGTCCCACAACTCCTGCGCGGACGTGGCCGTCCACCGCGCGCCCATGTGCTGTGCCAACTCGCTGATGATGTGCACATCGTCGCGTGCGTCACCCTGGGGAGGCACCGCAGCACGCACCCGCTGGACACGGCGTTCGGAGGAGGTGACCGTTCCCTCGCTGGAGGACCAGCCCGCAGCCGCAGGCAGCACCACGTCAGCCATCCGTGCGGTACGCGTCAGCGAGATGTCCTGCACGACCAGCAGGTCCAGCCCTTCGAGCAGCTTGCGGGCGTGAGCCACGTTGGCTTCGGAATCGGCCGGGTTCTCCCCGATGACATAGAGGGCCCGCAGCTCGCCGTCTTCCATGGCTTCGAACATCGCGGTGAGGTGCTTTCCCGGGACGGGATTCAGCTCACAGCCCCAGGTGCTCTCGTAGCGAGCCCGGACCTGGGGGTCAGTGAGGAGCTGGAACCCGGGCAGTCGATCGGGCAGAGCACCCATGTCGCCGCCGCCCTGCACGTTGTTCTGGCCTCGCAGGGGCACCAGGCCCGAGCCGCGCCGGCCGACATGGCCGGTCAGCAGCGCCAGGTTGCACAGCGAGAGCACGTTCTCGACCGCCGTGTGGTGCTCGGTGATGCCCAGCGTCCACAGGATCTGCGCTCGGCCGGCCGTGGCATAACGGTGGGCCATCTCCGCGATGGCCTCTGCCGGCACGCCGGTCAGCCGCTCGCCCTCGGGGAGCGTGAACGGCTCTACCGATGCTGCGTAGGCATCGAACCCCGTCGTCGCATGATCGATAAACGACCGGTTGTGCATGCCCTGGGCGATGATCTCGCGAGCCACGGTGTTGGACAGCGCGATGTCTGTGCCCACGTCGAGGCCGAGCCACACGTCGGCAAACTCGGCCGAGGAGGTTCGGCGGGGATCCACTGCGTACATGGCAGCGCCGTTGTCGAGGCCACGCAGCAGGTGATGGAAGAAGATCGGATGGGCCTCACGGGCATTCGATCCCCACAGCAGGATGACATCAGTCTCGGTAATTTCCTGGTACGAGCACGTTCCGCCCCCGAGTCCGAACACTGTCGCCAGACCGACGACCGACGGAGCGTGTCAGGTGCGGTTACAGGAATCGATGTTGTTGGACTTCAGCACCGTCCGCATGAACTTCTGGGCTGCGTAGTTCATCTCGTTCGTGCTCTTCGAGCACGAGAACATGCCGACGCCGCCGGCGCCATGCTGCTGGGTGGCCGCCCGCAGCCCCGATGCCGCACGGTCGAGCGCATCGTCCCAGCTCGCGGGGCGCAGGACGCCGCCGTCACGCACGAGAGGCGTGTCGAGCCGCGCGAGAGGTGCTTGGCGCCCCCCCGATCGTGCACTGTTCCCCCGCGGCATCGCCCCTCCTCGGTACGCCTGAGTGCCGTGACCCAGAATTCTATGCTGTCCCCGGACTCTTTACCGTGACTACAACAGTTTTACCCTGACTACAGATTTGCTGCCCCGTATCGACAGTGTGGCGTTCCGTAGAGTAGAACAGTTCCACAATACGGCACAAAAATACTGCCAGCCGACAGGTCCATGCTGCCCGCGGGCTACCGTGGAGCCGGTGCAGTCGATCTCTCGCGCGTTCGCTGTCCTGCGGGCATTGGCCGTGGGCCCGCAGGGTGTCACCGACGTAGCCGATCACGTCGGGCTGCCCAAGAGCACGGTGGCCCGGCTGCTGACATCGCTCGAAGCAGTCGACGCCGTCGTCCAGGACGACGCAGGCGGCGACTACCGGCTCGGACAGGGACTCATCGACATCATCGGAGCTGCTGGTGCAGACCGGAGCCTGCTGGCCGCGGCACGCCCGCACCTGCACAGCCTGGTCAACCAGGTCGGCGAGACAGCCGGCGTGAGCGTTCGTGCAGATCGGACGGTGTACTACCTCGACCAGGTCGAACCCGAATCCGAGGTGCAAGTGCGCTCGTGGACGGGCGAGTACTGCCCGATGCACTTGGTGCCTTCGGGGCTCGTGTACTTGGCCCATCTCAGCCCCGAGGCACTCGATGAGTACGTGCGCGCTGGTCTGGAGGCGACGACTGCGAACAGCATGGTCGATGCCGATGCGCTGAAGACGCGGCTGAGCCAGGTTGCCAACGCCGGATACGTCTGGGTGTACGAGGAGTTCGCCGTCGGGATCAACTCGGTGGCCGCGCCGGTATTGAACGAGGAGGGTGCAGTGGTGGCGGCCCTGCATGTTCACGGGCCCGCGTACCGATTCCCCGATCCGAACAGCACCCACGACATCGGCCTCGTGCTCATCGAGGCCGCATCGAACCTGGCGGAGCACCTGGCAGGACGGGCGCCGCTGCCTGTGTAGCCGGCTCAGCTCGAGCTGGGGCGGTCGCGGCGGCGCCGGATCTCGTCGCAGATCGCGGGCACGACTTCGTGCAGGTCAGCAATGACTGCGTAGCCCGCCTTGGTGACCATGTTGGCCTCCGGGTCGATGTTGATCGCCAGGATGTTCTTCGAACCCATGGCGCCGACCCAATGCTGGATCGCGCCCGAAATGCCGCAGGCAATGTAGATCTCCGGGGCGATCCGGGTGCCCGTCTGGCCGACCTGGTCTGCGTGCGAACGCCAGCCGTTGTTCGTCACCGCCCGCGAGCATCCGACGCGGCCGCCGAGCAGGTCCGCGAGCTCTTCGAGCGGAGCGAACCCGTCTGCTGAGCCGACGCCTCGGCCGCCCGACACCACGACCGGCGCGGTGGACAGCGTGACGCCCTCGGCCAGCGTCACCCGATCGCGGACCAAGGTCTGCTGCACTTCAGGCCCTAGGTCGGGCTCGAAATCGGCAACGGCCGCTGGGACGAGACCGCGTTCGCACGGCTCGGCCTCGATGGAGTGCTGCGCAATAGTCAGCAGCGGCAAGGCCGAGGTGAGGGTCACGTCTTCAAGCAGCGAGCCGCCCCACTGGATGCGAGTGATGTGCCACGCCTCGCCGCCTGCGGGGCCGGACGGCGAATCGGTCAGCGAGCCTGCTGGCGACACGTTCACGCAGTTGGCCACGAGCGGCAGGTCGGTGCGGGCGGCGAGCTGGGCCATGGCCTCGGCACCACGATCGGTGCCCGCCGCCACGACGGCCACAGGCCCCGCAGCCTCGACGAACATTGCGAGTGCAGCGCCCCAGGCGTCGGGTCCGTAGTCGGCCAGGAACGAATGGCGTCCGCAGTGCACCGCAGCGGCGCCATAGTCGGCGCAGGCGGCGACGAGATCGGCGCCGTGCGCATCGAACAGGTCGCCGTCGCCCAGGATGACGGCATCGAGATCAGTGTTCAGGTCCGAGGCGAGCGAGCGGGCCGCAGTCAGAGCTTCCAGGGCACCGCCCGAGGGGACACCGCGGTCGTGGTCGACGAGGACAGCGACGGCGCTCACAGCACCCCCAACTCGTCCAGCAGGTCCACGACAGCGGGTGCCGCTGCGGCACTGTCGCCGAGTTGCACGGTGGTGCTGGCACGCTCGGGCGGCCGGTGCAGCCGAACCCGCGACTGCCCGCCCGCGTCAGCATCGGCGGCGCAGTCGAGCACCTGGATCTGGGCCTTGCGCGAGGCGAGCCGCCCCTTCATGGTCGGGTAGCGGGGCAGGTTGATGCCTTCCTTGACACCGAGCGCGCAGGGGGCCTCGAGCTCGTACACCTCGTAGCCGGCATCGGTCTCGCGGCGCGCGGTGAACCCTCGCTCATGGGGGTCGATGCCCTTGATGCCGTTCACGATCGGCCTCCCGAGCGCGTGCGCCACCCGGATGCCGACCTGGAAGTTGCCCCCGTCGGCAGATTCGTTGCCGAACAGGATCAGGTCGAACTGTCCCCCGGCGGCCTCGAGCTCCCGCACAGCGGAGGTGATGGCGACGGCCGTTCGCTGGGGATCCCAGTCGAGACCGCCCTCGGCCATCACCAGGGCGAACTCGTTGCCGCCGACGCTGGCTGCATAGCGCAGCTGCTCAGTGGACGCCTCGGGACCCAACGTGAGCACGACGACGGCATGTTCATCGCCGTCAAGCCGCTCCACGATCTGGGCGGCCTCCTCCACCGCGCATTCCTCGTGCGGGCTGGTGGTGAAGCCCAAGTGGGCAGTATCGACCTGCTGGCCGTCATCGGTGACGTTGATGCGCGAGCCGACAGCAGGCACTCGCTTCACGCATACCAGGATGCGCACCGGCGCGCCCTCAGGCCTTCATGCGGCTGTCGTCGGGATCGAACAGCGCGAGATTCGCACCCGTCGCCTCCACCGTCACCGGGTACTGCTCATGTTGATACATGACCGACAGCTCAGTGCCAGTGGCAGCCAACTCAGGCGGCAGGTAGGCCATTGCCAGGTAGGCGCCGAGCGATGGTGCGTTGCCCGCAGTGGTGACGCGGCTGACCCTGCCGTGCGAGTCGACAATCCGCTCCCCCGCCGGTGTCAGCACAGGCTCGTTGCCGGCCCCCATCGGGAAACGGTCGTAGCCCTCGGCACCGCGCAGGCTCTCGAAGCGCAGCACACAGAGCTGGGCTGCCAGCGGCGCCTCCCGGGCCGCCAGGTACGCCTCCTTGCCGATGAAATCAGCAGCTTTCACCCGTGGCCGGGCCAGGCCCGCTTCGACCGGGTTGTAATCGCTCTCGAGCTCGGCGCCCATGAGCCGGTAGCCCTTCTCGAGCCGCCCGGTGGTGCCGTACACCCCGGCACCAACCGGCCGCAGGCTGTAGTCCCGCCCGGCTTCGGCAATGGAGTCCCACAGGGCCAGCCCTGCGCTCGTGGGGCAATAGATCTCGAAACCCGCATCGCCCACGTAGGAGATCCGAAGCATCTGCACCGGGATCCCCGACAGCAAGGCATCGCGCACCTGGCCGTAGCCGAAAGCCTCCTGGGACAGGTCGGTTTCGGTCAGCGTCTGCAGCAGCGCAATCGCATTGGGGCCCCATACGCCGTAGGTGGCCAAGGCCTCGGTGCGGTTCTCGAAGTGCACGCCGTCGGCGGGCAAATTGTGGCGGAACCAGTACTCGTCACGACCGCCGTCGAATGCGCCGGTGGCAATGCGGAAGCGGTCCTCGGACAGGCGCACGATCGTGAGGTCAGACCGGAAGCCGCCGTCGGCGGTGAGCACCGGGGTGTAGATCGAGCGGCCGACCGGCAGGTCGCACTTGTTGACCACCATCTTCTCGATGTAGGGCACCACGCCTGGGCCCGACACCTCGAACACCTGGAATGGCGAGATGTCCACCAGACCGCAGTGCTCGCGCAGGTGCAGGTGCTCGGCATCGGTGATGGGACTCCACCAGCGAGCGTCCCACTCGTGGGCACGGCCCTCGATGCCGTAGCGGTCGACGAGGTCGGCATTCGATTCGTACCAGTGCGGTCGCTCCCAGCCGCCGGCCTCGAAGTAGAAGGCTCCGAGGTCATCGGTGCGGGCCTTGGCGGGCCCGCACGTGAGGTTGCGGCGCGTCGCCCACTGCTCGCGTGGATGCACGATGCCGTAAGTCTTGTTGAAGTGCTCGTCGGCCCGGGTCTCGATGTGGATGACGTTGCGATCCTGGGGGTAGAAGCGCGTGACGTCCGAGCCGTGGGGATCGGTCATGCGGGGATAGCCGTAGGTCATCCATTCGGCCATCAGGCGCCCCACACCAGGACCTTCCTTGACCCACACCGCCGCCACCGACCACAGGTTCTCGATCTCTGGCGTCGGGCCCAGCACCGGCGAGGCATCGGGCGTCAGCGAGAGCAGGCCGTTGATGGCGTACTTGATCTCACCGTCGCCCAGGAACTCCATCAGCTCGATGGCCTGCTCGAGTTGCTCGTCGAAGTCATCGGGCGTGAACGGCATCTCGGTCGGGCTGAGGGCTGCTTCCTCGTTGGAAGGGATGTCCTCGACACGGTGCAGGATCGGCCGGTGGGCGTAGCTGCCCACCTCCATGGAGCCGGCCGACTGGCGCTCGTAGCAGAAGGTGTCCATGTCGCGCACGATCGGGTAGGCCAACTCCTGATTTGTCTCGACCAGCACGTCGAACGGGCCGACGTCCACCATCTGGTGGACGGCGGGTGTGAGCGGGATGGTGGCTCCGGCCATCTGGGCGAGCTTGGGGCTCCATACGCCGCAGGCGATCGCCACGGTGTCGCATTCGATGCGGCCCCGATCGGTCACCACTGCGGAGATGCGGGGGCGGTTCGCTCCGGACACGGTCTCGATGTCGAGCACTTCGGTGTTGGCGAAGGTCTGCAGGTGGCCGGCCTCGGTGGCCCGGCGGCGCATCTGCGTGCCCGTCTCCAGCGAGTCCACAGCTGAGACGCTCGGGGTATAGAAGCCGCCCAAGATGACATCGGCGTCGATGAACGGCACCATCTCGACGACCTCGTCCACCGTGAGCAGCTTCGACTCGATGCCCCAGCACGTCGCTGAGGTCATGCGGCGGCGGAACTCCTCCATGCGCTCGGGGCTGCGTGCCACTTCGATGCCGCCGCACGTGTTCTGCAGACCCAGTGCCTCGTACTGGTGCTGACTGTCGACCGTGAGATCGACGATCTCCTTGGAGTGATCGACGGGGAAGATGAAGTTCGACGCGTGGCCGGTGGATCCGCCCGGATTGGGCAGCGGACCCTTGTCGAGGAGCACGATGTCGGTCCAGCCGAGATCGCTGAGATGGCCGACCAGGCAGTTGCCGACGATGCCCGCACCAATGACGACACAATCTGCCCGCGCCGGAAAGTCGCTCATTCCTCACATCCCCCGCTGTTACCCGATGGCAGCCTTGCTGTTCTGTATGATGGAACAGTTCCACTCAGCGGAACAGCAACTAGGGGAACAGTAGCCGAACGACCTGGCAACTGACGACATCGAGCCGGTGGCGCAGCGGCGTCACGAGCTTCTGGCAGGGTGTAGAGGGCTCAATTCGTGTGGGGGTGCACGGCATGGCAACGACAGGCGGATTTCCAAGCGATCTCGAGATTGCATCGGCTGCACAGATCCGGCCGCTGACCGAGATCGCGGACGAGGCGGGCATCCCGCTGGAATACCTCGAGCTGTACGGCTCCGGCGTGGCCAAGGTC
>CAZAFV010000096.1:0-9532 GCA_964484385.1 uncultured Acidimicrobiales bacterium
CAGGCGCCCGCGGCCTCCGGCGGGCAGTTCGAAGTGCCGCCAGTACTCGGCGAGGAAGCCTGAGCTGGCCGTGTCCCGCTCGGTGACTGCACGATGACTTCGGCTCACGTCATCGCCTCCGAAGTGCGCGCCGGCACCCGCCGAGCAACGGACGTGCTCGAAGAACTCCTCGGCCGCATCGAGACCCACGACGGCGACGTTCACGCCTTCAACACGGTGACAGCCGAGCAGGCTCGAGCCGCTGCAGCCGCCATCGATGCAGCAGTCGACGATGGCCGCGACCCCGGACCGCTGGCAGGCGTCCCCGTGGCCTTCAAAGACAACCTGTGCACGCGCGGTGTCGCCACCACCTGCTCATCGCGGATGCTCGAAGGCTGGCAGCCTCCCTACGACGCCACGGTCGTGCAGGCCATGACGGCCGCCGGCGCCGTCATGATCGGCAAGACCAATCTCGACGAGTTCGCGATGGGCAGCTCCACTGAGCACTCGGCCTTCGGCCCCACGCGCAATCCCTACGACCTCACCCGGGTGCCGGGCGGCTCCAGCGGGGGCTCGGCTGCAGCGGTGGCCGCTGGCTTCGCGCCCCTGGCGCTGGGCTCCGACACCGGAGGCTCGATCCGCCAGCCTGCATCGCTGTGCGGCATTGTGGGCATCAAGCCCACCTACGGCCGCGTCAGCCGCTACGGGCTCGTGGCCTTCGCCAGCTCGTTCGACCAGATCGGCCCGTTCGCAACCGACGTCGCAGATGCTGCGCTCGCACTCGGGGTGATCAGCGGCCACGATCCCGCCGACAGCACGTCGATTCCCGCAGCCGTGCCCGACTTTGAGGCCGCGCTGGCGCGGGGTGTCGAGGGCTTGCGCGTCGGCGTCGTGAGCGAGCTGACCGGGAGCGGCCGCAATGGTGCCGCGAACGGTGGCCCCCCGCCGGGGGACGCAGCGGGCGACATGCTCGACGGAATCGAAGCGGATGTGACCGAGCGTGTGCTCGAGGCGGCCGACGCGCTGGCCGATGCCGGGGCGACCGTCGGCAGGGTCTCGGTGCCGGCGGTCACCTACGGCCTCACGGCGTATTACCTCATCGCACCGGCCGAGGCCTCGAGCAATCTGGCGCGTTACGACGGCACTCGTTACGGGTTGCGTGTGGACGGCGCTGATGTCGAGGAGATGAATCGCCTGACTCGTCGGGCCGGCTTCGGCGACGAGGTCAAGGCGCGCATCATGCTGGGCACGTTCGCCCTCAGCGCCGGCTACTACGACGCCTACTACGGCAAGGCCCAGCGGGTCCGCATGCTGACCCGACGAGACTTCGACGCTGCCTACGCCGATTTCGACGTCCTGCTGTCGCCCACCTCGCCGTGCGTGGCATTCCGTTTCGGCGAGCGCGCTGACCCGATGACCATGTATCGGTGCGACACCTGCACCATCCCGTCGAATCTCTCGGGCGACCCGGCCATGTCGGTGCCCTTCGGAACCGGCGCGGAGGATCTGCCGGTGGGCGTGCAGGTCATGGCCTCCGCCCTGGGCGAGGAGGCGATGCTGACGGTGGCCGCTGCACTGGAGCGCGCAGCGCCGCCGCTGCCGAAGCCACCGCTGGCCGAGAGCTCATCGGGCGGCGCAGCATGACAACGGGCTGGGAGATCGTGGTCGGGCTCGAAGTCCATGTCGAGCTGGCGACCGACACGAAGCTGTTCTCCGCTGCGCCCAGCCGCTTCGGCGACGAACCGAACACCAACGTCACGCCGGTCTGCCTGGGTCTGCCCGGCTCGCTGCCCGTGCTCAATCGCCGCGCCGTTGAACTGGCCATGGCGGTGGGTCTCGCCCTCAACTGCGAGATCCGTCCGTCGGTGTTTCACCGCAAGAACTACTTCTACCCCGACATGCCGAAGGACTACCAAGTCAGCCAGTACGACCAGCCGATCTGCTCCGACGGGTGGCTCGACGTGCCGGGCGGCAGCCGTATCGGAATCGAGCGGGCGCACCTGGAGGAGGACGCCGGCAAGACGACGCACCTGGGAGGCGCGGACGGTCGTATTCACGGTGCCGTCGGCGCGCTCGTGGACTACAACCGGGCGGGCACCCCGCTGCTCGAGATCGTCTCGCGGCCCGACATCAGCTCGGCAGCCGAGGCCAGCGCGTACGTCGACGAGCTGCGGACGATCCTGCTGACGCTCGGCGCATCCGACGCTCGTCTCGAAGAGGGCTCGATGCGCGTCGACGCGAACATCAGCGTGCGGCCCGCCGGCTCAGGCGAGCTGCGCACCCGTTGCGAAGTGAAGAATCTGAACTCGCTGCGGTCGCTGCGGAACGCCATCGACTACGAGGCTCGGCGCCACATCGATCTGTATGCCGCGGGCGATGTCCCTGTCCAGGAAACGCGCCACTGGTCCGAAGACGGTCGCACGCACTCGCTGCGCTCCAAGGAAGAGGCCGACGACTACCGCTACTTCCCCGAGCCCGACCTCGTGCCGCTGGCACCCGACGACGAATGGATCGCCCAGGTTCGCGCCGCCATGCCCGAACTGCCCGCATCTCAGCGTGCACGCCTGCACGAATGCGGCGCCGATCCCGAGGATGCCCAGGTCATCGTGGGCCGCGGCCTGGCACCGGTGGTATTGGGGGCCATCGAGGCGGGAGCCGATGCCAAGCGCACGATGACCCATGCCGTGCAGAACTTGGCCCTTGACGGAGCCGAACTGCTTGGCATCGACCATCTGGCCTCGCTGGTCCAGATGGAGACTTCGGGGCAGCTCACTGCGACGCAAGCCAAGACGGTGCTGGGAATCATGTGCGAGCGAGCAGCCGCCGGCAGCGCTGATCCGGCGGCGATCGCCGCCGAGCTGGGTTTCGAAGCCATGGACACAGCCGAGCTGGAGTCGCTGGTCGATCAGGCCATAGCGGACAACCCCGAAGCGTGGGAGAAGTTCTGCGCCGGTGAGGCCAAAGTGGCCGGTGTGTTCGTGGGAGCAGTGATGAAGGCCACCCGCGGCCAGGCCGACGGCCAAGCCGTCACCGGGATGCTCACGCAACGCCGCGACGCCTGAGCGACCGCTGGAAGGCCGAGGCGCTCAGTCCTCGCCGGTGCGCAGCCAGGCATCGCCCCGGAAGCGAATCCACTGTGGCGCAGCGCGGAAGAACATGAACAGGGTGAGCGCCACCCACAGCCAGCCGATGCCCAGATCGAAGATGCGCACCGCGCCGCCGACGATCGCGAAACCCGCCGCTGCGCCGGCCATCGCCCGTGCCAGAAAGCCCAAGTCGCCGGCGCCAATGAAGATGCCGTCGAAGGCGAAGGCGGCGGCATTGATGGGCTGCGCGACGGCCACGAACAGCAGGATGAAGCCGCTGAGCGCGACGACAGCAGGGTCGTTGCTGAAGATCGATGCCAGCGGTCCACGCAGCAGCACGAGTGCCAGCCCGAATACCGCGCTGAGCTGGATGCTCATGCCGATCATGCGGACGCTGGCTGCGCGAGCCACGTCGGGTCGGCTGGCGCCGAGTTCCTTTGCCACCATGGCCTGACCCGCAATCGCCACTGCGTCGAGGGCGAGCGAGAAGAACGACCAGATCTGCACGCCGATTTCGTGCGATGCCACCTCGGTGGTGCCGATACGGGCCGCGAACACCGCAGCCAGCACGAACGCCCCCCGCAGCGACGCCGTGCGCACGAACATCTGGGCGCCGACACGGGCGTAACGCCACGCCGCGGCAGCGACTAGCCGCAGCCGCGCGCCGACCGCCCGAACGTGGCGATGGACGGCGACGGCGAACGCCACGGCGGCACCCCACTGGGCGATCACCGTTGACCATGCCGCGCCGGCGATGCCCATGTCGAGCTCGAACACCAGCACGAGTTCGATGAGCAAGTTCCCTGCCGCTGAAGCGACGGCGATCACGAGGGGGGTGACAGTGTCCTGGGTGCCCCGCAGGTAGCCCGTAGCTGCCATGCCCGCCAGCAACGCGGTAAAGCCGATGAGGCTGATCCTCAGGTACGTGAGCGCGTGATCAGCGACTTCGGGGGTCGGGTCGAACACGCCGACGAGATAGCCCGAGCCGGCCCACATGCCCAGGCTGAACACCACGCCCAGCCCGATCGACAGCCACATGCCGGCGATGCCCTGTTCGGCTGCTCGACGCAGCGATCCGGCGCCCACCAGCCGGCCGACGAGGCCGGTTGTGCCGTAGGCGAGGAAGATCAGAATTGCGTGAGCACTGAGCAGGATGGCGGAGGCGATCGCAAGCCCGGCGAGTTCGGGCGTGCCGAGCCTCCCGACGATCGCCCTGTCGGTGAGCACATACAGCGGCTCGGCGATCAGCGCCCCGAAGGCCGGCACCGCGAGCAGCAGGATCTCACGGTCGTAGACCGTGCGTCGAAACACGGCTACGTCCCGGGTCCGGCAGGTGCTGCGTGCGTCATCCGGTCAGGCGCCACACGCCGATTTCCATGTCGATCACGTAGAGCTCGCCCGCTGCGTCGACCGCGAACCCGACCGGTCGGGGCGTGCTCACGCCCAGGTGCCAGACGTCGTCGGGCTGCGTGCCGGGCGCCACCGCCGCTGCGTACATGTCACCCCCGCAGAGATCGGCGAAGACATAGCGGCCGGCCAGCCATTGCAGCTGGCTGCCCCGGTAGACGTGGCCCCCGATGACGGCGCACAGGCCCCGCCCGTGCCGGTACTCCAGATCGGGCGGCCGGTGGTCGGCTAGCTCGTCGCCTACGAAGCGCCGGCTGCCTTCGTAGGCATTCCAGCCCAAGTTGGCGCCGCCCTCGTCGAGGCCGAGCACCGTGACCTCTTCCATGCACTGCTGGCCGACATCGGAGATCCACAGCGTGCTGGTCGCCTCGTCGAGCGAAATGCGGAACGGGTTGCGTGCCCCGTAGGCCCAGATGTGTGGGTCGCTGCCGGGTCCGAGATCGGGATTGTCGGGTGCCGGTATCAGCCGCCAGTCGCGGGGGTCGGCGCTGCTGCCGCCCTCGACGGCGAATCTCAGCACAGCTCCGAGCGGGGTGGCGAGGTTCTGACCGTGATGGCGCGGATCGCCGAGGCCGCCGCCGTCGCCGAACGACACGTAGAGCAACCCGTCCGGATCGAACAGCAGGTCGCCGCCGTTGTGCTGTGCATTGGTTTGCTTCACCTCCAGCACATCGGCGTAGCGCCCATCCAGTGTCGTTCGATCCGCGCTCGGCGTCAGCACAGTGAGCACGCTGGACCCGTGGCGGTCGGTGCGGTTGATCCACAGCCGCCCGTCGGGGCCCAGCGTCATGCCCACCAAGCCCTGGTCGTGCTCGGCCGCCGTGTTCGAGGAGAAATCGGCAACGGGTTCCGCGCTGATGACCGCGCCGAAGTCGCGGCCGGCTTGCGCTGCGAAGTTGGGTGCAAATCGCCAGATGCGTCCCCTGCGATCGCCCACGAATCCTCCGCCTGCTGCACCGACGCTGTCGAAGACCATCACCGTCGCCTCAGCCAGATCGATATACGGCACCAGCGTCACGGAACGCCCGGGCGCCGCCTCGACCAGCGGTGTTGCGCCCAATTCGGTCAGCCCCTGCGGACAGGGTGTGTTTGATGCGATGTACTCGGGCGTCTGTGTCAGCGGCAAGGTGGTCGCAGGCTCGCTTGTCGCAGCGCTGCCCGCGCCGTCTGGACTGCCGATGGCGGGGCCGGCGCCCTCGTCGATCCCGATGTCAGAACACCCCACTGCCAGCGCCCCGGCAGCGATGGCCGCAGCGCAGGTGGCAATGCTGAACAGCCGTCCACCCCGCACCCGGCCAATGTACGCCCGCCCACCGGCGCCGCCTCTGAGGTTGTGGCCGCCGGAACGGCACGACAGAATGTGCCGGTGAGCGCGTCAGCACGCCGAACCGGCTGCCCGGCCGAGCCTGCGAGGCGCGGCGCGACAGGAGGGGTACTCATCTAGGCGAGCCGTTTCGTCCGCGCTCGCCCTGCCTCCCGCTCGGGGGGCTTTTTTGTTGCAGGAGAATCTTCATGGAGCTCACAGGCGCTCAGGCACTGATGCGAAGCCTGGAGATGAGCGGCGTCGAAGTCATGTTCGGCCTGCCCGGCGGGGCAATCCTCCCGGTCTACGACCCCGTGCTCGACTCATCGATCCGCCACGTCCTCGTGCGCCATGAACAAGGCGCCGGTCATATGGCGCAGGGCTACGCGCACGTCACGGGCAAGCCAGGCGTGGCGATGGTCACGAGCGGGCCTGCAGCCACCAACATCGTGACACCGCTGTGCGACGCCTTCATGGACTCGATCCCGATGGTCGTCGTGACCGGCCAGGTCGCCATGTCGGCCATCGGCTCCGACGCCTTCCAGGAGTGCGACACCACCGGCATCACCATGGCGGTCACCAAGCACAACTACCTCGTCACCGACCCGGCCGACATCCCGCGCATCGTGGCCGAGGCATTTCACATCGCCACGACAGGGCGTCCGGGCCCGGTGCTGATCGACCTGCCCAAGGACGTCAGCAACGCGACGATGGACTGGTACTGGCCAGACGGCGTCGACCTGCCCGGCTACCGGCCCCGCCGCGAGATCGACCCGGCCGCCATTGCCGAAGCTGCCCAGCTCATCCGCACGGCTGAGCGTCCGGTCATCTACGCCGGCGGCGGACTGCTGAAGGCCCGAGCGGCGGAAGCGCTGCGGGAGCTCGCCGAGATGTGCGAGATCCACGTGGTGACCACGTTGATGGCGCGCGGCGTGTTCCCCGACCGTCACCCGCTCTGCCTCGGGATGCCCGGCATGCATGGCAACTACACCGCAGTGACAGCGATGCAGCAGGCCGACCTGCTGATCAACCTCGGAGCGCGCTTCGATGACCGGGTCACAGGCAATCCCGCGCATTTCGCCCCGGGTGCCAAGGTCATTCACGTCGATATCGACCCGGCCGAGCACGGCAAGGTGCGGGTGCCTGATGTGCCGATCGCCGGCGATGCCAAGGTGGCGATCGAAGCGCTGATCGAAGTGCTGCGCCCCAGCGACGGCAGCGCCGTCACCGATGCGCTGGCGGATCGATCTGTGTGGAAATCGACTGTCTCCGGCTGGCAGGAGCAATACCCCCTGAGCTATGACCAGCCGTCGAGCGGCCACCCGCTCAAGCCGCAGTTCGTGGTGGAGCAGCTGCGTGATCACACTCCCGACGACACGATCGTCGTGGCGGGCGTGGGCCAGCACCAGATGTGGGCCAGCCAGTTCTGGCAGTTCGACCACCCCTACACCTGGGTGAACTCAGGCGGTCTGGGGACCATGGGATTCGCCGTGCCTGCGGCCATCGGGGCCAAGGTGGGCCGACCGGATCGAACGGTGTGGGCAATCGATGGTGACGGCTGTTTCCAGATGACCGCACAGGAGCTGATCTCCGCCAGTGCAGAGAACATCCCCGTGAAGGTGGGCATCCTCAACAACGCCTACTTGGGCATGGTGCGCCAGTGGCAGGAGCTCTTCTACGCCGAGCGCTACAGCGAGGTATATCTCAGCGCCGACCACCCCGACTACGTCGGCTGGGCCGAGGCGATGGGCTGCGTCGGCATCCGGGTGGAATCAGCGGAGGAAGTCGTTCCTGCCATCACCAAGGCGAACGCTGTCAACGACCGTCCGGTGGTGATCGACTTCCGCGTCGACACCGAGGAGAAGGTGTACCCGATGGTGCCGGCCGGAGGTTCCAACGACGACATCATCCTCGGTCCCGAGGGCGACGCCGACGCGGTCTTGAAGGGCAGCGCGCCATCGTGAGCGGCGCGCAATGTGGCAGGCCGTCGTGAGCGGCCCGCAGGGCACGAACCTGTCCCCTGAGGAATCGGCGGTGGTGAGCCTGCCGCAGGAACCCGACCTGCACATCTTTGCGGCCATCGTGGAGAACAAGTTCGGCGTTCTTGCGCGGATCGCCGGGCTGTTCAGCCGGCGTGGCTTCAACATCTTCTCGCTTGCAGTGGCCCCGACGGCCGATCCGTCCTACAGCCGCATCACGATCGTGGTGGATGTCCACAACACCGATGTCAACCAGATCGCGAAGCAGCTCGACAAGCTCGTCAACGTGATCAACATCAGCGAGCTGCACCCCTCCGACTCGCTGGAGCGCGAGCTGATGCTGGCCCGTGTCGGCGCCGTCGATCTCGAGGCGGTAGTCGATGTGATCTCCGAATACGGAGGGGAAGTGCTCGATCACGCCGATGGCGAGGCCATTGTGAGCGTGAGCGCCCACCCAGACCGGCTCGACCGGTGCGAGCGTCAGCTGCGTCCGTTCGGCCTGCACGTGCTGCAGCGCACCGGCCGCATCGCGCTGCGTGCGCTCGATGCCGATGAGCCCGCTGTCGGCATGACCGCCTGAGACTGGCAAACTCCCGCCAACGCTGACTCCGAGAGGAACTACCAGGATGCCCGCGACCATCTATTACGAAGAAGACGCAGACCTCAGCCAGCTGGCTGGCCGAACGGTGGCGGTCATGGGCTATGGCTCACAGGGCCACGCCCACGCCCTGAACTTGCGTGACAGCGGAGTCGACGTTGTCGTGGGGTTGCGGGCTGGCTCGTCATCTCGCGCCAAGGCAGAGTCCGAGGGCCTGCGCGTGGCCGATGTTGCGGGGGCGGCTGCCGAAGCCGACATCATCATGATGGCGCTGCCCGACACCGATCAGGCAGCCATCTACGACGAGTCGATCGCGCCGAATCTGCAGCCGGGCAACGCGATTGCTTTCTCGCACGGTTTCAACATTCACTTCGGCCAGATCAGCCCACCCGACGAGGTCGATGTGTGGATGATCGCCCCCAAGGGACCGGGCCACAACGTCCGGCGCACCTACGTCGAAGGAGGCGGCGTTCCGGCGCTCGTCGCGATTCACCAGGACGCCAGCGGGCACGCGCTGGCCGACGCGCTGGCCTACGCAAAGGGAATCGGCGGCACACGGGGCGGCGTGCTCACCACCACGTTTGCTGAGGAAACCGAGACCGACCTGTTCGGCGAGCAGGTGGTGCTCTGCGGCGGCCTCACCGAGCTGATCCGGGCCGGATACGAGACGCTGGTGGAAGCCGGCTACCAGCCCGAGTCGGCCTACTTCGAGACGCTGCACGAGGTGAAGCTGATCGTCGACTTCATCTACGAGGCCGGCATCTCGGGCATGCGCTACTCCATCTCGACAACAGCCGAGTACGGCGACATGACCCGTGGCGCACGCATCATCACCGACGAGACACGAGCGGAGATGAAGCGCATCCTGGCGGAGATCCAGGACGGCAGCTTCGCCCGGGAGTGGATCGACGAGAACCGCAACGGGCTGCCCAACTACCGCCGGATGGTCGAGGAAGGCAAGCAGCACCCCATCGAGCAGGTCGGCGCGGAGTTGCGGGCGATGATGCCGTGGATCACCGCGGGCCGCCAGGATGTCACCGCAGCCTCGGGCGGCGCCGTCTCCTGAGCCTCTGAGCATCTCGCGCTCGACGGCGCGCCCAGTTCGGGGCACCTGAGACGCAGCAGCGCAGTGGCAGAATCGGGGTGTGGTCGACGTTGTCGTGACGCCGGTGCGGGTGCC
>CAZAFV010000097.1:0-9306 GCA_964484385.1 uncultured Acidimicrobiales bacterium
TACCTCTCCACAGCCAACTGCGATTCGAAGATCACCGAGATCGACGGCAACGAGGGCGTCCTGCGGTACCGCGGCTACCCCATCGAGCAGCTCGCCGAGCAGTCCAGCTTCCTCGAGGTGGCCTACCTGCTGATCCATGGCGAGCTGCCCACCGAGGCCGAGGCGGCTGAGTGGATTCACCACATCACGTTCCACACCTACGTGCACGAGGACATCACGCGTTTCATCAAGGGCTTCCGCTACGACGCCCACCCGATGGGCACGCTGGTCTCCACCATCGCCGCGCTGTCCACGTTCTACCCCGAGGCCAAGGACATCGACGATCCCTACACGCGGCTGGTCCAGATCATCCGGCTGATGGCCAAGATGCCCACGATGGCGGCGTTCACGTACCGCAACCGGATGGGCCTGCCGTACGAGTACCCGGTCAACCACCTCTCCTACACCGGCAACTTCCTGCGGATGATGTGGAGCGTGGCCGACCCCGACTACGTGCCCGACCCCACGCTGACACGGGCCCTCGACGTGCTGTTCATCCTGCACGCCGACCACGAGCAGAACTGCTCCACCACCACGATGCGCACAGTGGGGTCCAGCCGGGCCGATCCGTATTCGGCGGTGGCAGCGGCCACCTGCGGGCTGTACGGGCCGCTCCACGGGGGTGCCAACGAGCAGGTCATCCGGATGCTGCACGAGATCGGCAGCTTCGACAACGTGGCCGCGTACGTCGAGCGCGCCAAGTCGGGCGAGGTGCTGCTGCAGGGCTTCGGGCACCGGGTGTACAAGAACTACGACCCGCGGGCCAAGATCATCAAGGAGACCGCCGATGCGGTGTTCAAGGTGACCGGCCTGAACCCGCTGCTCGACATCGCCATGAAGCTGGAAGAGGTGGCGCTCAGCGACTCCTACTTCAAGGACCGGCGCCTGTACCCCAACGTCGACTTCTACTCGGGGCTCATCTACGAGGCGATGGGCTTCCCGCTCGACATGTTCACGGTGCTGTTCGCCATCGGCCGGACACCCGGGTGGCTGGCGCACTGGGTGGAGATGCTCGGCGATCCCGAGCAGAAGATCTACCGGCCCCGCCAGAAGTACACCGGCCCCGGCCAGCGCGACTACGTCCCCATCGAAGGCCGCTAGCCAGCTCTCCCCCGCTGGGCGCTGCTGGCGCGGCGCTTGCTCGGTAGCTAGCTGACGTCCAGCAGGATCTTGCCGACGTTGGCGTTGGTGGCCATGTACTCGTGCGCTTCGGCGATGTCGTCGAGGGCGAAGCGCGAGTCGATGACCGGTCGCAGCGAGCCGTCGTCGAAGCGCGGCAGCAGTTCGGCGCAGAAGCGCTGGTTGGCGTCGATCTTCTGCTCGATGGGCCGCGAGCGCAGCACGGTGCCGATGAGCGCCGCCCGCTTCGGCAGCAGGGCGCCGAGGGGAAACGTCGCCGTCGGCTCGCCCATGACGCCGACCTGGATGATCCGCCCTTGGACGCGCACCGAGGCGATATTGCGGGCCAGGTAATCGCCGCCGATCACGTCGAGCACCACGTCGACGCCTTGGCGGCCCGTCCATTCCTTGATCGCATCAGCGAAGTCGGTCTCGGTGTAATCGATGACCAGGTCGGCACCGAGGTCGGTGCACGCCGCCACCTTCGACGTCGAGCAGGTGACGGCGATGCGGGCGCCGATGGCCTTGGCGATCTGAATCGCGGCGGTGCCCACGCCCGAGGCACCTGCATGCACCAGCGCCGTGCCGCCTGAGGCCAGACCCCCCTGGGTCACCAGCGCATCGTGGGCGGTCATGAACACCTCCGGGATGGCAGCGGCATCGCGCAGCTCCACCGAAGCGGGGATGCGCTGCAGCATGCGCTCGTGGGTGACGACCTGTTCGGCCTTCGCCCCGCCCGACACGATGCCCATGACCTCGTCGCCCACCGCCCAGCCGGTGACTCGCTCGCCGCGCGCAGCAATGGTGCCTGCGAATTCGAGACCAGGGATCTCGAACTCGGGCTTGGGGCCCGGCGCGGGGTACAGGCCCATCCGCTGGAGCAGGTCGGCCCGATTCATCGCCGAGCAGGCCACATTCACCAGCACTTCTTCGGGCCCAGGCGCCGGATCGGGCACTTCCCGTACCTGGAGCACGTCGACGCCGCCGTATTCGGGTATCACCACTGCACGCATGGGCGGCGACGGTACTTCGGAAGTGATTACCCTGCGAGCCCGTGCGTCGGGATGCTGTCATCACCCTCGAGGGCGCGAACAACTGCCGTGACATCGGCGGCTATCCCGCAGGGGGCGGGCGTCATGTGCGGATGGGAGCGCTGTTTCGCTCCGATCGCCTGAGCGCACTGTCCCTCGACGATCTCGAAGAACTGGGCAGCCGCGGCATCCGCACGGTGGTCGATTTCCGTGCCGGACCCGAGATCGAGCGCGACCGCTCGCGGCTGTGGCCCGGCGTGACGTCGCACATCTCACTGCCGGTGGGTGACACCGTCGACGGCGACATCAGCATGGTGGACCAGATCTTCGAGGGTCGGCTGCGGTCGGTCAGTGAAGACGACATGGCCGGGCTGTACCTGCAGATGATCGGCTCCTACGGCGAGCGGTTCGCTCAGCTCGTGGCCATCGCCGCCGATGTCGACCATCTGCCGATGCTGTTCCACTGCACGGCCGGCAAGGACCGCAGCGGCATCGCGTCGGCGCTCCTGCTGGAGGCGCTCGGCGTCGCCCGCGAGACCGTGCTGGACGACTACTGCCTCACCAACGAGCTGCGATCCCACCAGCGCATGGCTGAGCTGGCACCGGAGTTCGCGAAGATCGGCATCAACATCGAGGACGTGGGAGCCATTCTGAGCGCCCCGCGCGGCGTCATGGCCGCAGTGTTGGCCGACCTCGACGTCCGATTCGGTGATGTCGGCGCGGCGGCCCGCGACAGCCTGAACGGCAGCACGACAGACGAAGTCACGCAATCCGGCGTAGCGGGATACCTGCTTGCACACGGACTCGACCCGGCGTCGCTGGAGATGCTGCGGGCGAACCTGCTGATCTGAGAGTGCTGCCGGCGAGCGTCTCCTACCGGTCGGTGCGGTACAGGTAGCGGATGTCCCAGTAGCCGTACAGCGTGGGCGTGGTGTTGCCGAACACGTTGCGCACGGCGCCCAGTCGTTCGCCGAGCGTCGTGTAGATCAACGGCACGTTCGCTGCGGCGATGGCCTGCGCCTCGCGATAGAGCCGGACTCGTTTGTCGCGGTCGAGTTCCTGGCTGGCCTCGATATAGAGCCGGTCGATCTCGGCCTCCCAGCCGGTCGCGGGTTCGTCTTGGAACGGATGCCACAGGTGCAACGACTGGGAGCTGTGCCACAAGCCGATGCCGCTGTAGGGATCGGGCCCGCCGGTGAAGCCGATGACCATGGCTTCCCAGTCGTAGGTGGTGGTGAGCTGGGACACCAGGTCTCGGAATTCGATTGCCTCGTAGGTCACGTCGAGACCCACTGCGGCCATCCCAGCCCGGATGATCTCCGTGGCTGCCTGGCGCACGGCATTGCCCGTGTTGGTCACCAGTGTGAACGAGATCGGGTTGCCCAAGTCGTCCTCGCGGATGCCGTCACCGTCGGTGTCGATCCACCCCAGGTCGTCCAGGAGATCATTCGCTCTGTCGATGTCGTACGGGTAGCGACGCACATCGGGGTTGTGGAAATCGCCGGCGGCCGGGCTCACTGACGACCACTGCTCGTAGCCCAGCCCGTGCTGGATGCCGTCGATCATGGCCGCCTTGTCGAGCGTGTGGGCCACCGCCTGACGGAAGTTGATGTTGCCGAACCAGTGCAGCTTGATCGGGTCGACGAACGGCTCGCCTGCGTCGTTCGAGCCCGGATTCTGGTTGAAGGTCAGGAATGTCGTGCCGAAACCGGGACCGCGGCGGTGCAGGGCGAAGTTCTCCTCTTCCTGCAGGGGCTCCAGCAGCGCATATTCCTCACCCAGCACGCCGTGGAAATCCGCGGTGCCATCGCGGAACAATGCCAGCTCAGACTCCAGGTCCGGCACCACCATGTGCACCACCTGGTCCAAGTACGGAAGCTGCTGACCATCGGCGTCGGTCTTCCAGTAGTGCGGGTTGCGCTCGAAGACGACGCGCTCCTCGGGCGTGTACTCGCCGATGGTGAATGGGCCGGTGCCGACGATCTCGGACGGGTCGGTGTCGATGTTCCAGAACTCGGCGAACGTGCCCGCCTCGATGGGCCCCTCGAAGATGTGCTTGGGGTAGATGGACGTGCCCATCGAACGCAGGAACGGCGCGAACGGCT
Organism: uncultured Acidimicrobiales bacterium; assembly: GCA_964484385.1. Taxonomy (GTDB): domain Bacteria; phylum Actinomycetota; class Acidimicrobiia; order Acidimicrobiales; family Poriferisodalaceae; genus Poriferisodalis. The sequence goes on from CAZAFV010000097.1 coordinate 4,295, forward strand.
GGGGCAGCACGAACTCGACCGTGTGATCATCGAGCGCCGCCACCGTCATCTTCGATGTTTCCCACTCTCCGGCATCGTTGAGATAGCGGAACTCGAAGGTGGCACGGCTCGACGCGTTGAAGTCGTCGTTGTAGATGACCTGGTTGAACGTGAAGTCCACGTCGTGCGCTGTGAAGGGCGTGCCGTCGTGCCACCTCACATCGTCACGCAGGTGGAACACCCAGCGCAGCCCGTCGTCAGAGCTCTCCCATGACTCGGCGAGCTCCGGTTCGACGGCGTCGTTGAGCCACGACGTCTCAGTGAGGCCTTCGAACAGGTAACCCAAGACGTTCGACGAGCCGGCGTCGTTGGACAGCGCCAGGTTGAAGGTGAGTGGCTCAGAGATCGTCGCCAGCGTGAGCGCACCGCCGTGGGTGCCGATCTCGTAGGAGAAGTCGGCAGCATTGCGGCGCAGCTCGTCCACGATCCCCTGAGTCGCCAAGTCTTGTTCGGACGGGCAGAAGGACAGCCCGAGGCTGTCGAGATCGTCGGCCAAGAATTCGGCGTAGCGCCAGTCGGCGGGGATGCAGCCGCTGAGCGTGTTGGTGCCGCCAAGCATGATCTGTTCGAGGTCGGCCAGCGCCGCGAGACCTGCCGGGATGGGGCCGGTGAGCTGGTTGCCCTGGAGCCAGAGCCGCCTGAGGCTGCTGAGATTGCCGAACTCGTCGGGAATGGCCCCGGTGAGCTGGTTGCCGTCGAGGTAGAGCCGTCGCAGCTTGGTGAGGTTGCCGAGTTCGGCCGGGATCTCACCGCTCAATTCGTTGCCCCGCAGCCACACTTCGGTCAACTCGACGAGATTGCCGATCTCGGCTGGGATCTCGCCGGACAGCTGGTTGTCATCGAGGTCGAGCCGGGCCAGGTTCACCAGGTTGCCGAGTTCGGCGGGGATGGGGCCGGTGAGCTCGTTGTGCCACAGGTTGAGCCGCGTCAGCGAGCTGAGGTTGCCAAGCTCGGGCGGGATCTCACCGCTCAGCTCGTTGTACCGGAGGAAGAGGATCCGCAGGTTCGCCAGGTCGCCGAACTCGGTGGGAATGGGGCCGTCGAGCTCGTTGAAGCTGAGCGAGATGCGCTCGAGATTGTCCATGCCGCCGAGTTCGGGCGGGATGTGGCCGGTCAGCGCGTTCCGGCTCAGGTCGAGGTTGCGCAGCTCGTCTAGGCCGCTGAGCTCCGCGGGGATCTCCCCCGACAACTGGTTGTCGTGCACGACGAGCTGCTGGAGCTGCGCCAGCCGAGCCAAGCCCCCCGGCAGTGTGCCGGTGAGCGAGTTCCGGCTGAGATCGAGGCTCCTGAGCTGGCCGAGCCTGCCGATACTGGCAGGGATGGAACCGCTCAGTTCGTTGTTCGCCACGCGCAGGCTGCGCAGCTTGGCGAGGTGACCGACGGTTACCGGGATCTGGCCGGAGAACAGGTTGTTGCTCAGGTCGAGTTCGGTGAGCTCGGTGAGGTTGGCGACCGCCGTCTTCAGCGGGCCGGACAGCTCGTTGTCATTCAGCCGGAGCTCGCGAAGCTCGGTCAGGTCCCACAGCGCGTAAGGGATCTGCCCGTAGAGGACGTTGTCGCTGAGGTCGAGGTGCTTCAGCTTCGTGAGCGAGCCGAGGGCACTCGGGATCCGGCCGGTCAGCAGGTTGCGGTCGAGACGCAGCTCGGTCAGGCTCGCTGCGTCCGCGAGCGCAGCGGGAATGGTGCCCGAGAGCTGGTTGTCGCCCAGGTTCAGGACTTGGAGCTTGCCGAGGTCGCCGAGCTGGCTCGGAATGTCGCCCGTGAGCCGGTTGCGCTCCAGCCGGAGTTCCTTGAGCCTGGCGAGCTGGCCCACTTCGGCGGGAATCTGGCCCGTCAACTGGTTGCCTTCCAGCCGCAGGTAGCGCAGGTCGCCCAGGTCACCCAGCTCGGGCGGCAGCGCTCCGGTGAGGCTGTTGTGCCCGAGGCGCAGATGCCTGAGTTCGGCGAGCTGGCCGATCTCGGCGGGAACTGGCCCGCTCAGCTGGTTCTCGCTGATGACCAGATACTCGAGTTCGCCGAGGCCGCCCAGCTCTGCGGGGATCGACCCGGTGAGCTGGTTGGCACGCAGGTCGAGCGTGACGAGCCGTGACAGATTGCCCATCTCGGCGGGCATCTCGCCGGCCAGCGAATTGTCGCTGGCATCGAGCCAGGTCAAGCTGGCGAGCTCGCCGATCTCGGCAGGAATCTCACCCGAGAAGCTGTTACGGCTGACATCGAGCCACTGCAAGTTGTCGAGCTGGCCGATCTCGGCGGGAATCTCGCCCCAGAACAGGTTGTCGCTGATCACCAGATGCGAAAGCTGGGACATCTCCCCCAGTTCGGACGGCAGCGGACCCGACATGCGGTTGCCCCGCATGTCGAGGACGCGCAGGTTGTCAAGCTCCCACAGCTCGGCGGGATTCCTGCCCCACAGGGCGTTGTGCTTGACGTCGAGCAGCGTCAAGTTGGTGAGCTCGCCAATCTCGGCAGGGATCTGGCGGTAGAGCCGGTTGTTCTGCAGGTCGAGCTCCCGGAGATTGGTGAGCTCGCCGATGGCTCGGGGAATCTCGCCATGGATGCCGTTGTCTCCGAGGTCGAGGCGTTGCAGGTGCGTGAGCTGGCCGATCGCCTCGGGAAGCTCCCCCGACAGCCCGTTGGACGGCAGTTCGAGCCTCACCACGCGCCCGTCGCTGTCGGTGGTGACGCCGTGCCACCGGCTGAGCGGCGCCCCGGAGCCCCAGAGGTCATTGCGGCTCCAACTGTCCCCGCCGGTCGCAGCGAACAGCTCCTCAAGCGCTGCACGGTCCGACCGCTCGTCGTTGCGCTCGCTAGCGGCAGCTGGGACCGCTAGCTGCAACGCCAGCACAGCGACGAACGAGATGGCTGCGGCCTTGGCCGCCGTGCCGCGACGGGCTCGGATCATGGGTGTGTCCTCGCGTCAGGAAAATGTGGGCAGGCCGACGGTCGGGCAGAGTACAACTCGGCCTCGCCGACCCAACGGAGCCTGCCTGCCCCAGGGCCGAGCGGTGTCATGAATCGTCTCGCCCATGCGCCGTAGGGTCTCGGCGATGGATTACCGCTGGCCCCAGGAGCTCACCGATCTGGCTGACGAAGCAGCCGGGTGGGTGCGCGAGGCGACCGCCGACCTATTCACCATCGACGACAGCTGGCTGGTGGGTTACTCGGAGGAGTTCACGCTGCGGCTGGGCGAGCGCGGCTGGATCGGGATGTGCTGGCCCGCCGAGGCCGGTGGCGACGGGCGGCCCGAAGTCGAGCGGTTCGTGGTGACCGAGCAGCTGCTGCTCGGGGGCGCTCCGATGGCCAGCTCGTTCTTCCCGGATCGCCAGATCGGCCCGGTGCTGCTCACCTACGGCACGCCCGAGCAGCAGGCCCGGTTCCTGCCGGAGATGCGCGCCGGGCGATCCCGCTGGTGCATCGGCATGTCCGAGCCCGATGCAGGCTCGGACGTGGCCGCGATCGGCACGACGGCGGTGCGAGACGGCGACCGCTTCATCGTGAACGGCCAGAAGATCTGGACGAGCGGCGCCGCCACGGCCAACTGGTGCTACCTGATCTGCCGCACCGATCCCGACGCCCCGCCGCACAAGGGCATGAGCGAGCTGGTCGTGTCGATGGACACCCCGGGCATCGAGGTGCGGCCGATCCGCGATGCCTCGGGCGACGCCCACTTCAACGAGGTGTACTTCGACGACGTGGCGGTGCCCGTTGAACACCTGGTGGGCGAGCTCAACAACAGCTTCTCCCAGACCATGCGCCAGCTCGAGCACGAGCGGGGCGGCATCGACCGGCTAGCGTCGAACCAGCGCCTCTACCTCGACATGAAGGACCGGGCCGACACCTCGGACCCGCTCATTCGCCAGCGAATGGCCCGTATCGAGACCGGCTACCGGATCGGCCGCGACATGGTGCTGCGCAATGTGCTGCGCCAGACGCCCTTCCCCCAGTACTCGGCGGTGACCAAGACGTGGTGCACCGAGTTCGAGCAGGAGGTTTCCCGTTTCGTGGGCGACGTGGCGGGCGCCGAGACGATGCTGGCCAACCGGGGGTCGCGCAACGTGGTCTATGCGCCCGCCTACACGATCATGGGCGGCACCACGCAGATCCTGCGCAACATCATCGGCGAGCGGATCCTCAGGCTGCCCCGAGAACCCCGCGGCTAGCGGCAAAGGCCCGCCGGGCCGGTGCCTGTTGTCTCCCGCTCTTGTTCCCCATTCTCATGTGATTGGGCTCACGGGCCGCTCGGGCCCCGGCTTCGCCCTGTGCTGCCCGCTCTTGCTCGCTCCGCTCGCGGGCCGCTCGGGCCCGGGGCTCAGCCTCCGGGAGCGAAGACCCAGCTGTTGGGCTCGTCGCCCGTCTCGATGCGGCCTGCGGTGCGGCCGGCGAAATGGGTGCCGATGATGAGACGGCCATCGGCCCAGCGGGGGTAGGCGTCGAGGCGAGTCGCGGTGGAGCTGCCGTCGCGGTTGTAGTCGGCGCTGGAGGCGAGTTCGGGATGCGCGAACTGGAGGGGGTGGTGCGTCATGTCCCCGGTGATGACCGCCCGCTCGCCCGCAGACTCGATGATCACGCTGACATGGCCAGGGGTGTGGCCAGGCGTCGGTTCGAACCAGACCTCCCCGTTGATGTGGTGATCCAGCGCCACCAGGTCGCCGAGGCCGGCGTCCATGACCGGCTCCACCGAGTCTTCGAACACGGGGCCGTAGTCCTGCGGCTCGGCGCGCCAGTAGTCGAACTCCTTTTGTGCGAACAGGTAGCGGGCGTTGGCGAACGTGGGCACCCACTCGCCGTCGACGAGGCGTGTGTTCCAGCCGACGTGATCCACGTGCAGGTGGGTGCAGGCCACGGCGTCGATGGTCTCGGGGGCGAATCCGGCGGCAGTGAGGTCTTCGAGGAAGGGCGTGGAGAGCTGCTCGAACGGCGGCGCGCCGGGACGCGACTTGTCGTTGCCCGCGCAGGTGTCGACGACGATGCGC
>CAZAFV010000098.1:0-9239 GCA_964484385.1 uncultured Acidimicrobiales bacterium
GATGGGGATGCACATCGTCGTCGAGGAAGCGGGACTGCGGGCAACCGTGACCCAGCGGCTGGCGTCAGCCGACATCTCCACCTTGCCGTTCCCGGGTCTCGCGACCGACTACAAGCCGTTCTTGGTGTCGATGCTCACGACGGCTTCCGGCGTGGGAATCGTCACCGAGAACATCTTCACGGGCCGGTTCCGCTACATCGACGAGCTGCGGCGCATGGGCGCCGACATCCGCACTGAGGGTCACCACGCTGTGGTGCGCGGCGTAGAGCGGCTGTCGGGAGCGCCGGTGCGTGCACACGACATCCGCGCCGGCGCAGCGCTGGTGGTGGCGGGCCTCGCTGCCACGGGCGAGACAGAGGTTGCCGGCGCTGCCCATATCGACCGCGGCTATGAGGACTTGGCCGGCAAGCTCGCCGGCATCGGTGCGTCGATCTCACGCCGCTGAATCGGTCCCCGAGGCTCACCTCGCGCGCATGCGCCCGGCGTGCTGTCCCCGCCCGGCCTCGCTACCGTCGGCGCGCCGATGACACCACCCGACGATCCGCTCACCGCCGATGTGGCCGAGCTCCTGGAAGCTGCGCGCAGCGGACAGCGCCGCGCCCTGGCACGGGTGATGTCGTTGGTCGAACGCGGCGGCCCGCAGGCGCGTGCGCTGGGCGCCCTCACGTTCGCCCAATCAGGGAGCGCGCACACGGTCGGCATCACCGGTGCGCCCGGGGCCGGCAAGTCGACGCTCAACTCAGCCGTTGTCGGCGTGGCACGCGAGCGGGGCGAGCGGCTGGCGGTCTTGGCGATTGACCCGTCGTCGCCCTTCAGCGGCGGCGCGATCCTGGGCGACCGCGTGCGCATGTCCGACCACACCTTCGACGAAGACGTCTACATCCGGTCGATGGCAACTCGGGGCCACCTCGGCGGCCTGACATTGGCGACACCGCTGGCCGTACGGGTGCTCGACGCACTGGGTTGGCCGTGGGTACTGATCGAGACGGTCGGCGTCGGCCAGATCGAGACGGAGATCGTCGGTGCCGCGGACACCACCGTGGTGGTGGTGAACCCCGGCTGGGGCGACTCGGTGCAGGCCAACAAGGCGGGCCTCATGGAGATCGCCGACATCTTCGTGGTGAACAAGGCCGATCGGCCCGGCACCTCGGAAACCTGCCGTGACATCCGCCAGATGCTGGAACTGTCCGCGCTGGGCGATTGGGACCCGCCGATCCTGACCTCGGTGGGCACCACCGGCGAAGGTGCAGCGGAGTTGTGGGATGCCATCTGTGCGCACCGCGACCATTGCACAGCCTCGGGCGAGCTTGAGTCGCGCCGCGCGGCCAGAGTGCAGACCGAGCTTGATGAGGTCTTGCGGGCCACTATTGCCGAACGCGTGGCGGCCCTCACCGAGGGGCCTGCTGCGGAGCGCCTGCGCCAGCAACTGGCCCGCCGAGAGCTCGATCCCTACGCAGCCGCCGAGATGCTCCTCGACCAGGACCGCTGATACGCAGTCGACCGATTGCGGCAGATGGTTTCCTGACTCCGGCAAGTCAGGACGACTCAGGCGAACTCGTCAGTCGAGCTCGCCGCGGGCGAGCGCGAAGACGGCCTCGCGCTCGTTGGGGTGCAGGTTGCGGTCGAGGAGCCGCAGGTCGGCTGCCGCGCGCAAGTGCGAGAGGATCGCGTCGGCACCGAACTCCTTGAGAAACGCTCGGGCAAAGCGGGTGCGAAAAGCGTTGATGACTGCCCGGGCCGCAGCGTGGTTGTCGGGCGCAGCGGTGCGCAGCCGCACATAGGTGGACGCAGCGTCGAACGCGGCGTCGCCCGCTGCTGCATTCGACCAGTCAATGACGACGGGGCCGTCGGGCGTGAGCTTGACGTTGTCGGGCTGCAGGTCGAGATGCACCACCGAGTTGCCGCCCGACACCTTGACCCAGTTGCCTGGGGCAGGCACGTCGCCGAGCAGCCGGTGCAGCCGTGCCAGACCCTTGACGTGGCGTGTCAGGAGCCACGGCTTGGCCGCGAGCTCGTCGAGCATCGTCGGGCCGGTCAGACGTGCCATCACCACCGAGTGATGGTCGGGCTGCTCGATGACCTCCGGAGCAGGAAATCCGTGGGCCCGCACATGGCGCATTGCGGCGGCCTCGTGGCTCAGATCCCGGCCGCGCAGGCTCATGCGAATGATGTACGGGCCGTAGGCGCGCATCTCCGAGTCGCGGCCCATCCCCAGCAGCGGTCCCGGCTCATGGCCGGTCGGCCCCTGCTGACGTTCGAGCATCCGTGCGCGCAGGTTCCGCAGGTTCTTGCGCCAGACGCGTTCAAGCACCAGGGAGGCGGGTTGCTGGCCGGCCCGCGAGCCGAAGTACCAGGGCAGTGTCAGATCCTCGCTCCAGGTGAAGCGAGTGCCGTCTTCGATGGGCTCGAGCGCGAATCGGCCAGTGCCCGTGACTGCGCCCCGATGGGTGATGCCGAGCGTGTTCGGCGGGTCCCACTCGGTGACCTCGAGCTTGTCTGTGGTCTTCAGCGGGCCGATCTTGGTGACGCACTCGAACGTCGTGCCGACGCCCTCAGTCTGGGCAGACGTGAAGTCGATCGACTGAGCGTCGGCCATCCACTCGACATTGCTCGCGAGATCTGCGACGTAATCCCAGACTTCCTGCGGCGGTGCCGGAATGTCGATGGAGACCTCGATGCCCATGCCCGTGATTGCCCTGTCGATGTCAGCCCGCACGCGAATCGCGTCTCGGATCGCTGGCGCGCTTCGTCACGCCGACGTTCGTTTCCAGCGACCGGCAAGTGTGGCACCGCATGCGGCCGTTGTCACACCGCACCCGGTGCAGCAGCGGATTCTGCCTTGTCGACTGCGTGAAGCGCCCGGCAGGACGCCTCGGGCTGTGCTCGTAACCTCAGCGTGTGGCTGCTGATCGGAATCGCCCTGCGTACCTCGACTGCGCTGCGTCGACGCCGATGCGTCCGTGCGCCATCGAGGCCATGACGCCGTACTTGGAGCAGCAGTTCGCCAATCCTTCGGGAGCGCACCGCATGGCCCGCAAGTCGCGGGCAGCCATCGATGACGCACGTGAGATCGTCGCCGAGGCGCTCGGCTTCGACCCGCACGGCATCGTGTTCACCAGCGGCGGAACTGAAGCAGACAATCTCGCCGTGACCGGCGTCACCTCCGCAACGGGCACGACGGCGCTGTGTCCGGCAACCGAACACCACGCGGTGCTGCACCCCGTCGAAGCGGTCGGCGGCCGGTATGTGCAGGTCGACGCCGGCGGCGAGGTCGACCTCGACCACCTGGCAGCAGAATTGGCGCCCGGTGCGGGTCCACCGGTTGGGTTGGTGTCGGTGATGCTGGTCAACAACGAGTCGGGCGTCATCGCCGATCTTGAGGCCGTGGCAGATGTGGTCCGGCGCCATGTCCCCGAGGCGCTGCTGCACACCGACGCGGTGCAAGGGGTCAACTGGGTCGATATCGCTGCAGCGGCGCAACCAGCAGATCTGCTGTCGCTGAGCGGCCACAAGTTCGGTGGGCCCAAGGGCGTGGGGGTTCTTGCCATCCGTCCCGGCGTGACGCTGTCAGCGCAGCAGCTCGGCGGTGGCCAGGAGGCTGATCGGCGCAGCGGCACGCACAACACTGCGGGCATCGCTGCGCTCGGCGCCGCGCTCGGCGAGTTGAACGAGACGCGCGACGAGGACATCTGCCGGATCAGGGATTTGGCGGATCGGTTGGCCGACGGCCTGCTGACTTCGATCGACGGGTGCACTGAGACGGTCGAGCGGTCTCGGCGAGCCGCGGGCATCTGCCAGCTGCTCATCGACGGCATCGAGACCGAGGCGCTGCTGGTGTTGCTCGACCGCTTCGATGTCATGGCATCGGCGGCGGCCTCGTGCGCGTCGGGTGCCATGGAGCCGAGCCATGTGCTCGCCGCGATGGGGGTTGAGCGTCACGCCGCAGCCGGTTCGCTGCGCCTGTCGCTGGGCTGGTGCACCGAACGGTGGGAGATCGAGCAAGCCCTCGACGCCATCCCCAACTGCGTGGAGCAGCTGCGATGACTCCCGAGCGGCACGGCGCGGCTGCAGGGAGGCCCGAGCGGCACGGCGCCGCTGCAAGGGGCGCCGCGTGGCGCAGTGCCGTTGCAGGGAGCAGGGTGCTCGTCGCGATGTCGGGCGGTGTCGACAGCTCGGTCGCTGCGGCGTTGTGCTTGCGCGCTGGGCACGACGTGGTCGGCGTCACCCTGAAGCTGTGGGGCGGCCCGCAGGACCAAGGCTGCTGCGCGGTCTCCGACGTGGACGATGCCCGCCGGGTGTGCCAGCAGCTCGGCATCGACCATTTCGTCTTCAACTACGCGGCCGAGTTCGAGCGCGATGTGGTCGAGCCGTACGTCGATGCACACCGGCAGGGCCGTACGCCCAACCCGTGCATTGCCTGCAACCGGCACGTCAAGTTCGACGTGCTGTTGGACCGTGCTCGCCGCCTGGGATTCGAGCGTCTGGTCACGGGCCATCACGTTCGCATCAGCACCCAGGGCGGCAGACGACGGCTGCAGCGCGGTGTCGACGGCGCGAAGGATCAGTCCTACGTGCTCTACATGCTCTCCGAGGCTGACTTGGCCGGCCTGTGGTTTCCGGTCGGCGACTACCGCAAGGTTGAACTGCGCGAGCTCGCCGCCGAACTCGGGCTGCGAACCGCCGCAAAGCCCGAGAGCCAGGATGTCTGCTTCATCACCGAGGCTGCCGGCCGGGAGCGCTTTCTGGCCGAACGCATCGACCTGCATCCGGCGGAGCTGGTCGATGTAGCGGGTCAACGCGTTGGCACCGCTCCTGCGGTGGAGCTCGTGACTGTCGGTCAGCGCAAGGGTCTGGACCTCGGCGGCGCACCGCAGCGGCGCTATGCGGTCGACGTGGACATCGCCGCTCGCCGTGTCACGGTGGGCGGGGCCTCCGAGCTGGCGGCACCAGGCGTACGGCTGGTTGATCATCGCTGGGCCGGCGACCCCGTCGAGGGCGAGGTTCTGGCCCAGACGAGCGCCCACGGTCTGGCGTTGCCGGCGCACGTCGATGCCGAGGGGCAGTTGCGGTGGGCGGAGCCTCAGCGCCGCGTCGCGGCCGGCCAGGCGGTCGTGTTCTACAAGGGCGACGAGGTGCTCGGCGGCGCGACCGCCGCCGGACATCTCACATGAGCCGCGACGGGTCCGCCGACGGCCAGCCGAGCGTGCCTTGGGCACTGCGCAAGGGTGTCTCCACAGCCATCACGCTCGGTGCGCTCGTTGCCGCTGCGGCCGTTGTTCTGGCGGTGTGGCTGACCCGCGGGGGCGAGCCCGCACCGGCCTACCCGAGCGGCTTGCAGGCAGTCACGCCGGTGCCCGGCGCCCAGGTGCCGCACCAGAGTCCCATCGGCGCCCGGCTCGAGCCCGGCTGGAAGCTGACGCTGGCCATCAACGGCACCACCGTTCCTGCCAGCGAGCTCGACGCAGGCACCATCCAGCTCGGCGAGTACTTCTTCTCGCCTGGGGACGGCAAGGTCATCGAGAAGCTGCGCACCGGCCGGTCGTGCGCCCGCCTGGTCGCAACCCCCACCATCGATGTCGAAGCAGCCGACTTCACCTACCAATGGTGCTTCACCACCTTCTAAGGCTCAGAAGCGTCGACCGTTCCAGCGGAGAGCAGGGTTCGCATACCGTCCTCGTCGAGCACCGGCACACCTAGCTCGGCGGCCTTGTCCAGCTTGGCTTGCCCGGCGCGTTCGCCGGCGACGAGCGCGTACGTACTCTTGTTCACCGACGAGGTGGACTTGCCGCCGCGCTGCACAATGGCCTGCTTCGCGTCGTCGCGCGCGATGAACCAGCCGTCGAGGTTGCCGCTGACCACCACTGAGCGTCCGGTCAGCACTTGGGGCGTGTCACCGCTGTCGTCACGACCCTCGACGACATCGAAACGCACACCCATGCGGCGCAGCTTCTCCACGAGCGCCCGGTTGTCGTCGTCGGCGAAGAAGCCTGTGACGCTGGAAGCGATGATCGGGCCGATGCCGTCGATCTCTGCGAGGTCCTCGTCGGTGGCCTTCATGATGGAGTCGAGAGAGCCGAACCGCGTGGCGAGCAGCTCTGAGGCTGTCGGACCCAGGTGCTCGACGCCCAGACCGATGAGCAACCGGGCCAAGGGCGACTGCCGTGCTTCGCTGATCTCTGCCACCAGGCTCATAGCGGACTTCTCTGCAAATCCTTCGAGTCCGACAAGGTCGTCTGCGGTCAGGCCGAAGAGATCTGCCGCATCGGCAACCAGCTGCTGCTCGAAGAGCAGGACCACGGTCCGCTCGCCGAGACCTTCGATGTCGAGCGCGCCCCGGCCCACGAAGTGCCCGATGCCTTGGATGATCCGCTCGCGGCATGAACGATTCACGCAATAGGTGTTGGCGTCGCCCTCCTCGCGCACGAGACGGTGGCCGCAGACAGGACAGACTGTGGGAAACGTCCACTCGGGCAGCCCGTCTGGACGCTCGGCGACCACGGGGCCGACCACCTCGGGAATGACGTCGCCGGCTTTGCGCACGATCACGGTGTCGCCCGGGCGCACATCCTTGGCAGCGACCTGATCCTGGTTGTGCAGCGTGGCTAGCGACACCGTCGATCCGCCGACGAAGACAGGTTCCATATAGGCGAACGGCGTGGCACGACCGGTGCGCCCGATCGAGACCATGATGTTTCGCAGCTTCGTCGTGCGTTCCTCTGGGGGGAACTTGTACGCCACCGCCCATCGCGGTGCACGGCTGGTGTAGCCGAGCTGAGACCGGAGCTCGAGGTCGGCCACCTTCACCACGACCCCGTCGATCTCGTAGGCGGGCTTGTGACGGTCGCGTTCCCACCGCGTGCAGAATTCCTCGACCTCGGCGAGCGTGCCGAAGGTTCGGATTTCGGGGTTGACCGGCATGCCGAGCTTGCCCAGGTAAGCGAATACCTCGCCGGCTGCACTGAGCTCGGGCCCGCCGGCCAACCCGCCGACGTCGTAGCTCCAGAACGACAGGCCACGGGTCGCCACGATCGAGGGATCTTTCTGGCGCAGGCTGCCCGCAGCCGTATTCCGGGCATTGGCGTAGTCGGGATGGCGGCGCTGCACATCGACCGGCGTGAGCTTGGCCAGGGATTCGAGCTTCCGACGCTCGCTAGCCGGCATGTCGTCGGAGGCCTCGGCGATCTGTTGCCGGGCGTTGTCCGCGGCCGCGGCGAGGGCTTGACGAGCCGCGGCCTGCGACTCGTTCAACTCGCGGAACTTGTCCAGCGGCAGGAAGATCTCGCCGCGCACCTCGATTGCCTCGGGCGGCGGCGATACCGCGCTTAGTTGCCGGGGGATATCCGCGATGGTCACGACGTTTGCGGTGACGTCCTCGCCGACACGCCCGTTGCCGCGCGTCGCCGCCTGGACGAGGCGTCCCTGCTCGTACCGGAGCGAGACGGCCAGCCCGTCGAACTTGAGTTCGCAGATCAGCTCCGGTTCCGGCAGGCTCACCTCGCTGCCGTTTTCGCCGCCGTCGCCGGCGGATTCGTCGGGGTCCGCGTCGTCGAACAGCGTCGGCTGCGTCGCTGCAAGGCCGCGCATGACGCGGCCGTGCCACGCTCGCAGCTCGTCGAAGCTCATGGCGTTGTCGAGCGACATCATTGGCCTGGCATGGACGACCTCGCTGAACAGCGCCGACAGCTCGGCGCCGACGCGCTGGCTGGGTGAATTCGGATCCGCGAAATCGGGGTAGCGCGCTTCGAGTTCGATGAGCTCGCGTTTGCAGGCGTCGTATTCCCCGTCGGGCACCGACGGCGCATCGTCCCGGTGGTACTCCACGTCGTAGCGATTGATCAGGCTCGCCAAGTGCCGCATGCGCTTGAGATCGCGCCGCTGGCGTTCGCTTGTCGAATCGTTGCTGTCGGCGGGCATCGCACTGCCGAGAGTACTGAGGGGCTGTTGCATGTTTGGCAGCAGCATGGCGGGGCGTTACGGCATCCAGCGGCAAGACTTCGCCTGTGGGAGCAACGCTGCGAGCGCACCCGACCCTGTGGCTGATGCGGCTGTTGTGGCTGGTGATGCCGTGGAGCGTGGGTGCCGCAGCGGCGGATGCGCTCGGCGCCTGCTCGGAAACCTCGGCGCGCATCCTGAGCGCCGAACTCTGGGCTGCTTGGGCGCTCGTGCTGACGGCAACCCTGGTGCGCCGGCCGTGGGCGCTCACTGTCGTGCGCATTGCCGCGCCTGCCTCGGTCGGTGTGGCCATCGGCGCCGTCGTGGCCGCAGCAGCGTGGGATGCCGACCTGGCCGCCCCGCGTGCCGCCGCAGCCATCGCCGGCGCTGCCATCGCGACCGCCGTTGCGCTGCTGCCCGAGACCGGCAACTCCATGGTCGACGGCCTCAGCTACGGCAACGAGCGGCGCATGCTGCTGCGCACGCCGTTCCTGCTGGCGATCGCTCCCGTCCCGCTGGTGTGGGCAGCCGTGGTTGCCGGCATCGTGGCGCCGGCGGTGCTCTGGGCCATCGAGCAGTGGATCTGGGCCGTCGTCGCCACGGCCACCGGGCTCACCGCGGCCGTGCTGGGCTTCCGCTCCCTGCATCAACTGGCGCGCCGCTGGGTGGTGTTCGTTCCCAACGGATTCGTGTTGCATGACCGCATGGCGACGCGTGAGCCGTTCCTGCTGCGGCGGGCCGACATAGCGTCGCTCGGCGCTGCGCCCGCCGACATCGATCTTGCAGCCGACGACTTGGTGGACATCAGCGGCAACGCCCTCGGTCCGGTGCTGCTCGCCGCTTTGAACGGCCAGGTCGAGGTGGTGCCGCGCACCACCGGCACCGCACAGGTGCTGTCGGTGTCGCGGGTGCTGTTCAGCCCGACTCGCCCCGGCGAGATGCTGGCAGAAGCCGCTCGGCGACGAATTCCCCGCTGAGGCCGCGCCGGTACCCTGCCGCTGCAATGGGAGAGCCGACTGCAGCGATCAGCACGGACGATGTTGCGCATGTGGCGCGGCTTGCCCGGATCGAGCTCACCTCCGACGAGATCGAGCACTACACGGGCCACCTGGGACGTGTGCTCGAGCATGCCCGCGAGCTGGAAGATCTGGATCTCGACGATGTGCCACCGCTGGCGCACCCCTACCCGCTCCGCAACGTGTTCCGTGACGATGTGGCGAGCTCGCCGGTGGACCGGGACGAGGTGCTGTCCCAGGCGCCCGCGGCCTCCGGCGGGCAGTTCGAAGTGCCGCCAGTACTCGGCGAGG
>CAZAFV010000099.1:0-5048 GCA_964484385.1 uncultured Acidimicrobiales bacterium
GGCGTGAACGTCGCCGACAGCGCCTACTTGCATCGCGTCCGTGAGATCTGCGACGAGCGCGGCATGGTGTTCATCGTCGACGAGGTGCAGACTGGCTTGGCGCGCACCGGCGAGTGGTTTGCCTGGCATCACCACTTCGATCCGGCCGGAGGACCGACCGGCGCGGCTCGACCCGACATCGTGACCATGGCCAAGGCACTGGGCAACGGTGTGCCGATCGGTGCCGTCTGGGCGCGCCGCGAGGTCGCCGCTGCGTTCCAGCCGGGCGATCACGCGACCACTTTCGGCGGGCAGCCGCTGGCCGCAAGCGCGGCGCGTGCCGTGCTGCGCACCATGGAGGCCATCGATGCGCCAGCGGTGGCTGCTGCCCGTGGCGAAGAACTGGCCGGCAAGCTCATGGGCGTTCCCGGCATCGTCGACACCCGCGGCCTCGGCCTGCTGATCGCGGCCGAGATCGATACCGATGCCGCCGGTCGCAGGGGTCCCGTGGTGGCTGCGGCGTGCCTGGAAGCTGGCCTCGTGATCAATGGGATCACGCCGACGGCCGTGCGTTTCGCGCCGCCGCTCGTGGTGTCCAGCGAGCAGATCGACGAGGGCCTCGCAATCTTCGCGAGCGTGCTCGCCGGCGACGGGAAGCTGGGCTGATGCGCCACTTCCTGGAAGTCGATGATCTGTCGGCCGAGGAGCTGCGGTGGGTGCTCGACATGTCGTCGCGCGCCCCGGAAGCTGCGCCGCCAGTCCTGCAGGGCAGCGGCGTTGCATTGGTGTTCGAGAAGCCGTCGAACCGCACACGCAACTCGATGGAGATGGCGGTCCACCAGCTCGGTGGGCATCCCGTCTACATCCGGCCCGAAGAAGTAGGCATGGACGTTCGCGAAACCGCGGAAGACATCGCTCGGACGCTTGCCTGCTTTCACGACATCATCGCTGTGCGCGTCTTTCGGCACAGTCACCTCGAGCGCATGGCGGCCTGCGCGGTGGCGCCGGTCATCAATCTGCTTTCCGACGATGCGCACCCGTGCCAGGCCTTGGCAGACCTGCTCACCGTTTCGCAGTGCATCGGTCTGGACCGCATCGAGCGCGTCGCATTCGTTGGCGACGCCAACAACGTGTGGCGATCACTG
This sequence comes from uncultured Acidimicrobiales bacterium, assembly GCA_964484385.1. GTDB lineage: Bacteria > Actinomycetota > Acidimicrobiia > Acidimicrobiales > Poriferisodalaceae > Poriferisodalis. Next base: position 1,125 of record CAZAFV010000099.1, read on the forward strand.
GCCATCGGCTGCGCCATGCTCGGCATCCCGAGCTCGCTCGCGGTGCCAGACGGCTACGGGCCGTCAGCGGCGACGCTGGATCGCATAGCGGCACTGGGCGGCGAGTGCACCGTCACGGACGACCCTGCAGCGGCAGCGACGGGCGCCGATGTCGTCTACACCGATGTATGGACCTCGATGGGCCAAGAAGACGAGCAGGCCGAGCGCCTGGCAGCATTCGCTCCGTACCAAGTCACGCCGGAGTTGATGTCGCTCGCTGCCGACGGTGCCATCTTCTTGCATGACTTGCCGGCACATCGGGGCGAAGAAGTGGCTGCAGAAGTCATCGACGGTCCGGCCAGCCGCATCTGGCAGCAGGCCGAGAACCGGATGCATGCCGCGCGGGGCCTGCTGGCTTTCCTGGCCGGTTCAGCGCCGCATGGAGCGGCGTCGGCAGGAGCAGCATCATGAGCACCAAGGCGCAGCGCCAACATCTCATTCGCGAGCTGCTGGCCAGCCACGAGATCAACAGCCAGGCGCAGCTGGTCGGCCTGCTGGCGGAGCGCTCAGTGGAGGTCACCCAAGCGACCGTCTGCCGAGATCTCGACGAGCTGGGCGTCGCCAAGATGCGCACCGCAGGGCGCACCGTGTACGCGGTGCCCGAGGCCGACGCGCCCGAGTCGCTCCCGCCCAACACCCTGCGCCGGGTGTTCTCGGACTGGGTGCTCGATGTGCGCTCGTCGCAGAACATCGTCGTGCTGCGCACGCCGCCTGGATCGGCGCACGTCGTTGCCTCGGCGATCGACCGCAGTGCGGTCGACGGCGTGGTCGGCACCGTGGCGGGAGACGACACGCTGTTCATCGTGGCTACCGAGGAACTCGGCGGCCCGGCGGTTGCCGAGCACTGCCGAGATCTGGCCGACTTGTGACCGTGCTGTCCGATGCCTGCTGACGGCACTCCTGCCGACGACACACCCTCGCCACCGATCGGCCCGGCCCGAACCGGCCCCGCCACCCTGTGGCACGGCCGGTTCGCAGGCGCGCCCGCAGATGCCCTCGCGGCGCTCAACGACTCGCTCGGGTTCGACCAGCGCATGTTCGCCGAGGACATCGCTGTATCTCGGGCTCACGTGTCGATGCTGGCCGCGGTGGGTCTGATGACTGACGGCGAGCGTGACGACATCGTGGCGGCTCTCGACGAGGTGGAAATCGAGATCGCCGAGGGCCGTATGGTCTGGGCTCCGACCGACGAGGACATTCACACCGCAGTCGAGCGCCGCGCAACCGAGCTCTGCGGAGCCGCGGCCAAGATGCACACCGGTCGCAGTCGCAACGACCAGGTCGCGGCCGATCTGCGCCTGTGGACTCGCCGTGCGATCGACGAGCTGACCGGGCTGCTGCTGGGTCTGGCGCGCACGCTCGCCGCCAGGGCACGAGAGGCGCAGAGCGCAGGCATGCGACTGCCTGGTTACACGCACCTGCAGCAGGCGCAGCCGGTGGGGCTCGCGCATCACCTGGCAGCGCACGCATGGGCGCTGCTGCGAGATGTCGAGCGCCTCGGCGATGCCAGGCGCCGCACGGATGTCTCGCCGCTCGGTGCCGGCGCGCTCGCCGGCTCGACGCTGCCGCTGGATCCTTCGGCGACCGCTGCCCATCTGGGATTCGCAGCGGTCTTTGAGAATTCGCTCGACGCTGTCAGCGATCGCGACTTTGTCGCCGACACCCTGTTCGCGTTGGCGATGTCCGGGATTCACCTGTCTCGGCTCGGCGAGGAACTCGTGCTGTGGTCGAGCGCCGAGTTCGGATACGTCGTGCTCGACGATGCCTTTGCGACTGGCTCGTCGATGATGCCGCAGAAGAAGAACCCCGATATCGCAGAGCTGGCACGCGGCAAGGCCGGACGGCTGATCGGTCACCTGGCGGGTCTGCTGGCAACGCTCAAGGGGCTCCCGCTCGCATACAACAAGGACCTTCAAGAAGACAAGGAACCGCTGTTCGACTCAGTCGACACTGTGCGATTGGTGGTCCTGGCGCTCGACGGCCTGATGCAGACCGCCGAGTTTGATGCACAGGCCATGGCGGCGGGCGCCGACGACCCCTTTGCGGCCGCGACTGACTTGGCCGAATGGCTGGTGGCCCGCGGCATGCCCTTCCGCGAAGCGCATGGCGTCGTTGCCGGGCTCGTGCGTCGAGCGCTGGACGAGCCCGATGTCTCCTCGCGCCCCCATCGCCTGACAGAACTGGTGACAGCACACCCGGATCTCGGGCCGGAGGCTGCCCGCCTGCTCGCGCCCGGCGCGGCATACCTCAGCCGTTCGACGCCTGGAGCGGGAGGTCCCGACGCCGTGGCCGTACAACTCGAGCGCCTCGACGCCGCACTCGCCGCGGCCAGCGACGCCCAAGCCGGGCATTGATGGTGCGAGCGGGCGACCCCCTGCCACAGGCGTTCTACGAGCGCCCGGCAACTGAGGTTGCTCCCGACCTGATCGGCAAGCTGCTGGTCCAAGATCCCGACAGCTCAGACCGAACGCTGCGCGCGGGCCGCATCGTGGAGGTCGAGGCGTACTGCGGCGACGGTGATCCCGCGGCACATTCGCGTGGCGGCCCGACGGCTCGCAACGCCTCCATGTTCGGGCCGCCAGGACGCCTCTACGTGTACCTGATCTACGGCATGCACTGGTGCGCGAACGCAGTCTGTGCGCCGGCCGGAATCGGCGACGCGGTCCTGTTGCGAGCACTCGAGCCGGTGCACGGCACTGATTCCATGGCGGCCCGGCGGAGTCGCACCCCAGGATCGGTCGGCGGCAGCGACTTGTGCTCGGGCCCGGGCAAGCTCACTCAGGCATTCGGCATCGATGCTGCCCACGACGGCTGCGACCTCACGACCGACGGCGGACTCAGCATCCGCGACGACGGCTGGACTGCGGCGGACATTGTGAGCACGACCCGCATCGGCATCAGCCGCGGCACCGACGTGCCATGGCGCTGGTATGTCGCCGGCAACTCCCACGTGAGCAAACGGTGACGTTGCGGGGCGGCCGTTCGCCGGCACCCGACAGCGGCGCTCGAGAGCCGTGTTGGCACGCGGCTGCCCCGGCGGCGGGGCAGCTTGGTTCATCAGATGCGAAAGCTGGCCTCGCCGTGGCACTTGAGGCCGTCGAGCGATTTGAGCCTCGAGATCGCGTCCAGGCTCAGCACCGGCGACGATTGATCGGCTTCGCTGCCCGTCATCCCGATGCGCTCCATCGCTCGTGCGAGGCCGGACACCTGACGGCATCGGCATGGGTGGTGAACCACGACGCAACGCAGGGGTTGGTGCTGCTGCACCGCAAGATCGGTCGCTGGCTACAGCCGGGCGGTCATGCCGATGGCGAGGGTTCCCTCCCAGGCGTTGCCCTGCGCGAAGCCACCGAGGAAACCGGCATCGACGGCCTGGAGGTCTGGAGCCAGCCGGTGGACATCGACGTGCACCTGTTTGTCAACCGCAGGCACCCCGAGCCCGATCATCTTCACTTCGACGTGCGCTTCCTTGTTCGTGCACCACGCCATGCCGTGACGCGCGGCAACCACGAGTCCGAAGAGCTGAAGTGGATCTGGTACGACGAACTCACCGAGCCCGAAATGGGACTCGACGCCAGCACGCGCCGTCTGGCCCGATACGGCTTCGACCTCGCCCGCACCTTGAGGCAACGCAGCGACGAGTAGGCGCGTTGCTGCTGGCGCGTACGGTGGCTACGTGCATCAGGTGCTGCTGCTGGTCGAGAACATCGTCCTGCTGCTGTGCGGTCTGGTGCTGGGCTGGATCGCCGTCACATTCCTGCCGGGCTCGGTGCTGCCGGTGATCGCTGTCACCGTGGTCTTGGCCGCCGGCGGACGGCTGCTGTTCAATGGCACGTTCTGGACAGCAGGAATCGGCTTCCTCGTCGCAGGCATCGCCGGCGCCGG
>CAZAFV010000099.1:5148-9056 GCA_964484385.1 uncultured Acidimicrobiales bacterium
CTGTGCTGATCGCCGCAGCCGCTGTGGCGGCGCTGATCATGGCCGGTGGAATTGTCGACATCCTGCGGCTGGGTCGCGATCGGTTTCGGCTGGCCGGCAAGCGTCGCTGGCATTGGGTCTTGCTGATCATCTACAGCGGTCCGCTGGGCGTCCTGCTGTACGCAGCAGCAGTGCGGCCGCAGGTCAGCCATCCCGAGCGCTACGCCGATGAGGGCACCGACGCTCCTGCCGGTGACCCCGTCGCTGACCGAGCCGACAACGCCGCCAGCAGTCACGGCAGTGCAGCGGTCGGCGGCCACACAAGATGAGCGACGAGGCACACCTCGCCATCGAGGTCACCCAGCTCCGCAAGCGATACGGGGAAGTCGAGGCGGTCGCCGGCGTCGACCTGTCGGTCGCGACCGGCGAGGTCGTGGCCTTCCTGGGTCCCAACGGGGCCGGCAAGACCACGACAGTCGAGATCCTCGAAGGCCTCCGCACCCGAACGTCCGGGGACGTGCAGGTGCTGGGCGTCGATCCGGCGGAGGCCACCGCCGACTGGAGGGAGCGCATCGGGGTCGTGCTGCAAGGGGCCAAGCATGAGGGCGACTTCACCGCTGCGGAGATCGTGACGATGTGGTCGGCGTACTACCTGTCGCCCCGGCCGACTGCTGAGGTATTGGAGCTTGTCGGGCTTGCCGAGGCAGCTGGAACTCGGACTCGTCGTTTGTCGGGCGGGCAGCAACAGCGCCTGGCCGTAGCGCTCGCCCTCGTGGGCGATCCCGAGCTTGTGTTCCTGGACGAGCCGACAACCGGTTTCGACCCTGCTGCTCGCCGCGAGGCGTGGCAGACCATCGACGGTTTGCGGTCGCTGGGTGTGACCGTGCTGCTGACCACCCACTACATGGACGAGGCCGACCACCTGGCGGACCGGATCGTGGTGATCTCACGGGGTCGCATCGTGGCCGATGGCACTGCTCCCGAACTGGCGGCACAAGTCGCCATGCCATCGCACATCAGCTGGGATGCCGCAGAGCTGAGCCCTGTGGCGCTGCCTGATCGGCTGCGAGACCTGCTCCGCGGTGACGATGCGTCGGTGCGGGCTCGGGCCGCTGCAGGCACAGCCATCGCCGAGCGGCAGATCGAGCGAGAAGTCGAACGGTTTGCGCTCATCACGCGTGATGTCGGCGAGGTAGTGCGCGAGCTGCTCGCTGCCGCTGAGGCCGCCGGGACCCGGCTCGACTCACTGGCTGTGCAGCCGCCGACGCTGGAGGACACGTACCTGGCACTGACTGGAGACACATCCTCGGGAGACGGTTCATGACCCGCCTGGGACAGCTGCGCAGCGAGGCGCGATTCAACCTGTTGGGCTTCCGGCGCAGCCCGGCGGCCACCTTCTTCACAGTGGTCCTGCCGATCATCTTCCTGGTGATCTTCACCTCGATCTTCGGCAACGAGATCATCAGCTCGACCGGAGCGCGCGTCGCAACCGTGTACGTCCCCGGGATCCTGGCGCTGGCACTGGTGTCGGCCAACTTCATGAACGCCGCCATCGTCACGGTCATCAGGCGCGAGAGCGGCGCGCTCAAGGCCATGCGGGCGACACCGCTGCCGCCGTGGGTCTATGTGGGCGGGCAGGTCGCCGCATCGCTGGTGCTGACCGTATTCATGACAGCGCTCGTGATCGGCATCGGCTGGCTCGGCTACAGCGTCGAAGTTCAGCCGGGTGCCCTGCCCAGCCTGCTCATCACGCTCGGGGTGGGCGCAGCGGCGTTCTCGGCCTTGGGGCTCGCCATCACCTGCGTGTGCCCCAGTGAGCAGGCGGCACCGGCGATCACGAACATGTGCGTGCTGCCGCTGTACTTCGTCTCTGACGTGTTCATCCCGTCGGAGGGGGCGCCGCGCTGGATGACGCTCATCGGCGACATCTTCCCTATCAAACACTTGGCCGTCGCACTGGGACGCACCTTCGATCCATTCAGCGAAGGCGTGCCGCTGCCGGCGTGGCGCTGGGTGATCCTCGGGGCGTGGGGCGTGTTCGGGGTGCTGGTCACCTTGCGCTTCTTTCGCTGGACACCCCGCAACTAGCCAGAGGTCTCTCGGCGCTGGCTGTCCGGCAGACTGGCGGTGTGGACGTGCTGGCCGACCTCGAAGCGCGTGGACTGATCCATCAGACAACGGATCGCCGGGCGCTCGCGCAGCGCTTGGAGTCCGGACCGGTCACGGTGTACTGCGGCTTCGATCCCACCGCGGCAAGCCTTCATGTGGGCAATCTCATGGGACTGCTGACGCTCCGACGCCTGCAGCTTGGAGGACATCGCCCCATCGCGCTGGCCGGCGGCGCAACGGGCATGGTCGGTGATCCCAGCGGGCGCTCGACTGAGCGAAACCTGCTCGATGACAACGCGTTGGCCAGCAATCTCGAGGGAATCGTGCCGCAGCTGCGTCAATTCCTCGACTTCGACGACGGTCCCTACGCGGCGCGGCTCTTGGACAACCGTGCGTGGACCGTCGGCGTCGGCGTCCTCGACTTCCTGCGAGACGTCGGCAAGCACGTCACCGTGCAGCAGATGGTGGGCAAGGAATCGGTCCGCAACCGTCTCGACGAGGGCGACGGCCTGTCCTACACCGAATTCAGCTACATGCTGCTGCAGGCATACGACTACTTGTGGCTGGCGGAGAACGTCGAGTGCGAACTGCAGGTCGGCGGTTCTGACCAGTGGGGCAACATCGTGCTCGGCATCGACCTGATCCGCCGCCGGCTGGGACGCGCTGCCCATGCGCTGACTTGGCCGTTGCTCGCGCGCAGCGACGGCACGAAGTACGGCAAGACGGCGGGCGGCGAGACGCTGTGGCTCAGCGCGGATGCCATGAGTCCGTACCGCTTTTACCAAGCGTGGATCGGCGTCGACGATGTCGACATTGCGAAGCTGTTGGCCCAGCTCACGTTCCTCGAGACGGCCGAAGTGGCCGAGATCGCTGCTGCACACGAGGCCGACCCCGGGCGGCGCGAGGGGCAGCGGCGTCTCGCGGCCGAGATCACGAGCATCGTGCACGGCGACGCTGCGGCCGCAGCTGCAGCCGGTGCCAGCGAGGTGCTGTTCGGCGGCACGGCGTCACTGAGCAAGGTGTCAGCGCCGGCGCTCGCGTTCGTGGCCAGCGAAGTTCCCTCGGCTCCGCTGCGAGCACTTGATGCGTCTGTAGTGGATGTGCTGGTCGATGCAGAATTGGCCCAGAGCCGCAGCGACGCGCGCAGGGCATTGGCCGAGGGCAGCGTGTACATCAATGGGGATCGCACCACTGAGCCCGACCGCCGTGTCGGGGCCAATGACCTGCTGTATGGCCGCTATGTGCTGCTGCGGCGCGGCAAGAAGCGCTGGCACGTCGCGACCGCTCCCTGAATCCTGTGCGATCGCGCCGAATCGGCTGCTGAGGGTGGTTGCGGAGGTGGGTCGGCCGCTGTAGTCTCATGCGTCCCCCTCAGGGGCGGAAATGCCGTCCAGAGGGGTCCGACACCTCCGGCGGCGTCACCCGCTGCGCTCTTTCGCAGAGGGCAGCGGCAGGCGCCGATCGAGTGTCAGCTGCCGGCGGATTCGCCTCAGCAGCGCTCCTTGACAACAGAACAGAGGACGAAAACGCCAGTGCGGGCGATCGGCTGCTGGATTCCAGCCGCTGGTCGAACCACACAGCCGGTCCGCGGTCAACCCATGACCGGGGACCAACTTGTTCGTGCCGTTTCATCGGGCTCGCCTCGTGCGAACCCACATGCGACGGTGCACCAATTCCAGCCAGTCGCCGCGGGAAGAGGGACTTCCCTCGGATCGTGGCACAGGCTCTTCGATCGTGCCTGCGATCGACCGCGGCTCAGCCGCACGACATCGCGGGCTTGATCTCGACGGAGAGTTTGATCCTGGCTCAGGACGAACGCT
>CAZAFV010000100.1:0-8243 GCA_964484385.1 uncultured Acidimicrobiales bacterium
TCGAGAGCTTGGAATTGGATGAAGTGGCCATGGGTTGTCCGTTTCGTGAGCGGGTCGCTGTGGTGGCATCAAGCCGATGCCCCGGAATCCACCGTCAGGAACTCACCGTGGCCTTCGGAGGGGCAAGAGCCGTGCCGGAGCAGATCGTACGACCCGCATCCACCTCCAGCAGGGATGGCGATCGATGCGCTCGTCAGGCCCCTGACCCCAGCCGACTTCGGCTGATCCGACCGGTGCCGAGGCTGGGTGTAGGTTCGGCTCGGTGACGCGCTCGGGACGACGCCCGAACATCCTCGTCGTGATGGCGGATCAGCTGGCGCCCCATTTCACCGGTGCGTACGGCCATCGGGTGGTGCAGACCCCGGCGCTGGATGCGCTCGTTGAGCGCGGCGTGCGCTTCGATGCGGCGTACTGCAACTTCCCGCTGTGCGCCCCGTCACGGTTCTCGATGCTGTCGGGCCAGCTGCCGGCGTCGATCGGGGCGTGGGACAACGGCGCCGAGTTCGCGGCGTCGGTGCCCACGCTGATGCACTACCTGCGCCTGCTGGGCTACCGCACGACGCTGTCGGGAAAGATGCACTTCATCGGTCCCGACCAGCTCCATGGCTTCGAGCAGCGCCTCACCACCGACATCTACCCCTCGGGCTTTGCGCTCACGCCCGACTGGGATGCGGCGACGGGGCCGCCGAGCGACTGGTACACCATGGCCACCCTGTCCGAAGCGGGCCCGGTGGTCACCAACTACCAGCACGACTTCGACGAGGAAGTCGGGTTCGCTGCGGTGCGGCACCTGCACGACCTGGCCCGTGCCCCCGACGAGCGGCCGTTCTTCGTGGTGGCCTCGTTCACCCATCCCCACGATCCCTACGAGGCCCGGCAGCAGTGGTGGGACCTGTACGACCACGACAGCATCGACCTGCCCGACCCGATCGCCCCCGACGCCATCGATGCGCACACCCGGCGGCTGCGCCACGGCATCGGGGCCGACGGCGTCGGCTTCACCGAGGAGCAGTGCCGCAACGCCCGCCACGGCTACTACGCCAACACCAGCTACTTCGACTCATGGGTCGGGCGCCTGGTGGAGGTGCTGGACGAGACGGGCCGCACCGACGACACCGTCGTGATCGCCATCAGCGACCACGGCGACATGCTGGGCGACCGCGGCACGTTCTTCAAGATGTGCTTCTTCGAGCGGGCCGCGCGGGTGCCGTTCGTGATGGCCGGACCGGGCGTGGCCAACCGTGCCGTTCCCGATGTGTGCTCGCTGGTCGACCTGCTGCCGACGCTGCTCGACATCGCGACCGACGGGGGCAGTGACGGCTGGCTCGAGATGAGCACGCCGCCCGCGGGACGCAGCCTGTGGGAGCTGGCGTCGGGCGGCGGTGGCAGCGGCGCCGGTAGCGAGGGCGGCGGCGAGGCGATCGGCGAGTACACGGCGGTGCTGACCACCCAGCCGATGTTCATGATCCGCCGGGGGCGCCACAAGTGGATCCACTGCGAGGGCGACCCGCCCCTGCTGTACGACCTGGTCGACGATCCGCTCGAGCGCAACAACCTGGCGGCTGACCCTGCCCACGCCGATCTGGTAGCAGCGTTCGCCGCAGAGACCGCCGAGCGCTGGGACAGCACCGCGCTGCGCGACCAAGTCCTCGCGTCGCAGCGCTCCCGGCGGGTGGTGAGCGCCGCGGCACACGCCGCCGGCATCGACTGGTGGGACTACAGCCCGCAGCGAAACGCCGCCGGCGAGTACGTCCGCGACGGCATGAACTGGCTGAACACCAGCCGCGGCAGCCGCATCCCCACCCCACCCTGACCAGCAGCAACCACGAGGTTCATCATGCTGAGCCGGCGAAGCGCCTGCAACCGTGGCCAGACGTGAACTGTCAGCGCGCTGGGTAGATGAGGGTGCCCTCGGCCGCCGCGACAGGCGCGACCACCACGATGCGCCCGTCTTGCACTTGGACGGTGCCCATCGGCTTGGCGACATTGACGCCGCGGTCGTCGAACCGGATCGGGCCGTAGAAGGTGTCGGTGTCGAGTTCTCGCAGGGCGTCGCGCACGGCGTCTGTGTCGAGGCTGCCGGCGGCTTCGATGGCGAGGTGCAGGGCGAGCGCGGCCGATGTCGCCCCGGCCGCCTGGTAGACGGGCCGCTCGCCCCAGATGCGCTCGTACTCGTCGGCGTAGGCGCTCGCCGTGCCGAAGCTCGCGCCCTCATATCCCATCGTGGGCGCCCACAGGGTGGGTCCGAGCACGCCCTCGGCGGCGTTGCCGGTGTCGGAGATGAGCTTCGGGTTGGTCGGGCCGACGGTGACGAGCATCGCGTCGGGGCGGAACTGGTGTGCTTGCGCTGATTGCAGGAACAGCACCGCGTCGTCGTAGTGGCCGCCGCCCACGAAGACGTCAGGCCTGAGTGCCGCGAGTTCGGCCATGAGGTCGTCGACGTCAGCGACGCCGACGGGGTAGCGCCGGATGGCCAGCACTTCCATGCCATGGGCCGCGAGGTGGCGCTGTGCACCCGCTGCGGCCGATGCGGCGAATGGCGTGTCCTCATGGGCCACCACAGCGGTGCGCGCGCCGCGTTCGGCAAGCAGTTCGATGCTCGAACGCGTGTAGTCCGATGCGACGACGCCCGTGTAGAACATGTTGCGGTAGCCCCGCTCGAACAGGCTGTCGGCGGAGCCGCTGCCTTGCACCATGATCACGCCGCGGGCTTCCGCCACGGCGCTGGCAGGCCCGGTCAGCGTGCTCGAATAGGGGCCGAGCAGGAAATCGACCTCGTCGGAGTCGATGAGTTGATCGACGGCGTCGACCACCCGCTCGGGATCGGACTCGTCGTCTCGGAAGACGATCTCGGCGCGGTAGCGGCTGTCGCCGACACGGATCCCGCCCTGCTCCGCGTTCACCCAGTGCAGCCAGGTCTCATAGCCCCGGCGCACCACCGCGCCCTCGGCAGCGAACCGACCTGTCTCGCTCAATGCGGCGCCGATGCGTACGGTGCCGTCGAAATCGGCACTGGCGCCATCATCGGCGCTGCCGCCCGTGCACGCCGCCGCCAGCACGAAAGCCGCGGCCAGCACAGCAGTGCCGAGCAACCGCCTGAACAGCGGTCGACGGTGCCGTGCACTGCTGCGGCGACGTGAGATCACGGTGGGTTCTCCTGTCGGGGGTCGGCGAGATGGAAATGCTGCCACCCGTCCTTACCAGACGGGCAGGCCTCGGCTCCCAATTCTCGCCCAACTGAGCGACATCGCAGCGCCGGCCTCGATGGCGTTTGCCAACGCCGTGAGGTTCTCCATGGGCCACGGCCCGGCGTACGCTGAACGAGGGGCCGAGGGGCTCGTGCGGCCACTGATCTGCCCCCGACAACGATGGCTGCTGGGAGCGGCAAGATGGCTATCTCGAACGTGTCCGAACTGCGAGAGACATACCGTCCGCCGGTGGCACGGGCACACCAGAAGGTGCTCGACCGCATCGACGAGCATTCGCGGCGATTCATCGAGTTGTCTCCGCTGTGCGTCATCAGCTCGATCGGGGCCGACGGGCGGGCCGACACCTCGCCGCGCGGCGACCCGCCGGGCTTTGTGACGGTGCTCGACGAGCAGACCCTGCTGATCCCCGACCGGCCCGGCAACCGGCAAGTCGACACCTTGCAGAACGTCCTCTTCAACCCGAACGTGGGACTCCTGTTCCTGGTGCCCGGCATGAACGAGACGCTGCGCGTCAGCGGCACGGGCAAAATCGTGACCGACGCCGACCTGCTGGCGCCGCAGTCGATCAAGGACCGACCGCCGCTGTCAGGCCTGCAGGTCGTCGTCGAAGAGGCCTTCCTGCATTGCGGACGGTCGCTCATCCGGTCACGGCTGTGGGATCCCGCAGTCCAGATCGACAGGTCCGCATATCCCACCTACGGGCAAGTGCTGGCCGACCAGATCAACGGTGCAGACGCCGTCGAGATCGACGCGTCCGAGGACGAGGCCAACCGAGACCGCCTGTACTGACGGAACGCCACTGCCCGAAATGCCCGCGGCAGCACCGCAGAGTGCGGGCCGCATGTTCACACGGCGGGCCGGCCGTGCTTGGATGCCGCTGCAGTTAGGGTCGTCGCGCAGCGGTCGAGCACGGGGGCAGCAGTGTCATGGCGATGAAGGGCATGGAGGACCAGCAGGTCCTGTCGTTCAACGAGACGATCATCGCCGAGTTCCGCGCGAACGGCGGCCGGTGCGGCGGGCCGTTCGAAGGCAACCCGATGCTGCTGGTGACCATGACCGGCGCCCGCAGCGGACGGCAGCTCACCAACCCGCTCACCTACCACCAGCTCGACGGCGACTACATCGTGTTCGCGTCGGCGGGCGGCCATCCCCGCCACCCGTCGTGGTACTACAACATCACCGCGAATCCCGAGGTCACGCTCGAGGTCGGCACCGAGACGTTCGCAGCAGTGGCCACCGAGCTGTCAGGCGACGAGCGCACCCGTGCGTTCGACGCAATGTCGGGGGCCATGCCCCGCTTCGGCGACTACCAGGCATCGGTGGAGCGGGAGATTCCCGTGATCCGCTTCCGCCGAGCCGAGCAGTAACTGGGCCTCAACTCACCCGGCTTCGGCGGGCGGCTCGCCGGGGCTGGTGCCGCTGAGCACAGCAGTGGCGATCTCGGTCACATCCCAGCTCGACGTGTCATCGGCAGCGAGCCGCTTGAACGCATCGGCCACCTCTGCGGCGCGGGCGTCGGCATAGGAGCGGGCGTTGTAATGGGTCGCGATCACGAAGTGCCCCGCTTCGACGCCGTCGAACGCACGGCGGGCCACGACGTCCGCGCTCATGCCGCGTTCGATCACTTGCCTAGACAGCGGCTGCGGCTCGGCCGGCCCGCCGAAGCGCTCAGGCCGCAGGCTTCCCGACGCCCACAGCCTGCTCGCGGTGAGGCCCGGGCACAGCACGCTGATGCCCAAGTGCGGCGGCAGCTCAGCTCGTATCACCTCGCACAGGCCCAGCACCGCATGCTTGGATGCGGTGTAGGCGCCCGCACCGGCGTGGGGGAGCCCCAGCGAGTGCTCCGAGCCGGTCACGGCGAGCCAGCCCGGCTCGGCAGCGGCAGCCATGGGACGCCCGAAGGCTTGCAGCGTGTTGAGCACGCCGAAGAAGTTGACCTCCAGCACCCAGCGGGCGTCACGCAGCGCGGCGTCAAGCACGCCGCCGCCGACGGCTGAGACGCCCGCATTCGCCCACACCAGCCCCGGCGCGCCATGGGCGTCGACGACATCGGCCGCGAGGAGGCCGAGCGCCTCGGCATCGGTCACATCGCAGCGCTGCGCAATCGCCTCGCCGCCTGCGGATCTGATCTCGGCGGCTGTGCGGCGGGCGGCGTCGAGGTCGATGTCGAGCACGCTCACCTCGGCGGCGCCTCGGCGGGCTGCCTCGAGTGCGAGTGCCGCGCCGATCCCGCTGCCGGCGCCGGTCACCACTGCGGGGCGGCCCTCGATGCACGCCCTGCCTGCATCAGTGCTCATCGGCTCCTCCCTTGCATGCGTCGGTGCGCCTGTCCTCATCGGACGCTGCGGCGCCAGCGTTGCCGTTGATCCCGCCTGGCAGGCCGCTCATCGCCCCGCGCCTGCGGCCGCCGCGTGCGGGCAGGTGAGCACCGGCATGTGGGTGATCCCGTTGAACCACACGCTGCCCATCGGGGTGTATGGCTCGGCGAGCGCTATGTCGGGCAGGCGGCTGTAGAGCTCGCGCAGCAGGCAGCGCAGCTGGGCTCGGGCCACCGACGCGCCGAGGCAGAAATGCGGTCCCGCGCCGAATGCCAGGTGCGATGAGGCATTCGGGCGCGCGATGTCGAAACGGTTGGGGTCATCGAAGACCTCTTCGTCTCGGTTGGCCGACAGGTACGACATGTACACCTTGTCGCCCTTGGGGATGGTCACACCGCGAATCTCGACATCGGCGGTGGCGGTGCGGCAGAACTGCATCACCGGTGGCGAGAAGCGCAGCACCTCCTCGATGGCGTTGGGCAGCCGCCCGTCGAGGTCCTCGAGCAGCAGTGCGCGCTGGTCTGGGTGCTCGTCCATCAGCCGAACGAAATGCGCTGTGGTGTTGCGGGTGGTCTCGTGTCCGGCGATCGACAGCGTCACGAAGAACTGGGTGATCTCGTCGTGCGTGAGGCGGCGGCCGTCCACCTCGCCGTCGAGGTACTTCGACAGCATCGTGTCGGGGTCCAGGCTGCCGCGGTTCTTCACCAGGTCGTCCAGGAACGCGTACAGCTCCAGCATGGTGTGCTCGAAGTTCTCGTTGAACTCCACATTGGCGACGTCGTTCGCGATGCGGAAGTACTCACGGCGAAGCTCCTGGGGCACGCCCATCAGCTGGCACAGCAGGATCATCGGCAGCTCAGCGGCGACGTCGAATACGAACTCCGCCCGGTCCCGCGCCGCCAGTGCTTCGACCACCTCAGCGGCCTCGGCCGCAATGAACGGCTCCAGCGCCGCCACCCGACGCGGCGTCAGCCCGGGCTGCAGCAGGCGCCGGTACGCCGTGTGCTGGGGCGGGTCCATGCCCATCAGCCCCATCCGCTGGGCCTCCAGCGCCACCGGGTTCTGCTTGGTGTCAGTCCACAGCACCGAGTTCTCCCACGCCGAGAAACGGTCAGGATCCTTCGAGACGGCGTCCACGTCGGCGTACTTGGACAGCACCCAGAAGCCCGCGCACGCAGCACGCGTGTACTCCTCGGCCGGCGGCGGCGGGTTCCACCACACCGGCGCCTCGGCGCGCAGCATCTCCAGATAGTCATACGGCGCACCGCCGATGCGAGCCATGTCCGCCTGCCTCGCCAGATTCACATCACCCGGCCGCAATCCCATCTCGCCTCCCCCGTCGTGTCGCAGGCTGGGGGCGCACCCGCATCCGCAGCCTCCATATAGCCCGCTCCGCCGCACCGCAGCCGACGCCGCCCGCATCCCACACTAGATCGGGGTCGTTGCTGGCCGCGGCTGCCGTGTCGCGGCGGGGTATGCGGCGGCGTTCCCGGGTGCTGTGTCGGGGATGGGCTGTCCCGCCAGCGGCTGTGACGGCTATGAACTCGCCGCCGATCTGGACTTCGACACCAATGACTCCGGCATCAGCATCGGCGCCGGATCGGTCGCCGTCACCATCACCGGCAGCGACTGCCCCCCGCTGCGGCTGCAGCCTCGCTATCGGTCGGGCCGTGTCGGCGGCGCGAAACGTCGCCGGGCGCTGCTGGACAAGACGCAGATGCGCCCAGTCGCTGCGCATCACCCCGCCGCAGGCGAGACTGCCGACTACGGCTGCGCTGCAGCGGCCGGCACGATGTCAAGCGCCGTCTCGATGCGCGCCAGCCGATCGGTGTGGTCGAGCAGCACCGCGTTGACTTGCCTGAAACCCTCGTCGGTGCTGGCGCGGAACTCAGCGAAGCGAGTGTTCATGTCGTCGCGCAAGGCGCTGATTTCGCCGCTGAGGTCGCTGCGCACGGTGCCGATTTCGCCGCTGAGGTCGCTGCGCAGGGTGCCGATTTCGCCGCTGAGGTCGCTGCGCAGGGTGCCGATTTCGCCGCTGAGGTCGCTGCGCAGGGTGCCGATTTCGCTGCTGAGGTCGCTGCGCAGGGTGCCCATGTCGTCGCGCAGGGTGTTGAAGCCCGCCACAGCCAGTCCGAACACGCCGCCGATGAGTGTCACCACCACTGCGACCAGCACCGGGACCATGACTGAGCGCCGCTCGTCAGCAATCTCGGGGGCAGCCCGCACGCTGGCGCCGGCCTCGCCGACGCTGCCCGCACCAGCACGGTCAGCTTCCTCTGACACAGTTGCGATGCTACTCATGTCGTCTCCCGCAGCTTGCTCGCGTGCAAACGAATTCGCTCCGTGCAACATAGGCACTGTCTTGCGGGCGATCCAAGCGATTTCTGCCGGGCTCTGCCGCCGTCTCCGTCTCCAGCGGCGCACGTTCATTCATGCTGAGCGGCTGAGCGGCTGAGCGGCTGGGAGGCGTGTGGGTCTGTGTCGGGCCGTCGCGTCCGCTGCCGGATCCGCCCGCCGGTGTGCCGGTGCTGTCGGTGACCGGCGGCGACGCGATCGTGGAAGGCCATCGGGCGCTGTTCACCATCATCGCGGATCCTGCTCCCACCAGCCCGCTGCGGGTGGGCGTGGCGGTGACCCAGAACGGCGACTGGGACGCGTCGGGGGCGCGCACGATCACCGTGGCGGGCGCGGTGACGACCTATCGGGTGGCGACGCT
>CAZAFV010000101.1:0-8159 GCA_964484385.1 uncultured Acidimicrobiales bacterium
CGCCCCACCAGCACGCCAGCGTCCCGTCAGCTCGCCGCCTCAGCCCCTCAGGCACAGCGGCCGGTCGGCTCATGCGCCGTTGGCGGCTGCTACGGCTTCGGCGATGGCGTCGTTGGTGGGTGTCGGTCCGTAGAACATCATCGTCGTGCGGTCGGCGAAGGTGTTGCGTTCGGCGACTTGCGCACCCACCTCCGACGGTGTGCCTGACACCACGACGAGATCCAGCAGATCATCGTCGATGAGGTCGCTCATCTCGCGCCAGTCGCCCTGCTTGGACAGCGTGTTCAGGCGTGGCTGCAGCTCGCCGTAGCCGTGGTGGTCGAGCGCACCCGCGTAGGCAGGCGTCGACCCGTAGAACGCGAGCTGGCCCGCGGCGGAGCGGCGGGCCTTGTCGATCTGCTCGTCGTTCTCGCCCAT
This sequence comes from uncultured Acidimicrobiales bacterium, assembly GCA_964484385.1. GTDB lineage: Bacteria > Actinomycetota > Acidimicrobiia > Acidimicrobiales > Poriferisodalaceae > Poriferisodalis. The sequence goes on from CAZAFV010000101.1 coordinate 418, forward strand.
GGCGACGATGGTCAGGCAGGCAACGGTGACCTCGCCGACGTCGCGTCCTGCCGATTCGGCACCGGCCGCCATGGCCGGGAGCGTGACATCGGTCATGAACTGCGCGGTGTGGAACGGATGCACGAAGAATCCGTCCGCCGCCGCACCGATCACCTCGACCATGCGCGGGCCGACGCCGGCCACGTAGATCGCCGGTGGCGCCATGCCGATCGGGCCCGGATTGAAGAACGGCGTCATCAGGGTGTGGGTGTAGAACTCGCCCCGGTGGTTGAGCCGCTCGCCGGTCTCGAAGGTGTGCCAGATGGCGCGCACCGCCTCGATGTACTCGCGCATCCGCTCAGCAGGACGTGACCACTGCTCGCTGTAGCGCTTGGTGATGTGGGGCTTGATCTGCGTGCCGAGCCCCAGGATGAAGCGGCCGCCGCTGTGGCGCTGCAGGTCCCATGCGGTGACGGCGCATGTCATCGGGTTGCGGGCGAAGGCAACGGCAATGGCCGTGCCGAGCTCGATGCTCTCAGTGCGCTCTGCTGCCAGCGCCAACGGCAGGAACGGGTCGTGGGACGCCTCGAACGACCACGCCGCCGACAGTCCCATCTCCTCGAACTGCGCTGCTTCGTCGGCGCAGCCTCCCGGTGTCGACGCGGTCGTCGCCCCGTCGATGCGGTGCCGTGCTTGCTGCTCTGTGCTCATCGACCGAACCTCTCTTCGGATGCTCCGAGCATCATGCCAGCGTCGGGGCTGGCTGTCTCTAGAACCCGATATCGGCGGGGAGGATGCGGAAAGGCTTGCCGCGCAGTGACTGAACGACGCGGAAGTGCCGTTCGTCGAGCGTCGCAATCGCAACCTCGTCGTATTTGTCGGCGAGGACCACCAGCGATGCATCGGCCAGGCCAAGCGGCAGGTCGCGGTATCGCTCGATGACAGCGTGTGCCCGGACGAGATCGACGGCATCGAAAGCCGCTAGTTCGTACGCACCCGACGAGATCTCGTCGAGCACCGCCAATTCGGCATCGACGCCAGCGATGCGCGCCGTGAGGTAATCGAGTTCCGCAAGCACAAAGGGGGAGATCACCAGCGGGCGGGCCTCGGCCAGTGTTTGGGCGCACGATTCATGCATCCGCTGGTCCGGCACGAATGCCGCCAGGAGGACGCTGGTGTCGACGATCACGTACCGAAACCAGTCCTGGCTAGGTGATCGTCGACGTTCTCGGCGATGTCGGGATCGCCCCAGCCCTCGGCGAACAGCGGGGTTGTCGGCCGAGCCTCACGCCGAGCAAGTGCTTCGACCAGCGCCTCGCGAACCAGCGCAGCCTCAGAACAACGGGCTTCCTCCGCTGCGCGTTCAAGTCGCTCCTTGAGTTCATCAGGTAGGTAGATCGTCGTCTGCTTCATGGTGCCAATTTTGCCATGTATTGCAACATATATTGCACTCCGATCGTGGTTCGCTCCCGAGCAGCGCAGTCAGGATCATCGCATTCGGCGTTAGGGAACCCGAAGTGGTTTCTAGGCTGCGGCGTTGTGCGGCATCGGCCTGATCGGCTCTTTCTGCTGACGGGGGGCGTACAGGGCTTGGCCTTCTCATGGGGCCTGCCGGCGATGGTGTGGTGGGTGGTCGACTTGCGGCTGTCCCCATTCCGGCTTGCGGTGCTGGGCACCGCGCTGGTGCTGTCGATTCTCGTGACCGAGACGCCGACCGGGGTGGTCGCCGACCTCTACAGCCGCAAGTACGCCGTGGTCGCGGCCTACGTCGTGATGGGCACGGCGATGGCGTTGGGCCCGGTCACCGAGCTGTTCGGCGTTCTCGTCATCTGGCAGGTGCTGTGGGGGGTCGGCTGGACTCTGCAGAGCGGCGCTGCCACGGCGTGGATGACCGACGAACTGGCGCACCACGCCTCGCATTCGCATCGCAGTGCCGCCGTGATGCCTGTCGAACCCCACACCGCAGCAGCCGACCCCGGGGCTGACGACGGCGGCGGGGCTGATGGCGACAGCGGTGCGGTCGGCAGCGATCCCAGCCGCGAGGTGGACGGGCTCATCGTGCGCCATGCCGTCTTCCGGTCGGCGGGCGTCATGGTGGGCCTGGTCGCCGCCACCGCACTGGGCGCTTGGTCAGTCCGGGGGTCGATGGCCGTGATGGGCCTGCTGTCGATCGCGGCGGCCGGTTACTTGGCAGTCACGATGCCCGAGGCCGGCTTCGAGTCACCCCGCCGCCGGGCCGGCGGCGCACCCCGGCCGGCGCGCACCAGCGCATGGCGAGATGCGATCGCTCTGTGGAAGCGGGGCGCGCGGCTCGTGCGCCGCAGCCCGTCGCTGCTGGCGGTGACGCTCGCGGCCGCCATTGCCGCCGGAGCGTGGGAAGCCAACGACCGGCTCTCGGCCCTGCGGCTGTTCGAACTCGGCCTCACCGAGCTCGACGGCCGTGAAGCCGTGCTGTTCTTCGGCGCGGCCTGGTTCGTGATGTCGGCGCTGGCGATCCCGATGATGACGTGGCTGCGCCGTCACCTCGAGCGCTCGCAGGCCGACCAGCGAAGCGCCCGCCGTGACGCCTTCCTGCTGGCGCGATTCCTGGTGATCGCCGCCGCAGGCGCCATGGCGTTGGCGCTGAGCCCGTGGTTCACGGCGGCACTCATCGGCTGGGCGATCCTCGACGTGGCCGGCGAGACGGCATATTCGCTGACCGAGGCGATGGCAAATCGGCATGCCGACTCGTCGGTGCGCGCCACCGTGGTCTCGTTCGTCGGGCAGTCCCAGGCAGTGGGAGAAGTGTCGATCGGCCTGGCGCTGGGAACGGTGGCGCAGTTCGTCTCGCTGCCGTTCGCGCTGGCGATTGCTGCGGCGCTCTTCGCCGCCTCGGCTGCGCCCGCGGCGGTGGTCGGGTGGCGCATTGCCGCGTCTGAGGACTGAGTTCCACAACGGCACACATCGGGCGTCGGCGCCGACACCGCGACAGCAGCGTCGTGTCGCAGCGGATCCAGAATCCGGCGTGAGATCCCGAGTGGGTTTGGTCGGCTCCTGTCAGCCGTCGCCCATCTCGGCCATGGCGGCCTCGGAGCGGCGGGCCATCTCCTCGGGATCGATGTCCTCGATGTGGGTGGTGAGGTTCCATCGATGGCCCCACGGATCCTCGATCATGCCCGAGCGGTCGCCGTAGAACTGGTCCACGACGGGCCGCACCTCGGTGGCACCCGCTGCCAGCGCCGCTGCGAACGTGGCGTCGACGTCCTCGACGTACACGCTCATCTGCACCGGCGAGCCGCCGTAGTGCTTGGGCGATTGGAACTCCATCTCGGGGAACTCGTCGGCCACCATGATGAGCGAGTCGCCGAGCGCTAGCTCGGAGTGGCCGATCCTGCCGCCCATGTCGATGCGCATCCGCTCGGTCATACCGAGCACCTCGGTGTAGAAGGCAATGGCGTCTGCGGCGCCGTCGATGCTCATCGACACCGAGATGCGCGGGTAGTCGTCGGGAATGGGATTCACCATCGAGATGTGCTCCTGAATTCGACTCGTCCGGCGCTCCGGCCGGAGCGCTCGTGCGTGTGGCCCGCAGGTGCGCGGGCGCAGACCGAAGCTAGTGCCCGACCAGCACCCTGACGGCCTGCTCCACTGCCGTCTCGGCGCGGGCTTCGAGCCCCGCCTGGTCGGCGCTGGCGATGGGATGCTCGATCACGGTGAAGGGGTGCTCGGGCACGCCTTGTACCCGGGCCATCAGTTCGGCGGCGTCGATGAATGCGCTGGTCATCACGCTGATGGCAGGCACGCCGACCTTCTCGGCGGCAACGGCGTCGTGCAGACTGCACGACGAGCAGCTGCCTCAGTCGCCGACGCCGGCCAGCACCGCGTCCCAGCCCATCGCCTCAGCCAGCAGTTCGTGCTGCGCGGGAGCGCTGTAGTTGGCCTTGATCCGGCGGATCACCTTGGCCACGCCATGACGGTCGCGCAGCAGACGCTCCATGTGGTCGAAGAACGGCTTGGTGTTCTCCTTGCCGTTGGAGATGACGCCGACGGTGGCGCCCTTGAGCGTCGTAAGCCGCGCCGGCGGGGCGAAACCTGCGGGATCCTGCTCATGTGTCGGGTCCAGCAGTTCCACGCTGTCCTCCTTGATGGCCTGACTCGACAGCTTGCTCCGGCGAGCACCGGTCGGCTACATGCTGCCACGGGCGCAGGGCTGCGCCTCGTGCGTGGCGTTGCTCTCTCAGCCGTTGATGGTGTCGAAGCCTGCGTACAGGAACTCGAACACGGCGCTGGCGGGGTCTGCCGCAGCGATGATCTCCGCATACCGCAGCGACGCCCCGCCGAAGGCGTCGTCATTCCAGTAGGGATCGGCGCGGTCCACCGCGCCCCACGGCCCCACGTAGGCATACGGGAACGGGTGTGCGGCATCGCCGGGCGACAGACCGTAGGTGGCTCGGGCCCCGTCGTCGGCATCGCCGACTGCCGTCGCTATGTCGAAGTGTCCGGGCCACAGCTGGATCTCGTCGGGCACTGCTGCGCCGGGCAGCTCGTGCAACTGTCCCAGCGCCTGCTTGCCGACCCGGAACCATGTCGCCAGGTGCGCACCCATTTCGGGGCTCACCCGCAGCCAGCGATCGACATCGCCGAGCTCTGGGCTGTCCTGTTCGCGCGCCTCCGTGCCCGGCGACACCCCGGCGAAGTCGGCGGCTGCGGACAGCGTCGTGATGTGGGCGCTGCGCAGGGTGCCGCCTTCGGTGGCGAACAGCTCGTCGCCGTCAATCCATAGCTGGCACTCCATCTCGCCGGCGCGGCCCATCGTCACCTCGAACACCGGCGTGCCGAAACCCTCGTCCAGGCTGCGCAGGCCGAACCGGCCGGTCGCCACCCGGCGCGCCTCGCCCACCACGGCGAAGGCCAGCCGGTGGTAGTCCTCGACCGACGCGAGGTATCCGTCTGGCAGCTCTGCCAGTAAGCCATCGTGCACAGTCTGCGGCTGGTGCGAACTGTGGTTCTTGTCCATATTCGGAGTCTTGCGCGACCAGGCGTGCGGTGGCGTTCACCCGCGGCTGAGCGCAGCAGGCTCCAAGCACGACGCACACGCCGAGGGCGTCGAGCCTCCGCCTCGCCACCGACGGCTGATCGCGCTAGCTGATCTCGCAGTCCACGCAGGCGCCCACCGCCACCGTGGCTGCGTGGCTGCGTGTGCCGAGCCAGGGCGGGATGACCGCAGCGAAGCCGCCTGCGGGGCCGCCTGCAGCAACGATCAGCAGGTCCTCGGGCGATTCCAGGGCAGGGTAGATGCGCTCGGCGCGGTCTTTGACCACGGCTCCCTTGCCGACGGCCGCCCAGTCGCCCCGACGCACCCGGGCCCGCTCGTACACGCACGCAGCGATGTCGTCCTTGGTCCAGCCGGCCGCATCGAAGTGGGTGCGCAGCTGCGGCGGCAGCACCACGGTGTAGTTGCCGGGCCAGATGGAGTAGTTGAGCTGGTTGGCCCGGATCTCCGCCGCGAGGGTCTCGCACAGCTCGGTGGGGTCGGTGGTCCATTCGTTCATGACCTGCCGGGGCGCCAGCGAAGCCACCGCTGTCACCGATGACACATGGCCCCGCTCGGCGGGTGCAGTGCCGAGCCGCTGATCGCCGAGCGAGACCCAGCCCGTGGCCTCCTCGTCCTCGGCGATGCAGTAGCCGAGCTTGCCGGGGTGCCCGAGCGTGGAGCGGTCGATGCCACCGGGCTTGACGTCGAGCACGTTGGCCAGCACCAGCCGTACTGCCCGCGCGATGACCGCGCGCGATCGGTCGGCTCCTCCGAGCACGCTGAATGTGGCGTCCATGGCCAGTTCTTGGCGGATGGGGCCGTTCACGATCAGCAGCAGCGCGCAGCCGCCGGTGGACGCGGTGGGCCCGTGCAGGCCGAATTGGGGCTGCAGCAGGGCGGTGAGCGCGGTCACGACGACCGGGAAGTGCGGCGGCAGGCACCCTGCCATCACAGCGTTGACGGCCGCCTTCTCCGCGGTGATGGCCCGTGCGCGCACCGGCTCGATGCCGATGAGGTGATCGGGCGGCAGCATGGCCCAGTCCAGGCAGGCGGCCACAGCGTCGTCGGTGGGCGGCACGACTGGCAGGCCATCGGTCCAGCCACGTGCGTGGAAGGCCTCCTGGGCCTCGGCGTGGTCGTCGACGTTGATGCGACTCGAGGTCAGCTGCATGGTCGTCAGTTGCGCTCGAACATCCCCGACAGCAGGCCGCGGGAGTCGTCCGACATCGGCCCGGCGGCGTTGGCCAGCACCCGCGACGACAGCCGCTCGAACGGCAGCGACTGCAGCCACACCCAGCCGGTGCCCGAGACCGTCGCCAGGAACAGCCCCTCCCCGCCGAAGAACATCGACTTGAGGTTGCCGGCCCGCTCGATCGTGTAGTTGAGCGACGGCTGCAACGCCACGAGGCAGCCGGTGTCGAGCCTGATGGTCTGGTTGTTGAGCTGGACGGCCTTGATGGAGCCGCCCGCGTGGAGGAAGGCCATGCCGTCCCCCGACAGGCGCTGCAGGATGAAGCCTTCGCCGCCGAACAGGCCCGTGCCGATGCCGCGCTGCCAGGCGATGTCGAGCTTGGTGCCGAGCGCGGCGCACAAGAAGGCGTCGCGCTGGGCGATGATCTCGCCACCCATCTGCGCCAAATCGACCGGGATGATCTTGCCCGGGTAACCCGCTGCGAAGCCGACCTTGGCCTTGCCGCCGGCAGCGGTGTTGGTGAAGTGGGTGAGGAACAGCGACTCGCCGGAGATGACCCGCTTGCCGGCGCCCTTGAGCTTGCCCCACATGCCTGAGTCGGGTTGGGAGCCGTCGCCCATGACCGATTCGAACGTGATGCCGTCTTCGATGAACATCATCGTGCCGGCCTCGCCGACGACGGTCTCGCCTGGGTCCAGCTCGACCTCGACGAACTGCATGTCGTCGCCGAAGATCTCGTAGTCGACTTCGTGGCTCTGCATGGCTGGGTGGCTCCTCGCTGGTTCGGCCGCGAGCGGGCGCGAGCGGCGCTCCTCGCCCAAGGTACCGGTCGGTCTCACTCAGTCTGGCGCGCGTCGGCTACGGCGCTGAGGCCCGCTGTACCAGTAGAGAACGATGCACTGCAGGCGTCGCTCTCAGCCCCCGGCCAGCGCTAGACGACCGTCGGCGAAGCGCCAGCCAGACTGCCTTCAGGCTGCGCTGGCCGTTAGCCGATCGCTGCCGAAACGCTGGCTGGGCTGCCTTCAGGCCGAAGCTGCCGGCCAGACGAGGCGTCGGCGCGGTGCGCGCCGCTGTGCCTTCAGGCTGCGTTGGCCGCGAGACGATCGCCGCCGACAGGCAGCTTGGACAGGTCGATGTCGTACAGCTCGGCTGAGTTGTTGCAGAGGATGTCCCGCTGCTGCACTGGCGAGAGATTGGCTGAGTGCTCGTCGAGCAGTTCCTGACTCCACGGCCAGGTGCTGTCGGAGTGCGGGAAGTCGTTGGCCCACAGCAGCCGCTTGTGGTTGACGTCGTTCACCATCTTGAACGCCACCCAGTCGTCCTGGAACGTCGTGTAGATGTGCTCGCTGAAGTACTCGCTGGGCAGCTTGGACAGCTCCTGGCCCGGCGGCAGCCAGTACCGGTGGCGCTTGTAGGCGTGGTCCATCCGGTACATGTAGTGCGGCACCCAGCCGGCATCGGCCTCCACGCACACCACCCGCAAGCCGGGATTGCGTTCGAACACGCCGCCGAACACCAGCGTGCCCATGATGTCCTGGTTGGCCCGGATGATGGTCA
>CAZAFV010000102.1:0-8129 GCA_964484385.1 uncultured Acidimicrobiales bacterium
AAGCCACGAACACCCTGCGTCAGCGCCAGATTGCCTTCGGTGCGGGCGGCAACTGGGGCCATGGCTGCAAGCAAGGCACCCAACCCACCCTGGACTTGCCCCCAGATGCCGCCCGCACCGATGGCAATCTGGCTCTGACGCAGGTTGTACGAGGCTTCCAGAGGCTCGAAGTCTTGATCCAGGAATGCCGTCAGGCGGTTTCGCTGCGTCTCGCTGAGCAAGCGGGGGCCTTGGAACGCGTCGATGCTGAACACCAGCACGAGCGCCAGGATTCCGCTGAGCGAAATGACCACGATGTGGCGCAGCTGCGCCCCTGCGACCAGCAGCATGCCCATGGCGACGGCCACGAAGACCAGCATCGTGCCGAGGTCGGGCTGCAGGTAGATCAGGCTCATGGGCACCACCAGCAGCAGGCCCGCGTTGAACAACGTGTCGAAGCGCAGGTATCCCTCGTGGCTGGCCACGAACGCCGCCAGCGACACGATCACGACGAGCTTGGCGAACTCGGAGGGCTGCACCTGGAATCCGACGCCCGGCAGCACGAACCACGACCGCGCATTGCGAATCTCAGGTCCCCAGAACAGCAGCGCCCCCAGCGCCCCGAGAGCCAACAGGTAGGCAGGTGTCGCGTAGAAACGCAGCACTCGGTAGTCGACAACGGCAGCGATGATCATCACCACGATGCCGACGCCCACGAAGATCGCCTGGCGTCGCGCCACGGTCCACGGGTCGCTGCCTTCGAAGGACAGGCTTCTCCATGTGGAGGAGTAGTTCATCGCGACGCCGAGCAGCGCTATCGCTATCGCAGCCAGCGCCAATGAATAGTCGGCGAACCACGCTGGCGACTGCAGCTCGCGCCGCGTCTGGGAACGATTCAGCAGCCGTGCGATCATGACCCAGCCCCAGCCCTGATCAGCGCTCCCCACCGGCGGGTTTGATTGCGCCGCAGTGCCCCCCTGCGGCGGGTTTGATTGGGCCGCAGTGCCCCCCTGCGGCGGGTTTGATTGCGCCGCAGTGCCCCCCTGCGGCGCTGGGGGCTGGCCGGAAGCGCACCCTCGATCTGGTCCACATCGGGGATGCCGTCGCCGTCCGCATCCGACGGCGTGTTCGCCCGCGGCAGCTGGATGCCCCACGGGCAGCCTTCGGGCACGTAGCCCAGGAATGCCGGATCACCTCGCAGCGCCTCTGGCACCTCGGGGCACTCGGGCTGAGGCGGCGAGAACGCAATCTGGGGCTCGGGCCAGCGCTGCTCGTAGGCCCGCACTGCCTCAAGGATCCGCCGAGCCACGGGTGCGGCTGCCTCGCCGCCGTAGCCCGCTTCCTCCATGACCACAGCGACGGCATAGCGAGGATCGTGTGACGGCGCCCAGGCAACGAACACTGCCGTGTCCTCCTTCTTGCGCCGCAGCACCGCGTTCAAACCCTGCGCCTGGGCCGTGCCGGTCTTGCCCGACACCGGATAGCCCTCGTGGTCATAGCCGTCGAAGGCCTTCGCGGCAGTGCCTCGCAACCGGGAATTCGTGACGTTGCTCAGCCCTTCCCTCACCACAGCGCTTCCTGCGGGGAAGTCCACCACATCGAGCACCCGGGGTTCGAAGGTCAGTACCGGCTCGCCGAACGACTCGGCGCGGCGCGAAACCACCGCTTCGACGATGTTCGGCGAGAAGAGCGTCCCGCCATTGGCCATCGTGGCGTAGGCGTTGGCGAGCTGCATCGGTGTCACGGCGACAAGCCCCTGGCCGATACCGGTGTTGATGTTGTCACCCGGGAACCATCGCGCTGGCTCGTCGTAGGGGTTGTAGGCCTCGGGGCTCAGCTCGAAGAGGGTCTGCTTGACGTCACCGTCGGGCACCCGGCCCGATTTCTCGAACGGCAGCTGCACGCCGGTCGGGGATCCGAAACCGAGCGAGCGGGCCATGTCCTGGATTGCCCACTGCTCAGGGCCATCGATCCAGTACAGGTCGTCGGACACCTTGTAGAAGTACGCGTCGCTCGATCGGGTCAATGCCCCGGAGAGGTCCAAAGTGCCGAGAGCAGCCCTATCGGCATTGAAGAACGTGCAGCGGCCGGTGCAGCCACGCGCATCGGGGATCCTGTAGTAGCCCACGTCGTGGAAGGCCGCCCGCGGCGAGATGAGCCCCGCGTCCAGACCGGCGAGCGCCGTCACCGGCTTGAACACCGACCCGGGCGAGTAGGTGCCTTGCACGGCGAGGTTGTTGAGCGCGCCGGGAGCGTAGGGATTCTCGAATACCGACCGGTACTCCGCAAACGACAGTCCCTCGTCCATCCACGTGGGGTCGTAGGTCGGGTGCGACACCATGGCCAGCACGTCGCCGTTGCGCACGTCCATCACGACAGCAGCCCCGGTGAGCGCCGGGTAGAAGAAGCCGGAGTCCTCGCTCACTGTCTTGCGAGCGGCGATAAGTCCCTGCCGCAGGTATGACTCGGCGGCGGCCTGCAATTCGACGTCGATGGACAGCACGATGTCGTCTCCCGGTTCGGGGGGGACATCGGCCAATATCCGCTGCACACGGTCTTGCCGATCGACCTCGAGCTTGGTGCGCCCGGGTTCGCCGTGGAGCTCCGCTTCGAAGAGACCCTCGATGCCAGCCCTGCCGACCCGCTCGTACGGCAGGTAGCCGTCATCGATCAGCTCGCGGTGCTGGCGCTCCGACATCGCACCGACGTAACCGACGATGTGCGCGCCCACCTCGTTCTGGGGGTACACCCGCACCCAATCCCACCTGGCCTCCACTCCGGCAATCGAGCGCTCCGCCACCCTCAGCAGGCCGTCTTCATCGAGACCCGTCGCGACCACTTTCGGGGCGAGCGGGTGGGTGCGCTGGTCTGCAAAACCCTGGCTGAGACGTTCGGCAGGCACATCGAGCAGGTCAGCCAGTTCGGTCAGCACGGCTTCGGTGTGCTGCTCGCTGTATCTCGAGTGGTCATAGGTCACCACGCCGGTGCGTACGTTGTCCGCGAGCACCACGCCATGGCGGTCGAGGATGCGGCCGCGCGTCGGTGGCGTGATGATGATGCGGACCTGATTCGACTCGGCAGCCACAGCAAACTGCTCCGTTTCGAGTACTTGCAGGTACCACAGGCGGGTGAACAGCGCTCCGAACAGGCCCACTATCACGATGCCGATGAAGGCCATCCGCCGGCGGACCCGCTCATCCACCGCGCGCCGCGCTTTCTGGACTGACGGTCATGCGCGGACGGATGATGAGGGCCCAGCGAGTCGCTCGCTCGAGCAACGGATTGGTCAGCAGGGAGGCGACGCCGGTCACGATGGCGATGCGAACGATTGGTGCCTCCGTCACGTAGACGAGATCCATCAGCCAGCCGGCGCCCGCGAACAGGCCGATCCCGCCCGCTGCCAGCAGTGACGCGATGGCAGCTCGAGCGAGCCTGCCGGCCGAGGGGATCTGCTCGGTGATGGCACCCGACAGATACCCCACCAGCGTCAGCACGAGCAATGACATGCCGAACGGCGTGTGAAGGATGAGATCGGAAGCAAGCCCGCAGCCTCCGCCGAAGGACGCCCCCGTACTGCGACCGCCCATCATCCCACCGGCGACGGCCAGCAAGACCAGTGGATCGACGATGACTCCCGCCGGGGTGATGTGTGCCAACAAGCCCACGTGAACGACGACGGCAACAGCCAGCACCAGCGTCGACCGGGCCAGCGGCCCGGCGCCGGCCATCATCGTTCAGCCTCTGGAGGCTCGCGATCCACAATCACCGGCTCGGGGACGTTGGGCTCGTAGAGCAGCACCTGTACCCAGCGAAGGCGCTCAAGATCCGCAGCAGGGTGCACGGTGACTCGCTGCGCGCCCCGCACTGCATCCGGTTCAACATCGGTGACCGTGCCCACCAACAGCCCTGCCGGGAACGTGCTGCCCGCAAAGCCGCTCGTCACCACGGTCTCGCCGGGGATGACGACGGTCTCCAGCTCGATATAGCTGACCTCCAGATCGCGGCTCGGCCCCCGTCCCGAAGCCAAGCCGTCGTCCCCAGATCGGACGATGCGCACGCCAGCGTCGAAATTGGGATCGGTCAGCAATTCGACGCGCGAACGTGTGGTGCTGGCCTGCACCACCCGTCCGACCAGTCCGTCGCCGCTCTCCACTGGCATGCCCTCCCGGATGCCGTCGCGTCGCCCCTTCGCTAGCTCGATCGTGCGTTCAAAGTTGGACACAGGTGCGTCGATGACCCGCGCCGTGACACGGGGGATTGCCGGGGCAGCGTCGCGGGCGCCCACCAGCGCAAGCAACTCCTGGCGATCCCGTTCCAACTCGCCGACACGCAGCACCGATGCTTCGGCTTCAGCCAACTCACCGCGCAGCTGCGCGTTCTCAGCCTCTAATTCGTCGTAGCTGACGATCCCGCGCCACGCGTTGCGAAACGGTTCGGCCACCCAGTCGCCGAACGTCCGCACCGGTCCCAGAAGATCCAAGGTCGCGCCGCGGGCAGTGTCCAGCACACCGCCCGAACCGCGCGCGTCGAGCGTGAGCAATGCGATGGCCGTCACGACGAGCAGGGCCAAGCGGAGCCAGGTGCGTCTCCGAATGCCGGCGCGGCGGGCCACGGCCGGGGGCGTCAGCGCCCCTCGGTGGAGGAGTACAGCACTCCGTGGAGGACGTCGAACTCTTCGAGCGTCTGGCCTGAACCGCGCACGACGGCAAACAGCGGGTCCTCCGCGATGTGGACTGCAACGCCTGTCTCCGAGCGCAGTCGATCCGGCAGTCCGCGCAGCATCGCCCCGCCGCCCGCAAGCGTGATGCCGTAGTCCATGACATCGGCTGCCAACTCTGGCGCCGTGTCATCGAGCGTCGCCTTCACCGAATCGACAATGGCGCTGACCGGCCCCGCGATCGCTTCGCGAATCTCTGCGCTGTCGACGCTGACCGACTCGGGCAGCCCGCTGACCATGTCTCGGCCGCGGACCTCCGCGTAGATCTCCTGCTGCAGCGGCCACGCCGACCCGAGTGCGAGCTTGATCTCCTCCGCGGTGCGCTCGCCCACGACCAGCCCGTGCTCCTTCTTGACGTGAGCGCTGATGGACGCATCGATCATGTTGCCGCCGATGCGGGCCGAACGAGCCGTCACGATGCCGCCGAGCGAGATCACAGCCACTTCTGTGGTGCCGCCGCCAATGTCGACGATCATGCTCCCCTGCGCCGATTGCACCGGCAGCCCGGCGCCGATCGCCGCGGCCATCGGCTCCTCGATGATGTACGCGCGGCGCGCACCTGCGTACTCGGCGGCTTCCTGCACCGCGCGCTGCTCCACGCCAGTGATCCCCGATGGCACGCAGATCACCATGCGCGGCTTTGGCCAGCGCGTCTGGCTGACCTCGTTGATGAAGTGCCGGAGCATCTTCTCGCAGATGTCAAAGTCGGCGATCACGCCGTCCTTGAGGGGGCTGATCGCGGTGATGTTGCCGGGTGTGCGACCGATCATCCGCTTGGCTTCGAGGCCGACCGCCAGCGAGTTGCCGGTCATGGAGTCGACAGCGACCACCGAGGGCTCATTGAGCACGATTCCCCTGCCGCGGACGAAGACGATCGTGTTCGCAGTTCCGAGATCGACCGCAATGTCCCGGCCGCCGAAGACCGATCCGCGCCGGCGCGGCCGGGATGGCCCGTTCGACGCCATCAGCCGCTCACCTCACTGATCGACGCAGCACTCTCGGCTGCACCGTTACTCGCTGTGTTGCTGGCTTGCGCGAGCGACGGGAAGAACAGGGCGATCTCCCGCTGGGCGGAGGCTTCGCTGTCGGAGCCGTGCACGAGATTCTCGGTCGGAGACAGCCCGTAGTCGCCCCGGATCGTGCCGGGCGCCGCCGTGGCGGGATTGGTGGCACCCATGAGGGTGCGCACCACCGCGAACACGTCGTCTCCTGCGTCGGCGGGACCCTCGAGCACCATGACCACTGACGGCGAGCGTGTGATGAACTCCAGCAGCGGCGCGTAGAAGCTCTTGCCAGCGTGTTCGGCGTAATGCTGCTCGGCCGTGTCGCGCTCGATGACCCCGTGCTCCAAGGCCGCGATGGCGAGCCCCTTGCGCTCGAATCTGCCAAGTATCTCGCCGACGAGGCCGCGCTCGACAGCGTCGGGCTTGCAGATCACCAGCGTTTGCCGCATCGCTGTCTCCCTCGGCCTGGCTCGCGTCGTGGCGCGATGCGCCGTCGGCTGCGCGTCCGAGGCTAATGCGGGTCCACCCCCAGAAGTCGCCGCGCTTCAGCGGCAACGTACAGCGAGCCGCTCACCACCACGATCCCGTCAGAACCGGCCCATTCACACGCGGCTTGCACAGCTTCCGAAACACTGGGCGTGTTGATGATCTCCAGCGGGTGCCGGTGGCCGATGGTCTCGCCGTCAGCACCCGCAGCAGCTTCCACGGCCGCAGCGATGTCCGCAGGCGGCAGGGCGCGCGGCCAGTCGGCCGCGGTGGCTACTACTGCGTCGAACTGGTCGAGGCCGAGTGCTTCGCAGAACGCAGCGGGATCGTGCGGTCTGTTCGCCCCGATGACCAGCACTCTGGCGCTGTCGGCACCGTCCGAATCGATCAGCAGCGACTCCGCCAGCGTGTCACGCAATGCAGCGGCACCGGCGGGATTGTGCGCCCCATCAATGACCACCGTCGGCTGCCGGGCAACGATCTCGAAGCGGGCTGGCAGCGAGACGTCGTCCAGCGCAGCCGCAACCACGTCGCCGTCCAGACTCCGTCCGAAGAATGCTTCGACCGAGCTGATGGCGGCGGCGACATTCGTTGCCTGGTGGGCACCGTGCAGCGGCACAAACAGCTCGGCGTGCTCGCCGAACGGCGTGCGAATCGTCACCAGCTGGCCTCCGACGGCAGGCCAACGCTCGGCGACATCCCAGTCAACGCCGCGCTGCCACAGCTCGGCCCCCGCCTGCCTGGCGGCGGCAGCCACAATGTCGCTGAGCTCCGGTGTCGTCTCGCCGCAGACCACGGTGGCTCCGGCGGAGATGATCCCTGCCTTCTCCTGAGCCACGTCTGCGAGCGTGGGCCCGATGATCTCGAGATGGTCGGCACCCACATTGGTGATGACCGCCACCGCAGCGTCCACCACGTTGGTCGCATCCCAGCGCCCGCCCATGCCGACCTCCATCACGTTGACATGTGCAGCGGAGGCAAACCAGTTGTACGCGGCAGCGGCCATCACCTCGAAGTAGTTCGGCCGTTCGCCGCAGCGCTCGATCACCATCGGCTCGAAGACGGCGATCTCGCTGACCGCCGTCGTGAACGAGTCGTCGTCGAGCGGCTCGTTGGCCACTGCGATCCTGTCATTGACACGGTTGATGTGCGGCGAGGTGTAGCTGCCCGCAGCGAGGCCGCATGCCCCGAGCAGTGCTATAGCCAGCCGTGCCGTGCTGCCCTTGCCGTTGGTTCCGGTGATGTGAATCGCAGGCACGCTGTCCTGCGGGTCGCCGAGGACACCCATAAGCGTCCACATGCGGTCGAGCGTGGGCGGTGTCGCCTCGGGACTGCCGAGCAGACGCTCCAGGTCGATGTGGGAGTCCAACCAGTCGACAGCGGCCTCGTAGTCGCGCAGCGGGCCAGATGGTGATGCTGGCGGCCCGGTGTCTTGTTCCCCAGGGTTCAAGATGCGCGGCGCGTGACGGTTGAACGGGGGACCAGCGTCGGGTTCACCTTGTCCAGCACCACGTTCCGGTCGACGATGCAGCGGGCGACGTCGTCGCGGCTCGGCAGGTCGTACATCAACCCCAGCAGCACCTCTTCGAGGATCGCTCGAAGTCCCCTGGCGCCCGTGTTGCGCAGCATCGCCTGATCCACGATTGCCTCGAGCGCATCGGAGGTGAATTCGAGCTCAACGTCGTCGAGTTCGAACATCCGGCGGTACTGGCGGACCAGGGCGTTCTTCGGCTCGGTGAGGATGCGCCGCAGTGCATCGGGACCCAGCGGGTCGACGACGCCCACCACCGGGAGCCTGCCGATGAACTCGGGTATCAGGCCGAAATGCCGCAGATCCTCTGGCAGCACGTCCGGCAGGATGTCGAGCGCGGAGGTGTCCGTGGCGTTGCGCAGCGTTGCCCCGACGCCGACGCCACGGACAGCTCCGCGCTCGACATCCTGCC
>CAZAFV010000103.1:0-1909 GCA_964484385.1 uncultured Acidimicrobiales bacterium
CCTGGCTGCTGTCACCACCAGCGAGGGTGTGCGAGCCGCTGATGTGGTCCAGGACGAGGCCGCGAAGCCCGTGTGGGCCTCAGAAGACCTCCAGACCGGCATGACCGCCTTCGCCGAGACCGGTCCCGGCACCGCGATCTTCCAGGGCCGATGACCGCCCCGCTGGACGGCGTCAAGATCGTCGACTTCACCCGGGTGCTCGCCGGCCCCCATTGCACCAAGCAACTGCGCGACCTGGGCGCATCGGTGGTCAAGATCGAGCCCCCCGCACCGGACACGGGCCGAAGCGGCCAGCCCCACGTCGGACCGATGTCGCTCTACTTCGCCCAGCAGAACAGCGGCAAGCGAGCCATCAGCCTCGACCTCAACTTCGTCGAAGCCCAGGACATCGTGCGCCAGCTGGTGGCCGAGGCCGACATCGTGGTGGAGAACTTCCGGCCCGGCACGCTCGACGGCTTTGGCCTCGGCTACCAGGATCTTCTCGCCGTCAACCCCGCGCTGATCATGGTGTCGATCAGCGGATACGGCCAGACCGGTCCGTGGCGCAACCGGCCGGCGTTCGCCCCGACGGTGCAGGCCGAGTCGGGGTTCACAGAGATCATCTCGCGCCACTATGGCGACACGTTGACCTCGGTCGAGAACGACGCGTACAACCACGCCGACGTCTACACCGGCCTCCAGGGCGTGATCGCCACGCTGGCCGCGCTGGCGCACCGCGACCGCACCGGCGAAGGGCAACACGTCGACGTGGCCATGGTGCACTCGATGCTCGCTGTCAACGACCGCGTGAGCTACGAGTTGTCGGACATCGACGTCGAAGGCGAACCGCTGGCCCTCAGCGCGCCTGAATCACCGGTGTTCGAGCTCCCCGACGGCCAGCTCATCACCATTGCGGCCAGCCCCGTCGCCACGTTCGTGTTCCAGCGCTACTGCGCCATGATGCGCCGCAACGACCTGCTGCTCGACATCCGGTTCGTTACCCCCGAATTCCGGCGCGAGAACTGGGCCGAGCTGCATGCCGAGATCCGCGATTGGGTGCTGACGTTCCGCACCATCGAAGAGCTCGAGGCCCAGGTCAGTGAGGCTGGGCTAGCGGTGGGCACCATCCGCACGGTGTCGGAGATCGCCGAGTCCGAGTGGGCCACCGAGCGTGGAGCCATCCGCGAGGTCGACGACCGTGCCGGGGGCACCGCTCGCGTCCCGTCGCCGCCCTGGAAGTTCAGCGCGGGCGAGCTTCCCCCCGCCGGCCTGGCGCCGTTCCAGGGCGAGCACAATCGCGAGATCCTGGCGGAGCTGGGACTGTCCGACGAACAGATCGACAAGCTGCACGACACCGGCGTGATGATCGACGGCGTGCCGCCGGGCGTCAGCTGACCGGCGAGGCGCCGGCCCCCAACGGCGCAGCGAACCTCAGCGACGAGGCGGCAGCACGTGGCGCGCCATGTAGTCGACCTCGCGAGGCCACTCTTCCTGACCCATCGTGAGCACCTGGCGCTTGCAGATCCTCCAACCCGCGTCGGTGCGCACGAACGAGTCGACGTAGCGGCCGAAGATCCACGCGTTGTCGATGTCCTCGTGGAACTCGTGCCACGCGTCGAGATAAGTCACCGTCTCGGCCGAGTCCTCGCCGTTGAAGCTGACCTCGATGTTGCTCACGTAGTGCGCAGACCGCTTGTAGATCTTGTCGGTCCCCGCCCGGAAGAACTTGTACGCGTACGCCTTGTCGTTGAACGTCCCGAGATCGCCGCCGTAGTCGTACTCGCAGTCATCGGTGAACAGCTCGACCACGTCGTCGGGACGGTTGTCATCGATGGCGCGGCAGTACGAGTGCAGGACGTCGCGGATGTCCTGGAGGTCCGACAATTGTTGTGCGGTGTAGGGCATTGGCTTCTCCTACTGGTCGGGGAGT
>CAZAFV010000103.1:1919-8051 GCA_964484385.1 uncultured Acidimicrobiales bacterium
CCCCGGGTTGGATCAGGCTCTTTGGGAAGACCGAGCTCGCGCTCACCGATGAGGTTGCGCTGTATCTCGTCGGTACCGCCAGCGATGGCCATGCCCTGGGCGAACAGTGCCGTCTTCAGAAAGTGGCCGCCGTCGGGCTGATCGTCGCGGCCGAGCTGTGCGGGCATGCCCTTGCCGGAGAAGCCCAGATCGCGCAAGGTGCGGCACAACAGCGAGTTGCCGAGCTTGCCGAGCGACGGATTCACCTGTCGAGCGCCGTTCCAGTCCAGGACAGCTCGTTCGATATGTGCGTTGGCCAACGCCTGTCGCAGCAGCGGATCGGTTCGATCCTCGTCATCGAGCAACGATCGGACGACCCGGTCTTTCATGGCGCCCGTGGTGTAGCTGAAACCCGAGATGCCGGTGCTGGTGGCCTGCTCATGCTGGACAAGTCCGACAGGCGCCGAGAGGTCGACGTTGTTGACGACGTCGCCGCCACCGTCGTGGCCCACGGCATCGAGCTCGCGCTCGACGGCCAGCATCGTCATGGCCGCCCGCCAGCCGTTGTTCAGCCCGCCGATCGCATCGTCGTGACGCACGCGGGCGTTGTCCATGAAGACCTCGTTGAACTCGCAATCACCGGTCATGTCCCGCAAGGGGCGAACCTCGACGCCGGGCTGGCCCATGTCGATGCAGAAGAACGAGATGCCCTGGTGCTTGGTCACGTCGGGGTCGGTGCGCGCCATCACGACCGCCCGATCGGCCGTGTGAGCGGCAGTGGTCCAGACCTTCTGGCCGTTGATGATCCACTCGTCGCCATCTCGCTCGGCGGTGGTCCGCAGCCCTGCCAGGTCCGATCCGGCGCCGGGCTCGGAGAAAAGCTGACACCAGAGCTCTTCGCCTGTGGCGATCTTTCCCAGGTAGCGATCGAGGAGCAGGTCGGGACCGTGTTCAAACAGTGTGGGCGCCACCAGCGTCACCGACACCCCGTTCGGAGGCCCGAACGCCCCGACGTCATCCCGGGCGCGATCGGCTTCGGTGGCTTCGACGTGGCTGAGGCCGCGACCGAACCGATCAGCCGGCCAGAACGGATAGCCCCATCCGGACTCGGAGATGAGCCGCCACCAGTCCCCCACGGGCATCTCGGCATCCCAGTGAGTCGAGTACCACTCGTGCGCTTCGTCGTAGACCGTCATGTTCGAGCCTGCCCGTCCCCGCGGCCTCCGCTGAGACACTAGTGCCGTGGCGTTAGTCGGCATCTTGGGCGCGGGCCTCAGCGGCGTGGTGATGGGCATCCAGCTCAAGCGTCTGGGCATCGACGACTTCGTCGTCTACGAGAAGCAGTCCGATGTCGGCGGGACGTGGCTGCGCAACACCTACCCCGGACTGCACTGCGACCTCCCGTCGCACATCTACTGCTACAGCTTCGAGCCCAACCCCGACTTCTCGATGGTGTTCTCGGGCCAACCCGAGATCCAGGCCTACATCAGGTCGTGCGCCGAGAAGTACGGCATCGCCGACCACATCCGGCTCAACACCACCGTCGAACGGGCGTCGTGGCAGCCTGACGACACCTGCTGGGAACTCGAGTTGGCAGAGGGCGAACGGCTCCGCCACCGCTTCGTCGTCTCCGCCACTGGTGGCCTCACCGAACCCCACTACCCCACCCTCGACGGCTTCGACTCCTTCGAAGGCCTGGTGTGGCACGCCGGGTCGTGGCGCCACGACGTCGAGCTCGCCGGGTGTCGGGTCGCGGTGGTGGGCAGCGCAGCGGCCGCGGTCCAGGTCGTTCCCGAGGTGGCGAAGGACGCTGCCGAGGTCTTCGTGTACTCGCGCACGCCCAACTGGGTTCGCCCTCGCGGCAACCGCTTCTACACCGATGAGGAGAAGGCGGAGCTGGCCACCGACGAGGGTTGGCACCGTGCTCGGCGCCAGCAGTACCGCGACACGATGCTGTGGCAACGGGCGTTCGAGAAGAAGACCGATGCCATCGAGGAGCTGCGCGCTGAGGTCATGGACCAGATGCGCGCTGCGATCTCCGATCCGGACACGATCGCCGCACTGACGCCCTCGTTCGACCCGGGGTGCAAACGCATCCTGGTCTCCGACGACTACTACCCCGCCCTGGCACTGGATCACGTGACGCTCGTTCCGCACGGCGTCACCGCGCTGACCCCGAGCGGCGTGGTCAGCGCTGACGGCACCGAGGTCGATGTCGACGTCGTCATCTTCTGCACCGGGTACAAGCTGGGTGGCCGGGCCGATGGCGGGCCTGCGCTGGAGATCTACGGGCGCGACGGCATCGACCTGCGGACAGCCTTCGGTCGGGCGCCCGAAGCATTCCGGGGTGTCGCCATCCCGGGCTTCCCGAATTGGTTCACCGTCGCTGGAGTCAACGGATCCCCAGGCCATGCTCCGCTGTTCATGACGGCCGAGATCGCCACCGACTACATCGGCCGCTGGATCCAGCACCTGCTCGCCCGCGGCGCAAGCGCCATCGAGGCTCGCCGAGACGCCACCCACGAATGGGCCGAAGCCACCCAAGCGGAGCTGCAGGAGATGAGCTGGGCGGGCGACTGCCCCGGCTGGTACCGCGACCGCAACGGTCGCATCCTGCCGTTCTTCCCCGGCAGCTGGGTCCGCTTCCGTCGCGAGATGCGCGACCTTCACCTCGATGCGTTCGAGGTGCGCTGACGCCAGCTCACATCACCGGGCGGCGATGATCCGCCACGCGCGGAGCGCGCAGGTCCCGTGAGGCGTCCGCGCCAATAGTCTCGGACCCAAGTGCTGTTGGCTGCGTCGGCACCGCCGTTGTTCACCGAGCTGGCGATCCTGCTGGTTGCGGGGACGCTGATCGCCTTCGTGTCCACGCGTCTAGGAGTCGTGCCGATCGTCGGCTTCCTCGCCGCCGGCACGATCATCGGACCCAGCGGCACCGGCCTCATCAGCGACATCGACCTCGTCAACCAGTCGGCCGATATCGGCGTGATGCTGCTGCTGTTCACGCTCGGCATCGAGTTCAGCCTGGAACGGGTGCGGCGACTTGCATCGCTGTTCCTGGTGGGCGGGGCGGTCCAGGTGGGCCTCACTACCGGCATCGTTGCCGGGGTGGTGGCCGCCTTCGGCGTGGACTGGCGAACGGCAGTGTTCACCGGCTTGCTCGTGTCGCTCAGCAGCACGGCGATCGTGCTGAAAGTGCTGGCTGAACGGCGGGCCACCACATCGCCGGTGGGCAATGTGTCGGTGGCTTTGCTCATCTTCCAGGATCTGGCGATTGTGGCCATGGTGCTGGCGGTGCCGTTGCTCGGCGGCGAGATCACTGGCCCCGCAGATGTGCTGATCGCCTTCGCCAAGGCGGCCGGCATCGTGGTGGCGGTGATCGTGGTTGCCCGCACGCTGGTGCCCGCCGTGCTGCGGTACGTCTCGCGGATCCAGTCGGCCGAAGTCTTCCTGCTGACCGTATTAGCCATCTGCTTCGGCACGGCGTACGCCACCAGCCTGCTCGATGTCTCGATCTCGCTGGGAGCGTTCCTCGCAGGGCTGATGGTCAGCGAGAGCCGGGTGGCTGCGCGGGCACTCGGCGAGGTGATGCCGCTGCAGATCCTGTTCTCGGCGACGTTCTTCGTGTCGATCGGCATGCTGCTCGACGTCGGCTACCTGGTGCGCAATCTGCCGCTCGTGATCGGCTTAGCCGTTGCCGTGGTCGTCGTGAAGATGGTCGCGACCACCACGGCAGCGCTGCTGGTGCGCCAGCGGCGAGCGGTGGCGATCTCAGGGGCGATCGTGCTGGCACAGATCGGTGAGTTCTCCTTCGTGCTCGAACGAGCCGGCCAAGACGTCGGGCTCGTTCCGGCGGGACTGGCCGACGGCACCGACGCATTCATCGCCGTCACCGTGCTGCTGATGGCATTCAGCCCCTTCGGCGCGCGCTGGGGCCAGTCGCTCGCAGCACGATCCGACACCGACCGCGGCAGCGGCCGGCGCGGACGGTCTCTCGACGGCGACGCCCACCGGTCCGCCCATGACCACGACCCCGGCGAATACGAACCCCTGCAGGACCATGCCGTCGTCAACGGCTTCGGCCCCCGCGCACGCCGCATCGTCTCCGCCCTTGAGCTGGCGCATATCCCCTACACCGTCGTGTCGCTCGACCCCGAAGCCCAGCGATGGGCCGCGTCCACCGGCCGGAGGGTGCTCGTGGGCGACGTGTCACGTCACGTGATCGCCGAGCGCGCCGGGCTGCGTGACGCCCGGATCGCGCTCTCGGTCGACAGCCCTCCCTCCGCAGTCGAGCAGTTCGCCCGCATCGCCCGCGAGCACAACCCCGATATCGCGGTGCTCGCCTGGGCCGCCGATCCGGCCGACGCAGCCGACCTCGAGCGCGACGGCCTCGTCGATCACGTCGTTGCCGAGCGCCAAGCCGCCCACGACGCGCTCATCGCCCATGCGCTCGGCCACTTCGAGCTGCCCGAGCCCGACACCGAAGCAGTTACCCACGCAGTGCTCCACTCAGAGCTCCGCCCCGACGAAGCCAGCGACGACGACTCATGACGTTGCTGTCGTCGTACCGGGTGCTCGACCTGACTGACGACCGTGGGCACCTGGCCGGGTTCATACTGGCGAGGCTCGGCGCCGAGGTGATTGCCGTCGAGCCGCCGGGAGGCTCCCCCGTTCGGCGGCTGGCGCCGTTCGATGCGATCGGCGCCTCGCTCACCCATGCTTCCTACGCACGCGGCAAGAAGTCCGTCGAGGTCGACATCACCACTGCCAGCGGTGCCGATGCGCTGCGGCAGCTCGCGGCTGGTGCCGATGTGCTCATCGAATCTGCCCCGCCGGGCCACATGACCTCGCTCGGCCTCGGGCCCGAAACGCTCGCCGAGATCAACCCGGCACTCGTCGTCGCCTCGATCTCGCCGTTCGGCCAGACCGGTCCCAAGGCCGGTTGGGCGGCAACCGATCTCACCGTGTGGGCATCGGGCGGCCCCATGCACATGTGCGGTGATGAGGACCGGGCGCCGCTGGGCGTCGGTGTGCCGCAGGCATTCCTGCACGCAGCAGGCCAAGCCGCCGCAGCAACGGTGCTCGCTCTCGTCGAACGCAACCAGTCCGGGCTCGGCCAGCACATCGACGTGTCGGCTCAGGCCGTGGCGATGAACTCGACCATGTCGTCGGTGCTGTGCTCGCTGGTCAACGCCCCGTTGACGCTGCGGGGCGGTGGCGGCATCCGCAGCGGACCCATCCGGCTGCGGGTGGTGTACCCGGCCAAGGACGGGTACGTCTCGTTCACGCACGTCTTCGGAGCGGCGATCGGGCCGGCAACGGGCCGGATGATGGCGCTGGTGCACGAAGCGGGATTCTGCGATGAGGCCACAGCCAACAAGGACTGGGTGCAATACGGGATGGCGCTCGGCGACGGCAGCGAGACACTCGACGAGTTCGAGCGGGTCAAGGACTGCGTGGCTGCGTTCACGGCGTCGCGCACCAAGGACGAGCTGTTCGCCCTCGCCCTCGAGCGTCGCCTGCTGCTCGCACCGGTCGCGACCACGGCCGACCTAGTCGCCTCCGAGCAGCTCGCTTCACGTGACTACTGGGACGTCATCGACGGCGAGCGCTTCCCGGGGCACTGGATGAAGCCCGAGCCCAGCGACGGCTCGGCCCACCGGGTGCCGGCCGCGGGCGAGCACACAGCCGAAGTCCTGGCCAGCTCGCGCCAGCCTGCGGTGTCCGCGCCGCCAGCACCGTCGGCGCCCGAGCGCCCGCTCGAAGGGCTCAAGGTGCTCGACTTCATGTGGGCGGTAGCCGGGCCCACCGTGTCCCGCCTGCTGGCCGATGCAGGCGCGACGGTGATCCGGGTGGAGTCGTCGGTCAAGCTCGACGCCGTCCGCACATTCCTTCCCTTCATCGACAACGACCCCGGTCCCGAGAACGGCGCCACGTTCAACAACATGAACGCCGGCAAGCTCGGCATCACGCTGAATCCGGCCACCGAGGCGGGCCGCGAGGTCGCGCACGACCTCGTGCGGTGGGCCGACGTGGTGTGCGAGTCGTACACGCCGCGCATCATGCGCTCCTGGGGCCTCGACTACGACAGCGTGCGCAAGATCAACCCCTCGGTGGTGATGCTGTCGAGCTGCCTGTACGGCCAGTCCGGCC
>CAZAFV010000104.1:0-7992 GCA_964484385.1 uncultured Acidimicrobiales bacterium
ATGCTGCTCGGCACCATCGGCACCATCGAGGCCGTGCTCGGATCCATGGATGCGCCGATGGGCGGTTCGGGGGCCGCAGCAGCGGCCAGCGTCATCGCCGAGGCCACCACGCCGGTGCCCAAGCCGGCCCCCGGCCCCGAGGATCTCTGGTCCTAGACGACTACGCCGACCATCCGCCGAGCCTCGAGGACCCCTAGCCGGCGGCGAGCTGGCGGACGAGCACGACAGTGGCGCTCGTTGCCGCTACCGACAGCACGATGATCCGGAAGCGCGGTCCTGCAATCCGCGGCCGCAGCCACCTGCCGATCGGCAGGCCGAGTGCGACAGCGGGCAGCAAGCCCAGCCCGAGCCACAGCTCCCGCAGGCCGAACTCCCCGATGACGGCGAGGGCGGCGATGATCGCCGTGCCGACGAACAGCATGAACGTGGCCAAGGTGGCCCGCAGGGCTGCTGGCTCCCAGTGGCTGGCGAACACGGCGTACACCGGCCCGGGCACGGCCGCCACCGACGACGAGAACGCTGTTCCGGCACCAGCCGCATAATCGGCTCGGCGCCCCTCGGGCGGCCGGAAACCGATGGCCTGCACTGACACGGCTGCCAGCACGAACACGCTCACGGCGATCGCCAGCGAGCGGTCGCTCAGCGCGGTCAGCAGCAATACACCGCCGACGAGACCGAGCGGTGCCGCGATCAGCTGCCTCCGCAAGGCGGGGGCGTTCAGTGCCGCTCGGTCGGCGATGGCGTTACGGAGGTTGATGCCCCCGGCGAGCATCAGCATGGGTCCGGGTATCCCCGTCGGTTCGATGGTCACCAGCACCGGGCCCACGATCAAGCCCATGCCGATGCCGATGCACGCCTGCGTTCCCGCCCCGGCGGCCACGAACAGCGCCGCGATCAAGTACTCGAGGACACTCATCGGACCCGCTGGGCGCGGCTCACGAGGTGTCTCGCTGGCCGCTCATATGGCGGTTCGCTCGTCGGGCACGCTCACACCGGCAGGTTGCCGGTGGCGGCCCCGGTGCTGCCAGTGTCGGTGTAGGCGGCGATGGTGCGCTGCGCGATGCGCATCTGGTGCACCTCATCGGCACCGTCGGCGAAACGGGCCCAGCGGGCGTGCTGGTACATGTGCGCCAGTGGCGTATCGGTGGAGTAGCCCAGCGCTCCGTGCACCTGGATCGACCGGTCGATGACCCGCCCGAGCATGTTCGCCACGAAGTGCTTCGCCATCGACACTTCGGCCTTGAAGTCTTCGCCCGTGCCGGCTTGCGCCCGGTCGACCTTGTAGGCCGCGTGCAGCACCATCAGCTTCGCTTGGTACAGCTCCATGGTGCTGTCGGCAATCATCCACTGGATGCCCTGCTTCTCGGCGAGCAGCGAACCGTGGGCGAACCGGCTGAGTGACCGATCGACCATCATGTCGAGCGCCGTCTGAGCCTGGGCGATCCAGCGCATGCAGTGCGCCAGGCGCGCCGGCCCCAGCCGGTACTGGCCCAACAGGTGTCCCTGGCCCCGCCCACCCAGCATCTGGCCGGCGCCGACTCGCAAATCCTCGATGAGGATCTCGCTGTGGCCCGTCGAGCCGTGCATGGTCTCGATCTGGCGCACTTCGGTCCAGCCATCGGCCGGCAGGTCGACAATGAACGCTGAGTTGCCGGCCTGGGGGATGTCGGGGTTGTCTTCGGTGCGGGCGATGAGGATGGCGAACTTGGACCGGTGCGCGTTCGAGATGAACCACTTGTGCCCGTTCAGCACCCACTCGTCGCCGTCTGGGTAGCCGCGGGTCTGGATGAGCGTGGGATCCGAGCCGGCGACCTCGGGCTCGGTCATGGCGAAGCACGACTCGGCGCGGCCCTCGCACAGCGGCGCCAGGTAGCGCTGCTTCTGCTCGTCGGTGCCCCAGTGCAGCAGCGTGTGCATGTTGCCCTCGTTGGGCGCTTGGCAGTTGAGCACCCACGGGCCGAACCGGGTCTTGGCGGCCTCGGCCTGCACCATGGCCATCTCGACGTGACCGAGCCCCATGCCGCCCCATTCAGCGGGCATGTGCGGCAGCCACAGGTGCTCGTCGCGCGCCCGCTTGCGCATGCCCAGCAGCGCCGTCACATATGCGTCTCGGTCGGTCTCTTCGAGCCGTTCGTCGTCGATGCGCCCTTCGGTCGGACGCACCTCGACGTCGATGAACGCGGCGATGCGCTTGCGGAGCTCCTCGAGTTCGGGGCTCAGGCTGAAGTCGATGGCCATCGGGCGTCCTCCTGTGATGCACCGCTGCGAGCTGGCCGGTGCGGTCTAGATCGTGAAGGGCTCCCCGTCGCCCCGCTCCCGCACGGCGATCTCGGAGACCGGCTTGCGGCTCAGCTTGGTGAGCTGCTTGGTCGGCTTGCCGATCGGCAGCAGGGCGCACACTGCCTCCCAGTCCTCCAGTCCGAGCAGCTCCTTGGCTGCGGGCTCGCTTGCCGAGAGCAGCGTGGTCATTGCCCCGCCCAGGCCCTCATTGCGGGCACCCAGCAGGATGTTCCACGCGAACGGGTACACCGATGCGCCGCTGACCACGCCGATGCGGTCCTGTTCCTTGTCGATCGAGGCCACATTGCGCAGATCGACGGTGATCACCAGCACGACGGGCACTTCGTCCATGTGCTCGAACATCGGGAGCGGGAACTTCAGCGACTCATCGGCCATGGCCTCTTCGATGTTCACCGATGACGGGCTGTAGCTCTGCCAATACACCTCGCCGGCAGCAACCTGAGCAGCGGCGACGCGCATCGCTGGAATGCACAGCTCGCCGAGGCGCTTCTTGCGAGCGGGATCCCGCACCACGATGACCTTGTGGCCCTGGCGGTTGCCGCCGCTGGCGGCGAACCTGGCATTGTCGAAGATGCGGTACAGCACCTCGTCGGTGACTTCGTCGTCGGTGAAGTCCCGAGCGGCGAACGTGGTGCGCATGACGTCGTAAATCTCCATCTCGCCAGTCTCGCACCGGTCGGCCAACTCCGCGCCGGGCATAGCTTTCGCGCCAGAATCGCCGGTGTCTGGCCGCGTCGCGGCAATGCCGAGGGAGGATCGTGAGCTTCACCCGTGTCCTGATCGCCAATCGCGGCGAGATAGCCATCCGGATCGCCAAGGCTGCCGGCGCCCTGGGAATCGAAACGGTGGCAGTGCACGCGCCGGTCGACGAGCGCTCGCTGCACCTGGTGGCCGCTGATCAGGTTGCGCCGTTGCCGGGCGGCGATCCGCTGGCCGCGTACCTCGACATCGACGCCCTGCTGCGGATCGCTGCCGAGCACGGATGCGACTGCGTCCACCCGGGCTACGGCTTCCTGGCCGAGAACGCAGCTCTTGCCGCTGGCTGCGCCGAAGCGGGAGTGACGTTTGTGGGCCCTGCCGCGGACACGCTTGAGCTGTTCGGCGACAAGGTTCGTGCCCGCGCATTGGCCGCTTCGATCGATGTCCCCGTCGCGGGTGGGTCGTCGGGGGCTGTCGCCGATGCGGCCGCGGCTGCAAACGCCGCCGCGGAGGTCGGCCTGCCGGTGATGCTGAAGGCTGCAGCCGGCGGGGGCGGCCGGGGCATGCGCGCTGTGGAGCGCATCGAGGACATCGCCGAGGCGTTCGAACGGTGCTCCAGTGAGGCCGCAGCGGCCTTCGGCGACGGCGCTGTGTTTGTGGAACGCCTGGTGGAACGACCACGCCACATCGAGGTGCAGGTGCTCGCCGACCTCCACGGGAGCGTGGCGCATCTGTGGGAACGGGACTGCTCGGTCCAGCAGCGCAACCAGAAGGTCATCGAGATCGCACCTGCGTCGGGACTTGATGCCAGCCTGCGTGACCGGCTGCACGCTGATGCCGTTCGGCTCGCTGCACAGGCCGGTCTGGCAAATGCAGCAACGGTGGAGTTCTTGGTGTCGCCCGAGTCCTGCGACCACTTCTTCATCGAGTGCAACCCGCGCATCCAGGTGGAGCACACCGTCACCGAGCAGGTCACCGGCGTCGATCTGGTCGAGGCACAGTTCAGGATCGCAGCAGGTGCGCGCTTGGAGGAGATCGGCGTCGTCGCGGACAACGCAGACCGGGGCAAGGCCGTGGCGGCGTCCATGGCCGCTCCGCGCGGCTACGCCGTGCAGGCACGAGTCGTAGCGACTGGTTCTGGAGCGATCTCCGCCTACCACGAGCCATCGGGCGCTGGCGTGCGGGTCGACGCCGCTGGCTATGCCGGCTACACGCCGCCGCCGCACTACGACCCGCTGCTCGCCAAGGTCATCGGCACCGGGAGCACCCTCGAAGCTGCAGTGGCCCGCACGTCCGCCGCGCTGGCCGATTTCCACATCGGCCAGCTGCCCACGAACATCGACACGCTTCGCCAGATTCTCAGCCACCCCGCCGTGCGCAGCGGTGATGCACGCACCACCTTGCTCTCAGAAATGGTGCCGCTGCCTGGCGACGGGACGGCGGTCGCGACGAGCACCAACGGCGTATCGGACGGCACCCGAGGCAGCGCCTCGCGACGCGCTGCGATGTTGGAGAGCACCCCAGTGGTCATGCCTGGGACGCCGTCACCGGCCACGGCACCGGCGTCGACATGGCCGGACCGCGAGTTTGCCGACGGTGAGGTTGCGATTCGCAGCCCACTGCCCGCGAGTGTCGTCGAGGTCCGGGTGAGCGTCGGCGACGCCGTCACAGCGGGGCAAGCGCTCGTGGTGCTGTCGGCCATGAAGATGGAGACGGAGGTCACCGCCCCGTGCGAGGGCACAGTCTCAGCGCTGCGCGACCTGCAGCCCGGCGACCAACTGGCGGCCGGCGACGTGCTGGCGGTGGTGCTTTCCGGCGCAGCGGCCGATAGCGCTGCGAGCGCGGGCGCAGCTCCCAGCGGCTGGGAGCCGCTGCTGGATGACGTGCGGACGTTGCAGCGGCTCGCCGAGGAGCGCTTGGGTCCCGACTCAGACGAGCCTGGCGTGGTCCGCCAGCGCAACCGGCGGAAGCTGCATTGCCGCGACCGCATCCGCCTGCTGCTCGACGACGGCAGCTTCCGTGAGGTCGGCAGCCTGGCCGGTTTCGCCTCCTACGACGGTGAGGGCGAGATCGCAGCGTTCACGCCGGCGAACCATGTCGGCGGCACCGGCAAGATTCACTGCCGGGATGTCGTGGTCTGCGCCGACGACTTCACGTCGCGAGGAGGCCATGCCGACGGTGCCATCGGTGCCAAGAGCTTCTATTTGGACTTGCTGTCAACCGAACTTGGCGTGCCCTCCATCCGGCTGCTGGACGGTTCGTCCGGCGGCGGCAGCGTCGCCTCGATGGTGCCCGAGCAGCGCAAGGAAGGCGAGAGCAGTGCCAAGGAGAGCACCGGGGCCATCAAGGCGGGCCGGCCACGGGTGACGGGTGGCGGAGGTTCGTTCCTGCCGTCGCACTTGGGCAGCACCGAGTATGCGGAGCAGCTCGCGACGGTGCCGGTGGTCAACATGCTGTTGGGCAGCGTGGTCGGCATCGGAGCGGCGAAGGCCGTGCTGGGGCACTTCGCCGTCATGGTGCGCGACATCTCGCAGCTGTTCGTGGCAGGGCCGCCGGTCGTGAGCCACGCCATGGGCTACGACATCTCCAAGGAGGATCTCGGCGACTGGCGCATCCACTGCACGAACGGCTCGGTGGACAATCTCGCCGAGACCGAAGAAGAGGCTGCCGAGCTCGTTCGACGGTTCCTGTCGTACTTGCCGTCGTCGGTGTTTGAGACGCCGCCGGTACTGCAGCCGGACCCCGACGATCCGCCGGACCGGCGTGAGGAAGAGCTGCTGACGCTGATCCCGCGCAAGCGCACCACGACGTTCGACGTCCGCCGGGGCATCGAGCTGATCTGTGACCGCGATTCGTTCTTCGAGATCGGTTCGCTGTGGGGCACCGATCAGGTCGTCGGGTTCGCGCGCATGAACGGGCACCCGGTCGGCGTGCTCGCTTCGGACAGCCGTCACCCCAACGGCGGCGCGCTGACCGCCGACGGCTGCGACAAGCTGACCCGCCACATCGACCTGTGCGACCTGTTCCACCTGCCGATCCTGAATCTGTGCGACAACCCCGGCTTCGCGGTGGGCGTCGAGCACGAGATCACCGGCACCATCCGCAAGGGTGCGACGTGGATGACGGCGTTCGCCCAAGCCGCCGTGCCGATCTTCACCGTGCTCATGCGGCGCAGCTTCGGCGTGGCCGGCAACAACTACGCCACGCCACGGCGCCAGCACAACGCCCGGGTGGTGTGGCCGGCCGCCGACGTGGGCGGCATCCCGCCCGAAGGCGGCATCGAGGCCGCCTACAAGCGGCAGCTGGCTGAGGCGGAGGACCCGGTGGCGCTGCGAGCGGAGCTCGAAGCTCGCATCGAGGCGGCGCGTGGCCCCATCGGGCCGCTCAACCGGTTCCAGATCGAGGAGATGATCGATCCTCGTGACACCCGGCGGCTGATCTGCGAGTGGATCGAAGGCGCCTACCGGGTCGTGAACCGGCCGGCCCAACTCGTGCCCCGTCCGATCGCATTTAGGCCTTGATTGTCCGACCCTGATCTGGCTGCGCCGCCTGGCCCTCGGCCGAAGATGCCAACCGCACGATCAGCTCACGGAAGATCATCGTGTGGATCGGGATGAGCGACCACCAATAGAGGCGACCGAGCAAGCCCCTGGGATGGAAGCGTGCCCGCTGACGCAGCCGTACACCCTCGGCCGACTCGCTGAGCTGCCATTCCAGCCACGCGTCGCCCGGCACCCGCATCTCTGCGCGGAGCCGCAGCAGTTTGGGCGGCTCGCAGACCTCGACGCGGAAGAAGTCGACTGCGTCGCCGACGTGCAGGTCATCTGGGTGCCGCCGACCGCGCCGCATGCCCACGCCGCCGACCAGCTTGTCGAGCGCACCTCGCAGCTGCCACAACCATTGGCTCGCGTACCAACCGCGCTGGCCGCCGATGCCGGACACCGTTGCGAATACATCCTCGATGGTCGTTGCCACCACCACCTCGCGCTCGTCTGCCAGCACAGTCCCACCGGCCCAATCGGGGTCTTGGGGCATCGGCGACGCTGCTGTGCGACTGGCAGCGCTGTCCATCCAGCTGGTCGTGATGTCCAAGTCCTGAACATGCTGCAAGGCTCGCTCAAGGGCTTCGTCCAGGTGCAGTGTTCGATGCTCCAAGCGCATGCGCGGATTGGCGGAGCCTTCCGTTGCGGCACCTGTTGTTTCCCGCTCTTGTTCGCTGCGCTCACGGGCCGCTCGGGCCACGGCTTCGCCATGCGGCTCAGCCTCTAGGCAACGGTCGATGCTGCGGGCCTCGCTGACCACGACGTCATTGACGAGGCTGTCCACGAGCGGCCGCGCGAGGTCGTAGGGCAGCGGGGTCACCAGCTTCACCCAGTGTGACGACAGGCGGGGGGTGAGCACCGGCACCGGCAGGATCAGCCTTCGTCGCAAGCCTGCACAGCGCGCGTAGGCACGCATCATGTCGCGGTACGACACGACATCGGGGCCACCGATCTCGGCGATCTCGTGTGCCGCCGCGGGCATGCCCACCGCCGCGGCGAGGTAGTGCAGGACATCGGCGATGGCGATGGGCTGGCAACGAGTGGCCGTGACCCAGCGTGGACAGATCATCGCCGGCAGCACTTCGACGAGATGTCGCAGCATTTCAAAGGAAGCACTGCCCGAGCCGATGATGACCGCTGCTCGAAGCTCGGTGACCGGCACCGATCCGCTGGCGAGCAGTCGCCCGACCTCGTGCCGGCTCTCCAGATGGGGCGACAGCTCCGAGGGCGCGTCGCTGCCCAGCCCGCCGAGATACACGATCCGCTGGAGCCCGGCCGTCTCGGCAGCGTGCGCCATGTTCTGGGCACCGATCCGGTCAGCGTGTGCGAAGTCGTCGGTCATGCCCATTGCATGAACGAGGTAGAACGCAGCGTCGCATCCGGCCAGTGCGGCCTCCAGCGACGCAGCGTCTGCCACGTCGCCGGCGCGCACCTCGACGTCTCGGCGCCA
>CAZAFV010000105.1:0-7399 GCA_964484385.1 uncultured Acidimicrobiales bacterium
CGAGGCGACCACCAGCTCAACCTGCAGAAGCTGGCCGACTGCAGCGGCGTGACCGATGTGCGTCCTGCCACCGAATCCGAGACGGTGGCGCAGCTCGGCGCCAGTCCCGGAAGCTTGGGAGCGGTCGGTGTCGAAGATCTGCCGATCTATGTCGATGAGGCGCTGCGGGGCCGAACCTCGATGACCACCGGGGCCAATGAAGACGACTGGCACCTGCGTGAAGTGGATGTGGCGCGTGACATCATCGATCCTCGCTGGGCTGATCTACGCGAAGTCGCAGCGGGCGAGGCGTGCATCGTGTGCGGCAAGCCGCTGGAGATCGTGCGCTGCATCGAAGCGGGCCACATCTTCAAGCTGGGCCGCAAGTACTGCGAGGCGATGGGCGTGTCGGTGCTCGATACGAACGGCGAGGCCCGCACCCCGATTATGGGCAGCTACGGCATCGGCATCGGGCGGGCGATGGCCGCGGTGGCCGAGACCCATCACGACGAGCGCGGCCTGATCTGGCCTGTCGCTGTAGCGCCGTTCGAGGCAGTCATCACCGTGCTCGATCCTGCCGATGAAGCCCAGTCGGCAGCCGGCGAGGGGCTCCAACGCGAACTGGCGGCGCTCGGGGTCGACTGCCTGTATGACGACCGACCGCTGCGGCCGGGTGTGAAGCTGGCCGACGCGGAGCTCGTCGGCGTGCCCTACCGGCTCACGGTCGGCGCACGTAGCCTCGCGGAGGGCAACGTGGAGCTGACCGAACGCTCGGCCCGCGAGACGCGCCTGCTCGCGGTGGCCGAGGCGGCGGCCGTGACGGCCGGAGAGATCGCCGCTCATCGCCGTTGAAACACGCCGGCAGACGCGGGCGATTTGCCGGACATTTGTGCGCGCCAATGTCGCTGTTCTGGCGGGGTTCGTGGTACCGTACTGCTGTACCGTTCTGCGGCACAGTTCCACTATGCGGAACAGCAATCTGCTGAACAGCACAGCGGGACGACTCGGCCGCAGGACCCATGCTGAATCTTGGACAGTTGACCGGGACGGGGGTGCCCGGCACACGTCATGACCATGGCGAGGGGGCAAGGCATGGCCGATGCGGCAACCGTCGACAGCGCCGATGCTGATGAGGAGATCGACCTCTCAGCCCTCGACGACGACGATCTCATCGCACAGATGCATGACGATCTCTATGACGGGCTCGGCCCCGAGATCGTCGAAGGCACCGAGCTGTTGCTCGGGCGCGGCTGGGGGGCCGACAAGGTCCTCAATGAAGCGCTGGTCGAAGCCATGCGCATCGTCGGCATCGACTTTCGCGACGGGATCCTGTTCGTTCCCGAAGTGCTGCTCGCTGCCAATGCCATGAAGGCCGGCATGGAGGTGCTCCGGCCATTGCTCGCCGAGACCGGCGCAGAACCGATCGGCAAGATCGTCATCGGCACCGTCAAGGGCGACATCCATGACATCGGCAAGAACCTGGTGGGGATGATGCTCGAGGGTGCGGGCTTCGAGGTGGTGGATCTGGGGATCAACACCGACGTCGACGAGTTCCTCGGTGCCCTCGCTGAGCATCGGCCCGACATCTTGGGCATGTCAGCGCTGCTGACCACCACCATGCCGTACATGAAGGTGGTCGTCGACACGCTGATCGAGCAGGGCTTGCGCGACGACTACCTCGTCATCGTCGGCGGTGCCCCGCTGAACCAGGAGTTCGGCGAGGCGGTCGGGGCAGATGCGTACTGCCGTGACGCTGCCGTCGCCGCCGAGACTGCGACCGACCTCATCAGGGCCCGGCGCGCTGCCGCTGCGTGAGATGACAGCCACCTCGTCTCCGGAATCGACCGCTCGCCGGCGACGGCGCTCGCGTGCGCGACGGGTAGCCGAGGCTGCAGCAAAACCTGCGGCCGCGCGGCGCGCACCGCGGCCGGCTGCCGCCTCAGCAGAGAGCCGATCACGCCGCGTGCTGGTACTCGGCTGCGGTGCCCTCGCCAACGAGCTGCAGGCGATTGTCGGCAGCGGAGGCCTCGAACACATCGATGTGGAGTGCCTGCCGGCGAAGCTGCATAACCGCCCTGCGCTCATTGCGCCGGATGTTCGCGCACGGCTGGACCGGCTCGCACAGCAGGGTCGAACCTACGAACAGATACTCCTCGGCTATGGCGATTGCGGCAGCGCTGGAGCCATCGACGAACTGTGCGCCGAGTTCGAGCGAGCTCATGCGGCAGGCGACGGGCCCTCGATGACCCGAGTGCCCGGCGCGCATTGTTACGAGTTCTTCGCCACGGCCCCGCGATTCGACGAGATGTCCGAAGCCGAACCGGCGACCTTCTACCTGACCGACTATCTGGCCCGTCACTTCGACCTGCTGGTCTGGCAGGGCCTCGGCATTGCCGACCATCCCGAGCTGGCAGAGCTCTACTTCGGCAACTACCGCCGCGTGGTGCTGCTGACCCAGACGCCCGATGGCGCTCAGCGCGCTCGCATCGAGGCCTGCGCTCGTGCCGGAGCTGACCGCCTCGGCCTCCCGCTCGAAATCGTCGAGACCGGCTACGGAGAACTCGAGACCACGCTGACCAGCGTCGCTGCGCCAAAGCGCAGCACTGTGCCTTCCGAGCTCACTGCGCCAAAGCGCAGTACTGCAACTTCCGAGGTCGCTGCGCCAAAGCGCAGCGAACGGCCCCAGGCAGCGGTGTGACCGACACCGTCATCAGCTCCGCCACGCGTGAGGTGGTGATCGGCTTCGGCCGGCCGTTCGTGATGATCGGCGAGCGCATCAATCCCACTGGTCGCAAGCTGCTTGCTGAGGAGATGAAGGAGGGTGACTTCAGCCGGGTCGAAGCCGACGCACTGGCACAAGTGACGGCCGGCGCCCACATGCTCGATGTCAATGCCGGCGTGCCGCTCGCCGACGAGCCTGCACTGCTCGCAGCGGCGGTGAAGCTGGTGCAGTCGGTCACCGACGTTCCGCTCAGCATCGACTCGTCGATCATCGAGGCGCTCGAAGCCGGCGTGGACGCCTACGTGGGCAAGCCCCTCATCAACTCCGTGACCGGAGAGCCGGAGGTGATGGAGCGGGTGCTCCCGCTGGTGGCGCGGGCCGGGGCGGCAGTGGTCGCCATCTCCAACGACGAGACCGGCATCAGCGAAGACCCCGACGTCCGCTTCGACGTAGCGAAGCGGATTGTGAGCGCAGCAGCCGACTACGGCATTCCCACGGCAGACGTGGTGGTGGACCCGCTCGTGATGCCGATAGGCGCCATGGCCACGGCAGGACGGCAGGTATTCCACCTCGTGCGCCGGCTGCGTGACGAACTGGGCGTCAACACCACGTGCGGGGCCTCCAATGTGAGCTTCGGGCTGCCCAACCGGCACATCATCACCGGCACCTTCCTGGCTATGGCGATCGGTGCCGGGATGACATCGGCCATCATGAACCCGCTCCACGCCGATGTGAAGGCAGCAGTCATGGCTGGCGATGTCCTCGCTGGCAACGACGAGAACTGTGCGGCGTGGATCTCCGAGCACCGCGACCGCAGCGCAATGGGGGCCGACAGTGCTGCCAGCGCAGGGTCCGGCGATCGTCCCCGCCGACGGGGCGGACGTCGCGCACGCACTGGTTAAGGGAGCCCCGATGCCGACGGGCTCGCTCACGTCCGCCGATGACCCGGAGCCCGTCAGGGTGGTGTTCACCCCCAGCGGGCGGTCGGGCGCAGTGAATGCCGGAACCACTGTGCTGGACGCCGCACGGGAGTTCGGCGTCGATCTCGACAGCGTGTGCGGCGGGCGTGGCATCTGCGGCCGCTGCCAGATCGTGCCGTCGGTGGGTTCGTTTCCCAAGTGGGCCATCACTGCCGGCGCCGGAGCGCTCAGCTCGCCGAATGCCACCGAAGCCGCATACGAGGGCCGACGCCCGCTGGGTCCTTCCGCACGACTGGGCTGCCAAGCGCGTGTGCAGGCCGACGTCGTACTGGATGTGCCGCCGGAGAGCCAGCTGCACGGCCCCGTAGTGCGCAAGACCGTCGACGTGGGCGACATCGCGCTCGACCCGCTGGCGACGCTGCATGCCGTCACCGTGCCGCCGCCGACGCTCGACGAGCGTCGCGGGCTCGCCCAAGTCGTGATCGACTGCGTGGCCGACGAATGGGGCGTTCACCTGGCCGGCATCCTGCCGGGTGCACTCGCGGGGCTCCACGCATCGGTCGCTGCCGGCTCCCCCGACGACGCCGGCGGCCGGCTGGTGACGGTTGCCGTTCGCTGGAGCGGGCCAGAGCGGAGCGAGCGCACCGGCATGGTGGCAGCGGTCTGGCCGGGTGTCGCGACAGCGGCACTCGGCGTTGCGGTCGACATCGGCTCGACGACCATTGCTGGCCACCTGGTCGACCTGCACAGCGGTGACGTACTGGCTTCCGCTGGCCGTATGAACCCGCAGATCCGCCTGGGCGAGGACCTGATGAGCCGGGTGTCGTACGTGATGATGAACCCCGGCGGCGCCCAGGAACTCACTGCGCTCGTCCGCGACTCGCTCGCAGCGCTGATCACCGAGCTGTGCGCTGATGCGGGTGTCGAGCCGGACGCTGTGCTGGAGGTCGTGCTGGTCGGCAATCCGATCATGATCCACATCGCCCTTGGCATCGATCCAACCCCGCTCGGGCAGGCGCCGTTTACTTTGGCCACCGACGCAAGCGTCGAGGTTGACGGGCCCGCGATGAACCTGCCGTGCTCGTCTGCTCGCGTCTACATCGCACCCGCGATTGCAGGTCACGTGGGCGCCGACACTGCGGCGGCAGTGCTCGCTGGAGGCCCGCATCGCGACCAAGCCGTCACCCTCCTGGTGGACGTGGGCACCAATGCCGAGATCGTGCTGGGCAACTCGGATGGCCTGTGGGCAGCGTCCAGCCCGACCGGGCCCGCATTCGAGGGCGCACAGATCAGCTGCGGTCAGCGCGCAACGCCGGGAGCGATCGAGCGCGTGCGCATCGATCCGGCAACCTGGGCTCCCCGGGTGCGCGTCATCGGCTGCGACCTGTGGTCCGATGAGCCCGGCTTCGCGGAAGCAGTCGAACGGCGAGTCGCCGTAGGCGCTCGCAGCGCGGCAGCAGGCGTCACGGGAATCTGCGGCTCCGGAATCATCGAGGTCATCGCCGAGATGTATCTCGCCGGGGTGCTGTCGTCCGATGGGGTCATCGCAGCGCCGCCGGGCGAGGGCGAGCGGGCGTCCCGTGTGACCTCCGATGGCAGGACGTCGTCGTTCGTGCTGTACGAGCCCCCCGAAGGTGCTGACGGACCCACCATCACCATCTCCCAGAACGATGTGCGGGCCATCCAGCTGGCAAAGGCGGCGCTGCGCGCCGGCATCGACCTGCTGTGCGAGCACGCTGCCATCGAGGCCCCCGACCGTGTGCTGCTGGCTGGAGCCTTCGGGGCACACATCGATCCGGTACGGGCGATGGTGCTCGGGCTCATCGGCGACTGCGACCCGGATGAGGTGCGGTCGGTCGGCAACGCAGCAGGCACCGGCGCTGTACGTGCACTGCTGTCAGGGAGCCAGCGGGCCGAGATGGAGCGAGTGGTCCGCGGCATCCGCAAGATCGAGACTGCCACCGAACCGAGGTTTCAGGAGCTCTTCGTGGCAGCCATGGCACTCCCCCATGCCACCGCACCCAGCCCGCTGCTCGCTGCAGTGGTGGACCTGCCCAGTTCACCCCGTAGAACTGCGAGTCCCCACCACCGCAGCAGACGACGGCGGGCAGTCCCGATGAGCGAGGAAGCATGAGCGAGCGACGACGGCGAGGAGGCGGCCGCGCGGCTCGTCAGGCGCAGCGGGCAACGGCCGACGTGGCATTCAACACCCACGTGCAGCGGAGGCTGCCGCCGGTGAACGTGCTCGACACCGAGGGCCTGGCCCAGATCGAGGAGAACGCCGAGACGATCCTGTCCGAGGTGGGGGTCGCCTTCCAGGACTTCCCCCGGGCGCTCGAGCTCTGGCGTGACGCCGGCGCAGAGGTCGACGGCGAGATGGTCCGGTTCCCGCGCGGCATGTGCCGCGAGATCGTCCAGGCCACCGCGCCGGCCACCTATGTCCAGCACGCCCGTAACCCGGCTCGGTCGGTGCCGATCGGCGGCGACGCCACCGTGTTCGCCCCCAACTACGGCTCGCCGTTCGTCACTGACCTCGATGCCGGACGCCGGTATGCCACCCTCGGCGACTTCGAGAAGGTGGTGAAGCTGACCTGGATGCTCCCCCACCTTCACCACAGCGGAGGCACGGTCTGTGAGCCGGTGGACGTCCCGGTCAACAAACGCCACCTCGACATGGTGTACGCGCACCTGCGCTACAGCGACAAGCCGCTGATGGGCTCGGTGACGGCCGCCCAGCGCGCAGCCGATTCGGTGGAACTCTGCCGGATCGCCTTCGGCGGCGATCTGAGCGATCGCACCGTGTTGACCAGCCTCATCAACGCATCCTCACCGCTGCGCTGGGACGCCACCATGCTCGGCGCAGCCGAGGTCTACGCGCAGCACAACCAGGCCTGCGTGATCTCGCCGTTCATCCTGGCGGGGGCCATGTCGCCCGTCACCGTGGCGGCACTGGCAGCCCAAGCGCTGGCAGAGGCGCTGTCGGGCATGGCGTTCTGCCAGCTCGTGCGTCCGGGGGCGCCGGTGATCTTCGGCACCTTCGCGTCGTCGATGTCGATGGCCACCGGCGCGCCCACGTTCGGCACACCCGAAGCAGGTTTGGCGATCTACGTCATGGCCGAGCTGGCACGGCGTGTTGGGGTGCCGTTCCGCTCGGGTGGGCAGTTCACGTCGTCCAAGGCACCCGATGCACAAGCGGCCTACGAATCGGCATCCACGCTGCTGCCGACGATCGCTGCGGGGGTGAACTTTGTGCTCCACGCAGCGGGCTGGCTCGAAGGCGGCTTGACGTTGAGCTACGAGAAGCTGCTGATGGACGCCGACCAACTCGGGATGATGGAGGTGTACGCCCGGGGCGTGGACATGTCCGACAACGGCCAGGCTGTCGAGGCATTCACGACGAACCCCCACGGCGACCACTTCCTGGGCCATCCGCACACGCTCGCCAATTTCGAGAGCGCCTTCTACCAATCGTCCATTGCCGACAACAACAGCTTCGAGCAGTGGTCCGATGAAGGCTCGCTCGATGCGGCCCAGCGAGCCAACCGGCTGATGAAGCAGATGCTCGCCGACTACGAACCGCCGCCCATCGACGATGCGATCGACGCCGAGCTGCGCGACTACATCGCCCGCCGCAAAGCTGAAGAGCCAGACGCCATCGTCTGAGCGACCTGGTGCTGTCATGCGTCCCGCGTAATTCGGGTTGCGAGGATGTCCGCCGCTAGGTGTAATGCCCACAGAGGTTGTTGACAGTTCGGGTCGTGGGATGAGTTGAGCCTCC
>CAZAFV010000106.1:0-7040 GCA_964484385.1 uncultured Acidimicrobiales bacterium
GGCGTCGAGCGGGCGGCCGTACATCACGGCGCGCGGGTTGTTCTGGGCGTGGTGGTAGGCAGCCAGCGCCACTGCCCTCATGGTGGAGCGGTCGATGCCGTGCTCCCACATGAGCCGGGTGGTGCGCATCGCGTACATCTGCGCCGGGCTCATCACGCCGTAGGGGAGCGTGTAGGCGAACTCGCCCCGCACGGCCGGTCGGCGCCCGCCCTGGCCGAAGCGGCCGAACTGGCCCTGGGCAAGGCCCCGGTAGGCCACCACGACGTTGGCCGATCCGGCGTGCACGGCACTGGCGGCGTTCTGCACGACGGCTGCGGCACCGCCGCCCCCGCCGCCCCACTGCATGTTCGAGTAGCGCAGCTCTTCGAGGCCGAGGGCATTGGCCAGCCTGGCGGGCGTATTGCGGTCGTTGCTGTACGAGCAGAACCCGTCGATCTCGCGTGGGCTAATGCCCGCGTCCTCACACGCGGCCAAGATCGCCTTCACGACCAGCACGAATTCAGGATCGGTCGACTGGCCACGCTTGTAGTAGGTGGTCTCGCCGACACCTGCGATTGCAGTCTGACCGCGCAGTCCGCGTCCCGATTCGCTCACGGCCGCAAACCGTAGCCAAGCGTTGTGCACCCCTGCCCGCGCCGGTCGTTGCACCGCTCGGCCTGCGACATGGGCGTTCCTGTGGCTGTCGCGGCTCGATGGGCTAGAAACTGGGCCGATGTCCGACGACGAACTCGCTGCCTTCCGCCGCAGTATCGACAAAGTCGATGCGGAGCTGGTTCGGCTGCTCGCGGAGCGCTTTCGCATCACTCATGACATCGGCGTGTACAAGGCTGCGAATGACTTGGCGCCGGTCGACCTGCCTCGCCAGCATCGGCAGGTGGACGGGCTGCGCCGGCTCGCCTTGGCGGAGGGACTCGATCCCGACTTCTGCGAGAGGTTCGTGCACTTCGTGATGGATGAGGTGATCCGCAACCACAAGCGAATTGCCGAGGCCACCAGCGAGTTCACGATCGAGCAGGAAACCCTCTAGACGGGCGAGGCTGCTGGCCGGCTGAGTTGTCGGTTCAGCGTGAGATGATGACCTCGACGCCAGCGTCGGCGAGCTGGGTGCGTGCTGCGGCTTCAGTCTCGGGCGCTACCGAGGCGGAGAGCCCCTCGATCACCGTGGTCGCGTAACCGTTCGCAGCGGCGTCCATCGCGGTGGCGCGCACGCAATGGTCGAAGGCGATCCCGACTACGTCGACTTCGTGTACGTCCGCAGCGCTCAGTACGTCGTTGAGGGTCTGACCGTCGCTGTCGACGCCTTCGAAGCCGGAATAGGCGGCGGCGTGCATGCCCTTGCGCACGCCCGCGTCGATGCGATCCGTCACCGGGTCGAGTGCAGGGTGCAGCTCGGCCTCCGCAGTGCCAGCCACGCCGTGCGGCGGCCACGTGTCAACGAAGTCAGGCTCGTCGCTGAAGTGGTCGCCGGGGTCGATGTGCCAGTCCTGGGTGGTCACCACCAGGTCGTAGCCGTGCTCGCCG
This sequence comes from uncultured Acidimicrobiales bacterium, assembly GCA_964484385.1. Taxonomy (GTDB): domain Bacteria; phylum Actinomycetota; class Acidimicrobiia; order Acidimicrobiales; family Poriferisodalaceae; genus Poriferisodalis. The sequence goes on from CAZAFV010000106.1 coordinate 1,522, forward strand.
GCTAGCAGCTCGGCCACCTTGGCGGCGACGTCGTTGCCACCCTCGACCCCCAGCGCGCCGCCCTCGCAGAAGGTGGGCTGCACGTCTACGACGAGCAGGGCTGTGCGCGGCTGCTGGCTTTCGGGGTGCTGAGCCGGGTTCTCAGCCATGTCTGCTCTCCTGCGCCGCGACTCGTGCCGCCTGGCGCGGCCGTTGCAGCGCTATGGCGCCAAATCTACTGCCGGCCCACGTGGGCCCCGGCAGCGCTAGACGCCGAGCAGGAACGAGGCGTTACCCGCCCAGAACGGTGCAGTGGTGCCTTCGCTGAGGCCCGCGGCGGTGAACGATGCTTGGAACTCGGCGATCGGGTCGCGGCCGCCCTCGGGGTGCGGCCAGTCCGACGAGAACAGGAACAGCTCCGGCCCACTGTTGGCCACCAGCCAGCCCACGTCCTCGAAGTGCCAGGGCGTGAACCGCACCTGGCGACGGATGTAGTCCGAGGGGGCCATCGTGAGCTTGGACAGTTCGGGCTCGTGGCGGCCGAACGCCTTGACGCTGTTGTCCAGCGAGCGCAGCAGGTTCGGCACCCAGCCAGCGCCCAGCTCGATTAGACCGCAGCGCAGCTCCGGAAACTTCTCGAAGATGCCGTCGAGCACCATGCAGGACAGCAGGTTCTCGGCGTCGTGGTACAGGTTCAGGAAATCCTTCGAGCGCATGTTCTCGCCGCCGCCCACGAAGTCCTTGCCCGGAACACGCCCGTTGTTGTGGTACGTCTTCGGCAGCTGGTTGCCGCCGTTCGGCCCGAGGTGCATCAGTACCGGCACGCCGGCCTCGGACAGCAGCGCCCACAGCGGGTCGAAGTCGGGATGCGTGGGGCTCATCGTGGTCGGCACGCCGTGGGGGATCCAGGCGGCCCGACATCCCAGCTCGATGGCCTCCCGAGCGCACTCGACTGTGCGCTGCGGGTCTTCCAGCGGCACGAACGCCACGCCCAGCAGCCGCGGGTCCACCGAGCAGAAGTCGGCGATGCCGCGGTTGTGGGCTGATGCGCCCCCATATGCCAGATCGGCGTCGCCGCGGGCGTGGAACTGCGTGTGCGCGAACGTCGTGAAAACGAGCTGGCTGGCAAAGCCCAGCTGGTCGAGCGCCCCGACCCGTTCGTTGGCGTCCATGGAGCCGTAGGCGAAGTAGCCCTTCGGCCCGCCGACCACGTCGGCTGCCAGCTTGGCCGTCTCCTCAGGATCGTCGCGCCGCGCCCAGCATTGCTCCACGAGCTCATGGGTGGCTGCATCGCCCCCGCCCAACAAGCTCAGGTCACGGAGCTTGCTCGCCACGGAGCTGTCGGCGTAGCTCGCCAGCCAGTCCACCGGTTCCATCAGATGGCTGTCGGTGTCGTGAATCAGTCGCTCGCCTGCGTACGTCGTCATGACTCTCCCTTGCTGTCGAGTATCCCGTCCGTCGAGGCGGTCCCAGTCTCGCACCCTGGGCGCATCCGTTCTCAGTGCGGTGCTTGCCCACGGCGGATCGGACCCTGGACGTTGAGCGGCTTGTCGAGCTTGGCGATCTCCTTGCGCTCCAAGGCCCGCGCTTGGCCCTCCGCTAGCTCGCGCGCGATGACCTTGAGCTTGTAGCAGACACCAGCGGCAACAAGCTCGCTGATGCGGGCCGATCCACCTGTCAGGCGTGCATCGCCAGAGAGATGCTCGGCCGCACGAGCCGAGACATTCCTTTCGGTGATGCCGACGTATCCGTGACCGGTATCGAATATGAACCTGTAGACGCTCCAGCGGCGGCTCGCGGGTACGGGGGTGTCGCTCAGGCGCTCAAGCGATCGGTATTCGAGTTCGCGACGGACTTTCTCTTCGCCCAGCGCGAGCAGTTCGGCCTCAGGAGCACTCGCTTTTCTGCGACGGTCGAGCTTGGCCCGAATGCTGGTGAAGCGCTGCCACCGAACTGCCGCCTCGCTGCACGCATCGCAGGGTTGCTCACCGCGCTTTTTGTGACGCTGAAACGCTGCATACGTCCCGCACGGCCGACGCGGCTTGCCATCGAGAGGGACTCGTCGCCGCTCGGACTCGTCTGCCAAGTACCCCTCGCTAGCCATCGCCATTCCCTACGGGTCGCTGGGCGCGGCGACCGCCCAGCCTTCGCTTCGTAGCAACTCGGCAGCCTGGCCCGGGTTGCGGCGCACTGCGGCGCGTAGCTGCTGGGTATGGAACCTGTCGCGCGACGCGTCGAGAGCTTTCCGCCAACCGTCGCGCGCCTCGACGAGCCGTTCAAGCACGCAGAATTCGATCAGGTCTTCGAGGCTCGGTCTGAACCTGCGGCCTCCAACGGGCAGGTGGAGGTCCGCTGGGCGACTCTTGGGCCGATCGCACTCGTCGAGCATGTGCTGTAGCCCTGAGGCCTTGCCGTCGATGTGCAGGTGCGCCTCGGGGTACGGGTTCGGTGGCTTCCGCACGTAGTCGTAGGTGAGGATGGCCGAGTCGCTGTCGGCGGCCACAAGTGTGTACGTGCTCTTGTCTGTTGTGAGGTGCTGCCCCGACTCGTCGAGCACGAGCGTGTGGTGCAGGCGCAGCCTGAGTTGCGCTGGTGACCTTCCGAGGGTCAGATCAATTGCGCGGCCGTGGAGATCGTCCTTGCTCAGCCGGTAGCCGATCACGGCGCGCCCCGAGGCATCCATCGTCACCGAGAGACGGATGCCGTCAGTCACAGTGCCGTTGAGCGTCGCGGTCAGCTCTCCCGCGAAGGCCTTGGCCTGTTGCTGCAGGTCAGGCGGTTGACGGCTCAAAGGTCGAGACGATGAACCAAGTGCGCCGAGCGAGTTCGCTTGTGAAACACCCTTCCGCTGCTTGCGCTTGGAGTTCTTCCCAAGTGCAGCCAGCCTCGGCGAGGGCGTTGTCAACCGCGACGCGCACTTCGTCGTCGTTCAGCACGATCACCTCGATGTCTTCGTGCTGGGTGTCTGTCTGGCTCATCGTTGTGCCTCGTCGTTGTGCCACAAGTGCGCTAGCCGGCATCGGCTCTTCGGTATTGGCTATGGATCCTGTTACGCACGTTCGCAGGAGGGTGTGACATCAATGTAGCGGCATGGCAGCGCTGGGCTGCGGCGTGGCGAGCGTGGGCGTGCGGGCCGCTAGCCGCCGTGGCGGAGGAGCTGGCCGCTGTAGGTCTCGGTCTGGGTGTCCTCTGCGATGGTCTCGGCGCCGTTCACGATGACGCTGCGGTAGCCGCTGGCCCGCTGGATGCGGCGCCATTCGCCACCAGGCAGATCGTGCACCACCTCGTTCGGGCCGACCGCCAGGTTCTCCGGGTCGTACACCACGACGTCAGCAGGACCGCCTTGGCGGATGAGGCCCCGGTCGCGGAATCCGGCGAGCTGCGCGGGCAGCGCCGCCAGCCGACGATGCGCTTCCTCGTAGGTCACCCACTGGTTCTCACGCACCTGCTCGGAGAGCGTCTCGGTGGGGTAGCGCCCCGCCGTGAGGAACTTGGTGTGCGCCCCGCCGTCGGACACGCCGAACAGCATGTGCGGGTACTGCACCACGTCGCGCAGCAGTTCTGAGCTGCCCTGCGGCGGCGCCACGAAGAACAACGTGTCGAGCCCGTCCGTCACGGCCACGTCGAGCATGAGGTCCACCGGGTGCTTGCCGGCGACTTCGGCCGCCTGGCCCACCGACATCTCCCGGTACTGCTCGGTCGATTCGCTGCGCGGCGACAGGATGGTCACGGTCTCGATTCCCGCAGTCGCCGTGCGGGGCATCGTGTCCTTGAGGGCCTGCCGGCGCTCGGGATCGGCCATCTTGGCCAGGCGCTCGTCCTTGTCGCCCATGCAGGCTTCCATCCAGGCCTCGGAGTCGTCGTAGAGGTTCCAATCCTCGAGAGTGAACGTGAAACCGGCATCGCTGGTCACGCCCTGGCCGTACACCGGAACGCCCTGCTCGCGGCAGCGTTCCAGCCACTCGATCTGACGGCGGTGGATGGTGGGCTTGTCCTCGAACGCCTGCACCACGTTGTGCAGCAGCGGCCGGCCGCTGATCGATGCGATCTCCTCGAGGTGGGCCATGTCGTGCGCGACGTTGCCGCTGGTGAGCGTCATCTGCACGACGCCCTCATTGCGCTCGGCCAGCACGCGGGCCAGCACCCGGGCGGTCTCGTCGTTCATCATGTCGGTCGGCATCGGCGTGCCGTCCCAGTCGCGCTGCACCGCAGCGGGCCCGGTCGGAGGCAGCCGCTGTGCCGACCAGCCGCAGCCGCCCGCATCCATCGCCTCGTGCACCAGCTTGGCCAGCATCTCGTGCTCGCCTTCGGTGGGCAGCCGCCCAGACTTCGCGTCGTCGAGGCCGAGCACCATCACCAGCATCGGGCCGATCGGCACGTACGGAAGGATGTTCATCGCCTTGGGCGTGCGTTCGAGGCTGTCCAGGTACTCCGGGAAGGTCACCCAGTCCCAGGGCATGCCCTGGCGCATCGACTCATAGGGGATGGCCTCGACCCGAGTCATGGAGCGCATGGCGTACTCGCGCATGTCGGGATCCACCGGGGCGAAGCCGAACCCGCAGTTGCCGATGGCCACCGAGGTGATGCCGTGCCAGCCCGACAGCGTGCAGTAGGGGTCCCAGAAGACCTGGGCGTCGTAGTGGGTGTGCAGGTCGACGAAGCCGGGGGCGATGTGCATGCCGGAGGCGTCGATGACCTTGGCGCCCTCGCGGGCATCGACCCGCCCGACGGCGGCGATCTTGCCGCCGGCGATGCCGACGTCGCCGCGCACCCTCGGTGCCCCGGTGCCGTCGAAGATCATCCCGTCCTTGATGACGATGTCGTAGGTGCCCATGGCGATATCTCCTGAAGCTTGCGCGTCCGACGCCCCGGATGTGATCTCCCGGTTGCGATGTCTCGGTGGCGACGTCTTGATTGTGCCGCGTGAGGCGACAGCCGTGCTTGCCGGCGCGGAGGAACGTCAGTCCTCGATGTCCCAGCCCATCCGCTGAGCCGCGTAGAGCGTGTCGGTGTATTCCTCCATGTGGGCGATCAATCCATCGCGGCAGTCGTACACCCAGCAGTACTGGTTGTCGTAGTCGCGACCGGTGGCCTTGGCGGTGGCCGTCAGCCGCTGCTGCACAACGGCGGTGCCGCCGTCGACGATCATCCTGCGGACTTCGAGGCTGATCGGCTGGGAGATGTCGAAGGTCTGCCTGACGACACGGCCCCCCAAGGCCTCCACGACTTCTTTCGCCCCGGTCATCGTGTCGACGGCATTGCCCTGGGCAGCCGTCTCGGGCAGCACCCAGGTGACTTCGGGGTCGAGGCAGTCGAGCATCGTGTCCCTGTCGGCTGTCGTCAGCGCTGCGTAGTAGCGCTCCATCAGCGTCCGTGTCTCTGCACTTTCCATGGTCGTCATTCCTCCTGTCTCCTGTTTCGGGGCGGCTCAGGGGGCCGTGGCGCGCAGCGCGTCGTCGAGCCGGTCGAAGATCTGCCCGATCTCCTCGTCGCTGATGATGAGCGGCGGGCAGAACGCCAGCGAGTTGCCGATCGCTCGG
>CAZAFV010000107.1:0-5944 GCA_964484385.1 uncultured Acidimicrobiales bacterium
CGTGGCCACGGTGTACCTGGCGGCCGCGGTCATCGTGGCCACGGGAATGATGGTGGCCATCATCTTCATCGAGCAGGGCCAGCGTCGCATCCCGGTGCAGTTCTCCCGCCGGCAGGTGGGCCGCAGGCTCTACGGCGGGCAGAACACCTACATCCCGCTGAAGGTCAACCAGTCGGGCGTGATCCCGGTGATCTTCGCCAGCTCGATCCTGTTCCTGCCGGTGCTGCTGTCGAATGTGGCGAACTGGGGCTGGCTGCAGACCGCTGTTGACGAGTACCTGACCCAGCCCGACAACATCGCCTACATCCTGTTCTTCGGCGGGCTGATCGTGGGCTTCGCCTACTTCTATACGGCCATCACATTCGACCCGGTGCGCCAAGCCGACAACATCCGCAAGCAGGGCGGCTTCATTCCCGGCATCCGGCCCGGGCCGCAAACCGAGCGGTACCTGGCCAGAGTGCTGAACCGCATCACGCTGCCGGGCGCTCTGTTCATTGCCTTGGTGGCGCTGCTGCCCAGCGTGCTGCTGTCGCTGACCAGTGACCTCGATGCTCTGGGCAGCGGCGGTGCCGGTGCAGCCATCGGATTCGGCGGTGTGTCGATCCTGATTGCCTCCGGTGTGGCGCTGGAGACGATGAAGCAGGTCGACAGCCAGTTGCTGATGCGCAACTACGAAGGGTTCCTGGCCTGATGAGCACGCGACGGCTGGTCATCCTGGGCAAGCAGGGAGCTGGCAAGGGCACGCAGTGCGAGCTGCTGGTGGAGCGCTATGGCATCGCCCACATCTCGACAGGCGACATGCTGCGCGCCGCCGTCGCTGCGGGCACCGAGCTGGGCCGGCAGGCCAAGGCAGTGATGGACGCAGGCGACCTGGTCAGCGACGAGCTGATCCTGGGCATCGTGGCTGAGCGGCTCACCGAACCGGATACCGCTGCCGGTTTCCTGCTCGACGGCTTCCCTCGCACTGAGGCCCAAGCCGACGGTCTGTTCGCACTGCTGGCGCCGAACTCGGTGGAACGGGCGATCGACTTGGATGTGCCCGACGAGGTGGTGACCCAGCGGATGCTGGAGCGGGGCCGAGCCGACGACACGCCGGAGGCGATCTCCCGGCGGCTGGAGCTGTACGAAGCCGAGACAGCGCCGCTGCGGAAGCTGTTCGCCGACCAAGGAGTGCTGGTCTCCGTGGACGGCCTCGGAACCCCCGCCGAGGTCCATGGACGCATCGTGGCCGCCATTGAGGCGGCACGATGAGGCCAGTGGTCGCCATTGAGGCGGCACTGTGACCCCTATACTTGCTCGCTCGTCTACAGCGCAGGTCACCCGATGAAAGTCCGTCCGAGCGTCAAGAAGATCTGCGACAAATGCCGCGTGATCCGCCGTCACGGGCGGATCCGGGTGATCTGTGAGAACCCGCGACACAAGCAGCGGCAAGGCTGAGACAGGAGTTCTGTATCGATGGCCCGAATCGCCGGCGTCGACATACCGCGTGAGAAGCGTGTGGAGATCGCGCTCACCTACATCTACGGCATCGGCCGCTCGGCCAGCCAGCAGATCTGCGAAGACCTGAACATTGCCGAGCGCACGCGCGTGCGTGATCTGACCGATGCCGAGGTAGCCCGTATCCGCAACCACATCGACGCCAATCTGGCGGTCGAGGGCGACCTGCGGCGCGACGTCGCCCAAGACGTCAAGCGGAAGATCGAGATCGGCTGCTACCAGGGCGTTCGCCACCGCCGCGGGCTTCCGGTGCGGGGCCAACGCACGCATACGAACGCACGCACCCGCAAGGGTCCGCGCAAGACGGTGGCGGGCAAGAAGAAGGTACGCAAGTGAACGTGCGCGGCCGATTTCGTCGGCAACGAGAGACCGGACGCATGAGAGGCGGGCGAAAGTGAACCAGCAGCAGCAGCCTCGCCGCGGGCGGCGCAGGGAGCGCAAGAACGTCGGCGACGGCGTGGCGCACATCAAGAGCTCGTTCAACAACACGATCATCACCTTCACCGACCTGCAGGGCAACGTGGTGTCGTGGGCCTCGGCCGGGAATGCCGGATTCAAGGGCTCCCGCAAGTCGACGCCGTTCGCCGCTCAGCAGGCCGCTGAGCAGGCTTCCGAGCGCGCCATGGAACATGGCGTGCGCCGGGTGCACGTGCACGTGAAAGGTCCCGGCTCGGGCCGCGAGACCGCGATCCGCTCCATCCAGAATTCCGGCATCGAGATCAAGGGCATCCGCGACATGACGCCGGTGCCGCACAACGGCTGCCGCCCCCCGAAGCGCCGGAGGGTCTGAGATGTCTCGCTACACCGGTCCCAAAGCGCGCGTCTCGCGGCGGCTGAACACCAATATCTGGGGCACTGAGGGTGAGACGAAGGCGCTCGACCGGCGTCCTTACCCGCCTGGTGAGCACGGCCGCGGTCGGCGACGCAGCCAGAACTCGGAGTTCTTGCTGCAGCTGCAGGAGAAGCAGAAGTGCCGCTTCACCTACGGGATGACAGAGCGGCAGTTCCGCAACGCCTACGAAGAGGCTGCCCGCCAGCGCGGGGTCACCGGTGAGAACCTGCTGCGGCTGCTCGAGCTGCGGCTCGACAACATCGTGTACCGGGCCGGCTGGGCGGCGACTCGCCCGCAGGCTCGCCAATTCGTGAGCCATGGCCACATCGACGTCAACGGACGCCGGGTGAACATTCCCAGCTTCCGTGCCCGCAAGGATGACGTGGTCGAGTTGCGGACGAAGGCCCGCGAGATCGTCACCATCCGCTGGAATCTCGATGTGCTGGACCGCACTCCGCCCCCGTGGCTGGAGGCGAGCGACGGAGGCCAGCGGGTCACCGTGCGCGAACTGCCGATCCGATCCCAGATCGAGATCCCGGTTCGCGAGCAGCTCATCGTCGAGCTCTACAGCAAATAGTCCTGTCAACATCTGCCGCCCACGAAGGGGTGAACGTGTCCATCTCCGACACCTTGGTCATGCACCGACCGACGATCGACATCCTCGGCGAGCCCGAGGGCAACCGCCAGCGCTTCGCTATCGGCCCGCTGGAGCCCGGCTTCGGGCACACGCTGGGCAACTCCCTGCGTCGCACGCTGCTGTCGTCGATTCCCGGCGCGGCGATCACCCAGGTGCGCTTCGACGACGCGCTGCACGAGTTCACGACCATCGAGGGCGTCGTCGAGGACGTCACCGACATCATCCTGAATCTCAAGGACGTGGTGCTGAGGTGCCACACCGACGAGCCCGTAGCGGTGCGCCTCGATGAGCGGGGCGTGGGCCCGGTGCTGGCGGGGCACGTGGACTGGGGCATCGACGTCGAGTGCCTGACCCCCGACTTGCACATCGCGACGCTCGGCGAGGGCGCCCGCCTGGCGATGGACCTCACTGTTGAGCGCGGCTGGGGCTACGCGGCACCCGAGAGCGAGCGTGCCGGCAGCACGATCGGCGTGATCCTCGTGGACGCGCTGTTCAGCCCGGTGCGTCGTGTGGCGGTCGAGGTCGAGCCGGTGCGCGTCGAGCAGTCCACCGATTTCGACCGGCTCGTGCTCGACATCGAGACCGATGGCGCGATGACCCCGCGCGAAGCGCTGTCATCGGCGGGCGACACCCTGTGCCGGCTGATGCTCATGATCGCCGAGCTGTCGCCGGAGCCCCTGGGCCTCGATATCGCCGAGGTGGCGGTCGGCGGCGGCCGGACCAGCGATCTCGAACGTCCCATCGAAGACTTGGGCCTGTCCGAGCGTGCCCGCAACTGCCTCAAGCGTGCGCAGTTCAACACCATCGGAGAGCTGCTCGACCAGTCGGTCGACGAACTCATGACCGTTCCGAACTTCGGCCAGAAGTCGCTCGACGAGGTCATCGAGAAGCTCGACGAGCGGGGTCTGGCTCTGCGTGGCATGAGCCCGTCATCCGAGGCTGAGTCTGAGGGCGAGACCGAAGGCGACGCCGAGGGCGACGCCGAGCAGACCGCCCCAGCGGCGGTCAGCTGATCATGCCCACGCCCACGAAGGGCCGACGCCTCGGCGGCAGCGCCAGTCACCAGCGCTCCATGCTGGCCAACCTGGCGGCGTCGTTGTTCGCTGCGGAAGCCATCGAGACCACCGAGGCCAAGGCCAAGGCGCTGCGGCCGTACGCCGAGAAGCTCATCACGAAGGCGCGCAAGGGCGGCCTGGCACGGCATCGCCAGATCATCGCCAGCCTCAACGGCGACCAGGAGATGGCCCAGAAGCTGATCGACGAGATCGGCCCGCGCTACGAGGGACGTCCGGGCGGCTACACGCGCATCTTGAAGCTCGGACCGCGCCGGGGCGACAACGCCCCGATGGCGCTCATCGAGTTGGTCTAGTTCCTCACGGAACCCCAGTACATGAGCACCGACGTCCCATTGAGCACTGGGCCGTTGAACCTTGGCGTGCTCGACGCATTGCGGGAGCTCGACACCCCGACCGTCTGCAACGCGCTCGAGGTCGTGGCTCCGCATCGCCGCGCTTACGGATACACCACATCACCGCTGGTCTGTCCCGATCCGGACACCGTCATGGTCGGCTACGCCCGCACGGCCACGATCCGCGCCAATGCGCCGTCGGGCCGATCCCGTGACGACGACTTGGCAATGCGGGTCGGCTATTACCGGCACATGGCCGAAGGCCCGCAGCCCACGATCACGGTGATCCAGGACACTGACGCCTCACCCGGCTTCGGCGCCTGGTGGGGCGAGGTGAACAGCAGCATTCACGCCGGACTGGGTTCGCTCGGCGTCATCACCAACGGCTCGATCCGTGACCTGGGGGAGTGGGCGCCGGGCTTCGGCGCCTTGGCCGGCTCGATCGGCCCGTCCCACGCCTGGGTGCACGTAGTGGAGTACGCAGTGCCGGTGACGGTGCACGGCATGTCGGTGCGCCCCGGCGATCTCATTCACGCCGACCGTCACGGAGCGGTCGTGGTGCCTGCTGATGCAGCGGCCGATGTCCCCGCAGCGGCCGCCAAGATCGCCGCTGCCGAGCGTGTGCTCATCGACGCCGCCCGCAGCGAGGACTTCTCCATCGATCGGCTGACCGCCCTGCTCGACCCCAAGGGCGACCACTAGTCCCTCGCCGGCCTGCGCGGTTGTGGGCGCAGTTGCGGGGTCTATCGCACGAGTGCCGCGTTGCGGCGCAGTGTTTCGCGTGCCTCGGCGTAGCGCTCGGCGAGACGCTGACTGACGCGCCCAATCCGGTCGATCATCTTCATGAGGCGGTCGCGCGCCGCTTCGGCGATGCTGGACAGCTCTGTCAATCCCGGCAGATTCCAGTCGCGCAGCACGACGGGCTGCAGGATCTGGTCGTGGTGGATGGCCAGGTCGTAGATCCCGGCTTCGGCGATGATGCGGGAGTGGGTGTCGAAATCGGTGATGCCCACTCCGGGCATCGCGAAGCTCTTGACTTGGTTGGCGATGGCCACCACTGCGCTGGAGGGGTCGATCTCGACAGCGGCACTCATCACGTCTCGGTAGAACAGGAAATGCAGGTTCTCATCGAAAGCGACTCGCCGCATGATGGCCTTGCCGGCGGGGTCGTCGATGTGGCGCCCGGTGTTGAAGTGCGCGATGCGGGTGGCCAACTCCTGCAGCGTCACGTAGGCAAGGCCTTCCAGCAGGCTCGGCGGCTGGGGCACTTGCCCGCACTGCACCTGCGCCATGCGCGCCCGCTCCAGTGCCACGGGGTCCAGAGCGCGGGTGACCGACAGGTAGTCGTAGATGACCCTGCCGTGCCGTCCCTCTTCCGCCGTCCAGCGGCGTACCCACTCGCCCCATGCGCCGTCGCTGCCGAACAGCCGCTCGCTGTCACGGAAGTAGTACGGCAGGTTCTCCTCGGTGAGCACGTTCACGAAGAGGGCGCTGCGAGCCTCAGGGGTGAGGTTGGCTTCCTCGGGTGACCATTCGTAGTCGGGTGCGAAGTCAACCTCACCCCTGAGGC
>CAZAFV010000107.1:5960-6988 GCA_964484385.1 uncultured Acidimicrobiales bacterium
ACCTCTGGCTCCAGATCGGCGAGCGTCCGGGCATCAGCCTCTACCGGCATCGGGCATCGCCAATCACCATGCGAGATGGAGCCTAATGATGTATTCCCACCGTTCAGGACGTGCCGAGCCATGAGCATGTCGCGCCACTGTCAACCGTCTGGCGCAATGGGCGATCGCGGAGTCAGGAGCTGGTGCGCACTCCGAGGGCCTGCTCGAGAAGCTGGCTGTGTGGTGGCCGTGCTCTTGAGCTAGGCGTGGGCGTCCAGCGCAGTGCTGTAGTTGGCTGAAACGAATTCCCAGTTAATGAGGTGCTCGACGAACGCATCCACGTAGGCGGCCCGGGCGTTCTGGTAATCGAGGTAGTAGGCGTGCTCCCACACGTCGATCACCAGCAGCGGTGTCAGGCCGTCGGTCAGGGGCGTCTGGGCATCGTCGGTCTGCACGATCCGCAGCGAGCCAGAGCCGGTTGCAGCTGCATCGCATACCAACCAGCCCCAACCCGAAGCGAAGTTGCCGACCGCTCCGGCGGCAAAGTCGGCCCGGAACGCATCCACGCCACCGAAGCTCGCTTCCAGCGCCGCCGCCAAGTCGCCAGCGGGCTCACCGCCACCACCGGGCGACATGGACTGCCAGTAGAAGTTGTGGTTCCACGTCTGGGCTGCTGCATTGAACAGCCCGCCTGCGGGCAGCGAGCACACCAGATCTTCCAGCGCTCGACCCTCGTCGGGAGTTCCGGCGACCCCGCTGTTCACCGCCTTGACATAGGAAGCGTGGTGCTTGCCGTAGTGGAAGCTGATCGTGCGCTCGCTGATGTGCGGGGAGAGCGCATCGGGTGCATATGGAAGGTCTGGCAGCTGGATCGTCATCTGTTTCCCACGTGGTCACCGGCCCGGGCGAGTATGCCAGCGGAAGTCAGAACTTCAGCCTCGCCCAGGCATGTAGCCCGCGGCAGGGGCGTAGTAGCCGAACGATATGGTGCGGCGCGTGCGGCTGGTGGGCATCTACGACGCTGACGGCGGGCTCGCCGGAGAGCTCCG
>CAZAFV010000108.1:0-6985 GCA_964484385.1 uncultured Acidimicrobiales bacterium
GAACCAGCACGGCACCGAACCCCCGCCCGATGAGTTGGAAGCGATGCTGGCTCGGCTGGTCGAAGCGGGTGAACTCAGATTCGGGCCCGGAGGTGGGAGGGTGGACCAGGTGATGCGCCAGATCCCCGATCATTTCCACGCCCATTACCGCGATGCCGATTGGATGTCCCGTCGCTGGATGGAGCCCCCGAGTCGCTATACCGGCGTCGGCACGCAGCGGGAGACCCGATGACCGGCCACGCCGCATCCGGCGGTGCTCGCGTTCGGCCCGGGTGCGGGTCATGCCGTTGTTGGTAGCGATGGCGCTCGTCGTCACGCTCGGATTGGCGGCCTGCGGCGGCAGCGACGCGACGGAGGCCGATCTGGAGCGGCTCGAGCTGGCGTTCGAGAGCGCCGACGTGACGCTCGGGAGCGAAGTGTTCAGTGACAGCTGCTCGGTGTGCCACGGCAGCGACGGCAGCGGCGGCGTGGGCGCAGCTCTCGGTGGCGTCGACGAACGCCTGACCGTCCGCAACCATCTGGCGGTGGTGTGGACCGGTCGAGGATCGATGCCCCCGTTCAGCGGGATTCTCACTGATGCCGAGATCGCCGCCGTGGTGGCCTACCAGCGGAGCACCTTCGGCGACGAATGAGCCCGCGACCGCCTCCCGTCAACCCTCGATTTGCCCATGATGCAGTCGGCCTCTCGGCGCGGGTGAGCGATAGCGTCGCCCCAGTGAGCGAGTCTGATTTCCCGAGTCCCGACGAGCTGCTGCCGCACCGTGCGCCGTTCCTGCTGGTGGACGAGATCGTCGAACTCCAGCCCGGCGAGCGCTGCGTCGCCCTGTGGCGTCTGACCGGCGACGAAGCGTTCTTCGCCGGTCACTTCCCAGGCCGCCCGACGCTGCCCGGCGTGTTGATGGTCGAAGCCATCGCCCAGACAGCCGGGCTTGCGGCTGCCGCGGCATCGTCACTCGAAGGCAGGCTGGCGCTCTTCGGCGGCATCGACAAGGCCCGTTTCCGTCGCCAGGTCGCCCCAGGCGACACGCTGCGCTTGGAAGCCACGATCGATCGCCTCTCCGCCCGAGCCGGCAGAGCCTCAGGAACCGCCAGCGTCGAAGGTCAGACGGCCTGCGAAGCCTCGATGATGTTCCTCATAGCCGACGCCAACACGGCCGACTGACCCCACCGAGAGACCTTCCCGGCACAGGCCCTTCCTTCCACTCGCCTGTCGCGCCGAGATCCCTGATTCAGGGCTGGGACTGGCCGGCTTCGACGATGGCAGTCACGGTCTTACGGCCGAGGCCGGACACTTCGGCGAGCTGGCGTAGCGAAGCGCCCGACCGGTGAGCCACCCGGATCATGTCGTCGCGAATCTCCGCTTCCTTGTGTGCTCGCTCGGCGCTGAGACCGACTACGGCCAGCGCTGCCGCGACCTCACCGTCGAGTTCTACGCGGTACTTGTTCATCGCCGCCCGGGCGGCTGACACGTCAGCTTCGGTGTAGCTCATTCATCACCCCGCAGTTCCGTCGCGAGCTTGTCTCGAATCGACATCAAGGTCGCTATCCGCGGCGACATGTCGCCAGCGGTCTCAGCGTCGTTGAGGTGAGCCAGCACCATGCCGAGTAGCTCCAAGGCTTCGATGCGTTCAAGCTCAATCTGAATCCCCGGTCCAATAATCCCCTCCACTGGTCCAAATACAACAAATCTTTTATTTGGGGCTCTACCCCTACTTGGTTTTTTGGGGGGGGGGGGGTGGTGGGTGGGGGGGGGGTCGGCTTGGCGGCCGTGGGGGGACTGGGCTCGCAGGCCGCCGTCGACCACGATGGCTTCGCCGGTGACGAATGATGACTCGTCGCTCGCCAGCCAGGCGGCCACGCTGGCGATCTCGTCGGGATGGCCGAGGCGGCGCAGTGCGTGTGCTGCGAGGTTGCGCTCGAGCGCGTCGGGGTCCTGCATCATCCGCTGGACTGGGGGCGTCTGGATGGTGCCGGGGCAGATGGCGTTGACGCGCACGCCGTCGGGGGCGTGGTCGGTGGACAGCGCCCGCGTCAGGTTGATCACGGCTGCTTTGGAGGCGGCGTACACCACCGAGCCGCCGTCGCCATGCAAGCCGCTGATCGACGCCGTGTTGATGATCGAGCCGCCGCCGCGAGCTTCCATGGCCGGCACTGCGTACTTGGCGCCCAGGTACACCGAGCGTACGTTGACGTTCATCACGAGGTCCCAATCACGAGGCTCCAGCTCCACTGCAGTACCGGGGCGGATGGTGCCTGCGTTGCTATAGAGCACGTCGAGGCCGCCCCAACGGTCGACGGCCGCAGCCACCATCGCTTCCACATCGTCGGGCTCGGCGACGTTGGCGCCGAATCCGTGCGCCTCGCCGCCGGCTTCCATGATCGATTCGGCAACGCCCTCGGCTCGTTCACGGCGGATGTCGACCACCAGCACCGACGCACCTTCGGCGGCGAAGCGGTGCGCGCTGGCTTCGCCGATGCCCGATGCGCCTCCCGTGACGATGGCGACTTTGTCCTTGAGCAGCATGCGATTCCCTCCGAGCGCTGTGCCGGTCCCCGCGGACACTACGGCTCCACGTCGGGCCTCGTCGTGCCAACGTGGCTACGTTGTGGCGGTCGATCAGATCGTCCCGATGCGGGCCGAGACAGGGGAGGGCTCGATGGCGAGCGAAGCGTTCTACAAGATCCGCGACATCATCGCGTCGCAGGCCATGCCTGCCGACATCGATGCGATGCGCAAGGGCATCGAGCTCACCGCGCGCCCGCTGCCGGCCGGCGTCACCGGCGAGATGGTGGACGCCAACGGTGTTTCGTGCGAGTTGCAAACCCCCGACGAGACCACCGGCGACGCCATCGTGCAGTACGTGCACGGCGGCGGCTACGTCGCCGGTTCGATCGGCTCCCACCGGAACCTCACCGGCAACTTGGCCCTCAAGCTGGGCTGCCCGGTGCTTTCGGTCGACTACCGCCTGGCGCCCGAGCATCCCCACCCGGCACCGGTGGAGGACTCGGTTGCGGTGTATCGCTGGCTGCTCGACAGAGGCCACTCGGCCGACAAGATCGCCATTGCGGGCGATTCAGCGGGTGGCGGGCTGACTATGTCAACGCTCATGAAGCTGCGCGACCTCGGGCTGCCGCTGCCGGCCGCAGCCGTGCCTATCTCGCCGTGGGTCGACATGTCGGGCTCCGGCGAGAGCGCCGTCACCCGCTCGGACCGCGACCCGATGGTGACCGCCGACGATCTCACTCGGATCGCCGGGGTCTTCCTCGGCCCCGACGGCGACGCCACCGATCCGTACGCGTCACCGCTCGAAGGCGACCTGTCGGGCCTGCCGCCGCTGCTCATCCACTGCGGCGACGACGAGGTGCTGCTGAGCGACAGCGAGCGGCTGGCACACAAGGCCCGCGCCTCCGGCGTCGATGTGACGCTCGAGGTCTGGCCCGAGATGATCCACGTCTGGCACTCGATGGCGGGGCTCTTCCCCGAGGCCGACGACGGCGTGGCACGAGTGGCCGAATATCTCGGCGAGCGCCTCGCAATCTGACGCCGCCCGCCAGTGCTGACGGGCCCGGCGGCGACGGCGGGCTTACGACTTCGCCACGTCGTCGAGGAACCAATCCACCAAATCGAAGCAATTGCGTCGGTTAGCCGCCTCGTTGCGCGCGATTTCGGAAAGGATCACCTCGCGGACGATTCCTACCGATGCCAGGTAGTCGTCGCTGGCTTCGCGCAGCCATTCGCTGGCCAGCTCGGTGCTGATCTCGGGATGGAACTGGGTGCCCACGCTGCGGCCCATCCGGAACAACTGCGGGCAGATCTCGGTGCTGGCGAGCAGCTCGGCCCCGTCGGGCAGGTGGAAACGGTCGTGATGCCATTCCATCCACGGCCCAGCCGATATGGGCAAGTCCACGCCGTCGGCAGGTGAGATCCGGTACCAGCCGATCTCGGTCTCGGGGGAGCGGTCCACCGATCCGCCCAGTGCCGCGGCCAGCGCCTGACCGCCGAAGCAGATGCCCAGCACCGGCGTGCCGCGGTCATGGGAACTGCGGATCAAGTCCAGCTCGGCGCCGATCCACGGTTTGATCGCATCCTCATACACCGAGAAGTACGAACCCGTCACTACGAGCACGTCGAAGTCATCTTCGGGAAGCGGCTGGAAATCGGCGGGCTGCGAGGTGTCGGGCACCATCACGTGGACGTGCAGCTCCACGCCGCGCTCCACCAGGCGATCACCGACGAAACCTGGCCGCGACGTCTCCTCGTGTGTGACGACGAGCGCCCTCATGCAGCCAGCTCGACCACGTGTACGGGCAGGTGCTTGATGCCGGAGATGAAGTTGGAGCGCAGCCGCTCGATCGGGCCGTCCTGCTCCATGCGGACCACCCGCCGCAGCAGCTCCTCGAACACCACCTTGATCTCCATGCGGGCCAGCCACGCTCCCAGGCACAGGTGCGGTCCATTGCGGCCGAACGCCATGTGCTCGTTGTTCGGGCGCGTCAAGTCAAACCGGAACGGGTGAGCGAAGCGATCGTCGTCATGATCGGCGCTGACGTAGTACAGCACCACCTTGTCGCCGGCCCGCACCTTGGTGCCGCGGATCTCGGTGTCGCAGGTGGCCGTGCGCCGGAAGTGCGTCGTGACCGAACTGGCCCGCAGCACTTCCTCCACGGCGCTCGCAGTCAGGTCGTCGTCGCCCGCCAGCACCGCTGCCCGCCAGGTGTCGAACAGGTGAGGGTGGGCCATCAGCACCCACAGCCCGTGGGTCATCGTGTAGCGGGTGGTGTCGTTGCCCGCTGCGATCAGCAGCGTGAAGAAGTTCTTGAATTCCAGATCGGTCAGCGGCGTGCCGTCGGTGGTAGGCGCCAAGAGCTGGCTGATCACATCGTGGGTCGGGCATTCGCGCCGTTCCGCAGCCTGGGCCGCCGCGTACTCGAAGATCTCGACGGTGGCCGGACTGCGGAACGGCATGAAGCGGAACTCGTCGGTGTCCACCAGCCCCACGGGGTAGTCGGTGAAGTCGGGATCGGTGTTGCCGAGCAGCGCATCGCCCCACTCCACGAGTTGGTGGCCGTCGGCGTCGCTGGTGCCCAGCATGCGGCCCAGCATCCGCATGGGCAGTTCGGTCGCCACCTCAGTCACGAAGTCGAACCGCTCGTCGCGCAGCGCCCGGTCCAGCACCTCGCAGGCCAGCCCCCGGATGGCGGCCTCATAGGTGTTGACGACTCGCGGCGTGAACCCACGGCTCACCAGGCGCCGGTAGCGGGTGTGCTCGGGCGGGTCCATCTCCATCATCGTCTTGCGCGCTTCGAGCTCGTCGGGCGCCATGTCCTCGAGCCGGATGCCCTGCGCGGAGGTGAAGGTCTGGGTGTCGCGGCTGATGCGGAACGCATCGTCGTATTTGGTGACGGCCCAGTAGCCGCGCCCGTCCACCTCGTCGATCCATGCCACCGGTTCTTCCCGGCGCAGCCGGGCGAAGGTGGCATGGGGCACACCGTGGGTCCAGGCGTCGTGATCGGAGATGTTGACGTCGTCGGGTCCGAGGTCGTCCAGGTATGGCTCGGCCCAGGTGCTCATTGGCTCAGGCTCGCACAGGGGCGCGGGCACCGTCGACCGCGACGTCAACCGCGACCTCCACCGATTCCACGCCGTGGACGAAGTTCGACGGGATGCGCACCAAGTCGGTCGCGCTGGCTGGTCGGATGCCGCGGTCCAGCATGGCTTCGAGCAGCACGGTTAGCTCCATGCGGGCCAGGTACGCGCCCAGGCAGAAATGCGGACCGCCTCCGCCGAAGGCGATCTGCGCGTTGTCGGGCCGGCCGATGTCGAACTCGTCGGGCCGTTCGAACACCGCTTCGTCGCGGTTGGCCGACGGGTACCACATCACCACCTTGTCGCCCGCCGAGATCGGGGTGCCCGCCAGCTCGGTGTCCACCGCCGCGGTGCGGCGCATGTGCAGGATTGGCGATGCCCAGCGGATGACCTCCTCGACCGCGCTCGGCAGCAGGCCCCGGTCGGCCGCGAGCCGGTCCCACTGCTCGGGATGGTCGGCGAACGCCATCGTCCCGTGGGTGATCGCCGTGCGCGTGGTCTCGTTGCCGCCGAACACCAGCACCTGGAAGAAATTCCGGAACTCGGTGGTCGTCAGGCGGTCGCCGCCGACCTCGGCGTGCACCAGGTGGCTCACGACGTCGTCGGCGGGGTGTTCCAGCCGTTCGTCGCCCAGCTTGGCTCCGTACTCGTACAGCCCCCACGCAGCCGGGCTGCCGAAGGGGAGCAGGCGCAGCGGCGTCGTGTTGCCGTAGGCATCGGGCGGCAGCGACTGCGTCTCGGTGGTGCCCTCGACCAGGTGGTTGGACAGCTCCACCATGTAATCGGCATCTTCGGGAGGCACGCCCAGGATCGCGATGATCACCCGGATCGGCAGCGGTGCTGCCACTAGCTCCACCCAGTCGCCGCCGTCTCGCTCGACCACCGCATCGAGCAACTCGTCGGCGATGGCACGGGTGCGCTCGGTGTACCGGCGCATCTGGCGGGGGGTGAACGCCTTGGAGACCACCCGCCGCAGCCGGGTGTGCGCCGGCGGGTCATGCTCGAGGATCGAGCGGCGGGCTTCCAGTGCGTCGGCTTCGAGATCCCACAGGTTCACATGCCCGATCGCCGACGAGAAGCGCTCGGGATGGCGGGATACCTCGCACACGTCGGCGTGCCGTGTCACCGCCCAGAAGCCGTGGTCTTCGTAGCGGTTCCAGTGCAGCTCCGGCTGTGAGCGCAGCGTCCGGAAGTCGTCCCAGGGAATGCCCTTCCCGTAGCGGGCGGCGTCGGCAATGTCGATGTCAGCGAGCGGCTCGCTCGGTGCCGATCCATCGGTCACGATGTCCGCTCCAAGTCCGTTCGGGCCAATGCGGTTTCGGGAAGCACAGCCGAATGGTAAAGCTGTGCCCGCCCGCGAGCCGACCAGGCGCGTCCATCACACGCGAACTCCACGAA
>CAZAFV010000109.1:0-6482 GCA_964484385.1 uncultured Acidimicrobiales bacterium
ACAGGGCGAAGCCGTGGCCCGAGCGGCCCGTGAGCGCAGCGAACAAGAGCGGGAATAGATGGCCGAGCAACGAGGACGTGAGCCCGTCCGCGCGCCCTCCGGCCACCGGCCGGTTGTGGTGGCGGTGGAGCCCGGCTCGGCGGCCGAGATCGGCGGGCTGGCCCCCGGCGACGAGGTGGTGTCGATCTCTGGTGTTGTCCCGACCGACGTGATCGCCTGGCAGCTAATGGTCGACGAGGCCGATCCCACGCTGGCGGTGCTGCGCGACGGGCACGAGATGGCCATCGACATACCGAAGGACACCGGCGTCCCGCTCGGCGCCGAGGTGCATGCCGCGATCTTCGACCGGGTGCAGACCTGTGACAACCACTGCGAGTTCTGCTTCATCTACCAGCTGCCGCCGGGGCTGCGCCGGAGCCTGTATCTCAAGGACGACGACTACCGGCTGTCGTTCTTGTACGGGAACTTCACGACGCTGACCCGTTTCACCGAGCTGGATCTCGAACGGGTGCTGGACGAGCGCTTGTCACCGCTGTACGTGTCGATTCATGCCACCGATCCCGCGGTGCGGGCTCGGATGCTCCGCAATCCGCGTGGCGCGACCAGCCTGCGCTGGCTGAGCGCGTTGCTCGATGGCGGCATCGAGGTCCACGGTCAGGTGGTGGTGTGCCCTGGCGTGAACGACGGGCAGGTGCTCGCCGACACGCTGGCAGGCGTGCTCGACCGGTACCCGTTGCTGGCCACGTTGGCGGTGGTACCGCTGGGAGTCAGCGCGCATCAGCGGGAGCCAGCCATGCGCCCCCACACAGCTGCGGAAGCGGTGGCAGTCGTGGATGTCTGCGAGGAGTGGCAGCAGCGTTTTGTGGACGTGCTCGGTCGCCGCCTGGTGTTCGCCGCGGATGAGTATTACTTGCTCGCAGCCCGACCCTTTCCTGCGGCCGAAACCTACGGCGATTTCCCGATGCACGAGGACGGCATCGGCATGGCGAGGGCGTTCGAGCAGGGGTTCTGGGCCGCCGGTGAGAGCACGCTCGATGGCGGCATCAGGCAGCGTGCGCCGGCGGCGGGATTCTTCTCGTGGGTGGACGGGGCGCCGGCCGAGGGTTACCGCGCGGTACGGATGCCCGGACAGGGCGCAAACCGCAGCGGCGAGATCGACCTCGACGGGCTGCCGCTCAGTCTCGGGCCGACGTCGACACCGGTGGCCGTGACGCTGCCGGGGTCACCCCGTCACGGCCCATCTCGAACGATCCGCCCGACCAGCGGCGGGCCCGCCGCGCAGCCCATCGGGATCCTGACGGGCACCTACGGAGCTGCCGTACTGGCACCGCTGGTGAGTCAGTGGCACGCCCATGCGACCTCCCAACAGCAGGGGAGTGCGCCTCGCGCACGGGTCATCGAGGTACCCAACCGGTTCTTCGGCGGCAACATCGGTGTCACCGGCCTGCTGGCAGGTGTCGACATCGCCGCCGTGTTGGCTGCCGAGCCGGTCGCGCATCGCTACCTGGTGCCCGACGTCTGCCTGTCGGGCGGGAAGTTCCTCGACGGCATGACACCCGCCGAGCTGCCCCGGCCCATCGAGATCGTCCCCACCAATGGCAGCGCCCTGCGGGAGCTGCTCGACGCCGCGACTGCAGCCCCGTCCGATACGGCTCCGCCGAACGGCACTGCATCGCACTCAGCAGGTGTCTCGTGATAAGCGCCGGTCTGCCCATCGTCGGCATCGTGGGTCGACCCAACGTCGGCAAGTCCACGCTGTTCAACCGGCTCGTCGGGCGTCGCGAGGCCGTGGTGGCGCCCGAGCCCGGCGTGACGCGCGACCGCAAGGCAGCCGAGGCCGCTTGGCGAGGGCACCCCTTCGTGGTGGTGGACACCGGCGGGTGGTCTGCAGATGGCGACACGCTCGACGGCAAGGTGTCCGAGCAGAGCGAACGCGCGATGGGCGACGCCGAAGTTCTGCTGCTGGTGGTGGATATCACCGTCGGCATCACCGAGCCCGACGCCCGCATCGCCGCCATGCTGCGCCGCAGCGGCCGTCCGACTCTGGTGGTTGCCAACAAGGCCGACAGCGGGGGCCGTGATGATGATCGGTGGGCGTTCGACCGCCTGGGACTCGGCGAAGCTTGGGCAGTGTCTGCTCTTCATGGCCGCAACGTCGGCGATGTGCTCGACCGGGTGCTGGACCTGCTCGACTTCGATGCAGACGACGACTACGGCAGCATTCCCGGCAGCCCCGACGCAGTCGCGAGTCCTGCCGAGGGGGCGCCGTCAAACCGTGACGAGTCCATCAGCGACGCCGAGGCCCCTGTCGAAGGCGATGCGGCCGTGCCCGCAGTAGCGATCGTGGGCAGGCCCAATGTCGGCAAGTCGACACTGTTCAACCGGCTCATCGGCGACGAACGGTCTGTCGTGCACGACCAACCCGGCACGACGCGCGACACCATCGACACGCTCGTGGAAACCGAGGCGGGCCCCGTGCGGTTCGTGGATACCGCGGGCATGCGCCGCAAGGCGCGAGTCGACGCGGACACTGAGTACTACGCCAACTTGCGGGCGTTGCGGGCCATCGATGCTTGCGACGTGTCGCTGCTGGTCATTGACGCCACGGTCGGCGTCACCGCTCAAGATCAGCGTCTCGCCGAGCGCATCGACGGCGCAGGGTGCCCGATCGTTGTGCTGCTCAACAAGTGGGAGACGCTCGACGCCGAGCAACGCGAGGGCGTCCTCGGTGCTCTCGCGCGCCGCTTGCACTTTGTGGGCGAGTCCCCCGTCCTGCGCATCAGCGCACTGACAGGTAGGGGAGTTCATCGGCTCGTGCCGGCGATCGAGGCGGCCATGGAGGCCTACGAGTCGAGGGCGCCGACGGCCAAAGTGAACGAGGTTGTCCAGCTCGCGCAGTCCGCACAGCCTGCGCCCGGCGGGGCACGGGTGCTGTACGCCACCCAGGCCGCAACGCAGCCGCCGACGTTCACGCTGTTCGCCAACCGGGAACTCCCGGCCACCTACCTGCGCTACCTCGAGCGCCGCCTGCGCGAGGAACTGGGCCTCGCCAAGACGCCTCTCAAACTGCGAGTGCGCCGACGGTGAGACTGCTGTTCAGGCGCGAAACGGCATCGACCGCCCAGCGGCAGAATCGCCGCCCGTCCCCAGGCGACCCTGTCCATCCCGGCAGGCGTCGGAGCAGCGACGGCGACCGGCCCCAGCAGGGGCGCACGGGGGCACCGTGGCACTTTTGGCTCGTTGTGGTGATGGCGACCGTGTACCTGGGCTGGCGCGCCGTCGAGGGTGTCGTATGGCTGGTTCAGTGGTTCGCGGGCGTGATCGGCTGAGCGCTCGCTGCACAGCTCTCGATCCAACCCAGCCGGTATCGTGCTCGCCTGAACGGGCTGTGGCGCAGTCTGGTTAGCGCACTGGTCTGGGGGACCAGGGGTCGGAGGTTCAAATCCTCTCAGCCCGACCACAGCGAGGATTGCCATGGCGAAGAACCTGGTCTCGATGCGGTGCAATGATGTGCCTGACAGAGCGAAGGGGAGCGCCGATGAGCGAGACCGCAACTGAACATCGCAAGCCCGAGATTTCGGTCGTGCAGGAGCCAGGGCGGGTCACCGTTCGGGTGGACGGCGTGGTCGTGGCCGATTCGACCTCGGCCCTGGTGCTGACCGAAGGACGGCTCCCACCGCGCCACTACCTGCCGGTTTCAGACGTGAAGATGGAGTTGCTGCACCCGACTGTGCTGTCCACTCATTGACCGTGGAAGGGCGATGCCAGCTACTGGTCAGTAGCAGTCAACGGTCAGAGCTACGACGACGTCGTGTGGTCCTACCCCGATCCGATCCCCGAGATGGCGGAGATCGCCGGTCTGATGAGCTTCTACGCCGAGCGTGACGAGGTGAACCAAACCGTCAACTAAGCGGCGGAGCCGATCAGCCGAGGGTTGTGGCGAGCTCCAGCGCCTCGTCCCACGTCGGGTGGTTGGCCAGCAGGCGGCGGAATCGCACGAATGGCCTGATCGCGTCGAGCGCCATCACCCCGCTCAGGCGGCCGTTGCGCCGGTAACCGGCCAAGAACGAGCGACCTGAGTCTGGGTCATCTTCAGCCGAGCCGACGAGCACCTCGACATCGTCGTCGGCGTCGGGACGTCCGGCAATCTGGATGCGGGCGTCGTACTGGTCGGACCACACGAAGGGAACCGAGTTGTACGGCTGAGCTTCGGCAGGCGCGACCAGGTTGCGTCCCACAGCCATGCCATGCTCGACTGCCGCCGTCCAGTGCTCGACCCGAACCGGCTCGGAAACCCCCAGCGGCGCCAGCCAGCCATTGCCGGCGCGCGCAACATCGCCCACGGCATAGATGCCTTGCGGCCCGCAGCACAGCGTCTCATCACAGACCACGCCGTTGTCGATCTCCAGTCCTGAGCCTTCCAGCCACTCCGTGTTGGGCACGACCCCGATGCCGACGACCACGAGATCAGCGGGGACGCGACTGCCGTCAGCCATGGCAACCGCTTCGACACGGTCGGCTCCCAGCACGCCGTCGACGCCGATGCCCAGCCGCAGCTCGACGCCGTTCTGGCCGTGCAGCGCGCCGACCCGCGTGCCCATCTTGGCACCTAGCCCTCGCACCAGCGGGGCCGGGGCCGCTTCGATCACGGTGACCTCGCAGCCCCGGGCCTTGGCCGAGGCCGCTACCTCCGAACCGATGAACCCGCCGCCCACGACGGCGATTCGTGCGCCAGCTATGAGACCTTCCCGGATGGCCTGCGCGTCGTCGACAGTCCGCAGCGTGTGGACGCCCCTGATGCCCTCTGTGCCCGGCAATGACCGAGCCGCCGCGCCGGTCGCGATGACGAGACCGTCGAACGGCACCGTCTCGGCGCTGCCGCCCGCTGCCGGGGCGACAGCGACCGTTCGAGCCGCCACGTCGAGCCCCACTGCGTGGGTGCTCAGCATGACCTCCACATCGAGGCCGTCGTAGGCGCCCTCTGGGTCGAGGGCCAGCGAGTTGGGATCTTGATCGCCGGTGAGGAACTCCTTGGAAAGGGGAGGTCGGTCGTAGGGGAGATGGGGTTCGGCACCGATGAGCGTCAACGGCCCGTCATGGCCTGCAGAGCGCACGCTGTGCACTGCGCGCGCACCCGCCAGCGAGGCACCGACGATGACTATGCGTTTCGAGGATTTCGACACGCGAGCAGTGTGTCATCTCCGCGGGAAGGGATGACCGGTGGGCAGTGCCGACGCGGGCAGACCGCGCGGCGGTGCGACGCCAGCGGCCTCGTACTGCGCCAGTTGGCAGGGGATCGGGCCAAGGCGCGCAGCAGCTATCCGGGCGCGCTATAACTGTTCCTCACACCTGTGTAACTACGACAGTGTGATTTGAGCAGTTGCCGTCGCTCTCCAGCACTCGAGACGGCACTGCATCCGGCGGGATGAGAGGGACGGAGACCGGCATGATCACCACACGTCGCACAGCGCACCTCGGTGCCTGTCTATGTCAAGGCGCCAGCAGATGAGCATCACCGATGCATCTGCAGCCGACACCTCGCATCACGCTGACGCGGCCGACACTCCGGGAATGCGCGTGCAGAAGCGCGACGGTTCCATGCAGGCCGTCGATGTCAACAAGATCGTCCGCGCCGTCGAACGGTGCGCCATCGAACTGGCCGGCGTCGATCCCATGCGGGTGGCGACGCGGACAATCTCGGGTCTTCATGACGGCGCTACCACCACCGAGCTCGACGAGCTGTCGATTCGCACGGCCGCGGCGCTGATCTCTGAGGAGCCGAACTACTCGAAGCTGGCTGCCCGCTTGCTGGCCACCTACATCGACAAGGAAGTCCAGAACCAGAACATCTACTCGTTCAGCCAGTCCATCTCCGAAGGCGGCGAGTGCGGGCTCATCCATCCCGATGTGGTGGCCTTCGTTGCCGCAAACGCCCGCAAGCTCAACGATGCGGTCATAGCGCAGCGCAACGGCGACTTCGAGTTCTTCGGCCTCCGCACCGTGTACGACCGCTACCTGCTGCGGCACCCGCAGCGCCGCACGGTCATCGAGAACCCGCAGTACTTCTTGCTGCGGGTTGCCTGCGGCCTGTCGCAGACGGCCGAAGAGGCCATCGCGTTCTACGAGCTCATCTCCAGCCTGCGCTACTTGCCGTCGTCGCCCACGCTGTTCAACTCGGGCACGGCCCATCCGCAGATGTCGTCGTGCTACCTGCTCGACAGCCCCACCGATTCGCTCGAAGGCATCTACGACCGCTATTCCGACATCGCCAAGCTGTCGAAGTTCGCCGGCGGCATCGGGGTGGGCTGGCACCGGGTGCGGTCGCGTGGCTCGCTGATCAGCGGCACCAATGGTCTGTCGAACGGCATCGTGCCGTGGCTCAAGACGCTTGACTCGTCGGTTGCGGCGGTGAACCAGGGCGGCCGGCGCAAGGGCGCTGCATGCGTGTATCTCGAGTCGTGGCACGCCGACATCGAGGAGTT
>CAZAFV010000110.1:0-6189 GCA_964484385.1 uncultured Acidimicrobiales bacterium
GGCCGGAGACACTCCCGATGGCCATGAACCGACGCACACGCCGTCACCTGCAGCGTCAGGGCGAGATGGGGGCTGACGGCGCGCCCGCGGGAAGGCGCGAGCGGCGCCAGGCAGCACCGGCATCCCCGACCACCGAGCGAGCCGGGCCGGCGCAGTTCGTGGGCGAGGTCCGCTCGGAGCTGAAGAAGGTGATCTGGCCGACCCGCGCCGAGATCGTCAACTACTCGGTCGTCGTGTTCATCACCATCGTGATCCTGACGGCGATGATCGCCGGATTCGACTGGATTCTGGGTGAAGGCGTCCTCCGCCTCTTCGACGTGAACTGACAAGCATCTGAGCTGACGAATATGAGCGATCTGACCGACACTCCCGCAGAGCCCGAGACCGACCCGATGGCGACCGCACGTCGGTTGCTGAGTTCCCAGACGGCGACCACCCTGATGGGTTCAGGCGCCGAGACAGCCGAGGCGACTGACACGGCAGGTGCCGTCGATGAGGCAGGCGCCGTCGACGTGCTCACCGAGGATGAGCTGCTCGCCGTCGACGAGCCGGAGACCAAGCGGGTCTCGCCGTACGACCGGCCGGGTCGCTGGTTCGTCGTGCACACGCAGTCGGGCTACGAGAAGAAGGTGAAGCAGAACCTCGAAGCCCGGATCGGCACGTTCGACATGGAGGACCGGATTCTCGAAGTCGCCATCCCGATGGAGGACGTGATCGAGTTCAAGGGCGGCCGCAAAGTGGTCGCCAAGAAGAAGGTCTTCCCGGGCTACCTGCTGATTCGCTGCCGTCCCAGCGACGAGGCCCACCACATGATCCGCAGCACACCGGGGGTCACTGGCTATGCGGGTCCGGGCGGCAAGCCGTCGCCCCTGCGCCGCAGGGAGGTGGAGGCGTTCCTGGCTGAGCCCGATGACGGTCCCGAGATGCCGCGCCGCACCAAGCCGTCGATGATCTTCGAGATCGACGAGGGCGTGCGCATCAAGGAGGGCCCGTTCTCCGACTTCCAAGGTCAGGTCATCGAGATCAACGAGGAGCAGCTGAAGGTGAAGGTGCTGGTGAACATCTTCGGCCGTGAGACCCCCGTCGAGCTCGACTTCGTCCAAGTCGCAAAGATCTGAGCCCCTGCGAGGGCCGAGCAGCACAGACTCAAGGAGCACCTCATGGCAGACAACCCGGCACGACCCGCAGCGGGCCGCAAGCGGGTGAGCGCGGTGGTGAAGATTCAGATCCCCGCCGGGCAGGCATCGCCCGCGCCCCCGGTGGGCACGGCGCTCGGCCCGCACGGCGTGGCGATCATGGACTTCTGCAAGGAGTACAACGCCAAGACCGAGAGCCAGCGCGGCACGATCGTGCCCGCAGAGATCACGATCTTCGAAGACCGGTCGTTCACGTTCATCACGAAGACGCCGCCGACATCGGTGCTGCTGCGCCAGGCGGCGGGGCTGGAGAAGGCGGCCAACAACCCAGGCCGCGAGACCGTGGCGCACATCACCGAGGCCCAGGTTGCCGAGATCGCCGCGACGAAGATGCCCGATCTCAACGCACGCGATCTGGAGAACGCCAAGCTGCAGGTGATCGGCACCGCTCGCTCGATGGGCATCGAAGTCGCCGGCTGAATCGCCGCGCAGCGCAGGAGAACACAGATGTCAGGGAAGAAGTACGCCGAGGCGACCCGACGGTACGACCGGCAGATGATGCACGAGCCTGCCCAGGCCATCGACATGGTGCGGACGCTGGCACCGGCCAAGTTCGACGAATCGGTCGATCTGTCGGTGCGGCTCGGCGTGGACCCGCGCAAGGCCGATCAGATGGTGCGTGGCACCGTCGCGCTGCCGTCGGGCACCGGCGGTGATGTGCGCGTTGCGGTTTTCGCGCAGGGTGACGCAGCGGCCCACGCCTCAGAAGCAGGTGCCGATGTCGTGGGCGGCGCCGATCTGGCCGAACGTGTCGAAGCCGGATTCACCGACTTCGACGTGGCGATCGCGACGCCGGACATGATGGGCGTGGTGGGCCGTCTGGGCAAAGTGCTCGGCCCCCGTGGCCTCATGCCGAATCCGAAGTCCGGAACGGTGACGCCCGATGTGGGCAAGGCTGTGGGCGAGTTCAAGGGCGGCAAGGTCGAGTACCGCACGGACCGGTACGGCAACGTGCATCTGGCGATCGGCAAGGTGAGCTTCACCGCTGAGGACCTGAACGCCAATCTGGCAGCAGTCATGGACGAACTGGCACGGGCGAAGCCGGCTGGTGCCAAAGGTCGCTACGTGCGCAAGATGGTGGTGTCTTCGACCATGGGCCCAGGCGTTCGCATCGACCCCACCATCTTCAACTAGCCCCGCAGTTGAATCGCTGGGCGCGACCGGTAGCGTTCGGCACTCCACAACTTGCTCGCCGTAGAACTCCGGTGGCTCCGGCCTGAAATCGGCCCCGTCTGAACCATGTTCAGGGGTTCGCCCGCCTCGGGCGAGCCGCACGGGTCGAGCCTGACGAGGCGGACGGTCTTCCTGTGCGCGTCAGCGTCGGGAGGCGGTTCTGTCTGGTCTGCGGACCGGTGCCCGTTCCGGGACCGGGAGCGATCCAACCGCCCGATCACCGCACATACCGCAGCACAGGAGGTCCCCACAGTGGCGACAGCAACGACGTCTGCAGGGCGCGCGCCGCGGGCCGACAAGGTGGCAGTGGTGGACGAGGTCCGCCAGCGATTCGCCGATGCCGATGCGGTGCTGTTCACCGAGTACCGGGGCTTGGACGTGGCAGAGATGGCCGACCTGCGGGGCCGCCTCATTGATGCCGACTGCCGTTACAAGATCTACAAGAACACCCTGGTCCGCCGGGCACTGTCCGACGATGCGCCTGCCGGGACGCTCGACCTGCTCTTGGGTCCGACTGCGCTCGCCTTCTGTGGCAAGGATCCGTCGGCGGCCGCTCAGGCCCTGCGCACGTTCGCAGCGGAGCACGACGCGCTGGTCATCAAGGGCGGCGTGCTGGCGGGCACGTTGCTCAGCGACGCCCAGGTGCGCGAACTCGCCGACCTGCCGTCGCGCGACGAGTTGATGGCGCAGATGCTGGGCGCGTTCGCAGCGCCGCTCACTGCGCTGGCCTCGATGATGAACAACTTGATCGGCGAGGTGTCGGGCCTGCTGCAAGCCCTGGCCGACAAGACACCGGACAGCCCAGCGCCCGCCGACGAGACCGACAACCCAGACAGCGATCCATCAGACCCAGCCCAAACAGACACGGAGAACAACCAATGAGCACGTCCACCGAAGAGATCCTCGACGCCATCGGCAACATGACGGTGCTCGAGCTGGTCGAGCTGAAGAAGGCGTTCGAAGAGCGCTTCGACGTCACCGCTGCTGCCGCCGCCCCGATGATGGTGGCTGCCGCTGCTGCCGGCGGTGACACCGACGGCGAGGCCGCCGAGGAGGCTGCCGACGAGGTCACCGTCACGCTGACCGCGATCGGCGACAAAAAGGTGCAGGTCATCAAGGAGGTGCGCTCGCTCACTAGCCTGGGACTCAAGGAGGCCAAGGATCTGGTGGAGGCCGCCCCGAAGCCCGTGCTCGAAGGCGTGCCGAAGGCCGACGCCGACAAGGCCAAGGAAGCCCTCGAGGCAGTCGGCGCCAGCGTCGAACTGTCCTAGACGCGCGCGCATTTCTCACCGCACGCCGCGTGTCGCGGTTGTGGCGCCCAGCGTTGCTGGATAGCGTTGCCAAGGCCGTGGCACAGGTGGCCTCCCCATTCGCGCACCCACCAGTCCCCAGCACCGAGGCCCAGCGGTGGGCTCCCTGTTTGCTGCGGACGCCTGCGACTGCGCGCGCTTCCAGCCCCCCGTCGCCTGCCGCGGGCAGTCGCCTGTGACCCATCCCGAACAACTGAACCACTAGGAGAGTCCGTTGTCGTCTCGTGTCGGCCGCGAACGCTATTCGTTCGGCAACCTCGACGAAGTCCTGGAACTCCCGGACCTCGTGTCGATCCAGAAGGATTCCTTCCAACGATTCCTCGATGTCGGGCTCGCTGAGACCTTCTCAGACATCAGCCCCATCAGCGACTTCGGCGGGCATCTCCAGCTCGTCTTCTCGTTCGATCCCTACGACGAGGACCTGCGACCGCCGCCCAAGTTCTCCGTGGAGGAGTGCAAGGAACGCGACATGACCTACTCGGCGCCGATCTTCGTGCGCGCCGAGTTCAAGAACGCTCACACCGGCGAGGTCAAGGCCCAGACCGTGTTCATGGGCGACTTCCCGATGATGACCCCCAAGGGCACGTTCATCATCAACGGCACCGAGCGGGTGGTGGTGAGCCAGCTCGTGCGCTCACCCGGTGTCATCTTCCAGCCCGGCGAGCGCTACCGGCTGCGCAACATGTCGAAGCACCAGCTGGTGACGGCGACCATTCACCCCTACCGCGGCGAGTGGATCGAGTTCGACGTCGAGCACAAGCCGGGCAAGGATCCCACCGCCGGCAGCCGGGTGGCCCGCAAGCGCCGCCTCAGCATCTTCTCGCTGCTGCGAGCGCTCGGCTACGGCGAAGACCGCCATCCCGGCCTGCTCGAGCGGTTCGTGGAGCATTTCGACTTCCTGGAGCCCCAGTGGGACAAGGACCGAGATGTTGCGCCCAACCAGCAGGATTCGCTCCTCGAGCTGTACAAGCGGGTGCGCCCTGGTGAGGTGGCCACACCGGATGCCGCGTCCAACTACTTCCAGAATGCGTTCTTCGACGAGCGCCGGTACTCGCTGTCCAAGGTCGGCCGCTACAAGCTGAACCGCAAGCTCGGGCCCGAGCTCGACCGCGTGTCCGAGCTGTTCGGCCTGGATTTCATCGACGCTGACCATCCCGACGCGCTCGAGCACCCAGAGTTGATCCGTCCCGATCCCGATTCCACGGTGCTCACCCGCAGCGAAGTCCTCGCCACGGCTAGCTACCTGCTGCACCTGGCCAATGCCGAGCCCGGCTACCGCCTGGACGATCAGGATCACTTCGCCAACCGCCGCATTCGCTCCGTCGGCGAGCTGATCCAGAACCAGGTGCGCATCGGCCTCAGCCGCATGGAGCGTGTCGTGCGCGAGCGCATGACCACCCAGGACGTCGAGGCCATCACGCCGCAGACGCTGATCAACATCCGCCCGGTCGTCGCGGCCACCAAGGAGTTCTTCGGCACCAGCCAGCTCAGCCAGTTCATGGACCAGGTAAACCCGCTGTCGGGTCTCACCCACCGCCGCCGCTTGTCTGCGCTCGGTCCTGGCGGCCTGTCGCGGGAACGAGC
The DNA here is from genome assembly GCA_964484385.1 of uncultured Acidimicrobiales bacterium. GTDB lineage: Bacteria > Actinomycetota > Acidimicrobiia > Acidimicrobiales > Poriferisodalaceae > Poriferisodalis. Next base: position 5,264 of record CAZAFV010000110.1, read on the forward strand.
CGGCTTCGAGGTGCGCGACGTCCACTTCAGCCACTACGGCCGCATGTGTCCCATCGAGACACCGGAGGGTCCGAACATCGGCCTGATCGGGGCGCTGGCCACCTTCGCCCGCGTCAACGAGTTCGGCTTCATCGAGTCGCCCTACCGGGTTATCAGAGACGGCAAGGCCAGCACCGAGGTGCGTTACCTGACCGCGGATGAGGAAGAGGAGTTCGTGGTCGCGCAGGCCAACGCGCCGCTCAACCCCGACGGATCATTCCGCAACCCCCGCGTGCTCGTGCGCAAGAGCCCCCAGGGCGCCAGCCTGGAAGATCTGCGGCTGCAGATGGAGCGCGACACCTACTTCGCCGCGACCACCGAGATCAGCTATGTGCCGGCATCAGAAGTCCAGCTCATGGACGTCTCGCCGAAGCAGATCGTGTCGGTGGCCACCGCGCTGATCCCGTTCCTCGAGCACGACGATGCCAACCGGGCGCTCATGGGCGCCAATATGCAGCGCCAGGCGGTGCCGCTGCTGCGGGCCGAGGCCCCCTACATCGGCACTGGCATCGAGGGCCTCGCCATGGCCGACGCTGCCGAGATGGTGCTTGCGGAGGTAGAGGACGACAAGGGCGAGCGTCAGGGCGTCGGCGGGGAAGTCACCGAAGTTGCCGGCGACTGCATCGTCATCGACGGAGATGACGGAAAGCGGCACGAATTCCCGCTGCTCAAGTTCCGACGCTCCAACCAGGACACCTGCATCAACCAGCGGGCGCTCGTTCGCGTCGGCGATCGCGTGGAGCCTCAGGCCGTGATCGCGGACGGGCCGTCTACCGATCACGGCGAGCTGGCGCTGGGCAAGAACCTCCTGGTGGCCTACATGGCCTGGGAGGGCTACAACTACGAGGACGCCATCATCCTGTCGGAGCGTCTCGTGAAGGACGACG
>CAZAFV010000111.1:0-6024 GCA_964484385.1 uncultured Acidimicrobiales bacterium
GCGCCGCCACCGCCGTGTAGGCCGCGGTGGGCGACAGCACGACCCCGACCACGCGGGCGATGAGCGGTTTTGGCGCGGGGCCAGCAGCGGCCGGCGGGGGCGACTCGGGCGCGGTCATCGACGGCCCGCTACCGCTCGGTGGCGTCCTCGACCAGCAGGATGAGGCGCCCGTCAGGCTCGCCAGTCAGCTCGGCGTTCACCTCGTTGGTGAGGAACACCTCGACCAGTTCGGTCTCGGCAAACTCGGTGGCGGCGTTGAGGGCGTCGGGGCCGAGCACGACGACGTTGTTGACAGTGACGGTCGCCCCGCCCACGCGCGCGCTGCCGTCGCGCGCGCCGTTGATCGCCCGCAGCGTGTACGGCCCCGCCGAGTCGACGGCCAGCCGGAAGAAGCGCTGGTTCGCCCCGGCCCCCACGTCCGCCCGGAAGCCCATCACGGCCAGCGCGGTGCTTTCGACCACGAACCCCTCCGGGCGCAGCACGTAGACAAAGGCCGGGTAGCGCGGCGACACGCCCGGCGCCGTCGCCGGCACCTCGCGCGTCGCCACCACGCGCCGCGAGCCCTCGTGGAACAGGTCGTACACCGTCGGCTCAAGCATCCGCGACACCACGCGCCCGTCGGCTTCCTCAATCGCCGTGAGGTTCACCAGCGCGTCGCCGGCCTGCCGGAAGATCCAGCCCGCCGCCGACCGGGTGGAGAAGAAGTACACGAAGACCTCGGGCGTGCCGTCCACATCCACGTCATCGAGCCGCAGCACGCAGTCCCGGCCCGACAGGGCCCATGTGGCCGGGTTGTCGAACACGGCGCGGAACGTGCCGTCGGCGCCGCGCCGCAGCAGGCGCACGGCCCCGTCCGTGCGATTGGTGTAGGCGGCGGCAATCAGGGCCGGCGCGCCGTCCTGTTCGGCCAGCACCTGGTGGCAGGCGTAGCGCTCGCTGCCCTCGAGCAGGCGCTCGGGGAAGAACCGCGCCACGACTTGCTCGGGCGCGGCCTGGGCCGCCGCGGGCGGCACGAGCAGCGCCCCACACAGGATCGAGGTCAGGGCAGCGACATACCTCATGGGATCCCTCCTCCGCGATGCCGGGGCGGGCGCCCGCCACCGCCGCCCCGGGCAGTATACTCCGCCGGTCAGCTCAGCCTCTGGATCGGCGAGCACCGGGAGGCGCCGCGGTCCCAGCCGGGCTGTGCCAAGTGGCCACCAGCCCCGCCACGTTTACCGGCACACCGAACGGCGAGCTCCCCAGCAACGCGCCCCGCACGCCGTCGATCCCATACGACAGCGGATCAAGGTGTGTGGCCACAGCAGGCCGGCCGGCAGGGTGTCGAGCGGGTACAGCGCGCCCGACAGGAAGAAGATTGGCAGTACGAGGAAGTTCATCGTCAACTGAAAGCCCTGCATATCCTTCAGCAACGAACCGATGACGGTACCCAGCGCGCTGAAGACAATGGCGATCAGCACCATGAAGAGAACGGCCAGCGGCGTGCCAGCGAGCTCCTGTGCGGGCGGAAGCCGGCCGCCAAGCACACCACCAGCACGAGGGTGCCCTGGATGAGGGCCACAGTGGCGCCTCCGAGCGTCCGCCCCAACATGATCTGGATCCGTGGCACAGGGGCGACCAGCGTCTCCTTGAGGGAACCAAACTGCCGGTCCCACAGCAGACCAATGCCCGAGAACACCGCAGTGAACAGTCACGCCCATGCCGATGACGCCCGGCGCAACAAACTGCAGGTAGCTGCCCCGCCCGGCCTCGCGGAAGACCGGGTCGAGCCCGAAGCCGAGCACCAGCAGGTACAGGAGCGGCTGGCCCAGCGAGGCGAGTACTTGAGGCCGCGACCGCACGTAGCGCTTCAGCTCGCGCTGCCACAGGGTGAAGATCGTCGCCACGTCGCCTACCGCCGCCACATCCGCGCCATCTGGCGCATCCGATCCACGCTGTCGGCGCTCTCGTCACGAATGGTCGTGCCGGTCATCGCCAAGAACGCCTCCTCGAGCGAACCGGTGCCGGTCTGCGCCTTCAACTCCGCCGCCGACCCCAGCGCTACGATGCGCCCGTGGTCGATGATGGCGATCCGCTGCGCTACCCGTTCCGCCTCGTCCATGTAGTGGGTGGTGAGGAACACTGTCATCCCCTCGCGCTCGTTGAGCTGGTTGACCTGCTTCCACAGCTGGGTTGCGGCTCTGCGGGTCGAACCCCAGCGTCGGCTCGTCCAGAAAGAGGATGCGCGGCGTGTGCATCAACCCGCGTGCGATCTCCAGGCTTCATGCCGCCCGAGAAGTGCTTGACCAGCGTGTCTCGACGCTCCCGGAGGCCGAACCCCGCGAGCAGTTGCTCGATCCGCTCGGTCCGCGCCCGGCGCGGCACGTGATACAGCACGCCGTGCAACTCGAGGTTCTCGTGCGCGGTGAGATCCACGTCAAGGCTCGGGTCCTGGAAGACGATGCCGAACCGCGCGCGCACGTCGTAGGCCGCGTCACCGGGTCCAAACCATCCACGCGCAACGTGCCCATGGTCGGCTCCAGCATCGTTATCAGCATGTGGATGGTGGTCGACTTGCCGGCACCGTTCGGCCCCAGAAAGGCGAAGACCTCGCCCGGCTAGACAGCGAACGAGATGCCGTCGACGGCGGTCAAGTCGCCGAAGCGCTTGACCAGCCCGTCGGCCTCGATGATCGGACGCGCTCGCTCGGTCGATTCGGACACGCAGGACTTACAGGCGGGGCCAGCGCGTGCCAGCCCCGCCGGGAACCAATGGCGCTACCGCGGCGCCGCGGACGCGTAGACCTGAACGGTGGAGATGTTGCTCCAGCCGGCGTTGCCGTGCCCGCCGCCCGCCGCGAGGTTGGCGAAGCCCACCTCGTCGACGCGGCTGAAGTCCACGTCGGTGACCTCGGATCCCACTGAGACTTCGGTCGAATCGAGGTTGAACCAGCGCTGGCTCTCGAAGGCCACCTCGGCAGTCAGAAACGCACCATTGGTATCGATGCGCTGGCTCCCCACGAGCATCGTGCCGTCAGCCAGCCGCACTACCGGGTTGAGGCCGTGCAGGTTGTTGGTCCGCACGATCGCCTGCACGCGCGCCAGCCCGGTTAGGTTCAGGTAGCTGTCAGTGTGCTTGAGGGTGATCGCGACCGGCGAGCCGACCAGCCCGGTCCAGAGATCGATGCGGCCCTCGTGCTCGTAAACGGTCACGTCGTGCGCGCGCTCGCCGTAGAGGCCGATCTCAAGATCGGAATTCGCCACCGCGCTCTGGTCGGCCAAGTAGTAGTCGTTGTCGCTGCGATGATTGCTGATCGGCGTGCCGAGCGCCGACTCGGCCTGCTGCCAAGTCTCCTCGAACAGCAAGGCGGGGCGCATCTCCTGCCCCTGCGCGTCCACCCGCGCCGTCCCGGCCCACAGCGCAAACAGCGCACCTACGACCACCAGCATCGCCCCCAGCACGGCCGTCATTCGTGTGCTTCGAGCCATAGTCCCCTCCTTCGGTCCTACCCCGCGTACGCCCGGCCGCTGGAACCCGGCGGCCGGACGGATCCTATCACTGCCGGTCGGATTGGTACCATTGCCGGGGCCTGCCGAGCTAGTCGAACAGCGCAAGGTCCACGGCCTCGCCCATGGCCTGGTAACCCACGTCGCCGGGATGCAAATTGTCACCCGAGTCGTATGCCGGGCGCATCCGCAAGGGGTTGCTTGGGTCCCGGATGATCCCGTCAAAGTCGATGACGCCATCGTACGCGCCGCTGGTGCGGATCCACTCATTGACGGCCTGCCGCTTCGCCTCGCCCGCCTCGGTGTAGTAGCCCGCACCCTCGAACGGCAGCAGGGTGCCGCCGTAGATGGTGAGGCCGGCGGCGTGCGCACGGTCGATGAGCTCCTGGTGCCCCGCGATGATGTCCTCAGCACGCGGCTCGGCATCGTTGCCGGCCACGCCAATGTCGTTGATGCCCTCGAGCACCACCACGTGTGTGGCGCCTAGCTGTGCCAGTACGTCACGGTCGAAGCGCGCCAGGGCGCTGACGCCAGCCGTGGCTCGCGGGCTATCGCTCAGTACGCGGTTGCCGCCGATGCCGAGGTTGACGACGGCCATCGGCGCCTCGTGCTCGGCCAGCCGCCGGGCCAGGAAGTTCGGCCAGCGGGCGTTCTCGTCGAGCGAGGAACGGGCCCCGTCGGTGATGGAGTCGCCGAAGGCCACGACCGCCCCGACGGCCGCGTCGGTCTCTACTTCCACTCGCGACAGGAAGAACCAGCTCTGCGTCGTCGCTGTCACCGGGAAGGTATCCGACCCGGCGTGGTTCCCCCGCAGCGAGAGGTAGCTGCTCTGCAGCGAGAGGTTGTGCATTGTGGTCGGCGAGTCGTCGACGATACCCTCGGGCAGGTAGAGGTCGATCGACACGTCGCTCAGCCGGAACACCTCAAGGTCCACCGGGTCACTGAGACGCGTCTCGCCCGGCGGAATCGTCACACCCAAGGCACCGTCAAAGGTGAGGTCGTAGCTGGTGCCGGGAAAGAACGTCGCCTCGCGGCCCCGCATACCGATGTGGGCGTCGCCGACGACCAGCGACGCCGTGCCAAACTCGTTGCTCAGGAGCACGCGCACCCTGGAGCCGCCCACGCTTACCCGGACCACCTGCCGCAACGTCCGGTCGCGAAGGTTCGAGGACCGGTCGGGTAGCGACGTCTCCTGCTCCTCCGGCACGGGCGGCCTGCCCACCAACGCGGTCGCCCATGTGGCCACCCAGTGGCTGTCGTCCTGCTGGCCCTGGATCGGCCCCGTCGACAGCAGCAGCGCCGTGGCGACAAAGGCAGCGAGTCCGGCGTGCGCGTAGCGCCCCCTGTCGATGTGCATTCGAGAATCTCCTTGGGGAGGGTCACTGAACCGGTACGTCAGGCGCAGCCTGGACCGACAGCTCGAGCCGCACCCACACCGCCACGGGCTCGCCGCTGCGTGTGGCCGGCTGGAACAACCATTGGGCGGCCGCGGCGACAGCCGCCGCGTCGAGCACCGGCCCCAGCGACTCGCGGACGCATAGCGGCCCGACGCTGCCATCGGACAGCAGCAGCGCATCGAGCACGGCCGTGCCCGGGCGGCCACGGGCAGCCAGCGCCTGGACGGGGAACTGCGGCTGGACACTCTGCACCAAGGTCGGCCGAACGATGTCGGGCATGGTGCCGGCCTCGAGCACCGGCGACACGGACCGGTGTGCGTCGTTGAGCGCGCACGGCGGAGCGACTGGCTCACCGCAGTAGTAGAAGGCTGCCAGCTCGCAACCCTCGGTGCTGGCCGTGAGCCGCGCCCGCGTCTCCGGCGTGAGCCGGGCGGCCGCCGCGTTGCGCGCGGCCACCACCTCGGGCTCCTCGACACCCCGGCGAGTGACGATCTCGAGCCACAGGAAACCCCCGTTGTCGTTCCGATCGATACCGCGCCCCTCGGCAAACATCAGGCCAAGCCGTGCCTGCCCCACGACGTCGCCCTGGACCGCCGCCACCTGGTACCACTCGGCGGCGCCCACGGGGTTCACGTCCCCGCCGATCCCGTCCTCCAGCATCTCGGCCAACCGGATCTGTGACACCGGCAGCCCCGCCTGCGCCGCAGAGAGGTACCACTCTCGGGCCAACTCAAGGTTGCGGCCGACACCGCGGCCGCCCTCGTACGCCGCCGCCAGATTGTGCTGGGCACCGGCATGCCCCTGCAGCGCGGCCGCCTCGTACCACCGCGCCGCCTCGATCGGATCTGCTTCGGTGCCGATCCCACGGTCGTACATTGCGGCGACAGCGAACTGGGCGGGCATGTGCCCCTGCTCGCCTGACAGTCGGTACCACCGAAGCGCCTCTATCGGGTCGCGCTCGACACCACCGGCACCATTCGCGTAGCGGAGGCCGAGAGCGTACTGCGACGCGGCGTTGCCGCGCTCGGCGTTGGCGTGCAACGCGTCGAGGTCGTTCGCAGCATCGGTGGCCTGGGTCAGCCCGGCCGGGGGCATCCCGAGCATCAGCAGAAGCGCGAGAAGCGATCGTGTCATGGCTTCCT
>CAZAFV010000112.1:0-4784 GCA_964484385.1 uncultured Acidimicrobiales bacterium
AGGGCGTGGAGAGCTGCTCGAACGGCGGCGCGCCGGGACGCGACTTGTCGTTGCACTCGCTGACGATGCGCATGCCCTCCGATTCGATCACCAGCGAGTGCATGGACAGGCGCATGCGGCCGTCGTCGGTGACGAAATCGGGCCGCAGCCAGTCGTAGTCGTCGATGAGGTCGTCCGCCCCCGGCAGCAGCACCGAGAACGGCCAATGCACCTCCATCTCGGAGACGCGGGTAATGCGGACATCGCCCACCGTCCAGGTGATCGGCTCGGGCGTTTCGACGGTCGGCATCGTTGGGACTCCTCGTTGTGTTGCGGCGCGCGGCGCCCGTCACAGCGATGACGTTGCGGGACGCCGACGAACCGCCACACTATTGCCGCCCCACATCCCCCTGCCGTGCCGAGTCATGAACACATTTGCCTCCGACACACCTGATCCCGGCGATCCGACCCGCAGCGAGCGGTTCCGCGAAGCCGCCATCGCGGCCGAGCTGGAGACAGGCGAACGCGAGCCGACCCGTCAGAAGGCGTGGCGCAGTTCGATGCTCCGGCTGGTCAGGATGGGCTTCGGGTTCGGCGTGGTGGTGCTCGGCGTCATCATGATGCCGCTGCCCGGCCCTGGGATGCTGGTGGTGGCCGTGGGCCTGGCGATCCTGGCTCGGGACGCAGCGTGGGCCGACCGGCTGCTGGGCAAGGTGAGAGAACGCCTGCCGTCCGATGCCGATGGCAAGCTGCCCCGCTCGACCATCGCCACCATGGTGCTGCTCGCCGCAGCGGGCATCGCAGCGTCGATCTGGTTCACGGTCGGCGACATCAACCCGCTCGACGTGATCCTGTTCTGGCGGAACTGAGGGCAAGGCCCTCAGTTCCTTATGTCGCGAGCGGGGGCGAAGCCCCTTCGCTCGCAGAAATCAGCACGGGCGTTGAGACTTCGCTGAAGAAGTCGTTGCCCTTGTCGTCCACCACGATGAAGGCGGGGAAGTCCTCCACCTCGATCTGCCAGACGGCTTCCATGCCCAGTTCGGGGTACTCGAGCACCTCAACCTTGCGGATCGAGTCCTTGGCCAGCCGCGCCGCAGGTCCGCCGATGGAGCCCAGGTAGAAGCCGCCGTAGCGAGCGCACGCCTCGATGACCTGGCGTGACCGGTTGCCCTTGGCCAGCATGACGAGGCTGCCGCCGGCGGCCTGGAACTGCTCCACGTAGGAATCCATTCGCCCCGCAGTCGTGGGGCCGAACGAGCCAGAGGCGTAGCCCTCGGGAGTCTTGGCGGGGCCGGCGTAATACACGGGCCGCTCGCGCAGGTAGTCGGGCAGGCCGTCGCCGGCGTCGAGGCGTTCTTTGAGCTTGGCGTGGGCGATGTCGCGAGCCACCACGAGCGTGCCGGTGAGTGACAACCGGGTCTTGACGGGGTGCTGGGTGAGCTGGTTGCGGATGGCGTCCATCGGCTGGTTCAGGTCGATCGGCACCACCCCGGATGACAGCTCCCGTTCCTCTGTCTCGGGCAGGAACCGGGCGGGGTCGGTCTCGAGCTGTTCGAGGAAGACGCCGTCGGCGGTGATGCGTCCGAGTGCCTGGCGGTCGGCCGAGCACGAGACAGCGATGCCAACGGGGCAGCTCGCCCCGTGACGGGGCAGGCGCACCACCCGCACGTCGTGGCAGAAGTACTTGCCGCCGAACTGCGCGCCGATGCCGAACTCGCGGGTGAGCTCGAGGATCCGGCCTTCCCATTCGAGGTCGCGGAAGCCGTGGCCGGCCTCGCTGCCGGCAGTGGGCAGCGTGTCGAGATACTTGGCCGACGCGTACTTGGCCACCTTCACCGCGAACTCGGCCGAAGTACCGCCGATCACCACCGCCAAGTGATAGGGCGGGCAGGCGGAAGTGCCCAGCGTGCGCAGCTTCTCGTCGAGGAACCGGGTGAGGCTGTCGGGATTGAGCAGGGCCTTGGTCTCCTGGAACAGGAAGCTCTTGTTGGCCGAGCCGCCCCCCTTGGCCATGAAGACCAACTCGTACTCGTCGCCCGGCGATGCGTAGATCTCGATCTGGGCGGGCAGGTTGTTGCCGGTGTTGCGCTCGGTGAACATGTCGAGCGGGGCCATCTGCGAGTAGCGCAGGTTCGACGTGAGAAACGTGTCAGCTACTCCTTGGGAGATGGCCGCAGCGTCGTCGAAGTCGGGCTCGTCATCGGTGCCGGTGAGCACCCGCTCGCCCTTGTGGCCCCAGATGATCGCCGTGCCGGTGTCCTGGCAGCTCGGCAGCACTCCCCCGGCGGCGATGTTGGCGTTCTTGAGCAGTTCCAGGGCGACGAACCGGTCGTTGGCCGAAGCTTCGGGATCGTCCAGGATTGCAGCGATCGAGGCCAGGTGACCGGTGCGGAACAGGTGCGAGATGTCTCGCATGGCCTCGGCAGTGAGCAACCGCAGCGCTTCGGGCTCGACTTGGAGGAAGCGCCGCCCCGCCGCAGTGACGGTCGAGACATAGTCGGACGTGAGGTGCCGGTAGGTCACATCGGCGGGACCCGTGGGAAGCAGCTCCACATGGGCGTAGTTGCTCATTGCTTCATGCTACGGACGGCTGCCCGTTGGCGAGCCGACCACGCCATCGCGGCGGGATTGAGGCGCCTGCGGATGGTGTTGGCACGCGAGCGAATCTCGCGGCGAGAATGGCGCTGTGACAGGCGTCGAATCCATTAACGCGATCACGCTGCGGACCGCCGATATGGCGGCGTCGGTCGGGTTCTATGCAGCCTTGGGATTCCGTATGACCTACGGCGGCGACGGTGCGCCATTCAGCACGCTGCGCAGCGGCGAGTGCTACGTCAACCTGATCGCCGTCGGCAGCCCGGCGGAGGCGGAGACGGGCTGGGGCCGGGTGATCTTCCATGTTGACGATGTGGACGCGCTGTACCAGCGGGCGATCAACGCAGGCCTGCAACCCCAGGCCGAGCCGCGGGATGCGCCCTGGGGCGAGCGCATGTTCCCGATCTTCGACCCCGCGGGCCACGACCTGAGCTTCGCCAAGCGCATCCGCGCCTACGAGGTAGACCACCCCGAGCTGTGATCGGGGCATTCGCCGCTCGCGCCCGCACCGTGAACCAGCTTGCGACGAGCAGCCCAGGCTGGCCGCGCCCTGAACGGTGGCGGCGTACCGTCGAGGCGTGAGCGAGGGGCTGTTCGAAGCTGCAGGCGCTGAGCGCTTGGCCCGTCAGGCTCCCCTGGCGGCGCGGCTGCGGCCCCGGACGCTCGACGAGATCGTGGGTCAAGACCATCTGCTGGCCCCCGGGCGGCCGCTGCGGGAGCTGATCGAGGCTGACCGGCTGTCATCGGTGATCCTGTGGGGGCCGCCAGGCACGGGCAAGACCACGCTGGCTCGGGTCGTCGCCGCATCAACCTCCAAGGAGTTTTGCGAGCTGTCGGCCGTGAGCGCCACCGTGAAGGACGTGCGCGAGGTCATCGCGGACGCCCGGCTGCGCATCGGCGAGCACGGCCGGGGCACCATCCTGTTCCTCGACGAAGTGCACCGCTTCAACAAGGCGCAGCAGGATGCGCTGCTGCCGGCGGTGGAGGACGGCCTGATCGTGCTGATCGGCGCCACCACCGAGAATCCGCACTTCGAGGTGAATCCGCCGCTGCTGTCGCGCTCGACGCTGTTCCGGCTGATGCCGCTCGACGACGGAGCGCTGCGGACACTCATCGATCGGGCGTTGGAAGCCGAGGGCGCCCAGGCCGACGCCGACGCCATCGACCACATCGCTGCCCGCAGCGGCGGCGACGGGCGCCACGCCCTCACCAGCACCGAGGTGGCGGTGGCGCTCGCCATGCGCCGCCAGGAGGCAGACGCCCTCGAAGCCGTCGAGATCAGCGGAGCAGCGCACGCTGCCCCCGACACATCGACTGCGGGCACTCACGTCACGCTGGCCGATGCCGAGCATGCCGTGGATGCCAAGGCGGTTCGCTACGGCGCCGACGGCCACTACGACACCATCAGCGCCTTCATCAAGTCGCTGCGCGGCTCCGACCCCGATGCCGGGCTGTACTGGCTGGCCCGCATGCTCGACGCCGGCGAGGACCCTCGCTTCATCGCCCGCCGCATGGTCATCTTGGCTTCGGAGGACATCGGCATGGCCGACAGCACCGCCTTGCTGGTGGCCGAAGCTGCCGCCCGGGCGGTCGAGTACGTGGGGCTGCCCGAGGCCCAGCTCAACCTGGCACACGCCGTCGTGCGCCTCGCCACCGCCCCCAAATCGAACCGGGTCACGGTCGCGCTCAGCCGGGCCAAGGCCGACGCTCGTACCGCCGGCGCCGGTGAGGTGCCGATCCACCTGCGAGACGCCCACTACCAGGGCGCCGCGTCGCTTGGCCACGGCGAGGGATACGTGTACCCGCATGACGACCCGAGCGGCTGGGTTCCCCAGCAGCACCGGCCCGACGAGGTGGCCGGCAACATCTACTGGGAACCCTCCGAGCACGGCCGGGAACGCGACCTCGTCAACCGTGCCAACCCCCGTCGACCACAAACTCCTGCCCAGTGATGAAACTTGCGGCGTCAGTGACCAGATAGAACGCCATAGCAGCGACATCGTCGGGCACACCGAGGCGGCCGATCGGTGTCGACTTGGCCATCTGGGCGCGCTGCTCGTAGCTGTCGCCGGCTTGAGCCAACATGTCGGTGTCGATGAAGCCGGGATGGATGGAATTCACCCGGATCGCGTGCCGACCCAATTCCTTGGCGGCGATCTTGGTCATCCCGCGTACGGCCCACTTCGAGGCTCCATAGGCGGTCGAACCGA
>CAZAFV010000112.1:4794-5768 GCA_964484385.1 uncultured Acidimicrobiales bacterium
GAACCGAAGAGGCCCGCCATGCCCGCGACAGAGCTGATGTTGATAATCGCACCGCCATTTCCGGCCTCGATCATCGCCCTCGCCCCAGACCGCATGCCGAGAAAGACGCCGGTCTGGTTGACGGCCACGGTGAGATTCCAGTCATCGACTGTTGTGTGGAGAAGCTGGCCGAGTCGCGCCACGCCAGCGTTGTTGACCAAGATGTCGAGTCGCCCATGACGATTCGCCACCCCGGCGATCACATCGTCCCATTCGGCCTCGGAAGTCACATCGAGATGGACGTACTCGGCTCCCTCGATGTCGCCGGCAGTCCGATGTCCCTCCTCGTCCGCGACATCGGCAAGGACAACGGCCGCACCCTGCGCAGCGAACAGCCTGCCCTCAGCGGCTCCCATCCCCCGGGGACTGGCACCTCCGGTCACGAGCGCAACCTTGCCTGCCAGCTCGTTTCCTTGTTCGGTCATTGGTCCTCCGATCATGACGCCGGGTCGCCGGTCGGAGAATCGACCGCCAAGCCCAGCACCGCCGTTCACCTCTCTCGTTGCGTTCCGACCTGGAGCTGCCGGTAGGGAACATCGCGACTGAGATCTGGTTCCCTCGGCAGGCCCAGCACACGCTCGGCGAGCACGTTGCGCTGCACCTCGTCAGTGCCGCCCGCAATGCTCATCGCCGGAATGAACAAGCCGTAGACCTGCAGCACTCCCTGTTCGGGGGCATCGTCGCCGAGAAGCTGCCCGTAGGGCCCCTCCATGGCAAGACCGACGTCGCGGATCATCCGGCCCAGCTCTGAGGTCAGCAGTTTGCCGGTCGACGATTCTGGCCCCGGTTCGCGGCCTTGAGCCCGGCGAGCCTCGGCACGCAGGCCGTTCAGACGCATCACCTCACGGAGTATGTGGATCCGCATCAAGTCCTGACGGGCGATCGCATCGCCAGTCCGTCCGAACGCCTTGGCCATTCGCGCCGGCATCTCGGGC
>CAZAFV010000113.1:0-5730 GCA_964484385.1 uncultured Acidimicrobiales bacterium
TCTGGTGGACGCGACAACCCCCACACCCCAAACAAACCGGTGAATCCGGGCTTAGTGGGGGTGCTCGTGAACGTTGTCTACGAAGTCGCCCCGACGGCGAGATGGGGTCAGACCCTGGGCAAACGAATCGTGGGCATCAAGGTGCTGAATGCCTCGACTGGCGCAGCGCCCGGATTGAGCAAGTCGCTCGGCCGTTGGGCCGTGCTGACGCTGCCGATCGCCGTGCCCTACGTCCGCTACGGCGGCGCGGTCTTCTTCCTGCTGTGCGTTCTGACCATTGGCCATGAACCCTGCTACCGAGGTTGGCACGACAAGGCTGCGCGCACCTTGGTCGTCACATCTCGCCGCGATGACAGGGGCAGCGGGCGGCCGCGTCCCGCACCACCGAGGTACGGCCGGCGGAGATAGAGCTGCGCGACAGAGTTGGCGGATGCGGCGCTAGAGCCGCTCCACGATGTAGTCGATGCATGCAGTCAGCGCCTCGGCGTCGGCCGGATCGATCGCAGGGAAGGCGGCGATACGCAGCTGGTTGCGGCCCAGCTTGCGGTAGCCCTCCGTGTCGATGATGTCGTTGGCGCGCAGCGCTGCAGCGATGTCGTCTGCGCTGACGCCCTCGAAGTCGATGGTGCACACGACGGGGGAGCGCATGGCCTCGTCCGCAACGAACGGCGCTGCGAAGTCGCGTTCTGCCGCCCAGCCGTATACGGCGCCGCTCGACGCCGACGAACGGGACGCAGCCCAGCCGAGCCCGCCGCCGTCGAGCATCCACTCTGCGGTCTCGAGCGTCAGCAGGATCGTGGCAAGCGCCGGGGTGTTGTAGGTCTGGTCCTGGCGAGAATTGCGGGCGGCGATTGCCAAATCGAGCGTGGCGGGCTTGTAGCGACCCGAAGCATCGACCCGCTCGATCCGCTCAATGGCTGCCGGTGAGCACAGTGCGATGAACAGCCCGCCATCGGCCGCGAACGCCTTCTGCGGAGCGAAGTAGTAGCAGTCGACATCGCGGGGATCCCACGTCATCGCTCCGGCCGCCGAGGTGGCGTCGACCATGACGAGTGCTGGCGGCACGCCTTGCCGGCACGGGTCCAGTTGCGGTTGCGTCAGCGGCATCGCAACGCCGGTCGACGTCTCGTTGTGCGTCAGCGCGTACACGTCGATCTCGGCGGCACCTGCCGCCTCGGGCACGGGGTGGCTGCCGTACGGCGCTGTGATGACCACCGGGTCGTCCAGGTGCGGGGCGGCAGCAGTGACGGCCGAGAACTTCTCGGAGAACTCGCCGAAGGTCAGGTGCTGAGCTCGTCGTTCGATCAGCGAGAAAGCCGCCGCGTCCCAGAAGCCGGTGCTGCCGCCGTTGCCCAGCACCACCTCCCAGCCGTCGCCGAGCCCGAACAGCTCGATCATCGTTGCACGCAGCCGGCCCACCACAGATCGCACGCCGGTGCGACGATGCGATGTGCCCATGTAGTCGAGCGCACGGGCTTCGAGCGCCTTGACGGCCTCGGGTCGAACCTTGGACGGGCCGGAGCCAAAACGCCCGTCGGCAGGCCGCAGTTCTGCGGGAATCGAAATCGATGGGGGAGTGCCAGCCATTGGCTGCCACTATTGCGCCCAGCTGTGCCGCCGACAACCACATTTTCGCAACAAGTTGCCGATGGTGGCGCAACGTGACTTGGCGGCGAGACTGTCGGGCGTTCGCGGCAGCGCGTCGAGCAGACGGGAGACGCCCAATGAGCAATCGAGTTTCAACAGCGCTGGCGGGCATCGCGCCGTCGGCAACCCTGGCGGTGGATGCCAAGGCCAAAGCGCTGCGGGCAGCGGGCGAGAACGTGATCGGCTTCGGCGCAGGCGAGCCCGACTTCCCGACCCCTCTCCACATCGTGGACGCAGCGGTAGCTGCGTGCCGCGACGCTGCCAATCACCGCTATTCGCCCGCCGGGGGGCAACCCGCACTGAAAGCCGCTCTGGCAGCCAAGACCAAGCGAGACAGTGGTCTCGACTGGGAAGCCAGCCAGTTCTTGGTCACCAACGGCGGCAAGCAGGCCGTTTACAACACCATGGCTGCGCTGGTGGACCCCGGCGATGAAGTGCTGCTGCCTGCGCCCTACTGGACGACGTATCCCGAGGCGATCCGGGTGTTCGGAGGCGTCCCGGTGGAGGTGTTCGCCGGCATCGAGTCGGGCTTTCGGGTCAGTGTCGAACAGCTTGAAGCGGCACGCACCGAGCGCACCAAGGCTGTGCTGTTCGTGTCGCCGTCGAACCCGACCGGCGCCATCTACCCGCACGACGAGATCGTGGCGATCGGCCAATGGGCCGTCGAGCACGGACTGTGGGTGATCACCGACGAGATCTACGAGCACCTGACCTACGGCGACGCCGAGCACCACTCGCTTCCCGTGCTGGTGCCCGAGATCGCCGACCGCTGTGTCGTGCTCAACGGCGTGGCCAAGACCTACGCCATGACGGGCTGGCGGGTCGGGTGGATGGCCGGGCCGTCAGACGTGATCGCCGCCGCCACCAACCTGCAGAGCCATGCCACGTCCAACGTCTGCAACGTGGCTCAAGCCGCCGCTCTCGCTGCCGTATCGGGAGATCTCGAGGCGGTCGCGATGATGCGCTCCGCGTTCGACCTGCGGCGCCAACGCATCACCGAGATGCTCAACTCGATCGAGGGCGTGGACTGTCCCGAGCCCGAAGGCGCGTTCTACGCATTCCCCAACATGGAAGGGCTGCTGGGGCGCCGTTACGGCGGCACAGAAGTCACGACCACGCTCGAATTGGCGGCGGCCGTGCTCGAGCACGCGAAGGTGGCCTTCGTGCCCGGCGAGGCCTTCGGCGCCCCCGGCTACGCGCGTTTCTCATTCGCTCTCGGGCTCGACGACCTGGCCGAAGGCATCAGCCGCATCGCAGATCTGGTCGGGTGACATGGCACGGGTCCTGGTCGCCGAGACGTTGGCCGATGCCGGTCTCGACCTGCTGCGCGCTGCCGGCCACGACGTCGACATCCGTACGGGGCTCAGCGCCGACGAGCTGCGCGACGCCGTCGCCGGGGCACAGGCGCTTGTCATCCGCTCGGCCACCCAAGTCGACGCCGATGTCCTCGCGGCAGGCGACTCGCTCGTCGTCGTCGGGCGTGCAGGCGTGGGGCTCGACAACGTCGATGTGGCCGCTGCAACCGAGCGCGGCGTGCTCGTGTGCAATGCGCCGTCCAGCAACGTCGTGTCTGCGGCAGAGATGACGGTGGCGCTCATGCTGGCGCTGGCACGCCATGTGCCTCAAGCACACCAAGCACTCGCGGACGGCCGCTGGGAGCGCAGCCGCTGGGGCGGCATGGAGATCTACCGCAAGACGATCGGGATCGTCGGCCTCGGCAGGGTCGGCCGCTTGGTCGCGCAGCGGATCGCACCGTTCGACGTAGCGCTCATCTCCTACGACCCCTATGTGAGCGCGGAGTCCGGCCGAGCTGCCGATGTCGAGATGGTGGAACTCCCCGAACTGCTGGAGCGATCGGACATCATCACGCTGCACATGCCCCGCACGCCCGAGACGGCGGGGCTGCTGGGGGTCGAGAACCTGGCCAAGTGCCGCCCGCATGCGTTGATCGTCAACACCGCCCGTGGGGGCATTCTCGACGAGGCGGCGGCAGCTGCTGCGTTGGACGACGGCCGGCTCGGCGGCATCGCAGTGGATGTCTACGAAACCGAACCGGCGACCGAGTCGCCGCTGTTCGGGCGACCCGATGTGGTGGCCACGCCGCACCTTGGCGCCAGCACCTCAGAGGCACAAGACCGCGCCGGCACCCAGATCGCCGAGCAGGTCAACCTGGCCCTAGCCGGCGACCCCGTGCCCTACGCCGTCAACGCCTAGCAGTCCAGCGGCCGCCCCTCCCACGACCCCACGATCGCGGACGGGCGAGCTTCAGCGCCGGGCGGCGACTGCGGCTGCGTCGGGATGGTGGAGGTAGCGCTCGGGGATGTCGAAGCGGAAGATGCGGGCGCTGTTGAGGCCCAGGATCTTGGCCCGCTCGCCGTCGTTGAGGTGGCTCATCGTGCGCTCGATGGCTTGGGCGGAATAGGGCCACGAGCCCTCGTGGTGCGGGAAGTCGTTCGCCCACAGGAAGTTGTCCACCAGGCCGTGCTCGCGGGCGAGGTCCAGGCCGGCGGGATCCTCCTGGAAGCTCGCGAAGCCCTGCCGCTTGAAGTACTCGCTGGGCAGCATCTCGAGCTTGGGCCGCACCCACATGTGGTGCTTGAGGTACGCCTCGTCCATCGCGGTCAGCATCCACGGCACCCAGCCGATGCCGGCCTCGATCGATCCGAACTGCAGCTTCGGGTGCCGCTCGGCGACGCCCGAGGCGCAGATGTTGACCAGCGGCTCCATGGTGGGCGCCAGCGAGTGCACGGCGTAGTTGATGACGGCGCCGCCCTGGCTGCGCGAGGTGCGCGGGTCACGCCCGGTCGAGACGTGGAACGTGACGGGCAGCTCGACCTCGTCGATGCAGTCCCACAGCGGCTCCAGCTCGCGCAGGTTGTAGTTGAGGTCGTCCACGTCGGGCGGGCCGAAGACCGGCTTGGCGGGCAGGCTCAGCCCCTTGAACCCGAGCGCCGCGCACCGCTGGATCTCCGCAATGGCCTTGTCGAGCGCGGCAGGGGCGATGCAGGCCATCGGAGCCAACCGGTCGTTGAACGCCTCGAACTCCTCCCACGCCCACTCGTTGTAGGCCCGACACATCGCATGGCTGAAGTCGGCATCGGGCGTAGCCCACACCGTCAGGCCCTTGTTCGGGAACAGGACCTCGGCGTCGCAGCCATCCAGTGCCAGATCTGCCAGCCGCGCCTCGGGCGTGCGCCCGGACTGGTTGCGCAGCTTCTCGTGCCCTTCGAAGGGCTTGGTCCAGTTGAGCTTGGCGGGCCGGAACCCCTCGGCTTTCTGGAAGAACTGCTCCTCGGTCGCACCGCCGCCCTCATTCTTGGCGCCCTCTCCTTTGGCGCCCTCGCCCGTGCCGTCGTCGCTCTTGGCGCCCTTGCCGTGCGCGTCCATCGCCTTGGTGACGGCAATGGTCGGCAGCCGGTGGTGGTACGCCGGGTCGATGCGGTCGTACAGAAACGTGTTCGGCTCTTGCACATGACCGTCTGCCGAGCACATGAAGAACTTGTCGTCGGCATCCGGTCGCGCAGAGCGCACCCACCCCTCGTTGCCTGGCGTCTCCAGTCGCCATACGTTGTTGACATCAGGTTCAGGGATCGTGATCGCCACGTCGGCACTCCAGGTTCAGAACTCAGGACCAGGGTCTCGGTGCAGTCGGCTGCCCGCCCGATCAGTCTCGCACGCAACCGTCCCCGCTGACCCGAGCACCCATGCCAGCGGCGCACTCAGTCTCGGCGGACTGCGCCGCAGCGACAGTGGCGTATGCGCAAAAAACGCATCACGAGGTGCGCAATACATACATCAAAACATGCGCAATAAGGACATTCCGGCCGATACAGGCCTCGGTCGGTTCACCCTCGGCGACCGCATCGAGGCCATCCCGATCTGCGCCCTCTGGAAGTGACCCGCTACAAGTTGGTAAAACACCTACTAGCCATGCGGTAAAATACCTACTAGCTAGGAGAAAGCGCACCCACTAGCTGTCTGAAGCGCTCCTCGTCCGCCCACCCATGGGTAGCTCAAGCCACAGCCCCGGGACTGTCAAGAATTTTGTGTATCGGGCGTGATCTGAGGGTCCGCAGCCGGGGG
>CAZAFV010000114.1:0-5660 GCA_964484385.1 uncultured Acidimicrobiales bacterium
GCCGCGTCAGCCGCGCCTGCGCGCTCCTGCGCGGTTACAAAATCTGGGGTGACCACCGCATTGACATCGCCGTCGAGCCGCTCGTTGCGGTCGTTGAGGTGGCCGGTCTGCTCACGGCTCGACAGCTCTCCCGCCGAAATCGCCGCCGCCTGCTCGCTCGCGCTCCACAGTCCCGGATCGTCGCTCGCCATCTCGCCCCCCGAATCCCAGCCGCCGCGCCAGCACCGGCACTGCGCCGACGTTAGTTCTGACGCCGCAATCAGGTTCCGCGTCGGGCGCCGAGGTGGCGGGGACTGACTCGACGCTCACACGGCGAGCTGACGGTAGGCGTCGATCACCGATGCCAGCTCAGCAGGCGTCGCGCCGTGCATGAGCACGGCATCGCAGCCAAGATCGATCTGGTGCCTCACCGCCGCAGCGCATTGCGCGGGCGTGCCCGCCGCCATCGGGGCCAGCCATTCATCGGGCAAGACCGTGCCGATGTGCTCGAGCTCTGCAACCGTGGCGGTGCCGTCGATCGGGGCGAGGAACTTGGCCACGACCTCGTCCGCACGGAACCGTGCCAGCACTTCTGGGTCCCAGCGGTTCACTCGCACCAGCACATCGCCGTAGTACTGCAGGTAGGTGGCCAGCCGTCCGACCGTCTTGCGCAGCCGCAGCTCCGCCGGCACCTCGTCGCTGACCACCACGAAGCACGACCACACGTTCACCTCAGCCGCATCGCGCCCGGCCTGCTCGGCCGCTGTCTTGACCGCACCTACCGAGCGCACCACGGTCTCGTCGGAATAGAACGGGTGCAAGATGACGTCGTCGAAGCAGCGCCCGCCCAGGGCCAGCGTGTTCGGCCCCATCGCCCCCAGCGCCAACGGCAGATGCTCGTCGAGCGTCGGATCGAGCAGCAGGATCGGGACGCGACCGGTCGGGCCGTCGAAATCGCCGATGATCTCGCCCCGGAACAGCCGGCGCATCACCAGGGCGAACTCTTCCAGCTGAGCCGTGGTGGCCGGCTTGAGGCCCATGATCTCCTGCGCCACGGCGACACCGCGGCCGAATCCCATCGTGAAGCGTCCCTCCGACAGGCTCTGCACGGTCAGTGCGAGGCCCGCCGTGAGCGTCGGGTGGCGAGTGTTGATGTTGGTGAGCCCCAGCGTGATGCCGATGGAGTCCGTCACCGCTGCGGCAGCACCGCAGATGGCACCTGCTTCCTTGCGGTTGGGTCGTTCCCCGAGGAAGGCCCTGCCCATCCCCATCGCTTCAGCCGCCCGAATCTCCCTCACGGCATCCGCTGAGTCGAGCGCATCGCCGGCCAGCATGTAGAAGCCCAGCTCGGGGAACTCTTGCGGGTTCGTCGCCTTGTCAGACATCCCGGTCAGCCTAGAACCGCGAGGTTGAACCGGTGTGCGAAGCCGTCAGTTGATGCGCTCCAGCAGATACAACGTCTGCTCGGGAACGCCGACGATCACTGCGAGATGCTCACCGGCCCAGCCGATCTGACCGTGCGCCACCTCGACATCGGGTATCGGGCAGATTTCCCACGTCAAGTCCCCGTACTTCAGCCATGCCGCGCCGGCAGACACCTCGATGCTCGTGACGACATCGAGGACCGTCGTGTCAGCCAGCACGATGGCAGCTTGGCCGTCACCGCCGCGAGCGACACTCTCTCGGCTCGGCACGTCGGAGGGCACCGTGTCCTGCCACTGGGCCCCGTCGTAGGCAAACCACGCATCGGCTACCTGCGCCACGACATGCGGTCCGCGAAACGAGTAGCGCACATGGGCGCCTTCGCCGCCTGGTGGCACTACTGCACGAAACGCGGCAGCAAAGGCGATTGGGCGCGCTTGCGCGCTCGGGCTGACGGTCGACGGCAGGTCCGTCATGCCGGCAGGCCGTTGTCCCGATGCGTCCGGAACATCGTCGGAGGCCGCGCCGGGGATACCTTCAGTCCGGCCGTCAGCGAGCCATTCGGACGAGTCGCTCATCGCCTGCTGGGCCTCGCCCGAATAGTCGATGCTGAATGCGACAGCCTCAGTCGTCGCCGACATGGGCTCGGCCGACTCCTGCCGTCCCGCAACCACCACGGAGCCGCCAAGTTCATCGGGCCCGCCGTATCGTAAAGACGCCACGCCCACGAGCGCGACTGCGGCGAGCGCGAAGGCGCCCATGCCACCGCGCACCGCGTTGCGCCGACGCTGCATCTGCGCGGCCCGCGCCTGCACGACTGCCAGCGAGCCCGGGCCGACCGGCCTCGCCGATGCCGCGCTGCGCAGCCGCCCGCGGAGGAGATCCTCGTCCGTCACGACCCGTGCTCTTCGCCCGCTGTCGCTTCCAGCACATCGCGCAGCTGTTCCAGACCGCGGCTGAGACGGCTCTTGACAGTGCCCGCCGCGATGCCAAGCGCATCGGCAGTCTCGGTCACCGACCAGTCCAGGTAGAAGCGCGCCACGATCACCGCGCGGTGCGAATCACTGAGAGTCGCCAAAGCACGCTCGAGATCCACGTCGCGTGCACTGTCCTCGGTGATGTGGGACTGAGCAAGCAAGGGCCGCCGCTCACGCTCGCGCCGCATCCGTCGAAGCCACGAGCGGGCCCAGTTCAGCCCGACGCGAAACACCCAGCCCTGCGGATTGACGTACGCGCTGACCTGTCCCCAGCGCTGGTAGGCTCGAGCGAACGCCTCGTCCGCCGCTTCGGCACCCAATGACACGTCACGCAAGGCCAAGCCGAGCGCTCGTGCCATCTCGTTGCGGTGCGCAGCGTAGAAGTCTTCGAATCGGATGGACACTGCGTCGATCGAGCCGGTCGGGACCCGAGCCGCTCGCTCAGCAGCATTCACCGTCAGTCCACGACAGAACCTGCCCGAACCCATCAGCTCCGAGCCGATGTGCCCTGAATTCACGAGTCTCGAACTTCTGCGCGAGGCATGGAGCCGCAGCTCCTGCAGCAAGATGGCAGGATTCATCAATGCAAGAGGCGAGCCAGCCATTCCGAGTCCCGATGAGAACTGTCTGCCCCATCAGACTCCTGCCGAGTGGTTTCGGTTCCATGAAGATCGTCAGCTGAACGCCGTGACCTCCCTCGCCGCCAAGTCAGACACCGAGGTCAGATCGCAGCTGCCGACTCAGATCGGCTGCGGTCTGATCAACAGCGCAGGCCCCGAGTGCAGTCGAGGCCGCCGCCCCCGAGCTTCCTAGGAACTCCCCGTGCGGTCGGAGCCCGTGGGAGCATTGGCCGAGTATCCCAACGATGTGTGCGACGACGGCGTGACCGCGGTCCCATCCGGGTTGCGCGTCTGCCTTCCGCCGCCGCGGATGTCTTGGAGTTGGTTCAGGTCAATCTCCTGCTCGGCCTCCTGGACTCCGGCCTGATCGCCCGGCCCCGAATCCGACCCCGCCGATGCGCTCATGACATACCTCCCAGAACGCTGTGACAACAACAGCCTGTGACGACAATAGCAAGGATGTCAGCTGAGAGAATCTGAGACGCCGCCGTCGCTGTTCTCGGTCACAATGCGGTCCATGAAGCACGGCATCGCCGCCGTCTCCGCTGACTCGCAGCGCAGGCGCGCCTCGGGATCAGGCGTGGGATGGTGGGAGTTCTGCCGGCGCTTCTTGCTCCGGAAGCGGCGGCGCTGTCTCAGAGGCACCGCCACGCTCAGAGGCACCGCCACGGATGTCCTGTAGCTGATTCTGATCGATCTCGTGCTCGGCCTCCTGGGCTTCGGCCTTGCCAGACGGATCCGAATCCGGCTGCGTCGCGCTGCTCATGACGTACCTCCTGGAACGCTGTGACGATAGTAGCGAGAAGGATCCTCTTCGGCCCCCTCAACGGTTGCTCGGAGGAGGATCCTGTTCATGCTGCTGCTCGGCCGCCTCCTGAGCGAGGTCACGCGTCCGCTTTCCGCCGCCGCGGACCGACTTGAGTTCGGTGGCGTCCAGTTCGCGCCTGTCCGATTCGGCCTTGCCGGACGGCCCCGAGTATGCCTGCGTCCTGCTGCTCATGACGTACCTCCCACAACGCTGTGACGACAACCACAATAGCTCAGGTGGTCCGAGGCGCGGATCGACGTCGTCGAGCCGGAGACTTCCCGGAGACTTCGCTGCATGGGTCGAGACATGGAGCGGCGACCGCCGATGCAACGGCCTGCCGGACTTGCAGTAACCGGGCACGGTGGCCGACGCGTCACAGCGTCTGGCGCCGCGCGAACTCCCGGAACGGTCCATCGGCGGCCAGCAGTTCGTCGAATCCGCCGACTTGGACGACCCGCCCCGCGTCGAGTACATATATCCGTCCCGCTCGCCGAATCGTCGACAAGCGGTGCGCGATCACGATGCGAGTAGCGTCGAGCCGTTCGATGCCGCCCATCACACCCGCTTGGCTGCGAGCGTCGAGCCAACTCGTCGCCTCATCCAGAATCACAATGCGCGGATTGCGCACCAGTGCCGCGGCAATGCGTATGCGCTGCAACTGGCCGCCCGAGAATATGCTTGCTCGGTCGCCTACTTGGGTCATCATCTGCATCGGCATCTCGGCGATGTCGGTGTCGACGGCGGCGAGACGGGCGGCGCGCCACGCATCATGGAGCGTGAGATCCTCGGCCATGCCGATGATGTTCTCGGCCAAGCTGCCCGGTGCCAGTGCGCTGTCCTGGGTGACGACGCCGATCTGGCGGCGCACCTGGCTTGGGTCGAGATGTCGCAGGTCGCGGCCATCGAAGTACACCGCCCCGCGCTCGGGCGTCTCGAGGCCCAGCATCACCCGCACCAGCGTGCTCTTGCCTGAGCCCGACGCTCCCACGATGGCTACGAACTCACCGCGGCGAGCCGAGATTGTCACCTCGTCGAGCACCAGAGGCCCGTCGGGCGCATAGCGGAAGCTCACCTGGTCCACCAGCAGCTCACCGTCGAGCCGAGCAGGCGTCTGAGCGCCGCCGCGCCGCTCTGGTACCGCTGCGAGCACCGGAGCGATCTGCTCATATGACGTGAACGCCTCGGCCAGCGTGTCAATAGCACGGCCGAGATCGGCGACGGCCGCGTACAGGGTCAGCGACGCCGCCAGCACCACGGCGAAGTCGCCTGCTGAGATGCCGTCGCCGCGGCCGATTGCCGCGACGCACAGCACCGCCGCGAACCCGAAAGGGAATGCCGCGCCGAACGCAGCGAGATGCTCATCGAGTCGCGAACTGCGGACTCTTGCCAGCTGCTTGTGCCGGTACGACTCGGCCCACGAAGCGAACACCGCAGCTTCTGCGCCGCACGCGCGGATCTTGGCGATGCCGCCGATGAACTGGAACAACCGTCCCGACAGCGTACGCAGCGCAGCATGCCAGCGGCGCTGATGGGGAATCTGGGCCAGCCCGAGCACGACAGTGACAGCCAGGGCCAGCAGCGTCATCGCGGACGCGATCGCAGCCAGACCCGCGTCGTAGATGTACAGCACGCCCAAGGTGGGCAGCAGGAACACCGCCGACGCCACCACGCTGGCGACGGCACCCGAGACCAAGTCGCGCAGCCGCCGGAACGTCGCCATTCGCACTGCTAGCTCGCCCGCGATCTCGTCGCGGAAGAACGGCAGCGGAAGCGCGAGCAGCCGATCCCAAGCCGCTGCGCTGAGACGTGCGCCAGAGCGGGCGCCGGCCCGCGTCAACACGGCCCCGCCGAACA
>CAZAFV010000115.1:0-5578 GCA_964484385.1 uncultured Acidimicrobiales bacterium
CGGGGCGGATGTTCGAGGTGCTCGACGCCGACCACAACATCCTCGCCGAGAACACCATCGAGTCCTTCAGAGAACAAGCCCGCGAACTCGCCAGCTGACCCTCGTTGCCATAGCGCATCGGCACATGCGAGCGTCAATCGCTCAGGCTTGCCCCCGCCGCTGTCTGTTGCATGTCACCCGCCAGTGCACGTGACAAGGCTTCGCTCAGCCGATCGTCCGCCCAACCGGTCTCATTGGCTTCACACACCAATCGCCACACTTCGAAGCCCAACGCCGTTTCGTCGCCCGCGATGAACGCGGCCGTCAGGTCCGCTTGAAGCGCAAGGGGGTCGGAACCTCCTGCATGCAGCCACGCCTCGACAACATCTCGCGTGCTGTCCTCAGCGGTGTTCCCGCTGGGTAGCGATCGAGGGGCCGAGCCAGTCACGAATCCAACGGTACCCGGCGCTGCCCATCGGCTCCCACTGAAAATCGATTTCGCCGCTCGCCGTCGCTGGATCAGGATGTTCGCAGGGCGCTCACAGGACGCATCGCCGGCCCGGACTAGATGTGCTCTTCCGGGGGACTCGACATCTCCGCCTGTGATGCGTCGCGGTACGCCTCGGTGAGCGCCGTCAACAACTCGTCGTTGAAGTCCCGAACGGTGTTGCCCTGCCCGATCTGGACGTCGGTGAGATCCTCAATCTGTCCTATGAAATGCGGTGCTCTCTTCTCGAACACACTGCGCCAGAACTGGAGCGACGCCCCACCGTCGTTCCAAATCGTGACCAGCCCGACGTTGTCGCCCTTGAGTCGCGGCAGAAGGGTGTGGCGCTTCGCTCCCTTTCCTTGGTACGTGGAGAGCCTGACAAGGCCTTGTCGCTCCAGGTCGCGTGCCCACTCAAGCAAGCGGTGCAACCTTGCCTGCGATTCATCAGGAACCGAACTGATCGTGGCTTCAAACCGCTCGCTTCCGGCGTACAGCGTGCCGGAATCCTGGCGGCGAGTCCGTTCGACTGTCACCTCGTGCCGTTCAGGTGTCACACGTTGAGGGAGCACGACCGAGCTTCCGCTGATGTCGAACGCATTGACGGCAACGAGGTCGATGACCAGCTTGTCGGTGACGTGTTCCAAGTACGCCACCAGCGTCATCAGTTCCGGCGGTACCGAGTCCAGGACGAAGACGAGCCGGAATCGTCCCTCGCGAAGATGCTCACCGAGTGACTCCGTGAACTCGTCAGAATCGAAGGCGCCGCCTTCGGTCGCGCTCACCGCTGCCTCCAGCGAATCATGACCACGAGCCTTCAGGTAGTTGCCGAAACGCTCTTCAATATGTTCCCGAGTCGTTCCGTGCAGACTCGCCGCATACGCCAAGATCTGCGAGACCACGGCCCGCCGGGCTTCATTGTTCTGGGCGAGCTTCACCTCGATGATGACCGGCCTACCTGTGGTCTCGACGCCGACGAGATCCGCGAAACCCGAGCCGAGCGGCACCTCTCTGCCCAGGATCAGGAGTTGGGGTGCGCCTGATAACGGCAGCATCTCAGGCGCTCGTTCGATCAATCCATGCAAGGTGGCCTCGTCCGGAAAGCCCGATGGCGAACTCAATGTCCAGCCATCGTCGCTTTCCGTCCAGATTCCGGGCATCGACACGTCTTGCTCCCCAATCCTTCAAGCGCAGCTCAACGCTGCGGACATGTCCGACGTTGGCAATCGAAGGGCTAGCGGGAGGGCCAGCGCAGGATGCCGGTTTCGGTGCGGCCGTCGGCTTCGAGGTAATCCCGGTCGCCGGGGAATGCGATGCGGTGCGGCCCTTCGTTGTCGTAACGGATCCGCACGTGTTCGTCGTCGTCGGGCGTGCCACTGCCGGCCGCAGCGACCGCGTCGGACACCGTTCCGAATCTGGCAAGACGGTGCAGCATGCCGATGGTGGGGGTCATCATCACCATGTCGCCGGTCTCGTTGCGCCGGATGGCGTCAGCCGGGCGAACCCACTGGTGCTCGACCGCCTCGTCGTGATCGGGCAGCGGCACCTGGCCGTCAGGCATGGCAGTGAGGAAGAACCGCGTGTCGTAGCGGCGGGGGGAGCCCAGCGGCGTCACCCAGCGGCCGATGAAATAGACGTTGTCGCCGTCGAGCAGCAGGTCTTCGCTGCGCACCGTCTCGATGAAGTCCCGCTCGCCGGCATTGACCTCGTCGCGGTACTGCGAGAACCGCTCGGCCACATCGGGGGGCGAGAGGTCGATGATGCCCGAGGGCAGATCCCGCGGATCCTCGACGCCGACCGGGTGGTCGTGATGGGCGAGCAGAATGCCCGCTTCCTCGAACGTCTCCCGCAACGCTGCGACCCAGAACGCGATACCGCCCCGCTCGATGCCGATCTGAGACGAGGCGTCGTCATCAGTCAAGCCCGACACCGTCTCGTCGGCAATCTGGGTGGCGTCTTCGGGGTCGACGGCGCCGCCGGGATACACCCACATGTCGCCCACGAAGATCGAGCGGGCGTTGCGCTTCAGCATCAGCACATGGGGATCGTTCTCGTCGGACAGGATCATGACTGTGGCGGCATCGCGCACAGGCACGGCTTCGGGGTCGTAATCGCCCCCGCTGCCGGGTGACTTGGCACCGACTGAGGCGCGACGCTCGGGCTGCTCACTCATCGACGACCCACTCCTGGCTCAGTCGGCGTCAATGTGAAGCACGGCCGGCTTCGACAGAAGCAGCCGCGCATACCCGGTCGTCGTCACCTGGCCGCCACACAGACTCGCCACGCACAGGTCAGTAGTCGATGCCCGCGCAGACGAGGCAATCTTCGCCGTCGTGGCTGGCGCGAGCCGCTGCTGCGTCCTCGTCGGTCTGATACTGCGGTGTCGGGTGACGCTCGACCCGGTCGTCCTCGTACTCGCCGTCACCGGCTGAATCTGCGCCTGCATCGGTGCTCGCCTTAGCCGAGTCATCACCGTTCGGCACGGCGCACTCGGGCAGATCGGCAGCCTTGGTGGACGGAGCGAACACCCGGTCCTTCCAGCGGTCCGATTCCGACCAGCGATAGTGCAGGTGAGCCATGGAACCCGCGACACGCAGATTCTCAAACGCAGCAAACGTGTCGCGCAGGATCTGCAGGTTGAGCTCCGGCTCGTGCGGCTTGCCCGCTGTGCGACCCAGCGGGTAGTCGAGGTACGCAGCGCGGGGCGGCCAGGCCGCCCGTGTGATGTCGCGTGCGCTCGACATCGACAGCGTCGGGATTCCTTCGGCCTCGATGGCCCTCGCTATCAGACCCCCGGTCTGATGGCAGACAGGTCAGACCGGCACCAGCAGCACCACGTCGAGCTCGTCGGCCACGCAGCGCTTCGCCAGCTCGGGGATCAGCTCCTCACGCACACGCCGGGTGCTGTAGATGCCGCCCATGAGGGTGTAGGCGTTGGGGCCCAACTCGCCGATCTCTCCGCTGTCTCGCAGTGCACGCAATGCCTCGATGGGGAACACGCAGTTGATGTCCGAGCGGGCGTCGCCGAGGTCGTACGCGAAGTGCGTCGCCCGCAGCTCAGAGACGTCGACGTCGGTCGGGATCGCCCGGTAGGTCGTGTCGTCGCGGTAATGAAACGCCGTCTGGCCGACCGAGTAGATGCCTCCGGTGGCAATCAGACCGACGCGGCACTCCGAAATCGGCTTGGTCAGCGGCGCCCACGGCGGCGGCGTCTCGCTGTGCGTCCAGCGGTACTCGCCGTAGCCCAGCCCGATGTACTGGGCCGTGATCCGCGGGATGTACTCAACAGGTGGCTGGCGGGCAGCGACGGTCTCAGCGCTCACGCTCCTACGGTACGCGGTCAGCACGGCACCCGGCAGAGGACAGGCGCCAGAAGGCACAGATGCCAGAGCGAAGGAGGCGGGCGCACCTTCCCGCGCGGCTCCGAAAACCGGTAGCGCTGCCACTGCGACCGTGGCATCCTTGACCACTCCGTGCGGGTCGTAGCTCAGTTGGTTAGAGCGCCAGTTTGTGGCACTGGAGGCCGGGGGTTCGAATCCCCTCGATCCGCCCGCCGCCCGGCCACCCGTGTCGGTTGGGCGTCGTTAGCCTTGCGGGGCACCATGCGCCTCTAGCTCAATTTGGCAGAGCAACGGACTCTTAATCCGCAGGTTCTGGGTTCAAGTCCCAGGGGGCGTACTGCTCGGGGCCGGATCACGCCGGCCAGCACGCTGCGGGGAGGTTCGATGAGCGCTCAGGACTCAGGCGACCAGCCGGAAGCAGCAGATTCTCCGCCTTCAGCCGACGAGTTGATCGAGCACAACCGGCAAGTGGCGGACGCCGTGAAGACACCCGGCATGGCGGCCGCCCCCAGCCGTCACGTGGCAATCGTGACCTGCATGGATGCCCGCCTCGATCCGCTTGCCGAACTCGGCCTGGACATCGGCGACGCCCACGTCATCCGCAACGCAGGCGGTGTGGTGACCGACGACGTGATCCGGTCTCTGTGCATCTCCCAGCAGAAGATGGGAACACGCGAGATCGTGGTGGTGCACCACACGTCGTGCGGCATGTGCGGACTCGACGAGGCGGAATTGAGCGACCATCTCAAACGTCGATTCGGCGAGCGACCCGAATGGCCCATCGGTGCTTTCGCCGACGACACCACGGGACTGCGGGACGCCATCGCTGAGCTTGAAGCGTCGCCGCTCATCGAGCGCGACACCACCATCTTCGGATTCCTCTATGACATCGAGTCGGGGCTCCTGACCGATGTGGCCCTCGGCGAGACGGTCACCGCTGCCACTGGCGGCGCCAGCACCGACTCGTCAGCGAGCGCCTAGCAACTCGGCAGCTCAACGAAGCGAATCAGCTGGAGGAAGCTGGCGCGGTGGGCCAGCCGGGGACGCCTTCGTCGCGTTCCACTCCGGTGCTGTTGAGCAGCCCGCTCACCATCCGGTAGCAACCCGACGCCGCGATGAGGTGCACCATCTCGGCTTCGCTGAAGTGGTTGACCGCCTCGGCCCAGGTGGCATCGGACACGCAGTCGTCGGAGTACAGGTCGTCCACCACCTGCAACAGCGCCGCCTCGGCCGGCGTCCAGTTGCCCTCGGGAATCGGCCGGGTGACGAAGTAGATGTCCTCGTCGGTCATACCCTCGGCTTGGGCGATCAGCGTGTGTTGGCCGAACTCGTAGACCGACTGGCAGTTCCAGCCCATGCGCAGCACGGCAATCTCGACGTCGCGACGCGACAGGTCGCCCTTGTACAGGATGGCCAGCGCGTACTCGCCGAACGCCTTGGAGATGGGACGGCTGTGCGCGATGGTCGCAATGACGTTGACGGCGTTGGCGAATGAACTCTCCATGGCCTCGCGGGCTCGCTCGGCCACCTTGGGGATCGGCTCAAGGCGTCGGGAAGTGGGTCGTGGCAGGTGCATCGGCGGGCAGTCCTCTCGTCGGTCCCGCGACTGTAGGAGGGTCGCCCATGCGCCGCCGTGCTTAGGCTGCGGGCATGACCGAGCCAGCCATCTCGACCTTCCCTGTGCCCGACATCGCGGACATGCCCGACGACCTGCGTGAGCGCATCGAGCTCATCCAGTCCAAGACCGGCTTCGTGCCGAACGTGTTCCTCG
>CAZAFV010000116.1:0-2182 GCA_964484385.1 uncultured Acidimicrobiales bacterium
ACTTGGAGGATGTCCTGCGTGGCGTTGATGCCGCCCTCTGGGCCCAGGTACTGACCCTCGCCCTCGGCCACGATCGAGATGGACGGATGGTCCGCGATGACCTCGTCGAGGCCGGCACGAGCAGCATCGTCGATCGGCAGGCCCTTGATCCCGTAGATATAGACGACTTCGCACGGATCGCGATCGGCGCAGGCCTGCACGGTGAGCTGGCCGAGACGCTTGCCGTTGACAAACGGCGCAGCCATCACGTTGGCACTGACACCGGGCACTTGCGGCTCGGAGGTGGAGAAGTCCTCACCGACCACCTGGTTCAAGATGACCACTTCCATGCCTGCGTCGATTGCCGCCGCAATGTCGGGAGCAGAGGCGATCCCGTTGATCGAGACCAAGATGACACCGTCATAGGCGCCCGACGCGATCACATCCTGAAACTGCGTTGTCTGCAGCCCCGGATCGAACTGGGCGTCGAATTCGGTGACCTCCACGTTGCTGGCCGCCGCCACTGCCTCCATCTCATTGCGCGATGACAGCAGCCACGTGTTCGCCGAACTCGCCGACAGATATGCGACTTGGAACGGCTCAGCGGGCTCAGTCGGTTCTGGTTCGCTCTCGGCATCGCCGTCATCGGACGTTGTCGCCGCGGTCACCTCGGTCTCGTCGGTGGCTTCGGGCTCCGTCGTCTGAGCGGCTTCGGTGTCGTCATCGGCTGCAGCTGCGGGCGCCGTCGGGCTCGCAGTCGCGCCACCGTCGTCGCCGTCGCTGTCACCGCACGACACGGTGGCCAACGCAAGTGCTGCAACGAGAGCCAGCCAGATGAAGGAGCGTCTCCTTCGCGAGATTGTCGCCATAAGGCGTCACCCCCCAATTGGTGTGTCACTCGACTGGTGTCGAGTGAGGCTCACGCTAAGACGCGGCCCAATTCGGAGACCTATGCCTCTTGACCAACTGAATTGCTAATGAAGTGCGTCTTGCACAATCGAGTTCGGC
Source organism: uncultured Acidimicrobiales bacterium (assembly GCA_964484385.1). Taxonomy (GTDB): domain Bacteria; phylum Actinomycetota; class Acidimicrobiia; order Acidimicrobiales; family Poriferisodalaceae; genus Poriferisodalis. The sequence continues at coordinate 988 of CAZAFV010000116.1, forward strand.
TGCCGATGAACCCGGAGCATCCGGCAAGCCAGCTGGAGCGAGAGCCTGTTCTCGGCATCGTCAAGGGTGATGCCCAGAAGGTCGGCGATGCGACGCATCCGGTTCGCGACCGTGTTGCGATGGAGTCCCAACACCTGCGCCGCCTCGGTCGTAGAGCAACTGGCGTCGAGGTACACCTCAAGAGTTCGCAGGAGTTCGTGGTCGGTGTCGACGTCGAGGACCGGCTGCAGGATGAAGCGCGCGTGGCGGGCGAAGTCGTCGGAGCCGAACCAGCCCATGAGCACCCGCTGAACGCCGAGTTGGTCGATGTGGGCAGCGCCGGACCGGCCGCCGAACCGTGCGTTGGCGATGAGTGCCGCCTCGTGAGCTTCCGTGAGCGACTGACGCAGCCCGTTCAAGTCGAGATAGGGGCGGCCAATGCCAGCGTGGACCTGCAGACCCGAGTGAGCGTTCACGAAGGCTTCCAACGCGTCGCCCAGCTGCCGCACCATTGCCGAGTAGCTCTCGGCTGCTGGCTCCGCCGCGTCGGTGACCCATCCGCTCCATCCGTCGTTGCGCTCGACCAGGGGACCGTCGAGGCCGGCATTGCGCAACCGTTCGCGCACCTCGGCGTGCAAGTCGATGATTCTGGATGTGTCGGCACCCCGCAGCGTCAGGTGCAGACCAGTGTTCCATCCCGCTGCGCTCCACCCCAGCGCCAGCATCTGATTGCGGATGTCGCGCTCGTGAAGATCGCTGGTCGCCAGGAGCTCGTTGAGCACGGCGATCCGCCGACGCGCGTCGCTCTCCGTTCGCGCTCGCGCCGACGACAGCAATGCCGCCAAGTGCCAAGAACCGATCAGCATCAGGGACCGCAGCAACCGCTGCATGCCCCGGGAACCGCCGCACTCCGCGACCAGCCAGTAGTCGGCCTCCTCGGCGCGCTCGCCGAAGGTCAGCACGATCGGGGTGCTGTGCAGGGCAGCGACGTGCGAGTTGTCCACGAGATGGGCCGCGTCGGAGGCGAGCCGGCGGTCGCCGATGTCGACCGGCTCGCCCGCCACCACGCTGCGGTCCTGGCCGAGCAAGCAGACTCTCGAGGCGCTGAGGTCGGCAATGACCTCGAGCACCCGGTCGACGCTGGCATTGTGCGATTGGCTGAGCGTGGTCAGCAGCGAGTTCACTGCGGCGGCCTGCTCGACGTCGGAGGCCGCCG
>CAZAFV010000116.1:2192-5555 GCA_964484385.1 uncultured Acidimicrobiales bacterium
GACGGTGCGTCAAGTGCAGCGCGTCGGCATCGGGCACGACGATCAGGGGGACGCCGAAGCGGTTGGCGAGCCGGCGCATGCCTACCCCCAGCTCGAACCCAGGATTCGTAACGGCAAGGCTCACCGCCCTGGCATCGGCGATGATGCGGATGGCCATGTCGACTTGGTAGGTGTGCTCCCCGATTCCGGCCGCATCGAGTACGACGAACTCGCCGCGGCCTGGCGGCGAGTCGTCTCTCAACCGCATGTGCAGGGCGACTTCTGAGACCGTCGCCTGCAGACCGGTCTCGCCGGCGAGGAGCTCAGCTTCGGTGAGCGCCGGCGACGCCAGCATCTGCTCCACCGTGACCGGGCGCTCATTGCCCATGGCTCAAACCTAGAGGCAGAGCGGAGAGAGGAATCTTCGCATCAGATCACCGCAGATCGAAAGAAGTCCACCATGTTCGCGCTGGCAAACTGGCTCGCCCGCTGTACTCCGAATCGCTCGACCAGCCGGCTCGACAGGCGCGCGAAATCGGCCGGCGCCTTCAAGGTGTCAATGAGCGAGAGTTCGTCGGGGTCGACCAAGAGCTGACGGCCGAGTATCGGGTCGACGGTGCGCACGAGATCGTCGATGAAGTCGGCTCCGATGGCGACGTGACGGTCACCCGCGATGGCTGCTGCATGCTCGATGTGATCGATGAAGCCGTCGAGCGTGGGTGCCGATTCCGATATGAACGGTCCGAAGGCATTGATCCCGACGAATCCGCCCGAAGCCGTCACCAAACGGATCTGCGCATCGGTGAGATTTCGTGCATGGCCGCACAGCGCTCGGCACGACGAATGCGTTGCCACGAACGGCGCTGTCGTCAGCTCAGCGACGTGCCCCACACCGGCGTCGGAGAGGTGGCTGACATCGAGCACCATCTGCAGACGGTCCATCTCGGCGATGGCTTCTACGCCGAGCGAAGAGAGCCGACCGCCGGTGCCTCTTTCCGCTGTGCCATCGGCGAGCATCGTGCGCCGGTTCCACGTGAGCGATGCGAGGCGCACACCCAGACGGAACAAGGTCTCGAACATGGAGAGCGACGAGCCGATGGGTTCGGCACCCTCCAATGCCAGCAGCAGAGCTATCCGGCCGCTGTCGATGACCGAGTCGATGTCGGAACCGTGCTCGACAATGGCCACGTCCGCCCGATGCAGCTCCGCTATCTCACGGGTGAGGGCGATGATCTCCAGCGTGCGCCTCAGGGCAGCTTCGCCGACGAATTGCTCTTCGGTGAAGATCGGGAGCACTTGGAACACGACGCCGCCTGCTCGCAGGCCCGGCAGCCAATCGTCGCCGAAGGGATCAGCGACACCGCGCTCCCTGCGGTGCATGCACGCCAGCAGCAGGTCGTTGTGAGCGTCGGCGACCGGCAGTTGCATCTCAGGCGAGCGGTCCGACAGCCTTCACCAAGACCCGGCAACCGCCGCCGGGCACGTAGGTCATCGGCACCTCGGTGATCGCGGTGATCCGGATGCGGTCCGGGTGGGCGCCGGACCGGACGGCAGCATTCGCCGCCAGCTCCTTCGCATCGTCAAGACACTCCTCGCGGCTCGTGCGGTCATAGCTGTAGACGCGGTCGACGGTTCCCGACGCCTCGGCGATGCCGGCTCCGTAGGCGTTTGCCACCGAGTAGTGCTGGGGCCTCAGAACCTGCGAGGTCCCGGGCACGCGTTCGGCGATGAGGTGCGCGCCGCCGCCGACCGCCAGCAAGGTGATCTCGTCCCGGCTCGACTTCATCCGATCGCTCATGATCGACACCTGGTCATCGACCCAGGCCAAGCTGTCGCGGACGAGGCCGGCGTCGATGTGGGAGACCAGCTCCGGGCTGCCGAAGCCGTCCAGGCGCCCGGATGCCAACGACACGTCCGAGAGGGTCATCGTGTCGCCCCCGACGCAGAGGGCTTCGGTGGCCACGGCGTAACCGACGGAATCGGGGCCGATGGCCAGATCCGAACCGTTGCCGGCACGCGCGTCGCGCACGATGGTGCCGCCGCCGAGTCCGATGGAGATCAGATCCGGCATGCGGAAGTTGGTTCGCACGCCGCCTACTTCGATAGCAGCAGTCGACTCGCGCGGGAAGCCGTCCACCAGAATTCCGGCGTCCGCCGATGTGCCGCCCACATCGATGACGACCGCGTCGTTCACTCCGGCCAATGCGCACGCGCCCCGCATCGAGTTCGTGGGTCCTGATCCCAGTGTGAGCACCGGAAAGCGCCCGGCTTCAGCCGCGGTCAGCAGCGTTCCGTCGTTCTGCGTGAGGTACGCGTCAACAGTGAGGTCATGGGCGGCGAGGGCCTCCCCGAACCCGTCCACAACGCTCGACGCAACGCTCAGCAGTGCTGCGTTGAGGATCGTCGCGTTCTCGCGTTCGAGCAGGCCGAGTGAACCCACCTGATGGCTCAGCGACACAGGAAAGTCCGAGCCGAGCTCGGCGGCCAGAATGTCGCCCGCGCGCAGCTCATGGTCGCTCGTAGCCGGGCTGAACGCAGCAGATACGGCAATTGCAGCGCACCCCGCAGCCGTGGCCTCAGCCGCGAAACGTCGGATGGCATCGGTGTCCAGCGGCGCAATCTCCGCGCCGGTGTACTCGTTGCCGCCCTCGATGATCGCCGAGGCGCCGATCACCATGTCCCGGATGTCAGCAGGCCACGCTGCACCCGGACGCACGCCCAGCGACGAGGGGGCCGCCAAGCGCAGCACACCCACGGTGTCGAGCCCTTGACGCTGGATGATTGCGTTGGTCGGGTGGGTCGTGCCGAGCATCGCCTTGGCGACCAGCGACTTGTCCACGTCCGAGAGCAGTTGGTCGATCGACTGCCGGATGCCCTCAATGGGTTCGGGAGTGGTGGCGACTTTGACCGCCCGGACGACATTGCCTGCGCTGTCGATGACGACTGCGTCGGTGTTGGTGCCCCCGACGTCGATGCCGATGCGGAACTCGTCACCCGTGCTCATGCTGGAAGCTCCACAAAGTCGATGTCGTAACCGAATGCACGGGGCCCGACGAGGTCGAGCATCCCGTCTTGATGCCATTCAGGCGCACACGGCATCCCGATCACGATTACCCGGTTCCCGTAGGCCAACGCCTCGGTGGTGATGGGCTCGAAGGTCTCGCAGTCAAGCAAGCAGATGAGGTTGGGAGTGGTGATTGCGGGCTCGCCGTCGACAAAGGCGATGAGATTCTCGTTCTGCACCTCGATACGCATCGTTGCGTCGAGACCGTCGAGATCCTCGAGGATCACCGTGGAGCGGGCGAAGCCGTCGGTGGTTCGCCGGTCGAGGTCCATCACCTTGCCGGTGAAGAACTTCTTCGACCCGGACTCGCTCACAAACCG
>CAZAFV010000117.1:0-1039 GCA_964484385.1 uncultured Acidimicrobiales bacterium
TCTCGGGGTTGAACAGGTGGTACTCGCCCTCGCGCCGCCACTGGTACTCGCCGCCCGCCCACAGATCGCGGTGCGCGGCCTCGGTGGGATTGTCGAGGTAGGCGAACCGGTGACGCTCGGCAACCTCGGCGGCGAGTACGTCGAGGCCGACGCCGCCCAGCTTGGATGTCGTCCCGCTGAAGTAGCGATCGATGAGGTCCGCACCTAGGCCCACGGCCTCGAACACCTGCGCCCCGGTGTAGCTGGCCACCGTTGAGATGCCCATCTTGGACATCACCTTGAGCACGCCCTTGGTGCACGCCTTGATGTAGTTGCGCTTTGCGGTGCGTTCGTCGACTTCGGTGATGACACCGCTGCGCACCATGTCGTCGATCGATTCGAAGGCCAGGTACGGGTTGACGGCGCTCGCCCCGTAGCCCAGGAGCAATGCCATGTGGTGCACCTCGCGTGCATCGCCGCACTCGGTCACCAAGCCCACCATCGTCCGGGTCTTGTTGCGTACCAAGTGGTGGTGCACTGCGCCCGTCAGCAGCAGCGAGGGAATCGGCGCATGCTGCTCGTCGCTGTAGCGGTCCGACAGGATGATGATCCGGGAGCCGCCGGCGATGGCCTCGTCGACCTGTTCGCACACATTCGCCAGTGCCCGTTCCATGCCCGCACCGCCCTCGGTTACGGGGTACAGCCCATCGACCGCGAACGGTCGGAAGCGGCCGGCATCGACATCGGGCTGGGCTGCGCCGTCCGATGCGGCGCCATTGGCCTGCGCGGGCGCTTGCTGCAGGTCCTCGTCGATGTACAGGATCTTGGCGAGATCCTCATTCGACAGGATCGGGTAGGGCAGCACGATCTGACGGCACGAGTGCGGGCCGGGCTGCAACAGGTTGCCCTCCGGGCCGATCTTGGCCTTGGTGGACGTCACCAGTTCCTCACGGATCGCATCCAGCGGCGGATTGGTGACCTGTGCGAACAGCTGGCTGAAGTAGTCGAACAGCAGTCTCGGCCGCTTCGACAGCACGGCGATCGGCGTGTCGGTGCCCAT
>CAZAFV010000117.1:1049-5551 GCA_964484385.1 uncultured Acidimicrobiales bacterium
TGTCACTGAGGAATGCTGAGGCGTCAGGCTGAAGCGCGGCGGCAGGTCCTCCAGGTATGCGAGCCCGTCGGCGAGCCAATCCCCATACGGCTCCGCGTTCACGAGGTCATGCTTGATCTCGTCGTCGCCCACGATGCGGCCTTGCGAGGTGTCCACCAGGAACATGCGCCCCGGCTGCAGGCGGCCCTTGCGGATGATGCGGGCTTGATCGATGTCAGCGACGCCGACCTCGGACGCCATCACGACCAGGCCATCGGCGGTGACCCAATAGCGGGACGGCCGCAATCCGTTTCTGTCGAGCACTGCGCCCACGACGGTGCCGTCGGTGAAGGCGATGCTGGCCGGGCCGTCCCACGGTTCCATCAACGAGGCATGGAACTCGTAGAAGTCGTGCTTGTCCTGGGGCATGCGGGCATGGTTCTCCCATGCCTCAGGGATCATCATCAGCACGGCATGGGGGAGACTCCGCCCGCCGAGATGGAGCAGTTCGAGGACTTCGTCGAAGCTGGCGGTGTCCGACGCGTCTGGCGTGCACACCGGGTAGGTGCGCTCAAGCTGGTTGCGTCCATCAGGGTCAGCGAACAGCGGACTCGACAGCGTGCCCTCGCGCGCACGCATCCAGTTGCGGTTGCCCATGACGGTGTTGATCTCGCCGTTGTGAGCCAGCATGCGGTACGGGTGCGCGAGCGGCCATGAGGGGAACGTGTTCGTGCTGAAACGCGAGTGCAGCAGGGCGAGCGCCGATTCCATGCGGGGGTCGACCAGGTCGGGATAGAACTCTGCGAACTGGCTGCAGGTCAGCATTCCCTTGTAGATGAGCGTGCGGCACGACAGCGACGGGAAGTAGGGCGCGGGATCGATCTCGTGCTCGGTGCGCTTGCGGGCGACGTACACCCGCCGTTCGAGCGCCAGCCCCTCGAGCAGGGGGCGCCTACTGGCGAACCTCCCGGTTGAGGCACCGGTTGCTTCCCGCTCTTGTTCGCTCCGCTCACGGGCCGCTCGGGCCCCGGCTTCGCCTGCCGGCTCAGCCTCCGGGGACGGGGCGGCCACGAACAGCATCCGGAACACCGGCATGGGATCGGTGGCGAACTTGCCGAGCGAGGAAGGATCGGTGGGGACGTCGCGCCAGCCGAGCACCTCGAGCCCTTCGTCGACCATGATCGCTTCGATCGACGCAGCGGCTGCGTCAGGGTCGGCGCGCGGCAGGAACGCCGTGCCGACCGCATAGCGACCGGCTGGCGGGAGCTCGAAATCGCAGACCTCGCGCAGGAACCGGTCGGGCACCCCGATGGTGATGCCGATGCCGTCACCGACGTTGGCCTCGGCGCCCGTCGCGCTGCGATGGTCGAGGTTGACGAGGCACTGCAGGGCCTGATCGACGACTGCGCGGCTCTGCACTCCGGACATGTCGGCCACGAAGCCCACGCCGCACGCGTCATGCTCGAAGGCAGGGTCGTAGAGACCCTGTGCGGGTGGCGGCGTCGAGAAGGGGCCGGTGCGTACCGCAGGACGATCTTCGGCGCGCGGCGCAGCCGCAGCGTCAGCGGCCGCAGTGTCATTCGTGGGCATCGGCGACGTCCAGGTGGGCTGATTGGATTCCCATGTCGGAACCCGGCGGATGCAGGGACGTCGTTGGCCCTGAGAACGAACAGTTTACCGGCGCTGTGGCGAACAGGGCCGCGCACCTCGTGAATTCACTGGTGATGAATAATTTTGCAAATCAATGCATACTCGGGTGGCGCACCTGCTACAGTGGGCATCGATCTGAGAGATAGGCACGCCGCCATGAACACCGATACCGCACTGGCCTCGCCGGTGCGCATGGACACAGGGTCCCCGTCGTCTGTGCGCGTCGGCATCGTGGGCGCGTCCGGCTACACGGGCGCGGAGCTGCTGCGACTGGCGGCGGTGCACCCGTCATTTGATGTGGTCGCCGTCACCGGCGACACGCAGGCGGGTGCGGCGGTCCGCGACCTGTATCCCAGCCTGGCGGCCGACTACGGCGATCTTCGCTACTGCGCATACGACCCCGAGATCTTCGTCGGGCTCGACGTGGTGTTCCTGGGCCTGCCGCACATGGCCAGCGCGCCTGTCGTTGCCGACCTGTACAAGCGCGTCGGCTGCGTGGTCGACCTGGGTTCGGACTTCCGGCTGACCGACCCAGAGCTGTACCCGCAGTGGTACGGCGCAGCCCATCCAATGCCGGAGCTGCTGGGCGAATTGCCCTACGGGCTTCCCGAGCTCGGCCGTGAGGCACTGCGCGGCGCCGCGGGTGTCGCCGTGCCCGGGTGCTATCCGACGGCTGCGGCCCTGGCCCTGGCGCCGTTCGCCCGCGGCGGCCACATCTCGACGAGCGGGGTCGTGATCGATGCCGCATCGGGGGTCAGCGGCGCGGGCCGGGCGCCCAAGCCCAACACGACGTTCTCCAGCGTCGACGAAGATTTCGTGGCCTACGGCTTGCTCAGCCACCGTCACACGCCGGAGATCGAGCAGGCAACCGGATGTCAGGTGCTGTTCACGCCGCACTTGGCGCCGATGGTGCGCGGCATTCTGGCGACCTGCTACGCCCGACCGTCAGAAGGCCTGTCGACCGATGACGCGCTCGGCGTGCTGGCAGATTTCTATTCGGACGAGCCGTTCGTGGTGGTGCATCGTGACGCTCCCCATACCAAGGCAACGCTCGGTGCGAACACATGCCATCTGAGTGCCCGGGTGGATCCCCGAACTGGCTGGCTGGTCGTGCTCAGCGCGATCGACAACCTGGTCAAGGGTGCGTCCGGCGGGGCGGTGCAGTGCGCCAACATCGCACTCGGACTCCCCGAGACGGCCGGCCTGCCGACGACAGGATTGATGCCGTGATTACGGACGACGTCCACGCCCAGCAGATCGAGCGCGCCGAGCTGCTCGTGGAGATGCTGCCGTATATCAGCCGATGGCGGGGCAAGGTGGTGGTTGTCAAGTTCGGCGGCAATGCGATGGTCGACACTGCGCTCACCGACGGCTTCGCCGCCGACATGGTGCTGCTGCGCCAGATCGGCTTGGCGCCGGTCGTCGTCCACGGCGGCGGCCCGCAGATCGGCGAACTCATGGCGCGCCTCGGCAAGACCTCGGAGTTCCGCGACGGGCTGAGGGTCACCGACGCGGAAACGCTGGACATCGCACGCATGGTGCTGGTCGGCAAGGTCAACCGTGACATCGTCGGCGCCATCAACGTGCACGGGCCGCTGGCCGTGGGCATCTCGGGCGAGGACGGCCGGGTCATTACCGCCACCGCCCGGAACCCTGATCTGGGATTCGTGGGCGAGGTCACCGATGTGAACACCGACCTGCTGGAGCGCCTGCTCGCCGAGGGGTTGATCCCGGTGATCTCCACGATCGGCGCCGATGCCAAGGGGCAGGCATACAACATCAACGCGGACACGGTGGCCGGCGCGGTGGCAGCGGCTCTCGAAGCCGAGAAGGTCGTGTACCTCACCGACGTGGCGGGACTGCTCGACGATGTCGATGACCCGGATTCACTGGTGCCGCGGACGACGGCCGACTCGCTCGATGCCCGGCTGGCCAGCGGCACGATCGCAGGCGGCATGATCCCCAAGATCGAGGCTTGCATCAGCGCGGTGCGCAACGGCGTCAACAGCGCACACCTGCTCGACGGCCGCGTTCCGCACGTCGTGCTCGTCGAACTGTTTACCGATGCCGGCGTCGGCACCATGATCACCCGTGATCGGCCGACAACGCTGCAAGCCGGCCACTAGCCCAGACACCGTGTAACCCAGACACCCGAGAACCCGAAGCGCAGAGAGCGAGTCACGATCTCATGACACAGACGACCACGGCGACAAGTGCAACGAACGGGCTGTCGCCCCACGCGGCCGCCATGGGCGCCGCGGAGCTGGAGCATTGCCCGCTCATGCCCACCTACGGGCCGCCGCCGGTCCAGTTCGTACGCGGCAGCGGCTGCGAGCTCTACGACCGCGACGGCAAGCGCTACCTGGATTTCCTGGCGGGACTGGCGGTGACGTCGCTCGGCCACTCCCACCCTGCGGTCGCCGACGCGCTCAATGAGCAGGCGCGCACGCTGCTGCACGTGTCGAATCTGTTCGGCACCGAACCGCAGGTCGAGGTCGCCCAGACCATCGACCGATTGCAGGGCGGCGGCGGGCAAGTCTTCTTCTGCAACAGCGGTGCCGAATCGCTCGAGGGGGCGATCAAGCTGGCGCGCAAGCACGGCGGTCGCGGTCGCTACGTCGTGGTCAGTGCGCTGCGTTCGTTCCATGGGCGCACGCTGGCGACGCTTCACGCCACCGGACAGCCCGAGAAGCACGAGACGTTCCAGCCGCTGCCCGAAGGCTTCCGTCACGTGCCATACAACGACGCGGATGCATTGGAGGCAGCGCTGGATCCCAGCTGCTGTGCAGTGCTGCTCGAGGTCGTCCAGGGCGAGGGGGGCGTGAACGTCGCCGACAGCGCCTACTTGCATCGCGTCCGTGAGATCTGCGACG
>CAZAFV010000118.1:0-5433 GCA_964484385.1 uncultured Acidimicrobiales bacterium
GCCAACAAGATCCGGGCCTACCAGTGCGAGGTCACCGGCTTCGACTCCGTGGACGCCAACACCACGCTGGGTTTCGAGGCCGATCAGCGTGACTATGCGCCCGCGGCCGGGATCCTTCGTGACCTCGGCATCACTGACGTCGAGCTGCTCACCAACAACCCCCACAAGGCAGAGAGCCTCCGCGAGAACGGGATCGCCGTGGAACGCGTGCCGCTCGCGGTGGTGCCGAACCTCCACAACCACCGATACCTCGAGACCAAGGCCCGCCGACTGGGCCATCAACTTCCCGCCACGAACGGGCATCACCCGGCGTGGTAACAGCAGCAGGGGGATTTCACAACAGATGAGCTCTTACACGCTTTAACCCATGCCGACCACCCTCGTGGGAGAGGGCAGCGTCGCCGATCTCGCCGGGCACGTACGGGCCAACGGCAGCCGCGCCTTCGTGGTGAGCGACCCGGGCGTGCGCGCTGCGGGCATCGTCAACACGGTCATCGACGCGCTCACATCCGATGGCCTCGAATGGACGGTCTTCGACGACGTCGACCCCAATCCGACCGATGCCAACGTGGCCGCTGGGGTGGAGTCGCTGCGAGGATTCGGCACCGAAGACGTCGTGATGGTGCTCGTCGGCGGCGGGTCGGTCATGGACTGCGGCAAGTACATCGCCATGGCAGCACCGTCAGGCATCGAGGACTCGTCGCTTGCTTTCTCCCCCGAGCTCGACGACGCCGACCGGATCGACTTCGCAACCCTGGCGCCCCCGGCTCGGGCCAGTGCGCCGTGCGTGCCCACGGTTGCCGTGCCCACCACCTCTGGCACCGCATCGGAAACCAACGGCGGCGGGCTGATCACCCGGACAGAGGACCATCGCAAGCTGACGTTCAGCCACCCGGACGTTCGGCCGCGCGCTGTCGTGCTGGATCCGCTCCTGACCGTCGGGCTTCCGTCGGGTGCCACTGCGGTATGCGGCATGGATGTGCTGACGCACGCCATCGAGGCCTACACGTCCACCGCATCGAACCCCTACGCCGACGGCCTCGCGCTGCAGGCCATCCGGCTCACCGGGCACTGGCTCCCCCAGGCCGTCGCCGTCGGCAGCGACGTGCAAGCCCGGGCGTCGATGCAGATCGCGTCCCACCTGGCCGGCCGTGCGTTCTCGTCGGGCCCGCTGCTGGGACTCGTCCATGCCACCGGTCATCCGGTCTCGGGCACCTTCGGCGCGGCCCACGGGCAGACGCTCGCCACCATGCTCCCCCACATCATGCGCTTCAACCTCGAGTCGGTCTCCGACCGCTACGCCGACGTGGGCCAAGCGCTCGGCGTTGCCCGCGACCCGCTGGCGGCCATCGAGGCAGTCGAGACGCTGTCGGCAACCGTCGGTACCGACCGCAGCCTCAGCGACCTCGGCGCCACGGCGCAGGACATCGACGGGCTCACCACCGACGCGTTGCGCGACCTCATCATTCTGAATACGCCGCGCTACCCGAGCCGGGAAGAAGTCCATGCGCTGTACGAACAGGCGATGTAAGTGAGCCGGCACGACCGTCCTGGTTCTGGGGACCTCAGTAATCTCGCCGTCATGGACGCTGCCGATGCCAAGAACATCGTTCGTGCTGAGATCGACCGCCTGACGCCGGCGCTGCTGGATCTCTCGCACTCGATCCACGCCAACCCCGAACTCAACTTCGAAGAGCACCACGCCCACGAAGCCCTGACCGGCGTGCTGGAAGACAACGGGATCGACGTGACGCGGGCCGCCTACGACATGCCGACTGCGTTCGACGCCCGCGTCGGCGCTGCCGACGGGCCCACGGTCGCGGTGCTGTGCGAGTACGACGCACTCCCTGGGATCGGCCATGCGTGCGGTCACAACATCATCGGCTCGGCGGGGCTCGGCGCAGGCATCGCAGTGGCGAAGGTCGCCGAGGCTCTCGGCGGGCGGGTCGCCATTCTCGGGACGCCCGCCGAAGAGGGCGGCGGCGGCAAGGAGTTCATGGTCCGCCGCGGCGCCTTCGACGATGTCGATCTGGCGATGATGGTGCATCCCGCCGATCGCGATCTCCGCACATTTCACGCGATCGCCATCCAGCAGCTGCACGTGACCTACGACGGCCAGGCGGCCCACGCGGCTGCCTCACCGCACCGGGGCCGCAACGCTCTCGATGCGGCCGTGCTGGGCTACAACGCAGTTGCTGCGCTTCGCCAGCACATCCGGCCCGACGAGCGGATCCACGGCATCTTCACCGACGCGGGCGACAAGCCCAACATCGTGCCGTCGCGCGCTGCAGCGGAGTGGTACGTGCGCAGCCACAAGATGGCGAGCCTCGAAACGCTCAAGGAGCGAGTGCAGCGATGCCTGCAGGGAGGCGCAGACGCCTCTGGGTGCGAGATGCAGGCCGAATGGATTGACCCGCCCTTCTACGACATGATCGACAACCACCCCCTGCTCGACGTGTACGTGCGCAACGCCATGGATGTCGGGCGTCATCCGTTGCCCTCAGAGGAAGGGTCGATGGTGGTCGGATCGACCGACATGGGCAACGTCAGCTACGCCGTCCCGTCCATCCACCCGATGATCAAGGTCGCCCCCGAGGGCACCCCGATTCACACACCGGAATTCGAGGTGTACACGGGCCGCGAGGAAGGCGACCGGGCAGTCATCGACGGCGCGCTCACCCTGGCGCTCACCATGGTCGACTGCCTGGCCAGCGCGGACACTCGCGAAGAGATCCGTGCGGCATTTTCCCCGAGCGCATAGCTTCACCGAACGAACAGCACAGGAGCGTTGCGTTCCATGTCATTGACCCAGTACCGGATTGACCGCGACGGCGCAGACCGTCTCCTCTTTCTCATGCACGGCTACACCGCCGAGCAGCATCACCTCGCGTCCTATGTACCGCTCGTCGACCCAGACGAACGCTTCACTGCGATCGCGCCGAGAGGGCCGATCGACATGCCCGACGGCGACGGCGCGGGCTGGTGGTCGATCGACCTCGAAACGTTCGAGCAAGACATCTCGCAGTTCGGGCCCTCGCTCGAAATGCTCGAGTCGTTCATCGCTGACGAGGCCGGCAAGGCAGGCGTGCCGCTTGAACGGTGCATCGTGGGCGGGTTCAGCCAGGGCGGCTACCTGTCGCTGGCGCTTGCGGGCAGGGCCGGTGCGCCCCGCTACGCCGGGGTGTGGGCCATCTGTTGCGGCCTGCCGAGCGCGCCTGGGCTCGACCTCGACCTGTCCAACGGCGACGGCCGGCCGGCGCTCTTCCAGTGGGGCACCCGCGACATCTTCATCGGCCAGGAGCAGCCCAAAGAGGTGATCGCGGCCCTTGGCGACGGCGGGTGGAACCTTCGGCACCACGCCTACGACATGGCTCACAGCCAGACCATCGAAATGATGATCGACGCCCGCGAGTGGCTCGCCGGGGTCCTCTGAGCTGTCCTTCTAGAGAGCGAGTTTGACCAGGCCTCCGTCGGCCCGAGCGACCAGAAGGCAGTCTTCGCTGACCCAGCGGAGGCGACTGGTCGCCTCATCAGACTCGAGCGCAGTCACCGGCGACAGGTCCTGACCGGCGCGGGTCGGGGCCGCCCACACAATGGTGCGGCCATCTCCTCCCCCAGTGGCGACAGACTTGCCAGAGGGATCCCAATCGAGGTCCTCAATGTGCTTGTCGTGACCGGAGGCAGCGGCCGGCGCGGTACCGGCGGGGCCCTTTCCGCCGAAGTCCCAGATGGTGATCTCGCCGAGGCACGCAACCGCGAGCCACCTGCTGTCGTGGCGGAACCCGATTCGCTCGATCTTGGACGGATAGCCGGACATCGAGAGGTCCTTGCCGCTCCAGAGCCGCCACAGATGCACGGTCGCGTCTTGGGCGCCGGCGCAGGCCCATGTTCCGTCGGGGGACATCGCCAGCGACAGCAGCGACCCCTTCCAGTCGAAGCGACGTCGACGGCCGGTCCGTGGCCCCACGACATCGTGCCAACCGATGCCGCCGTATGCGGTTGCGCCGACACGGCTGCCGTCGGCCGACCAGGCGACCGCCGTCACCGTCGAAGGCTGGTCGTCGAAGTCGTGGAGGAGCCCACCGTCGAGGTCGGTGATGAGCAAGTGCCGGCCCGCGCCGATCGCAAGCACGGGCGCGTTCGGCGACCAGGCCAGTGCCGTCACCCAAGCCGACGTGTCGACAACGCCCTTCCCAGCTCCGGTGCGGTCGTAGATGCGCACGCATCCGTCCTGGCCCCCGACTGCCACGCGGCCGCCATCGGATGACCAGGCAGCGCTCAGCACTCCCATCTCGTGCCGTTCCAGCGCAGTGGCCGAGCCGTCGTCGATGTCGATGAGGGCAGCGTCGCCGCCCAGGGACCCGACCACCGCCTGGCCTTGGTCCCGGCAGACCTCAAGAACCTGCACGTAGTCGTCAACGTCCACCCGCCACTGTGCGATGGGCGATGTCGCAGCGTCGGTCATACCAGGCAGGACCTGAAGCTGGCCTCCAGTGACTCTCGGTCGAGGTTGCGTCCGATGAACACGAGACGGTTGCGTCGTTCCTCGCCGTCTCCCCACGTCCCTTGGGGTTGGCCGTCAAGCAGCATGTGGACGCCCTGGAACACGTACCGCTCGTCCCAGCCGGCAATCGACAGGATGCCCTTGGAGCGGAAGATGTCGGTTCCCTTGGTGCGAAGGAGTTCGCCCAGCCATTCGTTCAGCTTGTCGATATCGAGGTCGCCCTCGGCTTCGATCCCCACCGATGTCACGCTGAGGTCGTGCTGATGCTCGGCATCGGGATCGAGGAACTCGGGATCGTCGGCCAGCACACGATCGAGAGAGAACGCGCCGACCTCGAGGATGGCATCAAGATCTACCTTTCCGTGCTGGGTCCGGATAATCGGCGGCAGCGGGTTGATCTGTCGGATGCGGGTCTCCACTTGGTCCAGTTCGTCGTTGTCGGCGAGGTCGATCTTGTTGAGCACGACCCGGTCGGCGAACGCCAGCTGCTCGACGGCCTCATTCTCGACCCCGTCGGGCTTCTCTTCGTCCAAGTGCGGGACCAGGTGCTTGGCGTCGACCACCGTGACGATGGCATCGAGCCGCAGCTGGGCTGACATCTCGTCGTCGACGAAGAACGTCTGAGCCACCGGTGCAGGGTCGGCCAGCCCCGTCGTCTCGATGAGGATCTGGTCGAACCGGTCCTTGCGCCGCATCAGATTTCCGAGAATGCGGATCAGATCGCCTCGAACAGTGCAGCAGATGCAGCCGTTGTTCATCTCGAAGATCTCTTCTTCGGCGTCGAGGACGATCGCATCGTCGATGCCGACTTCGCCGAATTCGTTCTCGATCACCGCAATCCGCTTGCCGTGCTGCTCGGTGAGGATGTGATTCAACAGCGTTGTCTTGCCCGCACCGAGAAAGCCCGTCAGCACCGTCACAGGAACCCG
>CAZAFV010000119.1:0-5347 GCA_964484385.1 uncultured Acidimicrobiales bacterium
CCGCTCCTACGTCATCATGAACAGCGTCCTGTACCACCTTCACCCGGTGAAGGTGAAGCGGCACGCCGTAAAGGTGAGCTACACGCTGTGCCTGGGCGGTCTGAGCTTCTTCCTGTTCATCCTGCTGACGATCACGGGCATCTTCCTGATGTTCTTCTACCGGCCGACCGACACGGCCGCGTGGGCAGACATCGAGAGCCTCCACACGCAGGTGGCGTTCGGCCTGCTCGTGCGCAACATGCACCGATGGGCCGCGCACCTCATGGTGATCACCGTGTTCCTGCACATGGCCCGCGTCTTCTATCACGGTGCCTACAAGGCACCGCGAGAATTCAATTGGGTCGTCGGCGTCATGCTGTTGCAGCTCACGCTGCTGCTTGCCTTCACCGGCTACCTGCTGCCGTGGGATCAGCTCGCGCTGTGGGCGGTCACAGTGGGCACGAACATGATGGGCTTCACGCCGGTATTCGGCGAACAAGTCCGGTTCGTCCTACTAGGCGGCCAACAGATCGGAGCAGAGACGTTATTGCGCTGGTACGTGCTGCATGTCTTGATGCTCCCCTTTGTCATCGTCATCTTCATGGCGATCCACTTCTGGAGAGTGAGAAAGGACGGAGGCATTTCGGGGCCGCTGTAGGAAGCGTGGCCGTCCCGAACCATCAGCATGACTGAGATCCCCGAACACCTCCTGCGCCGGAGTGCCGAAGCCAGGGCCCGCGCAACCGGCGCGCCCGCAGCCGGCGAGGGCGAGGCGCCGGCTGCCGCGCAGCCCGACGACGATGACGGTGTCACGATCCCTCGCTCACTGCTGGAAGCCAGCCAGCAGCCCGGCGGTGCGCCCGCGGTCGCGGGCATGGCTCCGGCGGGCGGTCCCGCGGCTGCCGGCGGGGGGGTGGCTACCGCGCTGCCGCCGCTGATGGCAGGGCCTGCAGGCAACACTCACCGGCTGCTGACGGTCGTCAAGTCGGGCTCCATCCAAGACGTGAAGGCCAGCCCGGGCGACAAGGTCCACGTCTGGCCGCACTTGCTGGCCGCCGAATTCACCGCAGCACTGTTCATCACGGCCTTCACGCTGGTCTTCTCGCTGTTCATCAACGCACCGCTGCTCGAGCTCGCCAACCACAACGAGACGCCCAACCCGTCCAAGGCGCCGTGGTACTTCCTGGGCCTGCAGGAACTGCTCACGATGTTCGACCCGATGATCGCCGGCGTGACGATCCCCGGCGTCGCGCTCATACTGCTGGCCTTCGCCCCCTATGTCGACAAGAACCCGTCTCTGCGCCCCGAAGACCGCAAGTTCGCCATCTCGGTCCAGACGATCCACCTCATGTTCTGGGCAGTGCTGGTGATCATCGGCTCGTTCTTCCGGGGGCAGGGCTTCAACTTCACCTACCCGTGGGACACCGGTCTGCACGGCATCTTCCACCTGTAGGGGCACGTCGGCATGTCCACCGGAACGATTCTCGCGATTGCCATCCCGGTCATCGTCGTGCTGGGTGCCGTGGTCGCGTTCGTCTCCTTGCGACGCCGGGATGCCACCGGCCTGGGGTACCTGTCGCGTGAGACTCGCCGGCGGGACGAGGTGGCGGCCAGCGCCGCCGGCGACGACGATGCCGTTGGCGACGACACCGGTGCGTTCGGTGTCAGCGCGCAAGCACAAGAACTGGAACGCTCGGTGGCCGCCGAGCGCCGCCCGTCGCCTGTCGCTACCGCGGAACCCGAGCTGCCGCAGGACTGGGCACCGCCGCCGTCCGACGAGGTGGGGGTCACCCGTCGGCAGTTCCTGAACCGGTCCTCGGTGTTGCTGATGGCGACCGGCCTGGGCACGTTCAATGCCGCGATGCTCGCCTTCCTCTGGCCGCGCCCGACCGGCGGATTCGGCTCGAAGATCAAGATCGGCACGGTCGCATCGGTTGACGAGGCGATCTCGTCGTCCACTCCCGCCGAGAACTTCTCGTACTTCTCTGAGGCGCAGAGCTACATCCAGCCGTACCCCACCGATTCAGCGACGCTGTCCAACGCCGAGACGGTGTACGGCGGCGCGGTGCTCGAGGGCATGCGACTGGGCTATGTCGCGCTGTGGCAGGTCTGCCCGCACTTGGGCTGCAAGGTGCCGGTGTGCGGCAGCTCGCAGTGGTTCGAGTGCCCGTGCCACGGCTCGAAGTACAACCGTGTCGGCGAGAAGAAGTCCGGGCCGGCACCTCGTGGCATGGATCGCTTCCCGGTGACCATCGAGGGCGGCAGCGTCTTCGTCGACACCGGCAAGGTGTCGCAGGGACCGGCGATCGGCACCGACAGCACGGGCCAGGGCCTCGAGGGGCCGCACTGTGCCTGAGCTCAGCCACATGCTGGCCGTCAGCACGGAGCGTTCGATCGCGATCGTGCTCTTGGCGGTTGTCGTGGTCGGCTGGGCGATCTACGTCTTCGTCAACATCCGCCAGGCGAAGTCCGAGGCCGGCAGCGAGATCGAGTTGGCGCCCAACCGCGGCAATCTGCCCGACGACGAGGAACTCGAAGGCCGCCGGCTGGAGAAGGTGCAGGCCTTCGGTGTGCTGATGCTGCTGATCATGGCGCTCGTGCTGCCCGTCTACTGGATGCTCGAGGGCGGGCGCCGTTCAGGTGCGGAAACGTCGTTCTCCGAAGCGGCCGTGAGCCGCGGCGAGGCCGTCGCAACCGCAGCGGAGTGCTTCGACTGCCACGGTGCTGATCTCGGCGGCGCGCGTTTCGCTCCGGTAGTGCTCGACATCGGCCACCAGTTCTCCGACAAGGAGTCCTTCGTCATCAACACGACGTGGGAGGCGCCGTCTCTCGACGACGTGTTCACGCGTTTCGACACCGATGCCGAGACCCTCGACGAGGTCACCGAGGTGCGGCAGATCCTGGTGTATGGCCGAGGCGTGATGCCGTCGTGGGGCCTCGAGGGCGGCGGTCCGTACAACGACCAGCAGATCGACGACCTCGTGGCATGGCTGTGGGACAACAGGATCACCGACGAGGAAGCACAGGCGCGGGCTGCGGCGCGCTACGAGACGGAGTTCGCGGCTCAGCGTGAGACGAATCCGGCGGTGACCCAGGGCGAGGTCTTGTTCGATCTCCACTGCGCCCGGTGCCACACGCCGCGCTGGCCCGGCCGCGGCGGTGCCCAGCTGCCCAACAACGGCGGAACGATCGAGGTGCTTCCCGGTCCCGATGGCGCCGGACGCTACGGACCGGCGCTCAACAGCGTGAGCCTCCGGAGGCTGTTCCCGGACATGGCAGACCACGTCTCGTTCATCTCCGATGGCGCTGCGGACAACGTGGCCTACGGTCAGTTCGCTCGTCTCGGCAACTACGGCATGCCCGGATTTGGGCGGGTGCTCAGCGAGCGTGAGATTCGCGCGATTGCCGCCTACGAGCGCAACCTTGACCCGCAGCGCCAGGCCTCGGTCGGCTTCGATCTGCTGCACGAAGCGGGAGACGACGAATGACCGCCTCGCACCTTTTCGGCATCGTCAGCTGGGATCCGGTTCTCACTGGATACTTGGCCGTCATCATCGGTATCGCCGTGCTGTGCGGATCGGTGTACCTGCTGCTGGCCACCAACCTCGGGGTCCGTCTCGGCTTCCTGGTGGCGTGGACCGGGCTGTGGGGTTGGATGCTGCTGATGTCCATCGTGTGGTGGGTGTTCGGCATCGGGTGGATCGGCAGCCAGCCCGGTTGGAACGTGCTGCAGGTGACCTCCAATCCCGCGACGGTGCTGGTCGACGAAGTGCAGCAGCTCGAGGGCGTTCCGGTTGATCAGCCGCCCCCCGGCTGGATCGATATCGCGGTCGAGGAGGCATCGGACGACGACGCCGAAGAGGTCACCGATCCCGAGATTGTCGAAGCTCAGGCGTTCGCGGCTGACGCCCGCTCGGCGGCCGATGGACATGTCGTCTGCGACGGTGCCGACCCGCGCCGGCTGCTGGCGGTGAATTCGTGCCTGTTCTCGGCCGCGGACGAATACAAGACGTACCGGGTGCTGATCCGGGGCGGCGAGCGCTACCGGCCGTTG
The DNA here is from genome assembly GCA_964484385.1 of uncultured Acidimicrobiales bacterium. Lineage (GTDB taxonomy): Bacteria > Actinomycetota > Acidimicrobiia > Acidimicrobiales > Poriferisodalaceae > Poriferisodalis. Next base: position 4,034 of record CAZAFV010000119.1, read on the forward strand.
AGCATTCCCGACAACGCCGTCACGCAGTACTTCCTGCCGAGCAGGGGCAGGCCGCACTACGCCGTCGTGCAGATCCAGCCGTACCAGCCGAGGGTCGAGATCGATCCGAACGTGTTCGGCGACGACGGAAAGATCGTGGTGCCTGCGCCCCAGATCGACGAGAACGAGCCGGTGTATTCGGTGGTGCTGGTGCGTGACCACGGCAGCGTGCGGCTCCGCCCGGCCCTGCTCACGATCTTCTCCGCCCTGCTGTTCGGCTTGGGCTGCTACCACCTGCATCGACGGGACCAGGCGATCTGGGCGGTGCGCGAAGCTGCGGGCCAGTGACCGGCTGGCCTGTTTTGGGCCAGACTGGGGCCGGCATCTGATCACCGACGCGCCGAAGGGGTCCGGGGCATGAACAATGGCTTGGCGGAATACCTGCCGGTGTTGGTTCTCGGCGTGCTCGCAGTGCTGTTCGTGCTGGTGAGCATCATCGCATCGCGGCTGCTGGCACCCCAACGCAGCACGAATGCCAAGCTGGCGTCGTACGAGTGCGGCATCGTCGACCAGGCCGCCATTCCCGAGCGATTCCCGGTGCGCTTCTACCTCGTGGCGATGCTGTTCATCATGTTCGACATCGAGATCGTCTTCCTGTACCCGTGGGCGGTCGCGAACAGCCAGCTCGGCCTCTTCGGATTCATGGCGATGCTGATCTTCGTCGTGATCTTCTTCCTGTCCTTCGTCTATGAGCTGGCAATGGGCGGGCTGGAGTGGGGCCCGCGCAAGCGCCGCGTCCTCCCGCTGCCGCCGGCCAGCCGCAGCGGCGTTCAGGGTGTACGCACCGTCGGGCTGACCGGCCGCGAGCACATCCCCGACGCCACATGGAGTGGCGCAGGCCAGCACGACGCCGCGTGGAGTGGCGCACAGCAACCCAGCAGCGGGACGGCGGCAGGCTGATGGCGGGCATCGACGACCTCAAGTCGCGGCTCGGCATCGACGACGGTCTCGCCGGGCTCGGTCACAACGTCTTCACTGCACCGGTGGAGGAGCTGGTGAAGTGGGCACGCCGGCGCAGCCTGATGCCGGCCACGTTCGGGCTCGCCTGCTGCGCCATCGAGATGATGGCGACGGGCACGGCCCATTACGACCTGGCCCGCTTCGGCATGGAGACGTTCCGCGCCTCGCCTCGTCAAGCCGATCTGATGATCGTGGCGGGCCGCGTCAGCCAGAAGATGGCACCCGTATTGCGCCAGATCTACGACCAGATGATGGAGCCCAAGTGGGTGCTGTCGATGGGTGTGTGCGCGTCCAGCGGCGGCATGTTCAACAACT
>CAZAFV010000120.1:0-5232 GCA_964484385.1 uncultured Acidimicrobiales bacterium
AAGGACGTGATCATCTCCGGCGGCGAGAACGTGTCGTCGATCGAGGTGGAGGACGTGCTGTTCAGCCATCCCGCGGTGACCGAGGTGGCCGTGATCGGCGTGCCCGACGAGAAGTGGGGCGAGACCATCAAGGCGCTCGTGGTCGTCGACGCCGCAGCTGATGCAGTCACCGATCGTGATCTGATCGACTTCTGCCGGGACCGGATGGCGCACTTCAAGTGCCCCACCAGCGTCGAGTTCCGCGAGGAGCTGGCCCGCACGGCCACCGGCAAGCTGCAGAAGTTCAAGCTCCGTGCGCCCTACTGGGAGGGCATGGAGAAGCAGATCAACTAGGTCGCGTCCGCTGCGGCGGCGGCAGCTATGTGAGTTCTGCGGCTAGAGCGGCTCGACGCCGCCTTCGGCTCGGCGGCGCTCGACGAATTCGGTGAGCTCGGCGCGGATGGCGTCGTCCATCGGCGGCTCTTCGTAGTCGGCGAGCAACTGCTTCCAGATGCCGTTCGCCCGCTGGGTGGCGTCGAGCGCGCCGTCTTCCTGCCACGTCTCGAAGTTGCGCCAGTCCGACAGCGTCGGCTCGTAGAAGGCGGTGTTGTAGCGCTCGAGCGTGTGAGCAGCGCCGAAGAAGTGGTTCGCCGGGCCCACCTCGGCGATGGCATCAACCGCCAAGGAGGCATCGTCGATGACGGTGGGCTGCAGCATCGCCCGGATCATCTGGATCATCTCGGCGTCGATGATCACCTTCTCATAGGAGGCGCAGAGCCCGCCCTCGATCCAGCCCAGGCCGTGCAGCACGTAATTGATGCCGCCCACGATGCACGCCCACAGCGACATCTGCGACTCGTAGGTGGCCTGGGCGTCGGGAGCGTTGGAGGCGTTCGCGTTCGAGGCCCGCAGCGGCAAGCCGTAGCGGCGCGCCAGCTGGCCGCTGATGATCGTGGCCTTTACATACTCGGGCGTGCCGAATGCCGGAGCACCCGACCGCATGTCGACGTTCGAGGTGAAGCTGCCGTAGACGACCGGCACGCCGGGGTTCACGAGCTGCGCCAGCGTGATGCCGGCGAGCGCCTCGGCGTTCTGCAGGGTGAGCGCGCCGGCGATCGTGACCGGCGCCATCGCCCCCGCCAGGGTGAACGGCGTGTACACGACCGGCTGGCCGTGGCGGGCCAGCTCGATGGCGCCTTCCAGCATCGGCTTGTCGTACACGAGCGGCGAGTTGGCGTTGACGACCGTGTGGATGGACGGCTCGCGCAGCAGCGTCTCATGGTCGACACCGCGGGCGATGCGGGCGATCTCGATGGCGTCGCTGACACGGGTGCGGCCCAGCGAGTAGCAGAACCCGGGCTTGGTGGACAGGGTGTACATGGCCGACACCGCGTCCAGGTGACGGGTGCGCACGTCGAGATCGATCGGCTCGACGGAGTGACCGGTGCAGGCGTCCGCGGCATCGAGCGCCTGCTGCAGGCGCAGCATGTTGCAGAAGTCGGCGTAGTTGCCGCTGACCCGGCCCCGATCGAGGTCGGACACGTTCGGCGGGCTGCCGACCATGCCGAAGACGACCCAGTCATCGCCGAAAACCACGCTGTTGGCTGGATCGCGGGCGTGCAGGGTGAAGGAGGACGGGGCGAGCGCCACCTGCTCGACGACCATCTCGGGATCGAACCGCACTCGCACGCCGTCGTCGGAGCTGGCGCCCGCCTCGAGCAGGATCTGCACTGCTTCGGGCAGCAGGAAGTTCATGCCGATCTCGGACAGCACCCGCAGCGACGCCTCGTGGATGCGTTCGACTTCGTCGGCGCTGATGAGCTCGACCGGCCGGAAGGTGTTGCGTGCCTGCTGTCGTGGCGCCGCAGCGGTGACTGCGGTCGCGTCCCGGCGTCTACGACCTCGACGCGTCATCGTCGCTTTGCCGCTGGGGGGCTCTGAATCTCAAGCCAGGACTCACTGGGCCGCACCGTATGGTCCTGTCTGGATCACGTCAACATGAACAAGATGCACATCGCGCAATAACTGAATGTCAGAGGCGCAACCCGGCCAAGATGGCCGCTCGCTCGTCATCGGTCGGGGAACGACCCACGTAGATATCGAAGTAATACGTGAGCGCTTCGATGCGGGCATCCATCGGCTCGTCGACCTCGAGTTCGTACCAGCCCATCTGCAGGAAGTAAATGGTGCGCGCACGGTGAAGTCTCATGACCGGGTCGCTCACCTCAGCCGCGAGCATCTCCACGCACGCATCCACGCGCCGCTCATCGGTGGCTCTCAGCTTCTGCCACAACTCCGGATTGCTGCGGCCCCAATTCCGCACGGCCACTTCGAGGTGCGGGTCGAATCGCTCGAATCCCAGCCAGCAGCGCATCAATGCGACGTACCGATCGACAATGCTGCCCTCGAGCGTCGCGGCCCGGATGATCGAACCGGAGTTGGTCTCCTCCCACACCTCAAGCAGGCGGTTGAGCAGGGCTTCGTGGTTCTCGAAGTGCCAGTAGAAGCTGCCCCGGGTGACGCCGAGCCGCTTGGCGAGCGGCAGGATCTTGACAGCACCGATGCCGTCGGAAACGAGCACCTCCAGTGCGGCCGCCACCCAGTCGTCTGCGCTCAGGCGTGCCCGTTGAGCCATCGAGCCACCCTAGCCAGCGACCTGCCGGTCGGTAGTTGGAGGTATTTGTGCCGGCGCGGATGGACAGAGTGAGCACTCTTGGAGTTATCACTCTCACAATGGGCGTACGCTGAGGGCGTGCGAGTGGAGGAGCTGGCGTCGGCGCATGAGGTGAGCGTCGACACCGTGCGCTACTACCAGAAGATCGGGCTGCTGCACCCGCCCGCACGCCAAGGCCGGATGGCCCGCTACGACGACAGTCATGCGCGGCGGCTCGGCGAGATACGGCGCCTGTCGGCGGCGGGCTTCTCGCTGGCACAGATCCGCCAGCTCAGCGACGGCGGCGACGACCCGATGCTGGTCGCGCTCGGCGCACGCCACGGCGACACCCTGACCTTCGAGGAGCTGGTGCGCCAGTCCGGGCTCGACGAAGAACTGGTGCGACTCGCGACCGACACCGGCCTGGTGCGGCCGTTGCGCACCTCCGCAGGCGGTGTCGACGACGCGCCCGGGGTCGGCGGCGGTGCCAGCGAGGCGGCGACCGGCGAGGGTGCCACAGGCGGCACGCTCTACAGCACCGGAGCGCTGACGATGCTGCGCGCGGCCACGGAGCTGCTCGCCGCCGAGATGCCGCTCGACGATCTCATCGGCCTCGCGTTGCGGCACGCATCGAACATGGAAGCTGTCGCCGCTGATGCGGTCGGGCTGTTCGCCGACCGCTTCGCCGACGTGCCCACGGCACGGCGCGCTGATCTGGCTGCTCGCCTGATCCCGCTGGTCACCGATCTGGTGGCGCAGCACTTCCGCGAGTCACTCGTCGAGCACGCCACCGAGCGCATTCTGGCCGGCGACATCGACGATGCGCCGGCACGTTCCGATGCGATGGCAACCGACTCGCCGAATGCCCGGTCCGCAGGGGGTTCGGGCCGCCGCACCTCAACAGGGTTGCGAACCCGAACCGCCCTGACGCTGGAATGTCGGGAGCTGTCCGGCGAGCTGGACCCGCTGGCAGTGTTTGCCGCATCCGACGCGCACCAGCGCGTGTACTGGGCGTGTCCCGACGGCGACCTGGAATTCTGTGCGCTCGGCAGCGCCTTCGACGCCGTCGCCGAGGCCGGCGCCGACCGCTTCGCCTCTGTCGCGGACACGCTGAGCCTGCTGGACGTCACCATGAGCGGTGACAGCGGTCACCCGATCGGGCCGCTGGCCGTGGGCGGCTTCTCGTTCCGTCCCGAGGCACCCGCGGCAGGTTCGGTGTGGGAGCCATTCGGCACCGGCTGCCTGACCGTGCCCGAAGTGCTCGTCGTGCGCCGGGGCGGCCAGTCGTGGCTGACCTCGGTGCCCGGTGCCCCCGTCTGGCCGGTGATGGCTGCATCACGGTCGGGAGTCGGGGGGGCATGTGCCACCTGCGGCGCGGCTGGCGGCAGCGGAGTCTGCGGCCTCGCCGCTGCCGCCGGTGCGCCCGGCGCGGACTGCGCCCGTGACGACATGACCGTGCGAGGCGACGCCGGCGGCGATCTCACCGGCACAGCCGCTCGCAGCCTGGCCGATCCTGAACTCGAAGCGGGGCCCGCGAGCGATCTGAATGCGGCGGCGCTGGCCGTGCTCGGCGAGAGCTACCGAACCGACGACGGCTACACCGGGCTGGTGCGGCGCGCCCTCGGCAGGATCGCCGAAGGCGGGCTGGACAAGGTCGTGACGGCGCGGGAGCTGCACATCGCGTCGGGGCTCGAGCCCATCGCGGTGCTCAACCGCCTGCGGTCGCGTTACCCGTCGTGCGTCACGTTTGCGTTCGGGCGCGGGGCGCAGACGTTCTTCGGCGCCACTCCCGAACAGCTGGTGCACTTCGACGGTCTGCGGCTGCAGACCGACGCGCTGGCCGGTTCAGGGCCCCGTGTCGGCGATCCAGCGCGGGACGCCGATCTCGCGGCCGAACTGCAACGCGATCCCAAGGAGCTGACCGAGCACGCGATCGTGGTCACCGATGTGCGCGACACGCTGCGTGCGTGCGGCGCGGCGCTCGATGCCCCCTCGCCGACCGGCGTCATGGAGCTGCGGCGCATCATGCACCTGCACACACCGATCAGCGGGCGCGTCCCCGCCGGCACGACGGTGCTGGAACTCGCCAGTGCACTGCACCCGACGGCAGCGGTTGCCGGGCTCCCGCGGCGCGTCGCCCGCGACTGGATCTCAGAGCACGAGGGCTTCGAGCGCGGTTGGTACGCAGCTCCGGTCGGCTGGACGACGCTGGACGGGCGCGGCGAGTTTCGCGTCGCACTGCGCTGTGCGCTGACCGGTCCCGCCGAGACCCGGCTGTTCGCCGGCGGCGGCATCGTGGAGGGCGCAGATCCCGATGCCGAGCTGACCGAGACCAACATCAAGCTCGAAGCCCTCCTGTACGCACTCGAGGGCGACTGAGCGGCAGCATGCAGATCTCCGACGACGATGCTGCCTATTCGGCGTGCCGCTCGCTGTGCGAGGGTCTCGTGGGCGCGGGCATCACCGATGCGGTGGTGTCGCCGGGCTCGCGGTCGATGCCGCTGGCGCTCACCGTCGATGCCACCGCCGGGCTGCACACCTGGGTCCGGATCGACGAGCGGTCGGCCGGGTACTTCGCGCTCGGGCTGGCCAAGGGCTCG
>CAZAFV010000121.1:0-5097 GCA_964484385.1 uncultured Acidimicrobiales bacterium
CCGCGGGCCGTGATGTACGGCCGCCCGCTCGACGCCGAGACCTACGACTCGTCCCGCTGGATCACCGAGCCTTTCCGGCTGTACGACTGCTGCCTCGAGAACGACGGCGGCGCGGCCATGATCGTCACATCTGCCGAGCGGGCCGCCGATCTCAGCGACACGCCGGTGCTGGTGCTGGCGGCCCAGCAGAGCGGCGGTCACCGCTCGGGCGCCTGGGTCCACAACCCGACCGACTACGCGACCTCCAGCTTCAAGCTCGGGGCGCAGCACCTCTACGAGCAAGCCGGCGTGACGCCCGATGATGTCGACGTGGTGCAGAGCTACGAGAACTTCACCGGCGCCGTGGTGATGAGCCTCATCGAGCACGGTCTGTGCACCTACGAGAACGCCAACGAGGTGCTGACCTTCGAGAACCTGCGGGCGGACGGCGGCTCAATCCCGCTGAACACCAGCGGCGGCAACCTCGCAGAGTGCTACATGCACGGGCTCGGCATGCAGATCGAGGCGGTGCGGCAGGTGCGCGGCGACTCCACCAACCAGGTGCCGAACGTGAACGTGTCGCTCTCCAATGCCGGACCGATGGTCGAGATCGCCTCGACAGCGATCTACGGCACCACTGAGGCGCTCGGATGAGGGCGCCCCGATGAGCGCGCTCGCCGAGGCCAGCTACCTGCCCGAAGGCCTCACCCAGCCTGCTCCGATGCGCGACGGGATGGACGCGCCGTACTGGGAGGGCACCCGCGAGCACGAGTTGCGGGTGCAGCGCTGCGCCGACTGCGGCACCCACCAATGGGGGCCCGACTGGGTGTGCCACGCCTGCCAGTCGCTCAATGTCGAGTGGGTGACTGTCGAGCCGACAGCGCGCATCTACTCCTGGCAGCGCGTGCATCACCCGGTACATCCGGCGCTGGCCGAACACGGTCCCTACATCGTGGTACTGGTCGAGCTGCCCCACGCCGACAACCTGCGCATGATCGGCAACCTGCTCGGCGACCCGATGCAGGACATCGTCATCGGCAGCGACGTCGAGGCCGTCTTCGAGGACCACGACAACGGCAGCCCGCCCTACACCCTCGTCCACTGGCAGGTCACCGGCAGCTGACGTCCTCTATCGATCGGGCATGTGAGTCGCAGATGCAGGATGGACTTGTAGCTGGGCGTGTTGAGCGAGCGCTGTGAAATCGCGGTCGGCGTGCAGCACCTCTGCGCCGCTCCTGATGGCAATCGCGGCAATGAGGCAGTCGATCATGTTGCGCACCGTCGCGCCAGACCGTCGGCACGTTCGGTACAGCAGCGCGGCTCGCTGGTAATCAACTGTTTCCACCGACAGTCCGGCACTGTCAGCGGGCTGTGTCACAGGTGCTCGACGCGGCCTCCGCGCATGGCTTCCAGGTCGCCGTCCCAACCGGTGCCGCGCATGGCGAGTGCCTCCTCGAGCGACATCGGTTCCTCGGAGGCGAGTTCTAATGCGAAGTTCACTGCTGCTCGCTTGCTGCTGAGTCCATAGCGCTGCATGACACGCATGCACGCCGCCTCGTCGATGTCGATGTTTGTGCGTGCCATCGACCAATAGTGCACCATTCGAGTGCGGAGCCCGAGGCGGTGCTGGGCAATACTGGCGTGATGCTTGGTGCTCGGGGGTCACAGCGCGGCGAGCGGCCCCGCCGGAATGACGCGGCCGGCTCGAAGCCTCGCCGACCGGCGTGGTGGAGCATCGGCGTGATCCTGATCCGGCTCGTGACGAGCCAAGCATTCCTCATCGTGTTGGTTGTGTGGAGCTTCATGTGGGTCACCGTCGGCGCCAGCTGGGCGGCGCCGCTGTTCATCGTCGCAGTCATCGCCTTGGCGATCCGCAGGGGGCTCAGCGAACGACGCCGCGGAAGTTCCGGGGCCGAATCCACACGCGGTTCGCCTCGCCGCAACCCTCGGCCTCGACGTGTACGCGGCCACCGCGACCTCGATGACGACTGGGATCCGGACGAGCTGGACTCAGAAGACTGGGACGCGGGCGACGAATGGGACGAGATCGAGGAGCATTGGGACGACGACTGGGACGATCGTCCGCGCTCACGGCCACGCAGGCACTGGGCCCGTCGCCCCGCTTGGTGGGACGACACCGACGACGATGAAGACGACGATGCCGATTGGGACGACGGCTGGACCGACGACGAGGTCAGCCGACGGCCACGGCGCAGGCGCCGCTCGGACTCATGGGCATCCGACGCCTGGGATGACGACGACGACTACATCTGACCTGCCGCACCGGCCAAGCCCGCCGGGCGCAGCGCCCTCACTCCACGCACGGCTGTTGCTGAGCCAATGCAGCACGCAGCCGCGGCGGGTCAGCCGTGCTTGTCGGGACCGGCCTTCGTGATGTGGAAGCGAACGAGGCAGCGCTTGTCCTCCACCATTGCGCGGCGGTAGTCGTCCCAGTCGGGGTGCTCGCCCTGCAGCGTGCGGTAGTACTCCACCAGCGGGTCCAGCGCAGCCTCGCCGGAAACGATCTCGGCTTGGCACTCGAGCTGCACCCAGCGGCCCAGCCATTTCTCGGGGAACACGCACAGCCACGACTGCGGGTCGCGATGCAGATTCTTGACTTTGAAGGCCGTGTCCCTGGTGCTCATCACCACCGTGTCATCGACCACGGCCAACGTCACCGGCGACAGCTGCGGCTTGTCGTCGCGCGCCTTGGTGGCCAGCACAGCGCGGTCGTTGCTGCGCACATAGTCCAATGCCTTGGAGATCTCCATGCGCGCAGCTTCGCACATACGAGCCCGGCGGCCGGGGCCGCCGACCCGGCCCGGGCCTCGCGCAACGAGCCGCAGCACGTCAGCACCGGCAGTCCTGTGGCACCGAGCGCGGTTCGCGAGACTGCCGCCATGAAGATCTCTGCCGCATTCCCGCCCGTTCCCGAGACGCCAGACCACATCGTGCTGGCCGAAGAACTCGGCTACGAGACCGCCTGGGTGTACGACACCCCGGCGCTGCAGCTCGACGTGTGGATGACACTCGCACTCGCCGGCGTGCGCACCGACCGCATCCGCCTGGGTCCTGGCGTGCTGATTCCGTCGCTGCGCCACCCGATGGCCACGGCTGCGGCCATCGCCACGCTGGTCGGGCTCGTCGGGCCTGAACGAGTCATCATCGGTGCTGGCACCGGATTCACCGGCCGCCGGGCCATGGGCCAGAAGCCGCTGCGCTGGGCCGAGTTCCCCGGCATGGTCGCCGATACCCAGGCACTGCTTCGGGGTGAGACCGTCGAGGTCGACGGCAGGGCGGCACGCATGCTGCATTGGCCGGGCCAGGCGGTGGAGCGGCCCATCGAGGTGCCATGGATCCTGGGCGTGAACGGCCCTCGGGGCCTCGCCGCAGCCGCCCAGATGGGCTGCGGGGTGTTCACCTCACGGCCCCGCCCCGACGCCGACTACGCCGGGATCGACGACGTGATTCTCCTCGGCTTCGGAACCATCATGGACGACGACGAGACGATCGAGTCTGAGCGCGTCATGGACACCGCCGGGCCGGGTGTGAGCGTGGCGTACCACGCCTTCCTCGAGCAGCGCGACGCCCGGCTCAGCACGCTGCCCAACGCCGAGCGCTTCGGCGAGATCACCGGCCCCATGGACCCCGACACCCTCCACCTCTCGCTCCACGAAGGCCATCTCACCGAGCTCAACCCGATCGACCGGCAGGTGCTCACCGCCGAATCGCTGCGCATCGCCCCGTTCGTCTGCCATGCCGGCGAGGTGCCCGAGCGCATGGAACGCCTCGCCGCCGCAGGCATCACCGAAGTCGCGTTCCAGCCCATGGGCGATGTAGAACGCGAGCTGCGCGCCTTCGCCGCCGCGGCGCTCTGAGCCACGCAGCGTCCGGCATCGGCGTCGGCGTCGGAGCGGCCTAGGCCGTCCGTCGGGGGATCATGTAGCAAAGTTGCGGAGCGGTGCGTCGTCTGGATGCGCGGTCAGGTGCGAGGCGGGCAGCGCGCCGGCGGCGTGGGTGTGCGGTGTTGCATCCAGGCAATGACGGGCCAGGTGGCAGCGACGGTCAGGACCGCAGCGGTGGCGGGGATGAGCAGCAGCATTTGCCACCAGGCGGTCCAGGGCGACACCTCGAGCGCAATGAGCGTGAGCAGCGTCGCGGTCGCGGCGAAGCCTGCGCAGCCGCAGCCGAACCGCTCGGCGCGGTCGCGGGGGTGTGGAACGGCGAGCTGCCGCCACGTCGGCCGAGGGTCCGAGGTGGCGGTCATCGGCTGCGGGCGCGTCGCCTCGTCCATCGCCCCGCCCGGGCGTGCCAGACGCTCGCGACGCCCAGGCCGGCCACCAACGCGGCGAGGCCCCACACCGCGGCGAACGGCAGACCGGCCCCGAGCAGCCACAGCGTCACCCCGCCGGCAGCGGCGCCGACCACGACTCTCACTGCGTCAAGGCGACGAGGCCCATTCGCCGCCTCGGCGCTGTTCATCGCCTGAGGATAGCCCTCGGCATTCAGGCGGAACCGGGCGCGCTCACGGCCCTGCGGTGCGACGGCGACGGCCATCGACGCGTGGCGTGCCGGGCGGTCGGCTAGGGCCGTGACACGGCACGCTGCGGCTCAATGAATCGCAGCCCTAGCTTTGCGGCCGCTCGACGCGTTTGGCATTTCGCCGACGGATCGCATGCAAGCAAAGCAGCAGCACCGCGAAAAGGACTAGTAGGCCCAGCCAAAACACCGCTTCGCTTCCAGGCGGCAGCCAATACCTGACGACCACCGCCCACAGGACCACGACCACCGCCGGCAGTAACGGGAGAAGCCAGCCCAACTCCCACATCCGCAGCGGCGGGCCGTCGCCGTCGCATGAAACCGTCTCGGCCTCGCGGCATCTGGCGACGTGGCGGCGATAGGACACCACGCCGCCAGCGATGCTGACGGTCGTCGCGATGGTCCAGAACGCGATCCGCTGGCGGGGCGTCAGCCACGCGGCGGTCGCGCCGCTAACCGCCAAGTACAACGGCACGTACCACCACCAGGACCGCCGGGCGAGCACGCCGCCGGTCGGCTCGCCGGCAGCCTCGGAGGCGGCCTGCGCCGTGTCGGCGGCCCGCAGCCGCCGCGCGAGGT
>CAZAFV010000122.1:0-5049 GCA_964484385.1 uncultured Acidimicrobiales bacterium
ACTGCGAATTCCGCGGCACCCGAGTCGAGCACCGAGGCCGGCACGATGTCGACGCCGCCCTCGAGGATGGTCACGTCGAGCCCGACGTCTTCGTAGAAGCCGAGCGCTTGCGCCGCGTAGTACCCGGCGAACTGTGCCTGCGTGAACCACTGCAGCTGCAGCGACACCTCGGAGATGGGCTCGAATTCGGGCTCATCTGCCTCGTCGCCGCCAGTACACGCTGCGGCTAGCAAGCCGAGCGCCAGCAGCGGCGCCAGCGTCCGGATCAGCGTTTTTCTTACCTTCATATTTTCCCCCCGTGTTGGGATACCCAATGGGCGCTCACGCCCAAGGTCAAGGTCATGTCGCCCTCCTTGCTGCGAAGTACCACGGCATGACGAGCCGTTCGAGCACGACAGCGATCGCGTAGAGGCCGATGCCCACCAGCGAGCCGGCCAGAACGGCCGCCCAGGCGTCGTCGTAGCGGGTCAGGCCGGCCGAGTTGGTGATGATGTTGCCCAATGCGTCCTGGCGGCCGCCGAAGTACTCGGCCACGATGGCGGCGATTACCGCGAGCGACGTGGCGAGCTTCAACGCGGTGAAAAAGTACGGCATCGCGTTCGGGATGCGCACCTCGCGCATGATCCGCCACTTGCCGGCGCCGTAGGACTCCATGAGCTCGATCTGGCTGGGCTCGACCTGCCCCAGCCCCCTGGTCGTGTTGATGAAGACTGGGAAGAAGACCAGCACCACGACGACTGCTTGGTTGGATCGGGGCGACAGGATCCCGAACCAAGCGTTGAAGATGGGCGCCAAAGCGATGATCGGCACCGCATTGACTGCCACGGCCAGCGGCGTCAGGGTCTCGTGGGCCGAGCGGAACGCGGTCACGAGCACTGCCGCCAATGCACCTACCACCACGCCGGCGATCAAGCCGGTGACGATGATGAATCCCGTGATGCCCGTCGCAGTCGAGATCGTGTCGAAGTCGCCGAACAGGGCGCTGACGATGCGCGAGGGCGGCGGCAGCACGAAGCCGTCGGGATTCAGCACGGCCAGCAGGGCTTCCCAACAGCCGAACATGATCGCCGCTGCCACCACCGGGGGCAGCCATGCGCGCAGCACAGCCTTCGCGGCGGTCACGAGGCGTGGTCTCCTCGCAGCGCGTTGCGCACTGCGGTCACGTTCGCGAAGTACTCCGGATGGTCGCGGGTGGCCTCGCTGCGCTCGCCCAGGTCGGTGTCGATGATCGCCGAGATCCTGCCCGGTCGTGGCGACATCACCACGACCCTCGTGGACAGGAACACCGCCTCGCTGATGGAATGCGTCACGAAGATCACCGTGGTCTGCGTCTCTGTCCAGATCCGCAGCAACTCGTTCTGCATGTGCTCACGGGTCATTTCGTCGAGCGCGCCGAACGGTTCGTCCATCAGCAGCAGCTTCGGGTCGAACGACATCGCTCTGGCGATGGCGACGCGCTGCTGCATGCCACCCGACAGCTCCGCCGGATGGTGCCGGGCGAATTCGCTCAGCTTCACCAGGTCGAGCATCTCGGCCGATCGCTGCCGCCGGTCGGCCGCTTTCCAGCCCATCAGCTCGAGCGGCAGCTCGATGTTGCGCGACACGTTGCGCCAGTCGAACAGTCCGGCCCGCTGGAACACCATCGAGTAGTCGCGGTCGAGCCGGGCTCGGTCCGCAGGCTTGCCGTTGACGCTGACAGAGCCCTCGCTCACGTCAGTCAGCGCGGCGATCAGCCGCAGCAAGGTGCTCTTGCCGCAGCCCGACGGGCCGATCAACGTGACGAACTCTCCCGGAGCGATGCGCAGATCGATGCCGGTCAGCGCATTCACCTCGTTGGACCGCCCCGGGTTGAACACCTTGCCCACGCCGTCCAATTCGACGGCTGCGACATCGGGCGCGATGTCGCCGTCGGGGCCGTTCGCGTCGGGCGCACCGCTCATGGGCCCGCACCGTTCATGTCACAGCCTCACGGCCCTTGCGTCCCACCAGCGCATACTCCACCGTCGAGATCACCACGAACACGAAGATCCCCAACGCGGCCGCGCCGAGCACAGCGACGTAGAGGCGCTCGGGTCCGGTCGTGTAGCGCTGGGCTTCGAGCAGCACCCGGCGGCCGAGCCCGCCCTTCACCCCGGCGGAGATCTCGCCGACAATGGCACCTACCACGCTTGCGGTCGCCGCGATCTTGAACGCGGCGAACAGGTATGGCAGCGATGCCGGCAGGCGCAGCCGCCACAGCGTCTGTCCCCAGGGCGCGGCGTAGGAATCCATCAGCTCGAGATTCTCGGGCCGGGGCGATTGCAGGCCCCGCAGGCCGTTGATCGTCACCGGGAAGAACGTCAGGTACGTGGCGATGATCGACACCGACATCCAGTCCTGCCATTCGAATGGCAGGAAATCGAGGCTCTTGCGTCCCCAGATCACGATGATGGGAGCGATCGCGATCAGCGGGATCGTTTGGCTGGCGATGACGTGGGGCACAAGCGCTCGCTCCAAGCGCCCTGAGGTGGTGAGCGCGATGGCGATGCCGAGGCCCACCACGACCCCGATCGCGAAACCGACTGCCGCCTCCCGCAGTGTGAACGCTGCCTCGGAGGCCACGATCGTCCAGAAGGAGTCGCCTGTGCCTCGCGGCTCCTCGAAGATCCCGGCGAGTATGTCGAGCACGGGCGGCATCTTGAGGTCGGTGGTCTCCGGCAGGAACGACCCGATCAGCAGCCATCCTGACTGGGCGTCGCCGATGGCGGTGCCGAATGCCTTGTAGGCGGTGTACGCCAGTCCCAGCAGGCACACGAAGACGGCCAATACGGCGACCTGGCGAATGATGCGGTGGGTTCGTGCTCGGCGACGCTCGCGCGCAGCTTGCAGGCGGATGAACTGGTCGCGGACGATCGGGTCGTCAATCTCCGACTGGCTTGACCCGGGAGAATGTGCCGGTGATTGCGCCGGTGACGGCGATGCGGGAGCGGTCTCTGCTTGCACGGCTCGCCAGTCAGGTCGCGAGCGCCGGAATGATGCGCTGGCCGTAGGCGTTGAGCGTTTCGTCCTTGGCGTCGTGCATGAGGTAGATGGCGAACTGGTCGACGCCCAGGTCGCGCAGCTCGCTGAGCCGGGCCACGTGATGATCCGCGTTGCCGAGAATGCAGAACCGGTCGATCACCTCATCGGGCACGAAGTCGGTGTGGACGTTGCCGGCCTTGCCATGCTCGGCGTAGTCGTAGCCCTCGCGCCCGGCGATGTAGTCGGTGAGCGCCTGGGGCACCCCGCCCCCGGTGTCGCCGTATCGCTCGACGAGATCGGCCACGTGGTTGCCGACCATGCCGCCGAACCAGCGGCACTGGTCGCGTTGGTGGGCGAGGTTGTCGCCGACGTAGGCGGGCGCTGCCACGCAGATGTACAGATCATCGGGGTTGCGCCCGGCATCAGCAGCGGCACGGCGGACGGCTGCAACGGTCCATTCGGTGATCTGGGGGTCGGCGAGCTGCAGGATGAACCCGTCGGCCTGCTCGCCGCAGAGCTGCAGCGCCCGCGGACCGTAGGCGGCCATCCAGATGTCGAGCTGGCTGCCCGACGACCACGGAATCTGCTGACGGGTGCCGTTGTAGGTGACTTCGCGGCCCTCAGCCAAGCCCCTGATGACCGCCATCGACTCCGACAGCGTGGCCAGGCTGGTGGGACGGTGACCCAGCACCCGCATGGCCGAGTCGCCCCGGCCGATGCCGCACACCGTCCGGTTGCCGAACATGTCGTTGAGCGTGGCGAACAACGACGCGGTGACCGTCCAATTCCGGGTGCCCGGATTGGTGACCATCGGGCCGACGATCATGCGGTTCGTGGCCGACAGCATCTGGCTGTAGATCACATAGGGCTCTTGCCACAGCACATGGCTGTCGAAAGTCCACCCGTAGTCGAATCCCAGCGTTTCGGCCCGCTGGGCCAGGTCAACCACGCGCCACGCAGGCGGATCGGTCTGAAGAACAACGCCAAAGTCCATGTTCTCAGCCCCCCGATCCGTTCTGTTGCCCGAACGCTCCGTTGCGTCGGGCCATGGTGCTGTCGCCTATTGCAGGTACTGGCACAGCCCCCGAGGCAGGTACCGGCCGTCGCCGGAGCGCCCCAGGTACTGGCCGCCGTCGACAATCCTGCGACCCCGAGAAAACACCGTGTCGACATGTCCTGTCACCTCGACCCCCTCATAGGCCGAGTGGTCGATGTTCATGTGGTGGTTGTCGACGCTGATGGTCCAGCGATTCTCGGGGTCATAAATCACGATGTCGGCATCGGATCCCGCCGCGATGACTCCCTTGCGCGGGTACAGGCCCATCATGCGAGCAGGCGTGGTCGCGCAGAGCTCCACCCAGCGAGCCAAGCCGATCTCGCCGGTCACCACGCCCTGGTAGATCATGTCCATGCGGTGCTCGACCCCGCCGATGCCGTTGGGTATCGCCCGGAAGTCGTTGAGCCCGAGCTCCTTCTGCTCCTTCATGCAGAACGGGCAGTGGTCGGTGGACACGACGGCCAGATCGTTGGTGCGCAGCCCCTTCCACAGGGCGTCCTGGTGGCCTTCTTCGCGAGAGCGGATCGGCGTCGAGCACACATAGGCGGCGCCCCCGAAGCCTGGCAGGTTGAGGTGCTCTTCGAGACTGAAATGCAGGTACTGCGGGCAGGTCTCCGCGAACACGTTCATGCCGGCATCGCGTGCCAGCGTCACCTGCTCGAGGGCCTCTGCCGCCGACAGGTGAACGATGTACAGCGGCGCGGCGCCGACCTTCGCGAGCTGGATCGCCCGGTGGGTGGCCTCCGACTCCAGTTCGGGGCGGCGCACATAGCCATGGGTGACGGGCGCTGTCTCGCCAAGCTCGAACGCCTGGGCAGCCAGCACGTCGATGGCCAAGCCATTCTCGGCGTGCATCATGATCAACCCGCCGTTGCCGGCCGCCTGCTGCATGGCCCGCAGGATCTGGCCGTCGTCGGCGAGGAAGACCCCCGGGTACGCCATGAACAGCTTGAAGCTGGTGATGCCCTCGTTCACGAGCAGGTCCATCTCCT
>CAZAFV010000123.1:0-4136 GCA_964484385.1 uncultured Acidimicrobiales bacterium
ATTGCCCGCGAGACCAGCCCGATCGAGATTCGAAGTCAGCGGCACGACATGGGTTTGCCAGACATCGACTTCCAGAACGTCGTCAGAGGACACGACGACACACGGTCGGTGCTTGTCAAGATCGATCCAGTACACCCCGCCGCGCACTACCACGGCGCAGATCGCTCCATCCGCTCGCCAACTGCCGAGGAGTCAGCAGGCGTCAATCCCTCCGGAGCGGCCAGGGCCGCATCCGCCACGAGCTGATCAGCGAAGGACATGGTCGACTTGGCCGCATGGCGCCGGAGCTGATCGGTTACCCACCTCGAGAACGGGACGTGCAAGCTCTCGATAATCGGCACGACGTCATCAGGCACACTGATCGTCTTATTTGGCACGTACGTATTATACGTACACACAACCACGAAGGCCCTCTCAGACCCAGGAGGCCTCCAAGGCCCAGCATGATTCGCACGGGCCGACCACAAGGCCTGGTCAGTTCGGCAGGGCTCGAACGCATCTAGTGTTCTCGGCAGCATCGTGCCGAGACGGCCGACGATCGTCGGCGGAGCGATACATCGCCGCCCCGCCATTCGAAGCCAAGGGGGACACCATGTCGACAACCATTCCGGCATGCTCGGCAAACGATGACCCCGACGCCATGTACGCCATGCTCGACGACGCCGGCTGCCTGGTCGTACACGACATGGCGACTTCTGAGCAGATGGCCGCAGTCCGCGCCGAACTGGCCGACCGCATGGCGACCGCCAAGGTGGCCGACGACAAACCGGACGCCTTCTACCCCGGCATCACCCGCCGGGTGGTGGCGCTCATGCACCGCTCGCCGACGATGCGCGGGCTGATGATGCACCCGGTCACCGAGCAGCTCGCCGACCGCCACCTGTTGCCGAACTGCTCCAAGTGGACCCTGAACGTCACCGCCGCACTGGAGGTCGGGCCAGGCGCCCGCGACCAGGTGCTGCACCGCGAGGAAGATCTCTACCCCTACTTCCCGCTCCCCCGCCCGAATCTGATCCTCGCCTCGATGTGGGCCATGTCGGACTTCACCGCTGACAACGGCGGTACGCAGCTCGTGCCCGGCAGCCACCGCTGGGACGCCGACCGCAAAGCTGCACCCGACGAAGTCGTGCGCGCCGAGATGCCAGCCGGCTCGGTGCTGTACTGGCTCGGCGGCACCCTGCACGGCGCCGGCGCCAACAGCACCCCCGAGGACTGGCGCTACGGCATCGTGCTCACCTACAACCTCGGCTGGCTCCGCCAAGAAGAGAACCAGCACGTGTCGATACCCCTCGCCGACGTGCTCGCGCTTCCCGACGCCGTCCGCGGCCGTCTCGGCTTCGACATGGACTACGAGAACGCCCTCGGTTTCTACGACCGTTCGGTCCTGGTTCCCCGCACTGCAGGCCGCGCGGCGAGCAATTCGTAGTCGGGCGATCCAACTGCCGTCGACGTGGATCGTCTTGGCAGTGATGCTGCGGTTTGCTGCCTAGGCAACGTGCGCTCGGACAGGACAGTCCAACTCAGCTACCCGAGTCCTTCGATCCGAATTGGACGTTGCTCGGGCCCGACGCGACATCGAAGGCCTCTTGAAGGTAAGGCTTCACCGCGTCTACGAGTCGACGAGCCGACTGCGCGAACTCCTGCAGTTCTTCGTCCTGTGGCTCAGCTATGTCGCCGATGCCAACTTGCGGCGTCACGATCTTGGTGCGCTTCGTTTGCTGCGCGTTGCCAGCGAGACCGCGCCAATCCAACCCGGTGCCGTACGCAGTCTCGATTTCAGACCGTCGGCGTTCAAGCGCGCTCAGAAGCAAATCGTTGAACTGGGAGTCATCGTCATCGAATTGGACCTCTGCATATGCGAAGGACGACCTCACCGACAGCTCGATCTTTGCTGGGATACCGCGAATGATCCTTCGTCCGATCCACGGATAGCTCGGCGCATTGGCGGGCAGTGTGATGTCACTGAGAACCTTGCGGCCGGTCGGCAGCCAAGCTTCCCAAAACCGTCGCGCCTGCTCCCGCCTCGCCGCACTCGCTGACGAGCGTTTCCCCGATGATCTGGCACCGACGACGTCGGGTCTGAGCCAAGTGCGACCCAGCAAGCCGCCCTCGAAAGGCTGGAAGAGAACTGCGTTCACAGGGACGTCGAAGGCGTCGTTGAGGAAGGCGATCATGCGCTCGGTTGAGTCGTCAAGGTGTGCCGCAACCACGACCATCCTCGGCACGTCGCGAATCGACTCAAGTTCCTCACCGAAGCGTTCTTCGAAGGCGGCTGCGAGGTCTGACGCCTCGTCTCCCCGCGATGCCCGATGCTTCGCGTAAATCGTCTCTACTTCGTCGAAGGTCAGGCTGGCGACCCACGCTGCATAGTCGATGGTCTGCGCTAGCACTTCGCGTGGCGTCTTGTTCCGCTTGTTCTCGATCACGACGAGACGCGCGTCGCCGTCGAGCGCAAGCAGGTCCAGCGGACCAGAAGGTGTCTGCGCCTGGCGCCCAATGATGAGCACATCAATACCCAGCAGTTCCGGAGCGGACTCGACTGCCGACTCAATCTGTTCTTCGGTGTCAAGCGCCTTTTCTGCGATCGCTGCAGCCGAACCGTCGTGGTTGAGCCGCCACAACGACATCCTCGTAGCCATCGTTCGTCACCCCCTCGTGCAAAGTCGCGCCCAGTGACGCTAACCGGCTGGGAATTTCCACGTACCGTCGCGTCACCCGCCACACTCTGTGAGGATCGGCCCAGCGGCCAGCGATGAGGAGCGCGCCCATGCGGGATCTACCGTTGCCGGTGCGCGAGCGTCATTCTTGGGGAGCGCCGATGTCGAAGAGGTACACGTTGCCCTACACGCTGAAGGCACCCTCCGAGGAAACCGAGCACATGTATCTGGCTGAGGTGCCTGTACTGCCGGGCTGCCGTGCGTGGGGCGAAACCGCCGAAGAGGCGCTGCACAATCTCGACGGCGTCGCGGCGGACTTCATCGCGTCGTACAAGGAGCATGGCGACGAGTTGCCTCAGTCCATCGCTGCTGCCGCCCAACTCGTCATCGCCTGTTGACGGGAACGGCTCCACCGAGACGGTCGACGGCTGGCTCCGCTTAGGCGAGCGGCACGGTTGCGGGGTTGTAGTTGAGCAGTTCGGGGCGGAAGGTGCCCTGCGTGGGCAGGTCGGGGTCCTGCAGGGCGCGGCCCTCCTCCACCGACCACAAGGCGACGTTGTTGCCCCGCTCGCAGCGCACGTTCTGGTAGATGTCCAGCGCCTCGCCGACGGTGCTCGACGCCTTCAGCGAGCGGGCCAGCACCACCGCGTCCTCGACGGCCATGGACGCCCCCTGGCCGAGGAACGGTGTCATGGGATGCGCAGCGTCACCCAGGATCGCGACCCGCCCCGACGTCCACGCCTCAAGCGGTTCGCGGTCATACAGGCCCCACTTGAACAGCGCATCGTCGGGCACAGCACGGATCAGATCCAGCAGGTGGGGCGCGAAGTCGGCGTAGGCATCGAGGAACTGCTGGGCCGTCGCTGGGATCGACCAGCCCTCCTCCTCCCACGTGTCGGTGTGCCCACAGCCGATGAGGTTCATCAGCTCACCGCCCCGCAGCGAGTAGTAGAGCAGGTAGCGGCCGGGCCCACGGTGCATGGCGAGCTCCCGCTCACGTGTGATTGCGGGGGCAGCCTCACCGGGCAGCACCGCGCGGAATGCCACCTGACCGTTGAATAGCGCTGGCGGCCCTCCGAACACGAACGAGCGCACCGACGAGCCGTTGCCGTCGGCGCCGATCACGAGCGGAGATGTGTCGATCGCGCCGTTGGCGAATCGGACCGTGACGCTGTCAGCATCCTGGTCGAGCGCAACGAACTGGTGCGCTGCGTGCACCGCAGTCGGGTCGTTGCCGCGCACTGCTGCGAGCAGCACACTGTGCAGATCGCCTCGGAGGACGGCCAGCAACGGCAGCCCGAAATTCTCTTCGAGCCACGCGTTGGGCAGGTCCGCGATGACCTCGCCGGTGGCGTAGTCGCAGGCGTGCACCGCCGTCGGGCAGCTCGACACCGCCGCGACCGCATCGTTCACACCCAGGTCGATGAGCCCATTGCGCCCGTTGGGCTGCATGACGATGCCTGCGCCGATCTCGCGCAG
>CAZAFV010000124.1:0-4071 GCA_964484385.1 uncultured Acidimicrobiales bacterium
GTGTCGTCTGACGACGTTCTGGATGTCGATGTCTGGCAGACCCATGTCGTGCCGCTGACTTCGAATCTCGATCGGGCTGGTCTCGCGGGCAATGTTCTGCTCGACGCCGCGGTGACCGGTCTGCCCTCCGAGTCCGGTGCCGTGCCGCTCGGACTGGAGCTGGTTGAGCGCTCGTGGCTGGGGGAGCGAGCGGGCCGGCTGCCCCAAGCCCTGGTCGATGCCATCGACGACGGACTGCGAGCCGTCCTGGATCTGTGACCATTGCTCAGGAGCACGCCTAAACGTTTGCATTCAGAGTTTAGGTAAACGCTGATAACATTATGCATACTGTATTGGCGTCAAGAAGTGGAGGCGGCGAGTGTCCCGATGGCCGGCAGCGCAGACGCAGGCCGCGACAGTCGAGAACGAGCTATGGCGGTCATGGGACGATGAGAGTCCGCGCACCATCACGGCCTCCCAGACCGTGCCCTCGCACATCAGCGATCTCTCGGTCCCAGCGCTTGGACGCGCCACGGGCGAGTCGCTGGCCGAGGCGATGCAGGCGGTCAGCGATCTCGGCGACCGGGCCACCGAGACGATCGGCGCTCTCGGACACCTCAGCGCCGTGCTCATCCGAGCCGATGCGGTCGCCTCGTCGCAGATTGAGCACATCACAACCTCCAGCGAGGCATTGGCGGTCGCGCTCGCCGAACTCGATGACGACAGCCACGACTGGAATCCCTACCCGGTCGCGACCGAGCTGGTCGCTGCGAACGTCACCGTTGCGCTGAACGCTCAGCGTGGTGCTGAGGATCTCAGTGAGGACTGGTTCCACCGCCGCCACCGCAGCCTGCTGGCAGCGGACCCCGAGATAGAGAAGCGGCACCTCGGAGCGTGGCGGGACTGTGCGGTGTGGATCGGCCAGACCCGCCAGAACGCCGACTTCGAAGGCCCGCCGTGGGACCAGGTACCTGCGCTGATGGATGACCTTGTGCGTTTCGCCGCCCGCAGCGATGTCCATCCGGTCGTGCATGCAGCCATCGCGCACGCACAGTTCGAGACGATTCACCCCTATGTCGACGGCAACGGCCGTATCGGACGGTTGCTGATCCATCGGCTGCTCGATGCCCGGCCCGCGGCGGCGACAGCGCCGGTACCGGTCGCGCACGGCCTGCTGCACAACCCGGATGGCTATGTCGCTGGTCTGACTGCGTACCGCCAGGGCGACCTCGACCGGTGGGTCACGGTGTTCGCCGAGGCCGTCACCGACGGCGCACACGCTGCTGTTCGCCTCGTTGACCGTATCGACGGCATCGCCGCCGACTACCGTCAGCGTGTCCGCACCCGCCAAGGATCCGCCGTCTCGCAAATCCTCGACGGGCTGCTGCACACACCCGCCATCACCGCCGGCGAGATCCAAACCGCCTACAAGCTGACACCGGGCCGCGCCTCGCAGATCCTGCACCAGCTCGCCGATGCCGGGGTATTGCGGCTCAGCGATCACCGAGCCGGTCGATCCCGTGTGTGGGTGGCCCACGAAGTCATCGACGCAATCGACACCATCAACGCCACGATCCCCCGACGCCTCATCAAGACGCGCAACGGCCCGATGCTGTCGGGAGAGGAACCGCATGACATCACCGCTGCATGATCCTGTGCTGGAGGGGCTGCTCGACCGGCTGCATGCCCGGAGCGACGAGCAAGTTGCCGAGACGTCGGCGTTCACTGCCGAGCAGCGGCGATTGAGCGGCCAGGACCGCAGCCAGCGCGGCTTCGACGACAACATGCGCCGGTTCTTTGCCGACAAGCTCGTCGCGCTGGATCGTGACAAGGCGATGTTCTGCTACCAGGTCTGCCGTGCTCTGGGCGCTCGCCGCGTCGTGGAGGCCGGCACGTCACACGGCGTGTCGACGCTGTATCTGGCTGCCGCCGTGAGGGACAACGGACATGACGACGGCGTGGTGATCGCCACCGAGTACGAGCCGGCCAAGGCTGCCATTGCCCGGGCCAACTTCGATGAGGCGGGTCTCGCGCCGTGGATCGAGCTTCGCGAGGGCGATCTGCGTGAAACGCTGGTCGACTGCGGGGGACCGGTCGACTTCCTGCTCGTCGACATCTGGCACGTCGCGCTCGACGCGCTGGAGCTGGTCGCCCCAGCCCTGCGTCCCGGCGCCGTCGTCGTCACCGACAACACCATTGCGTCCGCTCAGGGCTACGAGCCCTACTTCGAGTTCCTCAATGACCCCGCCAACAAGCTCCGCACGATGACCTTGCCCTTCACGGGAGGCCTCGAATTCACCGTCCGCATCGACTAGCGGATCTCGGCCCCAAACGCCAACCTGAACACCTGCGCTCAACGTCTGCGCCGTCGGCTCATCTGCGTCGCCTGTGCCCACGGGGGTGGTGGGTTAGTCGAGCGTGGCGGCGAGCCACGCTGCTATCTCGGGTTGGCGCTGCTGCCAGTACGCGGCGGCTGTAGGGCTGGCGTCGGCTTCCGCGGCTTCCGCGAGCCACGGGTCGTCGGCGACGTCGACGAATGAGCCGAGCGCGATCACGATGTGAGCGACAGAGGGGTGTCCGAGCGTCACGCCGTAGCGCTCTGCGTAGAGGCGCAGGCCGACCTGCGGGCCGATTCCGGCGTCGGTCTCGATGTGCATGAGGTCGTAGTAGTCGCGCATCTCCCCGCGGTCGCCGATCACCTTGTACTTCGTCGCGGTGATGTCTCGCATTGATCCGACTGCCAGCCCTTCGACGATGGTGGGCTCGTCGAGTCGGTTCTGGTTGCGCGCATGCAGGAACTGAACCTTGACCCCGTCGACGCTGCAGTTCAGTGTTCCCTCGGCGATGCCCTCCACGGCGACTGCCGCCTCGGTCTGCAAGCGCTCCAGCACCGTCTGCGGGTTGAACGTTTCATGTACGAACACGTCGAGGTCTCGGCTGCGGCGATGCCTGAGATACATCGCCAGGGCAGTGCCTCCCATGAGCGCACCTGAGTCCGGCGTCGCCGCTGCGACTATGGGCCAGCAGGCGCGTGTCGCTGCGTCGAGGATGTCCGACCAGTCGTCGAGCGGCTCGCCGCTGAGCCGCCATCGGTCGCCGGTCACGACGGGGCTGCGGTGCGGTGGGCGAGAGCGTTGTTGATGAGATCGCGGGTGTGCGGTCGTGTCGAGCGCAGCCCGAGGCACGACCGCAGGGCGTCGACGGGCAAGCGCGCTGATGCCCACAGCGCGGCGTGGGCCGATGGGCCGTTGAGCAGGCGGTTGGCGACATATTCGGCATCGGCTGGGACGCTCAGCGAGGACGGGTCGGGATGGTTCCACAGCAGCGGCCAGAACTGGGGCGGGACGGGTCCGCTGAACTCGCCCGGCGCCGCGGGCGCCGGCAGGCGTACATACTGGGACTGGGCTTGGAGCTGCCGCCAGCCGGGCAATGACATCACCGGTTCCCAGGTGCTGCGCTCGCGGATGCCGTGGCGCCAGCCCTGCGTCGATGTGCGTTGCCTGACTGCGCCGCGGCGTGCCAGCGATTCCAAGGCTGCTTTCGCCGCCCACCAGGACAGGCCCGCCGCTCGCGAGGCGGCCGCGATGCTGCTGATGGCGGCGTGGCGCGTCACTGCGGCGAGCATCAAGCGCTCGCTGCGCGTCAGCGGGCGGCCCCCGGCGGGCAATTCGGCCGCGGCGGGCTCGGGCCTGTCTTGTTCGACTTGCCTGCACTTGTCGCTCACTGCCTCGCGGACGAATTGCGCGACCGTTGCGCCCGTGGAGTGAGCGGCCTGGGTGACGCGGCCCAAGTCGTCGGCGCTGATGCGAAGCGATAGCTGAGCCTTGAGAAGCTGCACAGCCATGAACGCAGACTATCTCGCGATTCACTACATAACCGCGAGGCAAAGCGCAAACTCATGTGGACCTGGGCTCGCTGCGTTCGTTGCCCGAGTCACCGCGGACTGAGCACCGGCTCCGGGCGTGTGCGCAGTACCAACCGTCATCGCGGTGTATGCGGGAATGGGAATCATTACCATCTAGGTCATGGTTGATGATCGGGTTCCTGTGACGGTGCTGACGGGCTTTCTCGGTGCGGGCAAGACAACGCTGT
>CAZAFV010000125.1:0-3972 GCA_964484385.1 uncultured Acidimicrobiales bacterium
TCCATGCTGGTCTCGCTGACTTCGACGACGCCGGTCGCGACCGACTTGGGGTTCCTGCTGCACAAGCACCCTGATCGTGTGCGCTCGGTCGACATCGGGTTCGGGCGCGCCCACGTGTACTACCCGGAGGCGACCAGCGATCGCTGCACGGCGACCACGTATGTCGAGGTCGACCCGTTCGGGCCGGCCCGGCATCGCAAGGAGCGGCCCGCTCACGGACTGGCCCCCTACCTGAACGACCGGCCCTATGCGGCGTCGTCGATGTTGAGCGTCGCACTGGGCCGGCTGTTTCGCACCGCGATGAGCGGCACGTGCGAGGCTCGGCCCGAACTGGTCGCACGGCCGCTCGAAATGGAGGTCGGCCTGCCGGTGGTGCCCGTCCGGGGCGGGCAGGCGATGCTCGAGCGGCTGTTCGGTCCGCTGGGATACGAGGTGGAGTGCGAGCCGATCGCGCTGGACCCCCGGTTCCCGTCATGGGGGGCCAGCCGCTACCTGTCGGTGCGCCTGGCCGGAACCCAGACGGTGCGTTCCGTACTGGAGCACCTCTACGTCCTGCTTCCGGTGCTCGACGATGCCAAGCACTATTGGATCGGCCCCGACGAGGTCGACAAGCTGCTGAGTCGGGGCGGCGAGTGGCTCCCGACCCACCCCGAGTCCGACTTGATCGCCCAGCGGTACCTGCGCATCCCCGATTACACCCGGGAGGCTCTGGCCCGTCTCGCCGACGCCGGCGAGGACGCCGACCTGCTCGACGAGCAGGGCGACGCGGCCGAACGGGCCAGCGAACTGCCCATCCGCCTGGGCGAGCAGCGGCTCGACGCGGTGCTTGCCGCGGTGCTGGATGCCGGGGCTGGGAGGGTCGTCGACCTCGGGTGCGGCGAGGGCCGGCTGCTCGAGCGCCTGATCGCCGAGCCCGCGGTGACCCACGCGACGGGCGTCGACGTGTCGATCGGGGCCCTCAGGCGGGCCGAGCGGCGTCTCGGGCTCGATGCGATGTCGGAGCGTCGCCGGGAGCGGGTCCAGCTGTTGCAGGGCGCCCTGACCTACGCCGACTCCCGGCTCCGGGGATTCGATGTCGCCACCGTCGTGGAGGTCGTCGAGCATCTCGACCCCGAGCGTCTCGACGTGTTCGCGGAGGTCGTGTTCGGTCACGTCGTCGCGAGGTCGGTGGTGGTGACCACACCGAATCGCGAGCACAACGCGAACTTCGCGCACCTCGACGAGAGGGGATTGCGCCACCACGATCATCGCTTCGAATGGACTCGCAGCGAGTTCCGGGAGTGGGCCCGCGGCGTTGCGGAGCGCTTCGGGTACGGCGTCGAGACCAGCGCCGTCGGCGCCGTCGACCCGGTCCACGGGCCGCCGACCCAGATGGCGGTGTTCCGGCGATGAGGATGCAGCCGTGAGGCGTCAGCTCACCCGTATCGAGGTGCCCGAGGTGGGGCTGGTGGTGCTCTGCGGCGCGTCCGGATCCGGCAAGTCGACGTTCGCCCGCCGGCACTTCGCCCCCACGGAGGTCGTGTCCAGTGACCATTGCCGAGCGCTGGTCGGCGACGATGAGACCGACCAGTCCGTCACCTCGGCAGCCTTCGAGCTGCTCCACGCCATCGTCGACAAGCGGCTCGAGATCGGCCGCCTCACCGTGGTCGACGCCACCAACACCAGGCCCGAGGACCGCAAGGCCGTCGTCGATCTAGCCCGCAGGTGGGACGTGCTCGCGACCGCCGTCGTGTTTGACCTCTCGCTGGAGGCGTGTCTGGTGCACAACGACCAGCGTCAGGACCGCCGAACGCCCCGGCACGCCATCAAGCGCCAGCACGACACGCTGCGCCGCAACGCGAGGCGGCTGCGCAAGGAGCGCTTCACCAGCGTCTACACCCTCGGCTCGGTCCAGGAGCTCGAGTCCGTCGAGGTGGTCCGGACCAGGATCTGGAGCGACCGCCGCGACGACTCGGGCCCGTTCGACATCATCGGCGATGTCCACGGCTGCCATGTCGAGTTGCTGAGCCTGCTCGACCGGTTGGGCTATGACACCTCCGCCGACCCGATCACGCATCCCGAGGGTCGCCGGGCCGTCCTTCTCGGCGACCTCGTCGACCGGGGCCCCGGGGTCGCCGAAGTGCTCGAAGTCGCCATGTCGATGGTTGATGCGGGCAGCGCGCTCTGCATCGCCGGCAACCACGAGAACAAGCTGCGCCGGGCGCTGGCCGGACGCAACGTCACGGTCTCGCATGGGCTCGCCGAGTCGCTCGAGCAACTCAAGCGCCGCACCCCGGAGTTCGTCGAGCGGGTGACCGGGTTCATGGACGGCCTCATCAGCCACTATGTGCTTGACGGCGGCCGGTTGGTGGTGGCCCACGCGGGCCTTCCCGAGCGATACCACGGGCGCTCGTCGGGCCGTGTGCGCGACCTCGCCCTCTACGGCGACACCGACGGCGAGACCGATGAGTTCGGGCTACCGGTGCGGTACCAGTGGGCGGAGGACTACCGGGGCGAGGCTGCGGTGGTCTACGGCCACACTCCCGTGCCCGCGGCTACATGGGTCAACAACACGATCTGCATCGACACCGGAGCGGTGTTCGGGGGAGAGCTGACCGCGCTGCGCTGGCCCGAGCGCGAGCTGGTCTCGGTGCCCGCAGCCTCTGAGCACTACGAGCCGATCCGGCCCGCAGGCGCCGGGGCCGAAGCGCCGGCGAGTCGATCACTTCTGCTCGATGTCGGCGATGTGCTGGGCAAGCACTACGTGGAGACGATGCTGGCCGGGCGTGTGCTGATCGAGGCTGAGCGGTCCAGCGCGGCTCTGGAGGTCATGAGCCGGTTCGCGGTCGATCCGCGATGGCTCGTCCATCTGCCTCCGACGATGGCGCCCGCGGCCGCCTCGGGCCGAGACGGCCTTCTGGAGCATCCCGACGAGGCTTTTGCCCACTTCCGCAAGGCCGGAGTCGACGAGGTGGTCGTCCAGGAGAAGCACATGGGTTCACGCGCCGTGCTCATCGTCGCCCGCGACGCCGGCGCGGCCCAGGCGCGCTTCGGCATCGCCAATGCCGAAGCCGGCGTGATCGTCACCCGCACCGGCAGGCCGTTCTTCGCTGACCCGGCGGTGACCGGCGCCCTCCTCGATCGCGTCCGCGCCGCGGTTGCCGCCACCGGGCTCTGGGATCGCCTCAGCACCGACTGGCTCGTCCTCGACGCCGAGATCCTGCCGTGGTCGGCCAAGGCGGGCGAGCTGATCCAGCGGGTGTTCGCCGCCACCGGCGCGGCCGGGACCGCCGCCTTCGAAGCTGCGACGAACGCCATGGCTGACGCCATCCGACGCGGCATCGACGTGGAGGCCCTGGCCGCCCGAACCGCCGGCCGAGCCCGTCACGTAGCGGCTTTCGTCGACGCGTACCGGCGGTACTGCTGGGATGTGGACGGCATCGACGGCATCGGGATCGCCCCGTTCCAGATCCTGGCCGCGGAGGGCGAAGTGCTGGCCCGCCGCCCCCACCGCTGGCATCTCGAGCAGATCGACGCGCTGGTGGCCCGCAAACCGGAGTCGCTTCGTCGAACCGACCGCCGTTTCGTGGACCTGGGCGACGACGGCTCGGTGCAGCAGGCCACGAGTTGGTGGCATTCGCTGACCGGCGGTGGCGGGGAGGGCGTCGTCGTCAAGCCCGCCGAGCCGATCGTGAACACCAGGCGCGGGCTCGTCCTGCCCGGCGTGAAGTGCCGGGGCCCCGAGTACCTGCGCATCGTCTACGGCCCCGAATACCTCGAAGCCGCCAATCTCGACCGGCTGCGGCAGCGGTCGGTGGGCCGCAAGTCGTCGCTGGCTCGACGCGAGTTCGCGCTCGGAATCGAAGCCCTCGACCGGTTCGTGGCCAACGAGCACCTCGCCCGGGTGCACGAGTGCGTCTTCGGTGTGCTCGCACTTGAGAGCGAGCCCGTCGACCCCCGGCTCTGAATCTTGGCCCGTTCGCCACAACCACG
>CAZAFV010000126.1:0-3924 GCA_964484385.1 uncultured Acidimicrobiales bacterium
GGCGTCTGTTGCCCCGGCGTCGTGCTCGCATATGCCGGCAACCGTTCCCGGTACCCGCCCAGCAACTGGCTGATGGAGGCGCCGTACTTCTTGCCGGCGAGGTCCCACAGGGCGGTGTCCAGCGCTGCGATGCCGACCTTGTCGAAGTGCCGGAACTGGATTTTGAGGAGTTCGAAGATCCGTTCGCGCTGCTCTGGGTCTCTGCCGATCAGCAGCGGCGCCATGTCGCAGACCTGCGCCATGGCGTGATCCGTTGCGCCGTAGTGGGGTGCGTAGCTGCCCGTGAGACCGTCGTCGGACTCGATCGACACCATGAACTTCGAGACGCTCGTCTCTGACCCGGGCGAGTAGGTCCAGATCGTCGGACCGACATCGCGGAGCTGGTACGTGTAGGCCTGAACGACGATGCGGCTGATCTTGCTCATGGTTCACCTCGATGAGATTTCTGTTGAAGCAGACGGCGGGCGGCCTCGACGACCACGCCAACAGCCCGCTCTTCGGTGGCAGCGATGCGGGCCTCGTCGACGACGGCCTCGGACTCGGTGCGCTGGGCGATCACCCCGGCGACGCACCCCGCCCGCCAGCCGTTGGCCGCGCACATCGTGAACAGCGTCGCCGATTCCATCTCGTAGTTGAGCACCCCGATGCGGCGCCACTCGGCCAGGCTGCCCCGCAGCCACCCGACGACATCACCGGCCACGGTGTCGTAGCGCTCCTGGCCGGGATAGAAGGTGTCGCTCGATGCCGTGATCCCCACCTGATGGGGGGCGTCGAGGGCGACCGCTGCATCGACCAGGGCACGGGTGCACTCGAACGAGGAGGCCGCCGGATACTCCAGCGGGGCGAAATGCCGGCTCGCCCCGTCGAGACGGACCGCCGCTTGGGTGATGACCAGGTCACCGATCCGCAGGTCAGGTTGGATCGAGCCGGTGGTGCCGACCCGCAGGAACGTCCGCACACCGAGCTGGGCCAGCTCCTCGACCGCGACTGAGGTCGATGGCCCGCCGACGCCGGTCGAGCAGACCACCACCGGCCGGCCCTCGATCGACGCTCGATAGGTCGTGAACTCGCGGACCGAAGCCAGATGCGCCGGCTCGTCCATCGTCTCGGCGATCCGAGCCACCCGCGCTGGGTCGCCAGGCACAATCGCGAGCGTTGCCCCGCCCAGATCGGCGGCAGACACGCCCAGATGCATCACCCGCTCGTCACTCATCACCCGACCCTATTTCTCGACCGCACACGACACCGCCGCCGTGCCGGTCACCGATGCCCGTCGACACGCCTCGCTGCCGGCGGTCGCTACCGGCGGTCTCTGCCGCTAGTCGACTGCGGCCGGGCGGATGGCTGAAGCCGGGCGGAACGCATCGATGTGTTCGGTATTGGTCGAGATATACGGCCCGCCGATGAGGTCGACGCAGTACGGGACTGCGGCGAACACCGCGTCGAGGCACTCTGAGATCGCCTTGGGCTGACCCGGCAGGTTGATCACCAGGGCACCGTCGCAGATGCCCGCGGTCTGGCGGGACAGGATCGCAGTCGGCACTGCCTTCAGCGACGCGGTGCGCATCGCCTCGCCGAAGCCGTGCAGCATCTTGGAACAGGCTGCCTCGGTGGCCTCGGGGGTGACGTCGCGCAGTGCCGGACCGGTGCCACCGGTGGTGAGGATGAGACAGCATCCCGATGCCGCCAGCTCCCGCATCGCTTGGGCCACCTGATCCTGCTCGTCGGGAACGATCGCAGCCTGCGCAGACCATTCCGAAGCCATCACGCGCTCGAGATAGTCACGAATCGCCGGACCGCCGCGGTCTTCGTAGTCGCCGCGGCTGGCCCTGTCCGAGACCGTCACGATGCCGATCAGCGCATGTGTCGAGAGGTCCTGCGTTCCGTCGGAGGTGCTGGTCACGCCGAAACGGTACCGCTCGGTTGGGAATGAGTGCCATTCCCATAAGCCCATCCCCATTGCGGCCGCTGAGAAGAACATAACCACATGCTGGCATTAAATGGGAATCGTTCCTATTCCTGTTATGATCCGTCGCCGTGTCTCTTCTCCAGGCACCAAGTCGCGCCCCGGCTGCGTCGCACGACGGCTGGGCATGGAGTCGCCGGCCCACCCTCATTGCCCTCACATCGCTCACCGTTGTGTCGGTGGTGGTCGCCATCGGGCTCGGTCCGGTCGGCGTGGCACCTCCGACGGTCCTGAAGATCATCGGGCACCACATGATGGGCCTGTTCGATGCCGAGAGCTGGGCCCGAACCGACGACGCAATCATCTGGCAAGTGCGCCTGCCACGGGTGCTGCTCGGCGCAATCGTGGGTGCGGCACTTGGGGTCGTGGGCGTGACGCTGCAAGCCCTCGTGCGCAACCCGCTGGCCGAGCCGTACATCCTCGGCGTGAGCTCGGGGGCGTCCACCGGAGCTGCTGCGGCGATCCTGTTCGGAGTCGGCTCCTGGCTGGGCCGCGAATCGGTGTCGCTGATGGCGTTCTTCGGCGCCCTCGGCGCCCTTGCGCTCGTGTTGGCGCTGGCCCGTTCCTCCGGTCGCATCACGCCCTCGCGGATGCTGGTAGCCGGCGTGGCCGTCGCCTACCTGCTCAGTGCCGTCACCAGCCTGCTCATCCTCTTCGCCCATAGCGAGTACGGCGCCCGGGCGGTGATGTTCTGGCTGCTCGGCTCGCTCGCGAACGCCGACTGGTCCACGCTGCCCATCGGCTACCTCGGCATGGGCGCCGGCATGATCCTGGTGTTCTGGTGGCGCCGCCGACTCGACCTGCTGGCGCTTGGCGACGAGACAGCGATGGCGAGCGGCGTCGATCCGGGGCGTACCCGGCTGCAGCTCGTGGTCGTGGTCGCCATGTGCGTCGGCTTCGCCGTGTCGCTGTCGGGCGGCATCGGATTCGTCGGTCTCGCGGCGCCTCACATCGCGCGACGGATCGTCGGCCCGATTCACCGCCATCTGATCCCGGCATCCGCAGCGCTCGGCGCCCTCATGCTGATCTGGGCGGACGTTGCTGCTCGCATGGTGTTGCAACCCCGCGAGCTGCCCATCGGCGTCGTCACCGGCGTGCTCGGAGCCCCTGTCCTCGTCGCGCTCGTCCGAAAGCTCAGTCACAACTCCTAAGCGCGCCAGCGCTCGTGCGAGCCCCTCTCCGTGAAAGGAAACCCCCTATGAAGAAGGAGACCCCCATGAAACGGTTGGCAACTTGGCGTCGAGCGATCGCATTGCTCCTCGTGGTCGCATTTGCGGCCGCAGCCTGTGGAGGGAGCGACGACTCCCCCACCGAAGCGGCTCAAGACGACGGCTTCCCGCTGACCTTCACCAACTGTGACACCGAGTTCACCCTCGACGCCCCACCTGAGCGCGTGATGTTGATGGAGGCCGCGGCGCCTTCGCTGCTGTTCGCCGCCGGCGCCATGGACCGTGTGATCGCCCGCATCGAGAGCTTCCCGGAGGAGTACTACACCGCCGAAGAGTTGGCCCTGCTCAACGACATCCCGGCGTTGGTGGCCGAGCACACATCGACCGGCGGTGTCGAGATATCGGTGGAGGCAATCATCGACTTCGACCCCGACATGGTCATCGGCTATGACACCGCCACCCTCACCCACGACTCGCTCGGCGACGTCGGCATCCAGCTCTACGTGATGCCCCCGTTCTGTGACAACCCGCCGACGCCGTCGTTCGAGAGCATTCTGGACGAGGTTCGCTTCTACGGGGAGCTCTTCGGCACCTCCGAGACCGCCAACGCGAGCGCCGACGCGCTGGAGGCGGCCGTGAACTCCGCAGCCGATGCGCCGGTTGCCGAGGGCCAGACCGCTGCTGCGCTGTATGTCAGCTCCGACGGCAGCGCCATCTACGCCTACTCCTCGCTCGGCATGGTGCATCCGCTGATGGAGGCCCTGGGCATGACCAACGTGTTCGCCGAAC
>CAZAFV010000127.1:0-3898 GCA_964484385.1 uncultured Acidimicrobiales bacterium
GAAGGCCGACCGTCTCGCCACCCGCTTCGCGCGGTGGTACTACGTCGTCTCTGCCCGCACGCAACGTCATCCCCAAGCCGTTCCAGGAACCGCACCCGCCGATGTGGGTGACGGTGACCACGCCGGGCACCGAACTGGACGCTGCCGAGCGAGGGCTGGGCTGCCTGGGCGTGAGCGCCGCCCCGTTCGCCGAGCAGGAGCGCCGCACCAAGGAGTACTACCGCCGCGTGGCGAATTGCGATCCGGTCGGCAGCTTCGTGAACGACCAGGTGCACACGCTCAACTTCCTCTACTGCCACGAGGACTATCGCCAAGCAGCGGCGCTGGGCCTGCCGATGGTGGGCGCCTTCAGCATGTCCAACGCGCACCTGTACTTCACCCGCGAGGCGTACCCGACCCGGGCGTACCAGACGCTCGGTAATGCCGGTGCTGCGCTGCGCAGCCGCGGGACCCCGAATGGAAGCGCACCCGCTGATGACCCGAGCGTGGCCAAGGGCTTGCCCGAAGGCGTCGGCATCGGCGACCCCGACCATCTTGTGCAGACCATCCGCAAGTGGGAGGACGTGGGCGTCACCGGCATCAACTTCCTGCTCAATGCAATGGAGATGATCCCCCAGGAGCAGGTGCTCGACAGCCTGCGGCTGTTCGCGACCGAGGTGATCCCGCAGTTCCAGACCCCGGCCGAGCGGGCTGCTCGGGTGCAGGCACCGACCACCGTTCCCGACGTCGGCTCGCCTGACGCGTCTGCGCCCTCGACGATGCCCGCCGGGGCGAGCCGATGATCTCGGGCACGGCAGCGATCGACGAACTGGCCGCCGGTGCGCCCGAGATCGCTGCCTTCGGCACAGAGTCGGTGCGGCTCGGCGGGGTGACGGGCCTGTCGCTGGTTGCCGAGCTGCGGCGCCCGGCGCGCGAAGCAGTGCTGCCACCGGGACTGCACCCCATCGTGCCGCCCGCTATGTCCCTGCTGGCGTGGGACGTGTCTGAGAGCCCATGGGGAGCATTCAGCGCCGCATTCGTCCGCGTGGTGTGCCGCAGCGGCGCTCGCGCCCGGACGTTCTGCGTCGGCGCAGCCGCTTCCACCCACGACGCCGTTGCGGGCTTGCGGTCGCAGTTCGGCTTTCCTGCGCAGCGGGCCCATGTGGCGTTGCGCCGCCACTACGACGGCGTCGATCTGACCGTCGCCCCGGTCGACAGCGCCAGCAACGGCACCGGGCCCATGCTCGAACTGAGTGCCCTCGACCCCGATCCGCTGTCGGTCGGCGACCTCCAGCACGTCGGTTCGATGAATCTGGCGCACACGCCGCTGGGGCTCCGGCTGGTCCAGGTCGAGACGCATCACGAGCCGTCGCGTGTCGAGCGGCTGGCAGCCCGGATCGATGCGTTCGACGCAGCCGCCTGGGGGCAGCCCCTGCTGGATCCGTACTGGGTCGTGAGCTGCTCGGTGTCACTGGAGGACGTCGAGATACCCGCCATCCGCTTCGTCTGCGATCCCGCGTTGCCCGCCGCGGAGGGCACCGAACGGGTGCAGTAGTTTCCGCTGTCATGAGCGAGACGGCCGCAGCGACATCTGACACGACCGATGACATGGCCGACGCACCGCAATTGCGGGCGGTGGGAGTGACGATCGATTGCTCCGACCCGGAGCGCATCGCCGACTTCTGGCAGGCCGCCATCGGCTTCAACACGCGGGTCGGCAACGGGCGTCCCTACATCACGCTGTCGGAAGCCGACGGCGGCCGGATGCTGAACCACCTGACCATCCAGCGAGTGCCCGAGGCCAAGACGGCCAAGCTGCGTGCGCATCTGGATCTGTTCACCGGCGACATGGACACCGAGGTCGCCCGCCTCGTGGCGCTCGGTGCATCGGTGCTGGTGCCGGCCGCAGAGGAGGTCGCCGGTCACCTCGGCTTCCGGGCCACTGTCATGGCCGATCCCGAGGGCTCGGAGTTCTGCGTCGTCTCTCGCTAGTCGGGTGAGCCGGCGGCGACGAGGCGGGCCGAGCGGCGCTCTACGGTCAGACCGTCGCTGAGCGGGAGGTCGTTCGCGGCTCGCAGACAGCGGCGCAGCGCTCTTGCCACCGGCTGATCGATCCGGGCGAGCTGACCGGCCAATTCCGCCGTGCGGCTGTCAAGATCGTCGGACGGCACGACCTCGGCGACGATGCCGAGCCGGAGAGCCTCGGCTGCGTCGATGTTTCGGCCGCTGAGCACCAGCGGCAAGGCAGCTACAGGTCCGATTGCCGCGGTGAGGCTCTGCGTGCCGCCGGCGGCGGGAAGCATGCCGAGCTTGGTCTCTGGCAGGCCCATCACCGAGTCTTCGCTCGCGATGCGCAGGTCGCACAGCAGCGACATCTCCAAGCCCGAGCCGAGCGCGTAGCCGTGCAGTGCGCACAGGGTGGGCACCGGCAGGTTCATCAGCGGCAGCCACGGATCGCGGTCCCAGCGGATGCGCCGTGCATCGAAGATCGACTCGGCCGTGCCGAACTCAGACAGGTCGGCACCGGCGCTGAAGTGCTTGCCCTCGGCAGCGAGCACCACGCAGCGCACGTCGGGCACGTCGCGCACAGCAGTGATCGCCTCGATGAGCCCGTCGCGCATGTCCAGGTCGTAGATGTTGAGCGGCGGGTGGCACAGCGTGATCGTGGCCACGCCGTCATGGCCGAACACCAGCCGCACACGCTCAGCCATGGCCGACGCCCTCGCAGGGGGAAGCGTGCGACTCGCAGACACTCGCCCCGCGGGTCCCGCCGATCTCAGCCATGCCGATCACCAGCCGATCCGGCAGCAGGAACCGGGGCGTTCGCCGCGCTGCGGCACGTCGCCCAGGCGGTGAGCGGCGCGATGGCTCCCGCCAGCGACACGCGCATGTGCCAGGGTGCGTCACCCGCGAGCTGATCCAGCGCGAGGGCCGCCGCCAGGAGCCCAGCGAGCGGATCGGGATAGGAATACGCTGGCTCCCGCGGTTCGTCTTCCAGCCAGCCCAGGCCTGAGACGGCGTGCACACCCGTGCCGTAGGCGATCCAGTCGCGCTCAGGCGAATCCGGTTCGAAAGCGGTGATGGCCAACGTGCGCAGCCGCGGGTGGCGGGCACACAGCTGCGACGGCAGCAGCTCCAGATTGGCGAGCGCCCGCGGCGACAGCGACGTGACGAGTAGATCTGCTGAACCCAAGAGCTCGTCGAGGCTCCAGCGGCCTGCTGGGTGTCGGGGATCCAGCTCGACTGCGGTCTTCCCGGCATTCAATTCTGCGTACATCGGCGTGCCCACGAGACCATCGGGTCGTGCCGCAGAGCTGACCTTTCGCACTTCGGCTCCCGAGCGGCCCAGCAGTTCGGTGCAAAGTGGCCCAGCCCACATCGAGGTCAGGTCCACCACGCTGGCTCGGCCGACACCCGTCGCGGTTGGCGTTGTACCGGATGTGCCAGGGACGATGCTCGACGCAGCGGGTGTGCCCAACGCCGCGTCGTCAGCCGAGATCGCGCCCCGCTGCGCGGACGTCCCGGCACGCCGACGGTATGGCGTCACTGGCAGACGCCACTCTTGGGCTGCAACGGCTACGGCTTCTGGGTCCAGCTCGTCCTTGTGCACCTCGGCGAAGCGCTCCCAAGTCTCCGCGTCATCGGGGCCGAGGTCGATGCACAGCGCGCCATCACCCCACGCAACTGGTCGGCTCGGCACGTCGGTAGTCCCGACCCGACGGGGCATCTCGATCCAGCTCTGGGAGTCGCCCACCACACCGGTGCCCAGGCGTCGATCGACGGCAGCCGCCAACTCGTCGCCGTAGTCGAACAGGCCCGGTGGCAACCAATCGGCCGGTTCGCAGCCCGGTAGGTCTAGAAGCAGCTTCGACAACGATTCGCCTGAGATGTTGATTCCTGAGCAAGTGATAGTCGGTCC
>CAZAFV010000128.1:0-3840 GCA_964484385.1 uncultured Acidimicrobiales bacterium
AGTCGCTACTGGTCGAGCTTCAAGCGATCATTCGACGAGCGCCGCCTGCTGGCGCTCATGTCCAACTTCGCTTTCGGCGAGGCGGCGGGCGCAGTGATCTTCTCGCGGACGGGCCGCCAGTCCGAGCACCCAGTGTTCGCGAACGTGCTCCAGAACATCGGCGTCGACGAGTCGCGGCACTTCGCGTGCTTCAACTTCATGGCGGAAGAGTCATGGGGCTCCCTCAGCGACGAGGAGAAGGCGACGCTGGCCAAGAACCTCAAGGCGTCGTACCTGTACATCTCGGTGATATTTGGCGAACCGCAACAGCCGTTCTGGGACGTGCCCGACGGCTTCCGCTCCGTTCATCGGTCGCTGCAGAGCGCAGCGCGCGACGCCGGGCTCGGCCTGGTGAACGAGGACGAGCAGATCGATGTCTGGCGTAAGGCGATGCTGCGCGTGAAGGCGACCGCTGATCGCCATGACGTTCCCTATCCCACGATCGAAGCGCTCGACATCGACGGTGAGGACACCCCCATCAGCGCTGAAGACCTTGTGGTCATCAGCTTCTGAACGACCCGAAGGAGAAGCGGACATGTATCGGATGCTCATTGGGGACATACCGGGAGCCAATGCCCGCCGCGCTCCGACCGCCATGGCCTACGTCGACGGCGGCCGGACGTTCACGTGGGCAGACACCGACGAACGCACGAATCGGCTCTCCTCGGCGCTCGCGTCTGCACTCGGTGTCCGGTCCGGTGACGTCGCCGCGATCCTCGCCGACAACTGTGTCGAACACCCTGAACTCGCCTTTGCCTGCTCGAAGTCGGGAGCGCACTACACCGGCCTCAACACCCGCCACAATCGGCGCGAGATGGCCGGGCAGCTCGCCGACTGTGCACCCTCGGTCCTCTTCGCCGGTCCGGGATTCGAAGAGATCGCCGCGGATCTCGCAGCGGAGTTCGACATTCCCGCCATCGGGGTGGCGGGGGCATCGCTCCCCGACAGCTACGAGGAGCTGATCGCCGCACCGGCCCCAAGCACAGAGAGATCGGCTGATCCCGATGCGATCTACAACCTGAGCTACACGTCGGGAACGACCGGCGAGCCCAAGGGTGCGATGATCTCCAACCGCAACATGCTGGCGTTGGCGCGCTCGATGGGAGCGGTCGGTCGAACGGTGCCCAGCGATCGCCATCTCATCAACCTGCCGGTGTTCCACGCCGGCGGCCACTTCGCAATCATGCATCCCGCGTACTACGGGCTCCCGGTCGTTTTCCTGTCGCGGCCCGACCCTGAACTGACCGTCGACGCAATCCAGCAGCACGGGATCACCTCGTTGCTCACCGTGCCGATCGCGATGAAGATGCTCGTGGACTACCTCGTGCAGCGACCCGAGGTCTCGGTGTCATCCCTGCGAATGGTGATCTACGGCTCGAATCCGATACCCGTGGAACTTCTGCGCGCCTTCGCTGAACGCGTCGGCTGTGGCCTCGCGCAAATCGGGGGCATCGGCACCGAGGGAGGCATCGGGCTCGCCCTGTCGCCCGAACAGCACACCGAGGCCTTGGCCGACGAGGCGCTGGCGCACCGTCTGGCGAGCTGCGGGACGGTGCAGCCCGGCGCCGAGCTGCGGCTCGTCGACGAAGACGACCGCGACGTCGCACAAGGAGAGCTGGGCGAGATGCTCTTCCGGGGCGACTCGTACGTGTCGGGCTATTGGCAGCGCCCTGAAGTCTCTGCCGAGGCCTGGAGAGGAGGCTGGTTCCACTCCGGTGACATTGGCGTGATGGACCCGGACGGCTTCGTCACCTACGTCGATCGCAAGTCGGGCCGCATCAAGAGCGGTTCCGAGACCGTCTACGCCCGCGAAGTCGAGAATGCCCTCCGCGACCTCGAGGGCGTCGGCGACGTGTGCGTCGTCGGCGTGGCCGACCCGACGTGGGGCGAAGCGGTCTGTGCGATGGTCGAGCTCGCCGACGGGGCAGCTCTCGACGAGGAGCGCATCCGCAGTCACGCCCGCGAGCATCTGTCGGGCTACAAGGTTCCGAAGCGGGCGCTGGTGGTGCCGGCGATCCCGCGCACAGCGCTCGGCAAGGCGGCCCTCGACGAAGTCCGGGCAGCCTTTGCCGCAACTGTGCCCACCGAAGCCTGACCGACTCCGGCGGGCCGCTGCGCATGCGACGGCTACGCAGCTCCAGAAGATGAGGACTGGCATGGCGACCGCAGCGAAGGGCCAATCCGCAGCCGCGAGCGATGCGTCGCAGCGCGCGCCACGACGGCGGGAACGCCAGATCTACGACGCTGCTGCCCAGCTCATCTACCGCAAGGGATACGCAGCCACGAGCAACCAGGAGGTCGCAGACGCAGTAGGCATGCAAAAGGGCAGCCTCTACTACTACATCGACACCAAAGAGGATCTGCTCTTCGGCGTCATCCGACAGGCGTACGACTCCCTCGGCGATCACCTGGAGCTGAGCCGCAAGCACGAGGGCGACGAGCTCGAACGGCTCCGCTACTTCATCGTCGGTTACGCCAAGGCCGCGATGGACAACCTCGTTCCGGTTGCAGTTGTCGAGCGTGACCTGCGCTCGCTGTCGGAGCCCCGGCGCAGCGAGGTGATCCGTTGGCGCGACGGGTACGAGGCGTTTCTGCGAGAACTGATCCAAGCGGGACAAGACGCAGGCCTTGTACGCCGATCGCTCGACACCCAGCTGTCGTCCATCCTCATCTTCACGCAGATACACGGGCTCCACGTCTGGTACTCGCCGACCGGGCGGCTCAGCGCCGACGAGGTCGCCGAGGCGGTCGCCGACCTTGCCATCAGCGGTATTCGTACCCTGAGTCCCGCCGAGCGCTAGCACCGGGAACGTCGAACCACCTCGTCAGCCGGAAGGAAAGAGTCGCCGAATGTCGCGTCGCAGCATGATCGAGATGACCGAAGCGGAGACGCGGGAGTACCTCAACGAGCCGCATCTCTGCACCATCGGAACCATCGGTCCAGGCGGGACCATCCACCTCGTGGCCATGAACTACGGCTTCCTCGATGGCGTCCCCGCCTTCTGGACATACAACAAGGCACAGAAGACGAAGAACCTCGAGCGCGACAGCACCATCTCGATGCTCGTCGACTCGGGCGCCAACTATGCGGAGCTGAGGGGTGTGTCGATCCAAGGCACCGGCGAGATCGTCGACGACATCGAATCCGTGCTGGCCTTGGCGGAGTCGATGAGCGACCGCTACCGGCTCAACTTGGAAGACGCCCGAGCCTCAGCGCCCAAACGGGTCGCAGTGAAGGTGCACGCCACCAAGACCCTGTCCTGGGATCACCGCAAGCTCGGCGGCAAGTACTGAGGGCATCCGGCGTCGGCTTCGTCGACGTCCGCTAGCGCCCACCGCACCATCGTCGACGTCAGTGGATGGCGGCGTCGGGGTAGGAGACCTGAACGGAGACGAGAGCTTGACGGCCTGAGCGGCAGATGTCGACGGCTCGTTCGAGTGCTGGGCGCAGCTCGGCGGGATCGTCGACGTGTTCGCCGTGACCGCCGTAGGCCTCAATGAACTTGGGGTAGTCGGGTGCGGGGTCGAGGGTGCTGAGCGGCATCGTCGCCGAGCGGGCGGCGGCACCCTCGGGGTACACCGCCAGTGTCGAGCGGCGCACTGCGTTCCACACCCGGTTGTCGGCAACCACCGTCAGCAGCCCCAAGCCCAGCGACGCCGCGGCATGATGCACGGCCAGCGGGTTGGAGAAAACGTACGAGCCGTCGCCGGTGGCCCACACCCCCCGCCGATCGGGGTCGGCCAGCATGGCGCCGAGCGCTGTGCCGCCTCCCCTGCCCAAGCAGGCCGAAGTGGTGGGTC
>CAZAFV010000129.1:0-3581 GCA_964484385.1 uncultured Acidimicrobiales bacterium
TGAGGGCGGGCGCACTGTGGGCGCCGGCCGGGTCACCAAGATCGTCCAGTAACCCGGGTTTCCGGCGAACAGTCAGGCACTCAGATGGCAGCACCTCGGATCCGGATGCGGCTCAAGGCCTACGACCACGAGATCGTGGACCAGTCGGCGCAGAAGATCACCGAGACGGTGCTGCGCACCAACGCCAAGGTGCGGGGCCCGGTGCCGCTGCCCACCGAGAAGCATCGCTACACGGTCGTGCGGTCTCCCCATAAGGACAAGGACTCGCGCGAGCACTTCGAGATGCGGATCCACAAGCGCCTGATCGATGTGATCGATCCCACCGACAAGACGGTCGACTCGCTCCAGCGTCTCGACCTGCCTGCCGGCGTCGAAATCGAACTCAAAGTCCAGCCTTAGCGCGCTACCCGCCCGCGAGCGGGCGCTGTGTTTGCTCTATCCGCCCGCGAGCGGGCGCTGTGCTGGTCTTATCCGCCCGCGAGCGGGCGGACTAAGTGCACCTCTGAGGTTGGGGTGAGGGCTTCGAGCCAGGGGTCGGGGATGATCTCGCCGTCGATCGCGACTGCGGTGGACGATGTCTCGACGAGGTGCGCGTTGAGCGACGGGTAGCGCTCTGCGAGCTGGCGCACCAGGTCGCGCACGTTCGCCGCGTCGATGGTGACCTCGGATGTGCCGTCGGTGTGCTGGCGCTGGTCGGTCGAGAAGTGAACGACCGCCATCGAGTCGCCCCGAGAATCGGCTCAGCGAGCTCGGGCTGCGATCAGCTCTCGGCGGCCGTCAGTGCTTCGAGCACTCGCGGCGGCGAGAGCGGCAGGTCGCTGATGCGCACACCCGTGGCATCGGCAACGGCGTTGGCCATCACCGGCAGCGGCGGCACGATGCCCACCTCGCCGACGCCGCGCACGCCATAGGGATGCGACGGGTTCGGAACCTCCACGATGCAGGTTTCGATCATCGGCAGGTCCGATGCCACCGGGATGCGGTAGTCGAGGAATCCCGGATTCTCGAGGTTGCCGTCGTCGGAGTAGATGTACTCCTCATTCAGCGCCCAGCCGATGCCCTGCACCACGCCGCCCTGCATCTGGCCTTCCACGTAGCTCGGGTGAATCGCCGTGCCGGCGTCCTGCGCGGTGGTGTAGCGCTCCACGGTGACCCGCCCGGTTTCCTGATCGACCGACACGTCGGCGACCTGGACCGAGAAGGCCGGGCCGGCGCCCCGGGCATTCAACGACGCAGTGGCGCCCAGCGGGCCGCCAGTGCGCTTGGCATTGCCGGTGATGGCGGCCAGCGTCAGCGGATCCTGCTCGCCAGGTCCGTGCACGGCCGAGCCGTCCACCCACTCGACCTCTTCCACATCGCAATCCCAGGTCTTGGCCGCACGCTTGCGCAGCTGCTCCTTGAGATCGCGGCAGGCCTCCACGACGGCCATGCCCGTCGCGAACGTGGCGCGGCTGCCCTCGGTCACGTCGGTGAAGCCGACAACCTCGGTGTCGCCCACGACCGGTTGGATCAGGTGCACATCGAGGCCCAGTTCCTCGGCGGCCATCAACGCCATCGACGCCCGGCTGCCGCCGATGTCGGGGCTGCCGGTGATCACCGTGGCGGTGCCGTTCTCGTTCAGGTTCACCGTCGCACTCGACGCCTCGCCGATGTTGAACCAGAACCCGCTGGCCACGCCGCGGCCCTGCCCTTCAGGCAGCTCCGACTGGTAGTGGTCGCTGTCGCGGATTGCTTCGAGGCACTCGCGCAGGCCGATCATCGGCCACTTGGGCCCGTACGGCGTCGGATCGCCTTGGGAGGGGCAGTTCTGGATGCGCAGGTCGATCGGGTCCATGCCGACACGCGCCGCGATCTCGTCGACCACTGAATCCATCGCGAACGCCGCTGCTGGCGCGGACGGTGCCCGGTAGGCCACGTTCACCGGCCGGTTGAGCACCACGTCGAAGCCCTCCACATAGAGGTGATCGAGGGTGTAGGCCGACACGACGCACATGCAGCCGAGCATCGCGGCGATGCCCTGGAAGGCCCCGTTCTCGTATGCCAGCCAGGCCTTCGCCGTGGTGATCGTGCCATCGTCGCGGGCGCCGACCTTCATCTTGATGATGGCCCCAGGTGCGGGGCCGGTCGCCCGGAACACGTCCTCGCGGCTCATCACGATCTTGACCGGGCGGCCCGCCTTCGTCGACAGCAGCGCCGCCACCGGCTCGATGTAGATCGTCGTCTTGCCGCCGAATCCGCCGCCGATCTCCGCGGGGATCACCTTGATGCGCGAGGTATCCCAGCCCAGCACCGTGGCCGTCGACGACCGCACCATGAAGTGGCCCTGCGACGAAGCCCAGATGACCGCCTTGCCTTCCTGGTCGCAGTCGACCACGCAGGCGTGCGGCTCGATGTAGCCCTGGTGCACCGCCTGGGTCGAGAACTCGCGCTCGATCACGATGTCGGCCTCGGCGAAGCCCTGCTCGACGTCGCCGCGCTCGTACACCGTGCGGGCCGCGATGTTCGACGGCTCGGTGGGCCGCGGCTCGACGCCGCGCGTGAACAGGTTGTCGTGCAGCACCGGTGCGTCGTCGGCCATCGCGTCGGAGATGTTCAGCACGTGGGGGAGCAGCTCGTAAGTGACCTCGATGGCCTCCGCCGCTGCCTTGGCCTCGCGCCGGGTGGACGCTGCCACCGCAGCCACGGCATGGCCGCTGTACAGCACCGTGTCGCGGGCGATGACCGTGCACATCAGGTTGCGCGTCGCGCCCTTGGGCGGTGCTTCGGGGAAGTCGGCCCCGGTGACCACCGCTTTCACGCCGGGCATTGCCTCGGCGGCTGAGGTGTCGATCGAAACGATCCGTGCGTGGGGATGCGGCGAGCGCAGGATGTGCCCGTACAGCATCCCCGGCAGGTTCAGGTCGGCCGCGTAGCGGGCCTTGCCGGCGACCTTGTCGAGTCCGTCGTGGCGGACGGGGCGGGTGCCGACCCAGCGGTAGCCGCTGGCGCCGTTGCCATTGGTGCCGGTGCTTGCGGGAGCTTCAGTGGTGCTCATGTTCAGGTGTCCTTCTGCGGTGTCGGGCGAGTCTCAACCAGCCGATGTCAATCAGGCTGGGGTACGGATCTGGACGGCGGCCTCGAGCACCGAGCGCACGATCTTGTCGTAGCCGGTGCAGCGGCACAGGTTGCCGGCGAGCGCGTAGCGCACTTCGGTCTCGGTGGGATCGGGGTTCTCGTCGAGCAGTGCCTTGGCGGCGATGAGGAACCCGGGCGTGCAGATGCCGCACTGCAGCGCAGCTCCTTCGAGGAAGCACTGCTGCAGCGGGTGCAGTTCATCTGCGCTGGCGAGACCTTCGCAGGTGGTGATGGAGGCGCCATCGGCCTCCGGAGCGAAGATCAGGCAGGCGCACTGCAGCCGCCCGTCCATGATGACCGAGCAGGCGCCGCAGTCACCAGTGCCGCAGCCTTCCTTGGCCCCGATCAAGCCCAGCTCGTCGCGCAGGGCATTGAGCAGCGATTCGCCGTCTTCGGTCAGAAAGTCAACGGCGTCGCCGTTGACCTCGCAGTTCACATGGGTGCGGCTCATCAGGAGACCCCTTCTT
>CAZAFV010000130.1:0-3537 GCA_964484385.1 uncultured Acidimicrobiales bacterium
TCGACACCACCGAAGCGAAGATCAGCAGCGACATGCCGTTGCCCACGCCGCGCTGGCTGATCAGCTCGCCCA
Organism: uncultured Acidimicrobiales bacterium; assembly: GCA_964484385.1. Classification (GTDB taxonomy): domain Bacteria; phylum Actinomycetota; class Acidimicrobiia; order Acidimicrobiales; family Poriferisodalaceae; genus Poriferisodalis. The sequence continues at coordinate 73 of CAZAFV010000130.1, forward strand.
TCCACATCAGCAGCGCCGTGCCCGCGGTCAGCGACAGGATGACCAGCGCCACCCGGTTGAAGGTGAAGTCGGGGATGACGATGACACCGGCGGTGTTGCCCAAGGCGGTGCCCTGGCCCCGCCCGAAGATGAACGTGATGCCCGTGGCCTGCACGAAGGCGATGCCCAGCGTCAGGTAGCGGGTGTACTGCGTCAGCTTCCGCTGCCCTACCGCACCCTGCTGCTGGAGCTGCTCGAAGCGCGGGATCGCGACGGTGAGGATCTGGATGATGATCGATGCCGTGATGTACGGCATGATCCCCAAGGCGAAGATCGCGAAGTTGGTGAGCGCGCCGCCCGAGAACAGATTCAGCAGCGCCAGCACGCCGCCGGTGGAGGACGCCTGCTCGCGCAGTGAGACGATCGCGTCGAAGTCGATGCCCGGCACCGGTACCTGGGAGCCCAGCCGGTACGCCGCAATGATGAACAGCGTGAACATGATCTTCCGGCGCAGATCTGCGATCCGGAAGATGTTGCGCATGTGGCCGAGCACGACGAGCCCCTAGCGATTGGTGTGCTGGTTGCCCCGGGCGGGTGGCCGGGGACCGCCGAACATGGGCGGCAGGATCTCGATGCTCCCACCGGCACTCTCGATGGCTGCGCGGGCCGAGCCGGACACGGCGTGGGCTTTCACCGCGACGGATCGGGTGATCTCGCCACGCCCGAGAATCTTGACCATGGCGCCCTTGGACACCAAGCCGCGCGCCAGAAGTTCGGCGGGCGTGATTTCGTCGAGACCGCAGTCTTCGAGGGTGTCGAGATTGACCGGCTGGTACTCAACGCGAAACGGGTTCTTGAAGCCCTTGCGCTTGGGAATGCGGACCTGCAGCGGCAGCTGGCCGCCCTCGTACCAGACGGGAACGGTGCCGCGGGCACGAGTGCCCTTGGTGCCGCGGCCTGCGGTCTTGCCGCCTTTGCCGCTGGTGCCGCGCGCTACCCGCCTGCGCTTGCGCTTCGATCCCGGCGGCGGGGCCAGATCATGCAGTCTCAGCATCGCTGACCTCCTGAGCTGTAACAAATTCAGCAGTGATCAGATGACTCACCTTGCGCAGCATGCCGCGGATCTCGGGTCGATCCGGCAGGGTATGGCTGCGGCCGATCTTGCCCAGCCCGAGCGCCCGCAGCGCGCCGCGTGCCTTGGGCTTGGCCCCGATGCCCGATCGCACCTGGGTCACCACGATCTGGCTGGTGCCATGCTGATTCGAACTCGGCGCGCTCATGATGTGGCCCCTGCGGAGGCATTGCTCAGCTTGCGCGTGCGCTCTGTCTCGCGGTATGCCTCGAGCAGACCTGCGGGGATGCACTCTTCGGGCGACAGCCCGCGCAGCTTGGCCACCTCGTCAGGACGCTTGAGGGCCGCCAAGCCCGCGATCGTGGCTCGGGCCACGTTGATGTGATTGGAGGAGCCGAGCGACTTGGCCAGCACATCGCTGATGCCTGCCTCCTCGAGGATTGCCCTGGCGGCGCCGCCGGCAATGACGCCGGTACCGGGGGCCGCCGGCTGCAGCAGCACCTTGCCAGCACCCATCACTCCCAGCACGGGGTGGACGATGGTGGAGCCGGCCAGGGGCACCTCGAACAGGCTCTTGCGGGCCTCTTCGGTGCCCTTCTGGATCGCCAACGGCACTTCCTTGGCCTTGCCGTAACCCAGGCCGACCCGGCCCGCGCCGTCGCCGATCACTACGAGTGCGGAGAACGAGAAGCGGCGGCCGCCCTTGACCACCTTGGCCACACGGTTGATGTCGATGACCCGCGATTCACGCAGACCGTCGTCACCGCTGTTGCGCGGGTTGTCGAATTGGCGGTCGCGCGGGCGACGGCCGCCCCGCTCACGCTCGTTGCCGCCGCGCTCGTTGCCGCCGCGTTCATTGCCGCTGCGCTCTTCGGGGCCGCTGCGCGGTTGAGAAGGGCCGGCCTGTGAGGTTGGTGCGTCTGTCACGAGTCCTCCCTCAGAACTCCAGGCCGCCCGCACGGGCAGCATCTGCAAGGGCCGCGACGCGGCCGTGGTAGCGGTTCCCGCCCCGGTCGAAGGTGACCGTGGTGGTGCCAGCCTCCCGAGCTCGCTCGGCGATGAGCCGACCGATCTCGCCAGCGGCCGCGATGTTGCCGCCACCGGTCACGCCGGCCTCGCGCGACGACGCAGCAGTCACTGTGCGGCCCGTTTCGTCGTCGATGAGCTGGGCGCTGATATGCCGGTTGGACCGGTGCACCGCCAGGCGCGGGCGCGCTGCGGTGCCGGTGATCTTCTTGCGGACGCGACGGCGGCGCCGATCACGCCGGGCCGCCCTGGTGGGCGCACTCACTTCGCCGCCTTTCCGGCTTTGCGCAGCACTCGCTCGTCGACGTAACGGATGCCCTTGCCCTTGTAGGGCTCGGGCTTGCGCAGCGCACGGATGTTGGCCGCGACCTGCCCGACGAGCTGCTTGTCGATGCCCTTCACGATGATGGATGTCTGGCTCGGCACCTCGAAGCTGATGCCGTCGGGTGCCGCCACCGGCACGGTGTGACTGAATCCCAGCGACAGCTCGAGCGCCGATGATCCGCGGGCTGCTGCGCGGTATCCCACGCCGACAATCTGCAGTTCCTTGGAGAAGCCCTGCGACACACCCTGCACCATGTTGGCGACCAGCGCCCGGCTCAGGCCGTGCAGCGACCGCTGCGCGCGGCTGTCATCGGCGCGCTCCACGACGACCTGGCTGCCGCCTTCCCCGTCGTCGACGCGCGCACGGATGCCCGCGGCCAGCTCGCGCTGGAGCTCGCCTCCAGGACCGCTGACGGTCACCAGGTCGCCAGCCACGGAACCGGCGACATCAGGGGCTGGTTCGGCCGTCACCGTCACCCCGTCGGGAATCGAGATGGGCGTTTTGCCCACGCGTGACATCGCCGCCTCCTACCAGACGTAACAGAGGATCTCGCCGCCCATGCGGTTACGGCGAGCTTCCCGGTCGGTCATCAGCCCCCGGCTCGTCGACAGCACGGCAATGCCGAGGCCGCCGAGCACGCGGGGAACCTTGTCAGACTTGGTGTACACCCGCAGCCCGGGCTTGGAGATGCGCTGCAGCCCCGAGATGGTGCGGTCGCGGTCACCGGTGTACTTCAGGTTGATGGTGAGCGTCGGGGCGGGGCCGTCGGTGCCGTCGCTCACCTGGTAGTCGCTCACGTAGCCCTCGCGCTTGAGGATCGCCGCCAGGCGCTCCTTCTGCTTGGAGGACGGCATGGCCACCTCGTCTTTGAACACCATGTTGGCGTTGCGGATGCGGGTGAGCATGTCCGCAATGGGATCGGTCATCGACATGTGCGCACCTCCCTCACCAGCTGGCCTTCGTCACGCCGGGCACCTCGCCGGCATGGACCATCTCTCGCAGGCACACTCGGCACAGCCCGAACTTGCGGTATACCGACCGCGGTCGGCCGCACACGCGGCAG
>CAZAFV010000131.1:0-3425 GCA_964484385.1 uncultured Acidimicrobiales bacterium
CCCAGCAGCGCCAAGCCGGCCACGCTGAAGCCCATGACGGCCCCACCCTTGAACGCCAGCGGCAGCGCCTTCGCAGCGCCTTGGCGGGCAGCGTTGGCTGTGCGGGTGTTGGCCGCGGTGGCGATGCGCATGCCGATGAAGCCCGCCACCGACGACAGCACCGCGCCCATGAGGTAGGCGAAGCTGGCTGCGGGGCGACCGTCGATGGGCACGATCAGCAGCAGCACGAACATGGCCGCCACGAAGACCGACACCCACCGGTACTCCCGGCGCAGGAACGCCATGGCGCCCTCACGGATGGCTTCGCCGATCTCGCGCATCAGCTCGGTGCCCTGGTCGGCCCGCAGCACCACCTTGGCGAAGTAGTACGCCAGCAGCAGCGCCAGCACGGAAGCGATCAGGGCCAGATACGGAACAGCAGTCACATGGGCCTCCAGGGGCACATCGAAATCAGGTCAAGTCGGGTCAGATCAGGATCAGGTCGAGTCAGGACCGGGTCACGTCGGGATGGCTCCGGGGGAGTATGCCGGACCGAAGGTCAGGATGCAGAAGTCCCGTCGTGGGAGTGGTGCTCGGTGGGCGGCACTTCGGTGTGAGCACCGCGCTTGCCGGAGAACCACAGCAGCGCCAGCGCAGCCCCGCCCGCAGCACCCGAGGCGACGAGAATGCCGATCTTGGCCAGGTCGGTGATGCCGCCGTTGTCGAAGGCCAGCCCAGTGATGAAGATCGACACGGTGAAGCCGATGCCCGCGGCGAAGCCCATGCCCACGAACTGCGGCCAGTTCATCCCTTCGGGCAGGCTGAAACCGAACAGTGTCGCCACCCAGGTGAACACTGCGATGCCGAGCGGCTTGCCGACTACCAGTCCCAGGATGACGCCCCAGGTGACCGGCGAGCCGGCGGCTTCGGTCACTGTGTCCACCGACAGCGGCACGCCGGCATTGGCGAGCGCGAAGATCGGCACGATCAGGAACGCCGTGAACGGGTGCAGCAGCGATTCGAGCCGTTCGGTCACCGGCACCGATTCCTGCACCAGGAACGACGCCTGGTGAACCTGCTCGACACTGGGATCGTCGGGAAGATGATCCACCATGTCCTGGGCCTTCGCACGGTCCAGCAGCGGCTTGGCGGGTGTCAGCAAGCCGAGCACCACGCCGGCGATGGTGGCGTGCACTCCCGACTCCAGCGTGGCGTACCAGATCACGAGGCCGATCACCCAATACACCTCGAGCGCCCACACCTTCATCAGCGCGAGCATCCGCACCAACACGGTCAGCACGACGGCCACCGCCAGCCATCTGAGGTCCAGATCGCCGGCGTAGAAGATCGCGATCACCGCGATGGCCCCGATGTCGTCCACGATGGCCAGCGTCAGCAGGAACAGCTTGAGGATCGGGGGCACCCGCGACCCCAGCAGCGCCACCACGCCCACTGCGAAAGCTATGTCGGTGGCCATCGGAATGCCCCAGCCCGAGGCGGCTTCGCCTGTCGGGTTGAACACCACGTAGAACAGCGCGGGCACGACCATGCCGCCGATAGCGGCAATCGCCGGCAGCGTCGCGGCACGAACGGTCGAGAGGTACCCCGTCACCAGCTCGCGCTTGATCTCGAGTCCCACCACGAAGAAGAACATCGCCATGAGCCCGTCGTTGACGAATGCTTCCAAGCTCAGCGGGTGGACGTGGTAGCCGCCGACGGTCAGGTCGATCTCGGTGTGCCAGAAGTCGAAGTAGCTCTGGCTCCACGGCGAATTGGCCCAGATGAGCGCCGTGGTCGCGGCCACCAGCAACAGCACGCCGCTGGCGACCTCGCGATGGACGAACCTGAGGATCGGCTGGGCCACGAACCGGGCCAGCCACCTGTCGCCGCCTGCGAATGTCTCGCGCTGGAACAGGTACTCCGGACCCGCCATATGGCCGCACAGGATAGGTGCAGCTACGAGAGGTGCCTTGCCGCGGAGCCAGTGGTTCGCAGCGGACGGGGACGCATCAACCGCGCGGGCCGGTGCGCCCGCTCAGAAGCTGAGCCGGTAGGCGAAGCTGTGGCCCGAGCGGCCCGTGAGCGAAGCGAACAAGAGCGGGAAACAACTGGTGCCACAACGGAGGGGCGAACCTATCCGCGCGGCTCCGCAGGCACCTGCACCTAGTGGTTCGGGTGCGCTGCTCCGGAGATGCGCGCAAGGGCCCCTTGCAGTTCAGCCCCCGTCTCGAACAGCGGCGCGACACCTGTCTCGGCCAGCGTTGCGGCCACCTCGGGTGATGCGACCACGAGCGCCGTCGCGCCCTCGGCGTTGTGGCAGCGGCGCCGAGCCTCGAGCAGCACACCGAGCACGACAGGGTGCAGCACGCTCACGTCGGATAGGTCGATCACCAGCCGCGGCTGCGGGCCCGCTGTCGCCAGCGCCGAGCGCAGCGCACTGTCCAGCGACGCGATGGCGGCCAGATCGAGCTCCCCGCGGGGCGTCACCACCACAGCCTCGGTGCCGTCGGCGGCCGTCACCGTCTGCTCAGCGACGCCCAGCATCAGGGCGACACCGCCGATCGTCGTCGTGGCGCCGACAGGCGCACGGAACCAGCCGGCGGCTCACGCAAAGCGGGGCATCACCTTGTCGCTGATGAGCTCGAGCGATGTGTTGATCTGATCGGCGGAGTGGATGCCTTGGGGCACCAGGAAGAACGCCTCCTCGATGCCGAGCACAGTCTGCGCCTCTTCTATCTGGCGGCTGATCGTGTCGGGGCTGCCCACGAGCTGCAGCGGCATGCCCTGGCCGAACTGGATGGCCCATTGGTTCCAGAACCACTCCATGTCGGCGAACAGCTCCCAGGCCTCGGCGTCGGTGGGCGCGCACACCGCCACGCCGCCCCAGCCGCACTCGTGGCCGCGGGGCTTCTCCACGCCATGCTGCGCGGCCTCTTCGCGATAGGCCTTCCACAGCGCTTCGCAGAAATCCATCTTGTCGCTCAGCACGATCGGCGTGCCGCCGTAGCGGGCCCAGAAGACCGCCGAGTCCATCGACATGGTGAACCCGCCGTACAGGGGCGGATGCGGCGACTGCAGCGGGCGCGGGGCAATACCCACCTCGTGGATCGTCATGTCGGGATCGACCCCGGCGCCGTAGTCGGAATAGACGGTGTGGGTGTGCGGGTTGAGGTTGTCGTTGGGGAAGCGCCAGAACTCGCCCTCGTAGGAGAACGTGTTGTTCTTCAAGGCGGTGAGCACCACGTCGACGAACTCCTCGAAGAAGCGGCGGTTGTAGGCGTCTTCATCGGTGCCGCGGTTCCACTTGCCCACCGCTGCGAGGTCGGGGCGGATCTTGAACTGGTCCACCCAGCGGTGCTGGTAGCCGCGCACCACGCCGAAGCACAGCCGCCCACCGGTCATGTGGTCGAGCGTGGCCACCTGCTCGGCCACACGCATCGGGTTGT
>CAZAFV010000132.1:0-3337 GCA_964484385.1 uncultured Acidimicrobiales bacterium
GCAGCGATTACATGGCGGGCACCTACGAACTGACGTTCAGCCCCGGTCAGACCGAAAAGCAGGCCTACATCTGGATCTGGGACGACCGCGCACCCGAGAGCGCCGAGACGTTCGAAGCTGTGCTGTCCGATGCGCGGGGCGCGCCCATCGCCGACGGTGTCGCTGTGGGCACCATCACCGACAACGACTGAAAACCACAAGCAGCGCGAGCGGTGCGGCAGGACAGCGCCCGGCTCGCTGGCCGTGACGGCGATGACGGGCATCGACGCCGTTTGCCGCGCATGGGAGTGATACAGCAAGCGTTGCTATGGGCCGAGGGCGGTGATGGGGATGACGGACACGCCGTCGGGGCGTTGGTGGGCGTATCCGCCGGTGGCGGTGATGACGGCGAGGGCCCCGAGCCGGTTTCGTACGGTGCGGTCGACGCGTTCTGCGAGCTTGGTGAGCGACGCCGCGGCGTGCTCGATGGCTTGTTCGCCGCCCAGCTTCACCTCGAACGCTGCCCAGGCGCCGTCGCCGAGTTCGATGATGGCGTCGGCTTCCAGGCCGGTCTCGTCCCGGTAGTGCCCGATCCGGCCGCGTAGCGGTTCGGCGTAGACGCGCAGGTCGCGCAGTGCCAGCGATTCGAAGAGCAGGCCGAAGGACTCGAGATCGTCGAGCAGGCGTTGGGGGCCTGCCCTGAGCACTGCGCAGGCCAGAGCAGGGTCGGCAAGCTGCCGTACGGGTGCGGAACGCAGCGCAACCCTCGATCTCATGCGCGGCGACCATGCAGGGACGTCTTCGACGACGAATACTCGCTCGAGGGCAGAGATGTAGCTCGTGACCGTCTTGGAGTCCAAGTTGGTGTCGCGGGCCAGCGTGCGGAGCGCTGCCCGGGTCGAGATGTTGCGGGCCAGCGACTGCAGCAGCCGGCTGACGCGGACCGGGTCGCGAGCGATGCCGTCGACGCGGGCGAGGTCGGCCCGGCTGATCTCTTCGAGATAGAGGCCCAAGAAGTGCTGCGCATCGTCGACAGGCATGCCCAGCGTCTGGGGAAAGCCGCCCCGCACGGTCCATTCGGCTATTTCGCCGAGCGTTCGCGCGGGCGTCTGGGCACGAGGGACCGAACCCTCGAAGATCTTCTTCAGCGACACGGCACCGTCGGACAGTCCCGACTCGAACAGCGACATGGGCCGCAGCCGCACACGTCCGATCCGCCCGGCGCCGGAGTGGCGCGTGATGTCGTCGGCTGGGCTTGCCGAGCCGGTCAGGATGAACTGTCCGGCCGCGCGCCGGTCATCGCTCGCGCGCCGCACCGCGTTCCAGATGCCGGGGGCGAGCTGCCATTCGTCGATCAGCCGGGGCGTGTCGCCGTCGAGAATCGATCTGGGATCCACCAGCGCCGCGCGCTGTGCGTTGGGAACCTCGTCGAGGGACACCTCGCTGACCGCCAGCTGCCGGGCGCTGGTGGTCTTGCCGCATCCGCGAGGCCCTTCGACGACGACGGTCGGCACAAGTCGCAGCAGACGCGCTATTTCGGCGTCGACGACCCGCGGCAAGTAGCCGACGGACAGATGCCCCGCGCCATCTGACATCTCGATGTCCACAAGTTCAGCATATGCCGTGAGAGGCGCCAGATGGATGTTTCGAGACAGTTTCAATGGATGATATGGGGACAATGCGATGGATGTTTTGAGTCGCTCTAACCTGCCCTGGGCATTGCACAGGCAATTGGGCCCCAACCCGGCGTGATTCAGCACGGTTGTCGTGGCGGAGGCGAGAGATGCCGGTTCAGATGATGTGCAGTCTGTCCGCAGAAGGCACCAGGGATTGCTTCGGCGAGATCGGGGTCGTTGCCGGCAGCGGCTGCCGTGTCGCAGCGGGGCGGAGCGGCCTGCGTCGCGTGCACGGGTGTATGTTCGTGTGCGCGGCGGCGCGCCTTGGGGCGGCCGTCGGTTGTCGGGCAGGGAGACGGTGTTGTGACCGATGCAGCTGTGACCCCCCGCTTGTCGGGCACCGTCGGCGGGACCGGGCCGGTGAGGCGCTGGGCGTCGTCGGCGTGCGCTGTGCTGCTGGCGGCCGGGCTGCTGGCGCTGGTGCCCGCCGCGTCCCCGGCGGCGGCGCAGACGGACCCGCAGCCGTGCGCCGCGCCGACAGCGTCGACCGATTACGACGTCGACGACGACGGCCTGATCGAGATCTGCACACTGGCGCAGCTGAACGCGGTGCGCTGGGATCTCAACGGCAATGGCACAGCGGACGTGTACCGCGACGGCACCCACGACACCGGCTGGGCATCGCGGTACGCGGCGGCGTTCCCGAATGCAGCAACGGGAATGGGCTGCCCCACGTCGGGCTGCGCCGGCTATGAGCTGATGGCCGATCTGGACTTGGACACCAACGGCAGCGGCGCGGCCGATGCGGGCGATGCGTATTGGAACGGCGGCAAAGGCTGGCGGCCCATCGGCGGGCTGTACCTCACGTCGCAGGAGGAATTGGTCTGGGATCGGCGTGTCGGCAATGACTGCATCTACACGAGCGATCATCCGTGCCGCGACAAGATGTTCAGCGCGGTGTTCGACGGCAACGGCCACGAGATCGCCAATCTGTACATCGCGGACAATCGCTTCTGGGTGGGGCTGTTCGGGTGGGTGTATGGGGGAACGATCCGCAACGTGGGTCTGTCCGCGCCCGATTTCGGGTCGGTGTCGGGCTATGAACATGTCGGGTCGCTGGTGGGCCTGCTCGAGGGCGGCCGTGTTACGGGAAGCTGGGCCGAACTCGACGTGACCGGCCGCAATCACACCGCAGGCGGCTTGGTGGCGAATCTGCGCTACGGCAGCGTGGTCGAGGGGAGCTATGCCACCGGCGATGTCTCGATGCCGGATACGGCCGGTGGTTTGGCGGGACTGACGAATGAGTCTCGCATCGCCGCGAGCTATGCCACTGGGGACGTGACCTGCGAGTCGGACTCGTGCGGCGGGTTGGTGGGCTGGCGGGCCAGGGGCGCGCTCGTGGCGACATACGCGACCGGTGACGTGACCGTCGCTACCGGCACCTGGGTCACGTATCGCACCTCGCAGGGGCACCTGGCCTGGTTCCACCGAGCGCGGGCCGGCGGCCTCGTCGGCTTCGACGAGGGCGGCGGCTGGGGAGACAACAGGTCGTCGGAGGCCAACTATTCGACCGGGCGGGTGAGGGCGCCCGCGGGTGCCAATGGCCGCGGCGGCCTTCTGGGGGATTGCCGTCGCTACGTGAGCGCTGGGCCGGCGGGCTATTGGGATACCGAGGCGTCGGGTGTGGCGTCGGGCGGGTGCGCGACGGGCTACACCACGGCGCAGTTGCAGGCGCCGACGGG
>CAZAFV010000133.1:0-3258 GCA_964484385.1 uncultured Acidimicrobiales bacterium
AAGTTGATGGTGACCCGCGGCCGATCGGATGTGTTGGCGAACGAACCATGGATGGCCTGGCGGCTGGTGATCGCGACATCGCCGGGATCGCAGACGAGCGGCACCGCGTCGGGGAGCCGGTCTGAGCCCGCCGCCTGGCACATGGCCTTGATGTCCACCTTTCCCATGCGGTGCGAGCCGGGCACCACCCACAGGCCGTTGGTGGCATCGCAGCCGTAGAGCTGGGCCATGAAGTTGAAGCCGTGCGTGCCCTCGTCGAGCTCGGGATGGTCCCAGTGCGTCCAGCCGTCCTGGTGCCATGCCACCGAGCCGCCGAGGCCCGGATGCTTGATCCACACCACCTCGTTGAACGGTGTGAAATCGGGGCCGTTCAGCGCTTGCGCGACGCCCAGCAGGCCGGGGTGCGCGTACACCCGCAAGCAGGCCTCGGAGTACTGCAGCGAACCGCTGATGACCTGCGCCACCCACTCGGGCGCGCCATCGGGAGCTGCGGGCTCGAACATCTTGAACGGATGGCGCCCATGGGCCACATCGGTGCCGCCGTAGGGATCCGACAGCGGGCGAACGAACGAGATGGCCTTGCCGGTGCGGCCGGCGTCGAGCGCTGGGCGGCCGTGCCGGTCGACGTCTGAGTCGGGGCCGGTGGGGCAGCGGTCGAGCAGATCGATGACTTCGGCCTCGATGTCGGCCAGCTCGTCAGCGCCGAGTACGCCGGTGAAGACGTAGAAGCCGCAGCGCGAGTAGGCCTCGGCGATCTCGGGATGCAGGTCGCCATTGTCGGTGAAGCGGATCGGCCCGCGGTTGCCGAGCTGCATCGCCCGCTCGGTGCCCGCGGCCCGGTAGGCGACCATCTCGTCTTCGACATCGCCGTATTCGACGATGGGTACCTCGGTGAGTCCCAGCGTTGCTGCGTTCGCGCTCATAACCCCCCATTGTTGTCAGTCGGCGACGGGTTCGCTGGATTGCTCGGCGGGCGTCGGCGGGTGGCATGACCGGTTGGACAGTCGGGCGGCATAAATTCTGCTCTGCCACATATGCTGGGGTGACAATATGCGCACCATGATCATCCTCAACGACAACCAGCACGCCCTCGCCAAGCGCAAGGCAGCCCAACAAGGCATCTCCCTGTCGGAGTACATCCGACGGCTCGTCGACCGAGATCTCGAAGAGGATGCTTCCGCGCAGAGCATTACGGCGCTGTTCGGGCTGTTTGACGACGGCGGTTCGAACATCCGCAAGAACAAGCATCAGATGATCGGCGAGGCAATCGACAAGATCTATGCCGACAAGGGCTTGTGAGCCCAAGTGGCGACGTTCGTCGACACCAGCATCTGGTATGCGGCTGCGAACGAGAGCGATGTCGACAGGGACGTGGCTCGTTCGCTCTTGGCCGAGCATGAAGATTCGCTTGTCACCAGCGATCATGTGCTCGTCGAGTTGTGGAATCTTGCGAACGCACGAATTCATCACGCTGCCGCGAACCAAGTGGTGAGTGCCATTCAGACTGCTCGTGCGCGAATCGAGTGCACCAACGAGAGCGACCTTGCAGTTGCGAATGCGATCTCGCCGCAGTATCCCGATCAGGCGTTCTCGTTGACGGACCGGACGAGTTGGGCACTCATGGAGCGACTCGGTATCACCGAGGCGCTCTCGTTTGACGATCACTACCGGATCTACAGGTACGGACCCGAGCGGCGTCGAGCGTTTCGAGTGCTGCCATAGAGCCGCCGCACAGACTCACAGCAGAAGCCGGTGTCGGCGGCTCGTTCGCTGGCGAGGGCCGTCGCAGCGGCCTCGATCGTGTTCCCGCTCGCAAACCGGTCCGGACAGCCTGCAGCGAGTGCGTAGCGTCGTGCCCATGGCAGACGGGCGAGGCGGTGGGACGCTGCGGATCACGGGTGCCCACGTCCACTTCGACACCACGAGGGCGCTCGACGGGGTGGACCTTGCGGTCGGCGACGGCGAGATGGTGGTGCTGCTAGGGCCGTCGGGCTGCGGCAAGACCACGCTGCTGCGCGCTGCCGCGGGACTGCAGCCGCTGGATGCGGGCCGGATCGAGCTCGACGGCAAGGACCTGACCGGCCAGCGCCCCGACCAGCGCGGCATCGGCCTGATGTTCCAGGACGAGGTGCTGTTCCCGCACTTCGATGTCGAGGGCAACGTGGCGTTCGGGCTGCGCATGGCGAGAGTGCCCTTCGCGGAACGGCGCCGGCGAGTGGCTGAAGTGCTTGAGCTGGTGGGCTTGGCGGGCTTCGAGGGCCGTGATGTGGCCACGCTGTCAGGCGGCGAGGCCCAGCGAGTCTCGCTGGCACGGGCCCTCGCACCTGAGCCGAGGGTGCTGCTGCTCGACGAGCCGTTCGGTTCGCTCGACCGGCTTCTGCGCGAGCGGCTGATTGACGAGCTGCGCCCAGTGCTCGACCAAGTCGGCGTTACCGCGGTTCACGTCACCCACGACCATCACGAGGCGTTTGCCTTGGCCGACCGAATTGCGGTGATGGCATCTGGTCGCCTGTTGCGGATCGGCACGCCCGAAGAGGTGTGGACCGATCCCCGCACCGCCCAAGTAGCCCGATTCCTCGGGCACACGAACGTGTTCGGCTCCGAAGTCCCGCCGGCGCTGGCCAGTGCCGCTGGCCGCCCAGACAGCTTCGTGCTGCGCGCCGACCGCATCGAGGTCGGCGTAGCCGAAGCGAGCGGGTCAAGCGCTGACGACGGCGCTGGCGAGGGTCGAGCTGTCGAGTTGCTCGCCACCGTCATCCGGCGGCGATATCGAGGTGATCGCTACGAGCTGCGACTCGATGTCGATGCGGGCGGGGTGAGAACCTCCCTTGACGCCATCACACCCCACGGACCGGCAGCCGGTGAGAACGTGAAACTGCGGATCGGCCCAAGCGCCGTGCTCGCGCTCGTCGGCTGAGGCCCGCCCAGCAGCGTCAGTTCACCGCCCGCTCGTGGCCCTCCCAGTACGGCTTGCGCAACTCCACCTTGCGGATCTTTCCCGCTGCGTTGCGCGGGATCACCTCCATCCGCTCGAGAGCCTTGGGAAGCTTGAATCGCGCCAGCCGTTCAGAGCAGAACTCGACGATGTCGTCGAGGGTCGGATCCTCGCCCTCCGCGGGCACGACGAGCGCAAGGGGTGATTCACCCCATTGCTCATTGGGAATCCCAATGACGGCCACATCGGCCACCCCCCGGTGAGCCATGAGCACAATATAGACATCGGCGGGATAAATTTTATCGCCCCCCGACACCAAAATG
>CAZAFV010000134.1:0-2623 GCA_964484385.1 uncultured Acidimicrobiales bacterium
AGCAGCGCCCTTGCGCGCGAAGGGCGCCGGACTGCGGTCCGGCGCCCTTCGCGCGCTAGGGCGCTGCTCAGTCCTCGAGTTCTGGGAGGGCCGGCGGAGCGTTCGTGGCCGTGACACGGGCCAACCCGCCGTCCACCACCAGCGTCTCGCCAGTGACATAGCGGGAGGCATCCGATGCGAAGAACAGCACCACGTCAGCGATGTCATCGCCGAAGCCCCAGCGCTTGAGCGCAATCTGCCCGGCGAGATCGTCGATGAGGCCTGGCACGTTGTTGCGTGCTTCCTCCCAGATGGCGGTCGCTATCAGACCGGGCGCGATCGAGTTCACCCGGATGCCGTCGGGGCCCCAGTCCGCTGCAAGTGCTCGAGTCATGGCGTCTACGGCACCCTTCGTACCGGAATAGGCGACGCGGCCGAGCGGTCCGTGCACACTGGCCACAGAGCTGATGTTGATCACCGAGCCGCCGCCGCGGGCGATCATCGACGGTGCGAGCCCGATGCTCAGCATCGCCAACGAGCGCACGTTGATCGAGAAGACCAGGTCAAAGTCGGCCTCGGTGAGCTGAGCCGGTGTGCGCCGCATCGGAATGCCCGCGTTGTTGACCAGCACGTCGACGCCGTCGACCTCGTTGAGAATTCGCCGAGCCAAGTCGGTGCCCGCTCCGGCTGGAGCGAGATCGGCAGTCAGAACCACCGGATCGTGCAGCAGCTCATCCGCGACGCGTTCCAGATCTGCCGTGGTGCGACCGGTCAGCACCACCCGGGCACCCGCGCCGTCCAGCGCTCGCGCGCTGGCTTCGCCGATGCCCCGGCTTGCCCCGGTGACCACTGCCACCTTGCCGTCCAGCCGCTGTCCGGCACCCGTGGAATTGTTTGAACTGCCTGCGGAAGTCATGCGCGCAAAGTACTGCTCCGGGGATCTTCACGTCCGCAACTTGCTGAAATGCCAGTCCCAGACCTGCACGTGGGCCTCCTCGCAGCGAATCAGCCAGCGGACACGTCGCCTGAGATCTCGACAGCATCAGCACATGAGCACTAGTCTCAAGAACATGAGGAAGCTTCTGGAGTTGCTTCGCGCGGCAGCGAGGGAGATAAGCAACTTCTTTCACCTGCTGTTTCGGATGCCGCATCGGCCGCCGCCTGTGCCGCGAGCCACCACCGGAATGGCGCGTGAAGCGATGCACGTAAACAGAGGCGCTTCGTACTTCAGGGGTCATATGGAGAAGGCCATCGCCCAGGAACTGCGTGAGGGTCAACAGATCAAGCTGCACGGGGATCCCGCATCTGAGCGGCCGGTCGTTGGATACGGCGGCCGTGCCCCCGTGCATCGCAAGAAGCAATCACGCTTGGTGACGTGGGCGCTCATCATTGTGGCCCTGCTCGTCTTCCTCAGTTTCCTCAGTTTCACTGCGGGCAAGATCCCTCTGTAGGCCCTCATCGACAACGAGCTCGACGATCTTCTGGCTGCCTTCCCGCGGGGCCCGGCTCAGGGGGTGTGTGCGGCGAGGAATGCGGCGAATTGGTCCATCGCCTCGGTCCGCCCGCTGCCGTCCATCCAGTCCTCGATCAACGTGGAGTTGGGTGCAGCCTCATGGACGATCCGCGACGACGATTCGGGGTGATACAGGTCGCTGCCGAGCAGCACCAGCAGCGGCGTCTGGACGGTTGCAACAAAATCGCGGTCCACGTTGAACAGGAAATTGTCACCGTCGTACATGTTCGAGCGGAACTGATCCCAGGCCGCGTCGTCGGCCTCAGGATGGTCATCGCGGATCACCTGTGCCCAGTCGTCGAACATGTCGTAGAAGGCGTGACGGTTTTCGTCGAGCCCGATGGTCTGGAACAGCGTGGCGCTCGCGACCCGCTCGGGCGCCGCCTGGATCAGCCCCATGATGTAGGGGCCGCCGATGCACATGCCCGCCAGGTGAAACTGCTCGCAGCCGAGATGATCCATGAGCGCAAGCTGGTCGGCCGTGTAGGTGGCCCAACCGTCGTCGGCCGAGACCGGCGCTGTCGAACGGCCCGCATTGCGCTGGTCCATCGCTATCACCCGGTACCGGTCGGACAGCTGAGTGATCGGGTTCCAGGGGGTCTGCTCCCAGAACGACGCCGCCGAGCGCATGCCGCCCGGAGCGATCAGCAGCAGGGGAAAGCCCGAGCCGTAGTCGTCGTAATGGATGTCCACGGAGCCACGTGTGAAATTCGCCATGGCGAGAGTCTGCACTATCGTGCGGCGGCGATGATGCGCTTGACCACCTCTGACGGTGAACACGCAGTGCTCCATGATCTCGGCGGGCACGGAACGCCCCTGCTCCTGACGCATGGCAACGGCCTCAACGCCGGCATGTGGGCCACCGTGGTGCCGCACCTGCAGGACACGTTCCGCTGCTGGGGACTGGACTTCCGGGGGCACGGTGCCTCGCGTCCGCAGCACGACGACATGTCGGTGGAGCGGGCGCGCTTCGTGGAAGAGGTACTGACCGCAGTGAACGCCCTTGGCGGCGAGCCCATGCTGGCCGCCGGCCACTCGCTGGGGGCCGCCAGCCTGCTGCTCGCCGAGCTGCAGCATCCGGGCAGCTACCGAGGCTTGTACCTGTACGAGCCGGTGCTGGTGCCCGACGGC
>CAZAFV010000134.1:2633-3215 GCA_964484385.1 uncultured Acidimicrobiales bacterium
CCGATTCCGACCACGAGCTCGTGGTGGCGTCGCGGCGTCGACGGATCCGCTTCGCCACGATCGACGAGGCGTACGACCGCTTCGTCTCCAAGCCGCCGTTTTCTGGCTGCGAGCCCGACGCAGTGCGGGCCTATGTCGAGATCGGCACCTACCCATCAGGCGACGACGCTGTGCGGCTGTCGTGCTCGGGCGATACCGAGGCGCGCATCTACGAGTCGGGCGAGCCGGTCGACTACAGCGCCTTCAACGCGGTGATGTGCCCCACGGTTGTCGCCCGCGGCGACTCCCCCGCCATGTGGAACACCATCCCGCCCCAGGTCGCGCAGCCCATCGCCGAGTCGCTCGGCAACGGCCGGCTCGAGGCTTTCGCCGAGCTGAGCCATTTCGGCCCCATGGAGAACGGCGAGCGCGTAGCCAAATCCATCCGCGCCCACCTGGAACCTCTCGTCGCCGCCTAAGCGGCGAGCAACAAGCCCAGGCCGCCTAAGCGGCGAGCAACAAGCACTGCGCGGCGTAGCCGCGAACCGCGCCGCCTAAGCGGCTGCTGGGAGCGAATCGGGATCGAGGTTGTAGAGCTCGAGG
>CAZAFV010000135.1:0-3192 GCA_964484385.1 uncultured Acidimicrobiales bacterium
CCACCAACACGTAGTCGAACTTGTCCCGGCGCTTCATGAGGTTGCCGAGCACGCGGATCAGGTCTCCGCGCACCGTGCAGCAGATGCAGCCGTTCGACATCTCGAAGATCTCCTCGTCAGCGTCGATGACGAGCGCCTGGTCGATGCCGACCTCCCCGAATTCGTTCTCGATCACGGCGATGCGCTTGCCGTGCTCCTCCTGCAGGATCCGGTTCAGCAGGGTCGTCTTGCCGGAGCCGAGGAAGCCGGTGAGGATCGTGACAGGTATGTTCCGGGGCGTGTTCATCTAGTCCTCCTGGGGCAGCGGTGCGAGCACCGGAATCTCTACGTCGAATCCCCACGCCGTGCAGACCTGGACCAGGTCCTCTGCGTCGACGGCGTCCATGGGCTTGTGCAGCTTGCACTGAAGCTGTGGCGCATCGGGCCGAAGCACGCCAATCGCAGTTTCGACGGGGGGGCAGCCTTCTTCGAGACAAGCCAGCTCGGTGACCGTGATCGTCATGTCATCGGAAAGGCCCAGCGCTTCGCGCAGTGTTTTCTTGATACGTCGGGCCCGTTCGAGGTTCGGGCGGCGTGGTGACGTGCTGATCAACATACGCTCTGTTCTCCCTCCGGACGGCGAGACCGGCCCGGACGAGCCACGGTTGCGACAACCCTTCCGCCGTGGAGCCATCGAAGAGCACCCGGCGGTCTCGCAGCAGGACGACGCGCGTTGCCGGGGACGGCACCGAGCCAAGGCAGTGGGTCGCCCAGACGCACGTAGCGCGCGTCCGGCGAACCGCCTCCACGACGAGCGCGCGCAGCTCGAGGGCCGCGACCGGATCGAGCCCGGCCGTGGGCTCGTCGAGGAGCAGCAGCGCGGGCTCGAGCACCAGGAGACCGGCGAGCGCAACCCGGCGCTGCTCGCCGAAGCTGAGCTGATGACACGAACGCTCCAGCAGATGGTCTATGCGCAGGGCCGTCGCCATCTCGCGGGATTGACGTCGCGCCTCGGCTGCCTCGACGCCGCGACGAAGCAGGCCCCAGGCAATGTCCTCCGCGACGGTGCTTGCGATGAAGTGGTGTTCCGGGTTCTGGCCGAGAAGCGCCACGCGTCCGTGGAGCCGGGCCGGCAGCGCCGCGTCGGGTGACACGTGGTTGCCGAGGCGGGTCATCGTGCCTTGCGCGGGTCCGTCGAGCCCGGCGAGCAGGCGCAACAAGCTCGATTTGCCGGCTCCACTCGGCCCGCACACGAGCAGCCACTCCGCTCTTGCCAGGCGAAGCTCGAGCTGCTCGAGCACCAACTGGCCACCGCGTTCGACGTCGATGGCATCGAGGTGGACGCTGTCGGGAGGCGGAGCGTCTTCGCCGGAAGCGCTGCGCAGCAGTGCGTTCTCCTCGGCCCGTTCGAGGCGCGAGAAGGCATGCAGGGCGCCTTCTCCGAGCAGCGGCCCCCAGGCGGCCAGGGGCAAACGCGGTGACCCCAGGCGGAGGCGGGCCGCATCGCGCCGCTGAACCCACTCACGCTGGGTGAGAACACCGTGCATGAGGGCGTGATCGAGGCTGCCCACGACGCCCTCGGGAATCCGAAGCCAGAGCAGAAGTTGGCGCAACGACGCCCAGTCGACCTGGGTGCCGAGCCACAGGATCCAGATGATGCCGCACAAGGCCCTGACGCTCGCCTGGGCGATGACGTCCACGCTGGAATCGAGGACGACCCCGCCGAGCAGTGCGAGAACCACGAAGGCCAGGGTCCACGCGAGGGCGGGCTTGATCCGTCGGCGTCCACGGGCGCCGGCGAGCAGAAGCAGCGCGCCGATGCCCGAGCAGAGCAGGGACAGGGTCGTGCTGCGCGCGCCCGCGTTGACGATCAGCACGCCGCTCGTCAGCGCGGCACCCGATGCCGCGACCCACAGCGGCTGGCGGCGCTCGAAGAACAGGGCGTGCTCAGCGTGGAGGTGCATCGCGCCCTTCCCCGAGCACTCGTTCCCAACTGCGCCCCGCGATGAACCCCATTCCGAAGAGTATGAGGATCGACATCGCGAGCCCGATCTCCCCCTGACTCAGGTCGAGAATGCTCCCCGTGGGCGGTCGCCCCGCCCCCTCCGCGGTCGCACCGAACACGGTGCCGTCGATGCCTTCATAGGCGCATCCCGGCAGGCCGATCACCGGCAGCAGGAGCATGGCGGACGCAACGGGCGCGGACACGGTGCGGAGCGTCCTCAGCGAGTCGGGCAGGAGGTCCGGCCGACGTGTGGCCAACAGCCGCACGATGCCGACGGAGGCCACGGCTTCGAGAACCGCCAGGGGGATCTGGACAGGGGCGAACCCCAGCAGCACCGCGCCGAAGGTCGTCGCGGGCACCGTCACGTCGGACAACGCCACGGCGAGCACCAGGGCGTCCGCCACGTAGACGCTCAGGCCGCCGACGCCGCACGCGAGAGCCAGGCGGAGAGCCCCGTCCACACCGAGCCGCCCGAGCAATGCCCAGAGCCCGACGGTCGTCAGGGGCCCCAGCAGTCCGAGCGTCAGGAGGTTGACCCCCAGCGTCGTGAGCCCGCCGTGGGCGAAGAAGACCGCCTGCAGCAGGAGCACGAAGAACGTGGGCCACACGATGCGGCGGACGCCGACGACCAGGGCGAGCACCGGCGTGAGGCAGATGTGACTGGTGGCGCCCACGACGGGGACCGGCAGCGGCAGCAGAGTGCCGGCGAAGAGCAGGCTCGTGGCGCCCGCCATGATGACCGAGGACGATGGTGCGTTGCGCCGCGTTCGTTGCTCGCGACGAAGGCTCCAATAGACGGTGGGCGCGGCCAGGGCACTCCACGCGACGGCCTGGCCGAGCGGCAGCACACCTTCTGCCAGATGCATCAGCGCTCTCCCCGGCGTGGAAGCCGAGGCAAGAACAGGAACGGGAGGGGAGCGGTCAGGCCGTGGACAGTGCAGGGAGCGACGCGACGATCTCCAACCGATCCGGCCGCTGCCGGGCGGCCGTCATGCCGCATCGCCGCACGCATTGCAGGTTCCGAGCAGCACCACCTCGTGTCCCGTCATCCGAAACCCGGCGGGAATCAGGGACTCGAGGCCCTCGACGCAACCGAAGAGGTCGAATGCGTGGTCGCAGGTCGAGCAGAGAAAGTGATGGTGATGCTCGCGGCTCTTGGGCTCGTACCGAACGCCGCCGCCCAACACCTCGACCGACTCCAGCGTGCC
>CAZAFV010000136.1:0-3105 GCA_964484385.1 uncultured Acidimicrobiales bacterium
ACGAGAATGTCGACCCCGCGGCGCAACGACCCGATCTGGGCGCCGTAGCCCACGCCGCCGTAGGCGACGCCGACGCGGCGCTTGCCTGCAAACGTTCGCAGCTCTGTCTTGATCTGATCGGCAAGTTCGCGGGTCGGCGCGAGCACGAGTGCTCGCGGCTTGTGCGGCTCCGCATTGCCGACGCCGGCCACGAGCGGAATCCCGAAAGCCAGCGTCTTGCCGGATCCAGTGGGTGCGCGGCCGCAAACGTCGCGTCCGTCCAAGGCGTCGGCCACGGTGGCCGCCTGAATGGCAAACGGCTGGCTGATGCCTCGTTGAGCGAGCGCGCTGACGATGAAGTCGGGCGCGCCCAGCTGGGCAAAGGTGGGGGGCATATGTTTCCTCGCGCGTGATGCGCGGGCTCCTGAGGGTTCGGTTGCGCCTCAACAGGGGAGGAAGAGGTCGGAGAAAACAGGGTTTGGTCCACGTCGACAGGAAGAACCAAGACCAGCCTGCGAACCCGTCGGCCGAACATGTCGGCCGGACGCCGGGAGGGTACCGGCGCGCGCTGCTCAATGCTCACAGAGCACTCTGCAGCCGATCAGCCCCAGATGTGTTGAAGACGCAGACGGCGTGAGACGCCGCCGGGGCTCAGACAGGCTTGACGTTCTGCGCTTCGTCGCCCTTGCGGCCGGGTCCGATATCGAACTCGACCTCCTGCCCTGCCTCCAGCGTCCGGTAGTTCTCACCGACGATGTTGGAGAAATGGACAAAGACGTCATCGGCTCCTTCACGGGAGATAAAGCCGAAGCCCTTCTCGTTGTTGAAGAACTTGACTGTTCCACGCATGTTGTGCCTCTCGAAGCTCGGCCGGGCCGGCCACAGGCCGCAAGGGTAGGGCCGAAAGGCCGCGATCAGGCCCGCTCGCGCGCACTAGGTACAAATTCGGCCAAGAACTTGAGCGTCGCCTCCACGAAGATGTCGTTGCGATCGCCGGCCACCATGTGCGCAGCGCCGCCCACGTTGGCGTAGTGCGCATGCGGCACCGCCTCGAGGAACGACTGCGCGCCTTCCTCTGACAGCACATCGCTGAGACCTCCCCGGACCAGCAGCGTCGGCAGCGTCAGGTTCTCGGCGGCGGCTTGCTGGCGCGGGATGCGCTCGGCGAAGCTGCGCGGACGGTGCATGAAGGCCGGATCCCAGTGCCAGCGGTAGCGGCCGTCGGGCCAGAGGCGGACATTCTTGGCAAGTCCGTCCAGATTCCTGGGCCGCTTGCGGTGCGGCTGGTAGTTCGCAATGGCCTCGGCGACCTCTTCGAGCGAAGCGAACCCGTCGGCGCCCTGGGCCATGAACTCCCGGATCTTGCGCACGCCGGCCGCTTCGATTTGCGGCGCCGTGTCGACGAGCACGAGCGCGAGCGCGTCCACCGCTCCCTCGCCGACGGCAGTCAGCGAAGTGCCCCCGCCCATCGAGGCGCCGACGAGCACCGGCCGCTCGCCGAAGTACTCCACGACGGCCACCAAGTCGGCCACCGATGCCTCGGTGGTGTAGTCGCCGTCGGGCGCCCAGTCCGAGTCGCCGTGGCCGCGGGCATCCAGGCACACCGCCCGGTAACCGCCGTCGGCAAGCGCTTGGCCCGCTCCCTTCCACGCGTGGCGGGTCTGGCCGCCGCCGTGCTGCAGCAGTACCAGCGGGCCATCGTCGCCGTAGATGTCAGCGGCGACCGTCACGCCTCCCGACGCTTCGATCATGAGATCGGGGATGAGCGTGTCGGTGATGCGCTCGCCGTGCTCGGAGGGGTGCGAATAGACATCGGCACCCGCGGGTTCCGACGGCACGAAGTCGGGCGCGTCAGCGTCTGCGGGATCGAACAGCGGCTTGCGCCGATCATCGGTCATGTGCGGCCTTTCGTTCGGTCAGGCGCTACGCGCGGCATCGCCGGCTGGCCCTGCCACCGGTGCCCGGGTTGTTCAAGTGGTCCGGGCGCGGCCGTCGGCCTTGGCGGCTGCCTGATCGCGTCGACGGGCCTCGCCGGCTGCGGCGAGAGCGGCACGATTCGAGTCGTCCACGCGCATGAAGTGGTTACGCCAACCGTCGTTGTCGTCGGCGTCCCATACGTAGGGCGTCTGCACGGTCGTGCGCGGCAACCACGCGCGCTCCAGCAGGTCGAGCGCGGTGCCCACGATGGCGCGTTGCATGCCGACGTCGCCGGGCTTGCCCGTCGGGTTCCCCAAGGGGAAGTCGGTGAACACGAACCGGGCGACGCCGCATTCCTCCACGATGTCGCGGGCGCTTCCGGCAACCACGGTGGGAATGCCTGCTTCTTCCAGGTGTCGAGCGATCAGACCGATCGTCTGGTGGCACACCGGTCAGAGAGGCACCAGGAACGCAACGTCCACGCCGTCTTCGCGCATCCACTCCTCGATACGGGGCGAATCGTTGCGCTGGGTGCGGCGATGGCTGTAGTCGGTGGGGATTCCGTAGAAGCGCTCGGACAGCGCACCGATGCGCCCCTCGGCCTCGAACTCGCGCAGCCGGTTGATGGGCAGGTAGGTGTCGAGATCCTCGGTGTGGGTGTTGTCCTTGTCCCAGAAGAGATCGCTGTTGTAGAGGCCTGCGAGGGCATCGTCGCAGCGAGCCGCGTACGGCTGCTTGGGCCGGGCCACCGGCACTCCGGCAGGCTCGCGGCCCTTCTCGAAGAACGAGGTGGTGACGAGGCCGACGGTGCTCTCCGACAGCGGCTTGGCTAACGGCGTGAACGCCACCTCGTGGTTGTACGCCCACTGGTACGGCTGCGGGTAGCCGTGCGCCCCGTAGTACTCGCGCGACTTGTCGATATAGCTCAGGTACGACCGGTGTGCGCGCCGCCCATCCGGCTTCCGCCCATTGGTCGTCCGCTGAGGCCGTTCTGTCAACGCCATCGTGTCTCCCCTGCCTGCCTCCGGGCCCGAACGAGGCCCACCGCTGGGCACCGACCGAGCGGGCCGGCGCACCAAGACTGTACGCGCCCCACCCCGCGGGATGCCCGGTGCCGTTCTGGCCTGGGGCTTCGCCTGCCAGCTCTGCCTCTTAGCCCGGATTCACCGGTTTGTTTGGGGTGTGGGGGTTGTCGCGTCCACCAGAAAG
>CAZAFV010000137.1:0-3078 GCA_964484385.1 uncultured Acidimicrobiales bacterium
CGCGGTTTCACCCGGATTCGCTGCAGCATCTTTCACCGCCACGATGTTCGGGATCTGCGCCAGCTCCAGCAGCGTCGGCGTGTTGATCTTGCGCCCCGTGCGGATCGGGATGTCGTACATGATGATCGGCAGGTCGGTGGACTCGGCAACGGCGGCGAAGTGCGCTGCGATGCCGGCTTGGGAGGGCCGGTTGTAGTACGGCGTGACGGCCAGTATGCCGTCCACGCCCAGCTCGGCGGCCTTGCGGGTCTGGCTCACCGAATGCGCCGTGTCGTTCGTGCTGGTGCCGGCCACAACCGGCACCGTGACGGCCTCCGCCACGGCGCGCCACAGCTCCCAATCTTCCTCGTCGGTGATGGTGGGTGCCTCACCGGTCGTGCCGGTGATCACGAGGCCCTCGGCGCCCTCGCCGACGAGCCAGCGTGCCAGTGTCACCCCAGCATCCACGTCCAGCGATCCATCTGCCGCGAAGGGCGTCACCATCGCCGGAACCACTCGTCCGAATCGCGCGCTCATGGCTCCGAGACTACTGCTGCGCCCTGACAACGCTGGTCTTGATTTTCCTGCGCGCGGACGCCGTAACCGCCTCAGACGCTGCCCTCGTCGGCGCGGTTGATGCCGAGCGTTGCCAGCAGGTCCTCGTGCAGCTCGAACCACACCGTGTGATAGCTGGGCATCATCGGCTTGGTGAGGTAGTCCAGCTCGCCGGCCTGCAGCCGGCCGAGCGCCTCGGCGAACCTGGGCGCGTAGTTGTCGTAGCGAGCCATCACGCTGCAGAGCTGGTCGAGCACCCCGCCGAGCTCGCCGTGCAGGTCTCCCAGCCGGCTGATGATGGCTGCGTCGTAGTCGGGGTCGCCGTGGTCATTCAGCCGCCCGCCGTCTCCCGGACCGGCATCTGCCGCTGCGGGATGATCTTCGGGCAGCACCTGCCAGTCGGTGCACAGCTGCAGCATCTTGGGGTTCAGCGCCAGAAATTCCCCGTAGGCCGCCGTCACGGCATCTCGGGCACCGGCGGCATCCAGCTCGGCGGCGAGCGCGGCCTCGCCGTCGTCGCGGCCGGTCGGGGTGAGGATGAACTTCGGCACCCCGCCGACCTCGCGGAACATGCAGTGCCCGGCCGCGTCCAGCTCCGCGAGCAGCCACTCGGTGTCGTCGGGCTCGAGCCCGTGGATCGCAGCGACGTCATCGATCTCGCCTAGGCCCTTCAAGCGCAGGGCCAGCCAAACGAGCAGGCGCGGTTCGGAGCGGTGTGGACCGCTCGCATCAGACTCGGAACGGTGCGGAGTGCTCACGCCCGGCTCACTCCACCACGAGATCGGCGAAGCGATCTCGCAGCGTTTTCTTGGAGAACTTGCCAGTCGAGGTCTTCGGGACTTCGTCGATGACCTGGGTCGCACTGGGCAGCCACCACCTCACCATCCGCGGCGTGAGGTACTCGATGAGCTCATCGTGGGTGATCGTTTCCCCCTCAACCGGCACGACGCAGGCCATGGGGCGCTCCATCCAGCGCTCCGATGCCACGGCCACCACGGCGGCCTCGGCCACCTTGGGATGGCTCATGATCTCGTTCTCCACTTCGGCCGAGCTGATCCACTCGCCGCCGGACTTGATGAGGTCCTTCGTGCGATCCACGAGCCGGATGTAGCCGTGCGGATCGCAGGTGGCCACATCGCCGGTGCGGAGCCAGCCGTCCTCGGTGAATGAGTCTGCGGCGTCGGGCCGGTTGTAGTACGAGCCGGTCACATACGGGCCGCGGACGTGCAGCTCCCCGGACGACTCGCCATCGCGGGGTAGCTCATTGGTGGTGTCGGGCTCGCAGATGCGGAATTCCACGGTCGGCAGGATCGTGCCGACCGTGGTGCGCAGGTCGGCCTTGGCGTCGTCGTCGAGGTCCTGCTGTCCGGAGCGGATGTGCGCTAGGGAGCAGAGCGGGCTGGTCTCGGTCATGCCCCAGGCCTGCAGAATCGGCAACCCGACGGCGGCCCGGTAGCCCTCAGACAGCGCCTTGGGCACCGCCGATCCGCCGCAGGGGATGGCACGCAGGCTGGACACGTCGCGCCCGTCCAGCTCGCCCAGCACCCCCATCCAGATCGTGGGCACACCCGCAGCGACCGTGACCCTCTCGGTCTCGATGAGCTCGGCCAGCGGCTTGGGGGCCAGATTCGGGCCGGGATTGACGAGCTTGGCGCCCGCTGCGACGGCCGCATGGGCGAGACCCCATGCGTTCGCGTGGAACATCGGCACAACCGGCATGATCACGTCGCTCTCGCAGACCCCGGCCGAGTCGACCAGCATCGCTGCCAGCGTGTGAAGGTAGGTGGAGCGGTGGCTGTAGACGACGCCCTTGGGCTCGCCGGTAGTGCCGCTCGTGTAGCACATCGATGCCGCTTGGGTCTCGGCGGCGACGCGGAAGCCCGCCGGCGACGCCGCTGAGATCAGATCCTCGTAGTCGACGATGCGGGAATCGTCGGGAATCTCGGGTGAGGCGTCGCTGCCGCCGGAGTCGTCCATGACGACGACGTGGCGGACCGTGCTCATGGTGTCGACCAGCGGCCACAGCAGCGGCAGCAGCGAACGGTCGGCGAAGATCACCTCGTCCTCTGCATGGTTCGCGATGTAGGTGACCTGCTCGGCGAACAGCCGGATATTGAGCGTGTGCAGCACCCGGCCCGAGCAGGGCGCAGCGAAGTACAGCTCGAGATGGCGGTCGGTGTTCCACGCAAATGTGGCTACGCGGCCATCCGCGGAAACACCGAGATCGTCGAGTGCACCGCCGAGCAGCCGAGTCCGCTCAGCCCAGCGCCCGTAGTTCGTGCGCTCGATACCGGTCGCAGTGGCAGTCACCAGTTCCTTGTCCGCGAACAGCGTCTCGGCGCGTTCGAACAGCGGGTCCAAGGTGAGCGGCACATCCATCATCGTCGATTCCATGACGCCGCAGGCTAGAGGGCATGGGGCGTCGCCTCGAAAGGGTGCCGACGGACAGCCTTCCGCCGCTCGCCGTGGTTTGACGCACATGATGAGCGCTGCTATGTTGCGTCGCTGATGTTGGCCCCGCAGAACCAACGCAACGGTCTCGTA
>CAZAFV010000138.1:0-3041 GCA_964484385.1 uncultured Acidimicrobiales bacterium
GACAAGGTCTGCAGCTATCGGAGTCTGGCGGCCGACGAGGGCGCCACGGTTATGGAGGGCACCTCGTGGGCCGAGGCGCCGGCCGACGGCAACTGGATCTCACCGATGCTGTTCACTGATGCCTCGAGCTCGATGCGAGTCGCCCGAGAGGAGATCTTCGTGCCCGTGCTCACGGCCATCGCCTTCGACGACGAGGCGGACGCCGTTCGCATCGCCAACGACACCGACTACGGGGTCGCCGGCTATCTGTGGACGCGCGACGTCGGCCGAGCTCACCGAGTTGCGGCGTCGCTCGAGGCCGGGATGATCTGGGTCAACTCGCACAATGTCCGCCATCTCCCGACCCCGTTTGGCGGCCTGAAGCGAAGCGGCATCGGCCGCGATGGCGGCGACTGGAGCTTCGACTTCTACATGGAAACGAAGAACATCGCCATCGCCAGCGACACGACCCCCATCCCCGCACTGACAGCAGGGAACGAACGATGAAGAGGACAGCTCCCGGACGTGGCCACCCGTCGAACTGGATCGAAGCCAATGACGATCGGCAAGCCGGCTAGCACCGTCTGATGGGCATGGCTCGCCAGTGTCAGGTCATATGGCTGGCGGTGAGTGTGGGCTGGGTGGTGAGATACGCGGTGCTGTTGTTCATGCCGTCGGCGCTGAGGCCGAGCACGTCGGTGGTGTTGTTGATGCGTTCGCGGTTGGTGCGGTGCCAATGCCCGTGCAGCACCAGTGCCGGCTCGGTGACCTCCACGGCGCGGCTGAGCAGGCCGCGGCCGGCGTCGGCTGCTTGGCGGAGGTCCCACGGTACTCCGCTCATGCCCGGCCCGAGGTTGCGCACGTGCGCGGGAGCGTCGTGGGTGAACAGCACGTCAAGCCCGCCGCCGAACTCCGCATCGACGTTGGCGATGAGCCGTGCGAGGTCGTCTTCGGTGGTGGCTTCTTCTTCCCAGCGCAGGCTGCGCACCGCGGAGCCTCGCCGGTCGGGGGACACGGCGCCGCCCAGCGCCCCGAATGCCCGGCCGCCCCATGTCCACACGCTGCCGCGCCACGCCCACCAGATCGAACCGCCCAAGTGCAGCGGCCGCCGCGAAGCTATTGCTGCGGTCGCTTGGGGTGTGGCGGCGTAGCGGCCCAGCGCCGGCCACACCTCGTGGTTGCCGTCGATCACCACGATCGGCAGCGGCGAGTCGTGCGCTGTCCACATGAACTCTGACTCGAGCGGGTTCAGCCGCGGCCAGTGCGCGTCGGCGAGCCAGAAGTCTCCGACTTGCACGATCGCGGCGACGCCGATGTCGACTGCGAGATCCACCGCAGCCGTGAGGTTCGGTGTGTTGCCGTGGACATCGCCCACCGCCAGCACGTCAGCGACCGCGTCGGGGCCGAGTTCAGCCGCGTCACCCCACGTCCGCTCGGTTGTGAACTCATACGGTGCCCAGCGAGGCATCTCAGCCCTCCCCCGCCGCTGAGGCCAATTGGTCACAGGTCATGCGGGCGACCGCGATGGTGGTGTTGTCGATCAGGCCGGCGAACTGGGCGGTGTCCATCAACGTGTCGGCCACGGCATCGGCGGAGCCCCTCTGGTCGGGCGGCAATGCGAAGCCGAGGCTGAGGTCGTCGGGATCATCGCCGAACCAGCCCCTGTCGTGAGCGATCAGTACCGGGTCGAACAGCCCGTCGCTCGCCAGCACCACCAGCAACCCCTGATCGCCGATCCAGCCCTCGACGCGCTCAGCGGACACGTCGTCGCTCAGATTCTCAAGGTGCCCAGGCGGCAGCTCGTAGCTGTCACCGCTGCTCGCGCGGAACATGCCGATGCCACGGCTGACGAAACCCATCGGACCGCCGTGCGGGGTGCTGTGCCAGCCCGGTCCGCCAGCGATCGGCACCAGAAATGCCATCGAATCGCCCACCCACGACACCAACAGGCCACTCTGGGGAGTCCACGCGGCGACCACCAGCGTCGTCAGCGCGATCACCGACGACACGCCCTCACTGGGGCTTCTCATCTCCGGGTGCAGCGCCCATGCGGCTGCGTTCGCCGCGTCGAACGCCGAAGCCATCTCAGCGGGGCTGGAGATCCGTTCGGGCAGCGCGTCCACCGCAGCCTGTGCCGCCTCATCCCCGAACGGATGACCGCCCAGCCCATCAGCCACCGCCATCACCCACGAACCGTCGCCGATCACGACCGTGCGAACGCGATCCTCCTGCCGATCCCGAGGACCGACTTCACACCGAGTCGTGAGCTCCGTCGATGCGGGGGTTTGGGAACTTTGGGGCATGGCTGGGGTCCAATCAGGGTCGCCACACCGACCGTACCGAGGTGCATCAACCCGAGCGGCATGGTTTTCGAAGCTCTGCGGGGACGGCCGAGCGTCGGGCAAACTTGACTCGTGTCCGACCATGTCCGGCTCGAGATAGACGGCGCCGTCGCCGTGGTCACGATGGCCAAGCCACCGCACAACCTGCTCAACGGCGCCTTCATCGACCAGCTGATCGGGGCCTTCGAGAGCGCAGCAGACGCCGGTGGCCGCGCGATCCTGCTCCGCAGCGAGATGAAGCACTTCTCGGCCGGAGCCGACGTCGACGGGTTCGGAACCGAAGAAGGCCGCTCCCAGGACGCGGCCGCCGTCCTCGAACGACTCGAGGGCGTGCCGCTTCCCACCATCGCCGCCGTCCACGGCCTCGCGCTCGGTGGCGGATTCGAGGTCGCCTTGGCCTGCGATTTCATCATCTGCGGGGCCTCTGCCCGGCTCGGACTCGTGGAAGCCACCCTGGGCCTGATGCCGTTGCTCGGCGGAGTGCAACGCGTCGTGGATCGAGCCGGCGCGAGCCGCGGCAAAGAGATCGCAATGTTCGCTCGCCGCCACGATCCTGTGCTGCTCGAGAAGTGGGGCATCGTGAACGTCGTGGTGGAGGACGACGAACTGGAGAATGCGTCACTGTCGTGGGCCCCCCCATTTGCGACGGGCCCCAACAGCTACAAATAAGAAGAGCGGCGTGTAGGGGAAAAATTTTGCGATAGTTGGTTTTAGAGGGGG
>CAZAFV010000139.1:0-2867 GCA_964484385.1 uncultured Acidimicrobiales bacterium
CAGCCAGGCGACCGGATGCTCGCAGGCACCGTCATGTTTGGCCGATCAATTGATCGGCCCTTCATTGAAGTATCGCCAGCGCGAGGGGCCGGTTCGCCCACAGCGTGTTTGGCCGATCAATGATCGGCCCTTCATTGAAGTCACGTGGGCGCGCATGCCGCCACGACCGACCGGCAACGTTTGGCCGATCAATTGATCGGCCCTTCATTGAAGTGGTGATGCACACCAGCAGCGCCATGAAGCCGGGGAGTTTGGCCGATCAATTGATCGGCCCTTCATTGAAGTGAGACGCTGTTGTGACAAGTCAGCGCATCAGCCGCCAGTTTGGAGGATCAATTGATCGGCCCTTCATTGAAGCGTAGGCACCGCCGAGTACAGCACTCAGAACGACGCGAGTTTGGCCGATCAATTGATCGGCCCTTCATTGAAGCCTGTGGAGGACCCCGTAGGTCTCAGGGGTGAACGGCCCGTTTGGCCGATCAATTGATCGGCCCTTCATTGAAGTGGGTACACCGAGGCGTGGGTGTCGGGCACGTGCCTGCGTTTGGCCGATCAGCTGATCGGCCCTTCATTGAAGCCTCGGGCACACGCTCCCGAACCCGCACGACTTCTTCCGTTTGGCCGGTCAATTGATTGGCCCTTCGTTGAAGCAGGCGCTGGGTGGATTCTGACGGTGACGGTTATGAGCCTGGCCAATCAGTTGAACGACCTGTCGTTGAGTTTGCGTGGCGAAGGCAATTTGTGTCGCCGTTGGCACGGCGCCTGATGAGCCGATTGGCTCGCTTTTCTCGGGCATCATTCGGCGGGAAAGGGGAGCTGGAGCCACCACGGGCGGCTGACGGCGTCGATTCGGGTTACCCACTTGACCCACCAGAAGCCCCGCCTGCCGGGAGCCACCAGCCGCACCGGGGCGCCGTGGCCGCGGCGCAGGGGTTCCCCGCCGTAGCCGACGGCCAGGTACAGGTTTGCCGCGTCTCGGGCGGGGAACAGGCGGCTGTAACCGGTCAGCGATGTGACTTCCAGCGTGGGCGCGTCGATGTCTGGGAGCAGCTCGGCCAATGGCACTGCATCCCACGACTGGCGGCTCCACCATCCGCCGGTGCAGTCGAGGTCGGCGTTCAACGGGGTGGCTCGATCGTGGAGTGTCTGCAGCTGTACCGGCTCGCCTGCGACGGTGAGTTCCCAGTCGGACGCTGCCACCCGGGGCGACCGGTCGTTGAGCCACATGGTTGTCGGCATCTCGGCAGGGTTGAACGAGCCGATCTCGTGCGAGCCGGTGAATCGCCGGTTGTCGCCCACCACGAGCTGCTGGATCCAGTACGCAGCTCCCGCGGCGGCCAGCGCCACGCCTCCACCGACGAACGCACGGCGGTCAATATCGGCGATGCCGGGACGGCCCGGCCGGCTGGCGATGTGCCACACCAGCAGCGGGGCCACGAACGCGATCAGCAGGACGTGGGTCCACAACGCCGACCAGTAGCCCACGCCGTGCCACAGACCGGTGGCGTGCAGGATCCCGAGCACGACGGTCGCCACGACGAGAGCGCCCAGCAGCATCGACAGCCAGCGGGTTGCCCGCCGACGCTTCAGCCCGGTGCGAACCGAGCCCCGCAGCTTGGCCGGCGCCAGCGCCAGCAGGCTCAAGCCGGCCAGCGCATGCGTGACGGTCAACCAGCGTGACCAGCCAGTGCCCACCGCCCACGACGCCAGACCCGTCCCGACCGCGACGATCGCCGCAGCAGCCAAGAGCACATCGACCTGTCGAGCAGTGAGCCACGTGCCACGGCTCATGTCACGCCGATCCGAGTCGACCGCCGCGCGCTTGATGGTCTCGGCGAACTGATGGCTCCATCATGTCTGTCGATGAGGCCATTGCCGCCCACGCGCCGCGCGCTCGATGCTCCGGGCGCACAGATGGCTCCATCATGTGGCTCGCACCCAGTCCGGCGCCGGAGATCGCCGGGCGGGGCAGCGGCAGCCAGACCGCCGCCACCCCGCTTCGGTATGGCAGGCGTGCGAGCTGCTACTCGCCGCCCTCGAGCAGTACGACCGGGATGCGTTCCCAGTCATCGCCTGCGACATCGACGCCGGCGTCCCGCAGGTTCGCCACCGCCGCTTCGGCGATGTCGGTGCGGTAGGCGCCCTCATCGGGCTCCGAGGCCAAGATGCCCTCGCTGGTGGCCACATCGACCGTCTGCGCCCACAGGTCGGCATCCATGATGCCCGCACCCAGCGGCGACGGCCAGATCAGCGCGCTGATCTCGTTCATCTGCCACGTCTGGTGCGACTGGCCCAGCGTCGGGACATTGTCGAGCACGATCTGCACGCACTCTTCGGTGTTGTCCCGGCAGTGGATCCAGCCGCGCAGCGACGCCTCCACGAACCGGACCGCCGCGTCGTAGTACGCAGGATCGTCATCGAGGCGGTCGGCATCAGCCCACAGGGCGTCCTGCAGCATCGCCGTGCCCTCGTCGTTCCAGTCGATGATGTTGAGATCGGACGGCTGGTAGAGCTCGCCGGTGGCCGGGTTGACCGTCTCGAGCACTTGCGCGTACTCGTTGTAGATCATCGCCTGCGCCGCATCGATCTCGCCGGAGATCAGGGCCAGCATGTCGAAGTTCTGCTGCACCAGCTGGATGTCAGAATCCGGATCCAGCCCGCTGCGGCGCAGCCCGGCCAGCAGCTCGAATTCGTTGCCGAATCCCCAGTTGCCCACGGTGCGGCCTTCGAGGTCCGCCACCGAGTTGATGCCTGAGTCAACGAAAGACACCTGCAAGGTGGCGCTTCGCTGGAACACCTGGGCAATGTTGGTGATGTTGGCACCCTCTTCCCGTGGCACAAGGCCCCTCGGCACCCACGAGACTGCG
>CAZAFV010000140.1:0-2866 GCA_964484385.1 uncultured Acidimicrobiales bacterium
GTCCCGGCTCCAGCCGTCGGCGTTCACCGGCACCACGTCGGTGTGGCCCATCAGGCACAGCTTGGGCGCCGACGGATCCGTGCCCGAGATGCGGGCCACCAGTGATCGGCGTCCCGGCTCAGACTCGAAGCTCTGCACGTCGACGCCCGGGCCTTCGAGGTACGTCTCGAGCAGGTCGCTGTTGCGAACCTCCTCGCCCGATGCGACGGTTCCGTCGTTGACGCAGGCATTGCGGATCATCTGCTGCAACAGCTCGACGGTCTCGTTGGTCAGCGCTGGATCGGTGTAGTCAAGGTCCCCCATGGCAGCGATGTTACGACTGCGCCTGCACTCCGGGGGCTACTGAGACGCGTCAGCTCGGGTCATCCGGCCCGAACACCCCGCACGGCACTCCACAGTGACGTCCTGCAGACGCAACTACCGTGGCAGGCGATGAGCGCGCCCGCCGATGCCGAACTTGTCGACTCAGATCTCGCCGACTTTCGGGCCGAGGCATCGCAGTTCCTGAGCGATGCGGTTCGCGACGGCACGGCGTGTCCCGCGTATGGCGCGATCCTGGTGCCTGCGCTGCATGATCAGGCCCGAGCCTGGCAGCGCCGCTGCTACGACCACGGCTGGGCCGGGCTCCACTGGCCGACGGAGCACGGCGGTCGCGGGCTCTCCCGTGCGCATACCGGCGTGTGGATGGAGGAGTGCGAACGGGCAGGCGTCGCGCCCTACCTGAACCTGCAGGGGATCGTGCTGGCCGGCGAGGCCATCATGCGCACCGGCACCGAGCGCCAGCGTGAGCAGTTCCTGCGCCCGATCCTGACGGGCGAGGTGCTGTGGTGCCAGCTGTTCAGCGAGCCCGGGAACGGCTCGGACTTGGGCGGGCTCACCAGCGCTGCGGTGCCCGACGGCAGCCACTTTGTGCTGAACGGCCAGAAGGTGTGGTCGTCGAACGCGCAGTTCGCCGAGTACGGCATCTTGATGGCCCGCACCGAACCCGATGCCCCCAAGCACCGCGGCATCAGCTTCTTCCTGCTCGACATGACGCTGCCCGGCATCGAAGTGCGTCCGATCAAGCAGATGACCGGCGACAGCGAGTTCTGCGAGGTCTTCTTTGACGACGTCGCTATGCCCGCCGACGCGATGCTCGGCGAGCGCGGTGCCGGCTGGGGCGTCGCGATGGCGGTACTGGAAGACGAGCGGGGCGGTGCTGGCTCGTCCCGGGTCATCAGCCTCCGCAAACGCCTCACCAAGATGATCGAGGCGGCAGGAGGTGCGGGACCGCTGGGCCGGCAGTCGCTCGCTGAACTGCACGCCCGGGGAAACGCGCTGGCGGCGCTGATGGAGCTGCACGGCGCTGATCCGCTCATGGCGCCAGTGGCCAAACTGGCAAACAGCGAACTCGGGTACGACGAGGTCGCCATCGGTGCCAGCCTGCGCGGCGCCGATGCGATGCTGGCTTCAGACGAGACCGAGGCGTTCCTGTACGCGCCGGGCATGCGCATCGCCGGGGGCACCAGCGAGATCCAGCGCAACATCATCGGCGAGCGGGTGCTCGGCCTGCCGCGCGAACCCTCGCTGTAGGGGTCACAGACCTGTCGCTGTGACGCGTCAGGCCTACGGCGATACGACGCTGCAGAACGCAGGGGTGGTCACGGTGTCACCGGTGTTTATGTCAACAGTAGTCCACTCGGGGAAGCAAACAACGTACGGCTCGCCGCCCGCATCGAGTGCGTCGAGCGTTTCGTTTTCGAGGTCGAAGTTGCTCTCGCGCTGAGCGGCGTCATCGGTCTGCTCCGGGACGTTGACGATCACGACGTCGCTGCCGTCCTCGTGATGCTGACCAGCGGTGAGCAGCGGGTTGGCCTGCTCATCGTTTGTCGGCGCCTCCACAGGCGCAGGCGACGTGTACTGGTAGTTGCGGCCCGTCCAGCGCTGCTCTGGCGACTCAGGTGCGAGTGTCGACACCGTGCCCGGATCGACGTCGTTGCGTTCGGCCTGCCCATCGTTGTTGTTGTCGACCGACTCGTCGATTGTCGGCGATTGGGCGGCGAGCACGCGCTCGGGACGCGTCACCCAGCACTCCTCCGATGCCGGTTCGGCGTTCACCAGTTCACACTCGACAAACGGCTCACCGTTCGCGACCATCTCCAGATAGGTGGTGTGCCAAGCAGCCCAATTGCTTGCATGCGCATCGCCGTCGGCTGTCGTCGTGGACGGCCGGTTGAGCACGACCACATGCTGCCCATCGCCGTTCGCGTCATCCACCTGCGCCGCACCCGGGTCGGCGTCGGGCTCGTCATTGCGCGGATGGTCCGGCCAGAGCGGAGCCGCCACGCGAATTTCCACGCCTTCTGCGTCTCTGATCGCGATGCCCTCGCTCTCGGGCGTGATCTCGACCACATTGTCGCCCGTCGGCCGGTTCACGATCTCCACCGTGACCCCGCCGCTCGTGACCAGCTTCCGAGTCGAAGGCCAGTTGCGCTTGTCGACCGTCTCAGGCTCCTGCGGCGCGACCTCGCCGGGCGTCTCGGCTCGTACATCTCGACTGCCCACGACGAGCAGCGCCAGCGCCGATACGACCAGCACGAGCACGACGACGATCTGCCGCCTGACAGTGCCGTCTTCGTGCAGAACACCAATGCGTGTGTTCATCGGCTCGACTCCCTTCGCGGCCGCCGCCGAGCGCAGCGACCCGATCCGCCGAACAGCATATGTCAAGCCCGCGTCGACGAGTCCGGCTCCTCGGCAGCCGTTTCGCAGTCTTCCTCGCCGACGCTGCCCATCTGATCGCGGGACCGCGAGGCCGCAGCCGCGGCGGTGTTCAGTCGTTGTCGGTGATGGTGCCCACAGCGACACCGTCGCCGATGGGCGCGCC
>CAZAFV010000141.1:0-2774 GCA_964484385.1 uncultured Acidimicrobiales bacterium
CCACAGCAGCCGGGCGGGAACAGTCAGCGCTTGAGAGCGGGCGTTCCGCCACGTCCGTTTAGCGGGCGGAGCCCGCGAGGCCGCGCACGCCGCTCGCCAGCCACTCCTCGAACCTCTCGGTGAGCGCTACCTGGTGCGTGGCCCACCATTCGGCGTCGGTCTGCAGGGCGCGGGCGAGGTTGTCCGGCGCGGTGGGCAGGTGCGGCTTGGTCTCGTCTGCGACCAGCGCCATGGAGGAGGTTCGCGCAGGGCCGTAAGAGATGTACTTCGTCTGCTCCGCAAGCGGCCCCGTGCCGGTCGCGAAGCGAATGAAGTCCAATGCCTTGTGCAGGTTGTCGCTGCCCCTGGGAATGCCCCAGGAGTCGATGTCCCAGACTTGGCCGTCCCACAGGATGGCGTAGGGCTTGCCGTCTTCGACGATCGGGCGATAAACGCGCCCGTTCCACACGGAAGTCATGACGACTTCGTCCGAATCGAGCAGG
This sequence comes from uncultured Acidimicrobiales bacterium, assembly GCA_964484385.1. Classification (GTDB taxonomy): domain Bacteria; phylum Actinomycetota; class Acidimicrobiia; order Acidimicrobiales; family Poriferisodalaceae; genus Poriferisodalis. The sequence continues at coordinate 483 of CAZAFV010000141.1, forward strand.
CGCAGCGGGTCCGCGCCCGCCTCCCACCACTCGATGTGGTTCTTGATCTCGTCCATGACCGAGAACGCCCGGTCGAGCCCGTCCTCGGTCTCCAGCGTGGCGTAGACCTCCTCCGGCGCCACGCCATCGGCGAGCAGGGCCCATTCGAGGATCACGCGCGGATCGCGCCGGAGCCCGCGCTTGCCGGGGAACGCGTCGACATCGAAGAAGTCGGTGAGGGTGGCGGGAGCGCTCTCGCCCACCGTTTCCGTATCGTAGCCCACCACCGTCGACCACACGGTCTGGCCGACGCCGCAGGGCGTGAACGCGCCGGGGATGAAGTCGTCCGCCGCAGGCGTGCCGTCGTCGCCGGGCGGCAGCGTGCCGTGGTCGATCTCCTCGAGCAGGCCCTCGCGGCAGCCCCGGATCAGGTCCGAGAGTATGAAATCCACCACGTCCCAGACCACGTTCTCGGTCTCGACCTGCTCGCGTATCTCCTCGAGCCCGCCGTTGTAGGTCTCCATCGACACCCATTCGCCGCTGAGCAGGCGATAGGGCTTCACGTAGGCCAGCATCTGGCTCCGGGTATAGGCGCCGCCCCAGGAGACGATGGTCAGCTCCTTCGTCGGTGCCGCAACCTGATGCTCCGGCGGCTCGTCCCCGGCAAGCGCGGGCACCGAAACCGACAGTGCGACCGACAAGGCAAAGGCCCCGATCCCCCGACAAGATGCCATCTCCGCTCCCCCTCTAGTTCGAGCCTCGAGTAATCGCACGGCAGCGAACTCAGCCTCGAAGGTCACCCTTCAAACTGGTGCCGTCGGGTGCCTTGTCGCCGCTCGGCATGGGCACGGCGCTCGGGTCCTCGTGCAGGGACTTGATGATGCCGTAGGTCATCATGAGCATGATGACGCTGACCGGCAGGGCCGCAGCAATCGAGGCGGTCTGAAGCGCCTTCAGGCCGCCGGCCAGCAGCAGCACCGCAGCAACAAAACCCTCTCCCAGCCCCCAGAAGATGCGGAACTTCCTGGGTGGATTGTCGCTGCCCATGCTGAGCATGGTGGTGATGACGAGCGTGCCTGAATCCGAGGACGTGATGAACCACGTCGCCAGCAGGAAGGTCGCCAGCGCCGCCATGATCCAGTTCAGCCACGTGATGCCCGTCACCAGGTCGATAGTGCCGTAGAGCGCGGCGGGCAGGTTCCAATCCCTGATCAGTTGGGCGACACCGGCAGTGCCGACGCCGCCGGCCGCCTCCAGCTCGGCATACATGGCGTTGCCGCCGAAGATGCAGAGCCACAGGAACGCGATGGTGGTGGGCACGAACATCACGCCGACCATGAACTCGCGGATCGTGCGCCCGCGGCTGATCCTCGCGATGAACATGCCGACGAAGGGCGCCCAGGAGATCCACCAGCCCCAGTAGAAGATCGTCCACCCGCCCTGCCATGCGGACGCGCCTTCGGTATTGAAGATCTGGAAGCCCATGGGGATGACGTTCCATAGATAGTCGCCCACGGAGGTGACGAAGAGGCCGAGCAGCCACTTCGTCGGCCCGCCGAACAGGAAGAAGGCGACCAGAACGATGCTCAGCCAGATGTTCCATTCCGAGATGATGCGGATGCCCTTGCCGACCCCGGAGACCGCAGACAGCGTGGCCACGATCGAGATGATCACGATCAGGATGACCTGCGTAATGATGCCGGGGTCGATCCCGAACAGGTGGTTGAGGCCGGTCGCCATCTGGCTGACGCCGAGCCCGAGGGAGGTCGCGACGCCGAACACCGTCCCGAACACGGCCAGCAGGTCGACGGCGTGCCCTGCGGGGCCGTAGATCTTGTTGCCGATGATCGGGTAGAGCGCCGAGCGCAGCGTCAGCGGCAGCTTCTTGCGGTACCCGAAATAGGCCAGGCAAAGGCCGACGATCACGTAGACCGCCCAGCCGTGGAAGCCCCAGTGGAAGTAGGTGACCCGCATGGCGAGGACCGCGCGGGCCTCGTTCATCTCGTGGACGCCGGCCTGGTCGGCGAACGGGTTGTTCGGGTAGCCCCAGGGCATCGTGTTGTCGAAGTAGAACACCGGCTCGGCGATGCTGAAGAAGAGCAGCCCGATGCCGACGCCGGCCGAGAACAACATCGCGAACCACGAGAAGGTGCTGAACTCGGGCTTGCTGTCGTCGTCGCCCAGCTTGATGCGCCCGAAGCGGCTGAACATCAGGTAGAAGCAGGCGAAGAGCATGATGACGAGCGCGCTCATGTAGTACCAGTTGAGCGCATGCTCGATCCATCCGCGGATCGCCGAATAGATGCCGTCGGC
>CAZAFV010000142.1:0-2748 GCA_964484385.1 uncultured Acidimicrobiales bacterium
GGTGTTGGCGGCTTTGTGGAAGCGCGGGATTCTGGCTGAGAACCGCGTTTTGAGCTTGTGTTGAGGGCGCTAGCGCCGCGGCAGTCAGGTGTTTTTTTTCCGATTGCAGGGGCTGTCGTCCGACGGCCTGCTGTTATGTTCAGTCCGGTTCAGTGTCGGGATGGTGGGTACTGGCGGCAGCGATGAGGTCGTTCCAGTCCATGCCGTCTGGTGGCCGTCGCCTTGTGATGCGGAGCGTTTCCGGCCAGCCACCGGCGTTGGTGAGGGTTTTGGCCTGCCGGTCGCCTCCAGGATCGCCGTCCTGTGCCATCTGGAGCGCAGCGAGGTTGGTCAGCACCCTGGTGGCCTGTCTGATCTGGCGGTGCTGGGAGGGGGACGGCGCGCCTGCAGTGGACAGCAGGACGGTGCCTTCCGGGCAGCCGTCATGCTGGGCGAGGCTGAGGGCGTCGATGGCGCTTTCGGTGACGACCAGGGTGTGGATGTCGGCAGCGGCGGTTCGTGCGCGCAGCGCGAACAGGGCCCTCCGCCCCCCGGTGGCAAAGCGCCGCCGTTCGTCGGGCGGTGTGATCTCGAATCCGGTCAGACTGCGTGATGCGTCGCGATGGGCGCACAGGACATGTCCGCGCTGGTCGGTTCGGATCAGCGGGCGGTAGTGCTCGAGGGTTTCCACGGTGATGCCGCGCCGGAGCAGCCCGTCCGGCGCGGGGTCGAGCCGGGCCGTCTGCCAGGCGGCGGCAACAGTGTCGGGTGACGGTGCGGCGGTTGCGGTGGTGGCGGGGGGCGGTGTGCCGTCATGCAGGGCACGGATGGCGGCGAAGGACCAGCGGCGATTGCGCAGGAAGTCGATGACGGTGCCGCAATCATCCGGCTCCACGGTATTGAAGTAGACCCAGTGTCCGTTCGGCTGGCGACGGACGACCAGTTTGGGCTGTCCGTCGGCGCGTAGCACGAGATGGCTGCGGCAGGAGGCGACGGGGTCGCGGACATAGTTCCAGCGCGCCAGGAGATCCTCGAGGGGATGGCGCTTGAGGGCGTCGAAGGTGCGCCGTGCGTCGTCGCCGCTCATGCCGACCGGGTCCGGGCACGCGCGGCGCGGCGCTTCTTCTGGCGTTCCTCGGCCTCTTTGCGGCGATAGGAGTCGGCCTCGATGGAGATGATCTCGGCGTTCTGGACCAGGCGGTCGACCAGTCCGACGACACAGGCGGCGCCCGGGAATGTCAGGTGCCACTCGCTGAACGGCCGGTTGGTGGTGACGATGGTCGATCGCTGCTGGTGGCGTCGGCTGACGATATGGAACAGCAAGTCGGCGTGGCGCTGTGAGTAGGAGAGATACCCGACCTCATCGACGACCAGCAGCTGCGGTCGGGCATAGAGTGCGAGGCGGCGCTGCAGCGTGCTGTCGCTGTCGATGGCGGCAAGTTCGCCGAGCATGGCGGCGGCGGTGACGAAGCGCACGGTATAGCCTTCGAGCACCGCACGGTGGGCGAGGTTGGCGGCGAGTGTCGACTTGCCCACGCCCTGGGGCCCGAGCAGGACGACATTGGCCGCCTCGTCGATGAAGGTGAGGCCCATCAGGGTCTCGATGGCGGCGCGGTCGCAGCGCCTGGGCCAGGACCAGTCGAAGTCGGCGAGCGGCTTGAAGCGACCGATACGGGCGGCGGCCAAGCGCCGCTGCAGGCTGCGGTGATGACGTTCCTGCTCCTCCCAGGCGATGACCTGGGCCAGCCAGTCGCACTCCGCGACCTCGCCCCAGTGGGCCAGCAGGCCGTACAGGCGCAGGTCTGCGGCCCGGGTCTTGAGCGAGCGCGTCATGATCCGGTGTCCCCGGGGTCGGTGTCCCCGGCCAGTCCGTCATAGTCGGCGAGGTCATGGCTGCGTACCGTCAGGTCGCGCAGCGTGGGATCGGTGATCGTGACCGGCACGGGCGGTGGCTCCGTGCTCTGGTCGGTCAAGGCGATCCGCACCGCGTTGGGGTGGGGCACGCCGCGCTCCAGCGCCGTGACCACCGCCTGCTCGAGCGCCGGCCCGCCGTAGCGCTCCAGCAGGGTCAGCAGGGCGACAACGATGGAACCGATATTGTCGCCTCGCTCGGCCGCCCCGACCAGCAGGCGCTCGACCGACGGTGCGGCACGGATCAGCCGGCTCTGGGCCCGGCCTCGCCGCGCGCCGCGCTTCGACGTCTGCAGCGCTTCGGTATGCGCCGGATCCTCGATCTCGGCGCCGACATCGAAGCTGCGGGCATGGCTGGCGACCACCTGCGACCCGTCGAGGATGCGCACCGTGGTCAGGCTGGCCGACAGCAGCAGGGCGCGGCGCGCGTAGGTGTGCGGCACGGAATAGTCATTGCCGTCGTAGCGGGCGAAACAGGTCTTGTCGATCGTCACCGGGACCTGGTCATCGACCGGATAGTCGGTCCCGGGCAGCGCGATCAGGCAGCCCTGCTCCTCGGCAAACACCTCGCGGACCCGCCGGGTGCGGTCGTTCGGCCACTGCCGGTCGGCGGCGTAGCCCTCGGTCCACGCCGAGGCCTGCTCGTTCAGATCATCGAGGTCACGCCACGCCCGCGCGGCAAAGAAGCTCTCGCGGATGAAGCGTATACTGCGTTCCACGCGCCCTTTCTCGTTGCCCCGGTATGGCGCTGTGACCCGGGGTTCGAACGCGTAGTGCCGGAAGAACGAGATGAAGGTGCGATTGTACACCACGGCCGAGCCATGGCGCTCCTGCACGACACTCTTCAAGTTATCATAC
>CAZAFV010000143.1:0-2538 GCA_964484385.1 uncultured Acidimicrobiales bacterium
CTGATGCCGCGGTGCTTCGGCTGGTCGACATCGGTGCGGGCGAGCAGGATGGCCAAGTCCGCGAACTGGGCACCGCTGCTCCAGACCTTCTGGCCGTTGACGATGAACTGGTCTCCGTCGCGCACCGCACGGGTCGACAATGACGCCAGGTCGGAGCCGGCGCCAGGCTCGCTGAACAGCTGGGTCCACGTCTCGGTCCCCTTGGCGATACCTGGCAGGTAGCGGTCGATCTGTTCTGCAGTCCCGTGATCGAGGAGCGTCGGAGCGCCGAGAAACGCACCGACTCCGGTGGGGGGCCCGAGGATCCCGCGGTTCACTCGCTCGCCGACGATTGCCCTGGCCTCGGAAGAGCCCACACCGAGCCCGAAGCGGTCTGTGGGCCAACTCGGGTAGCCGTACCCCGACTCGGCGAGCAGTTCCCACCACTCGCCCACCGGTCGCTCGGGATCCCAGTTCTCGTCGAACCATCCGCAGGCCTGTTCGAGGACGCTCATCGGCACGTCAGCGGCCTTCGAAGACCACCGGCTCCTTCTTCAGGAAGGCGGCTGCGGCCCTCTTGCTGTCGTCGGTCTCCAACGCCAGCGCCATGTGCGCGGCCTCCAGATCGAACACATCGGCCATCGTCGAGTCGTCGGCGGCGTTCAGGTTCTTCTTGATGAGACCGATGGCGACAGTCGGCAGGCTGGCGAGCTGCCGGGCGAATGCGCCCGCTTCCTGCTCGAAGGACTCGCTGCTCGCCACCCGGGTCACCAGGCCGATTTCGAGCGCCTCCCGACCGGTGATCACATCCGCCAGGAAGTAGAGCTCGCGTGCCTTGGCGGGGCCGACGATCTTCGGCAGGAAATACGAGCCGCCGCAGTCGCCCGAGACGCCGATCCTGGAGAAGGCAGTCGTGAGCTTCGCGGTGTCCAGACAGAAGCGCATGTCGCAGGCGAGCGCCAGGGCGAGCCCGGCCCCCGCGGCCGACCCGGGAATCACGGCCAGCGTCGGCTTCGGCATCTCGTGGAGCACGCGGGCCGACTCCACCATCCGGCGCAACGTCAGAACCTGCGGGGCTGCTGGCTCGGGTGGCGGCCCGTCCTCACCCTCGACCGAGGGAAAGGCGTTGACGTCGCCACCCACGCAGAACGCCGTGCCGGCACCGGTGAGGACCACACACCGGGCCCTCGGATCGTCGGCGGCGCGTCGCACCGCGTCGGCGAGCGCCTCACCCAAAGGCACGTTCAAGGCGTTGCGCACCTCCGGCCGGTTCAGAGTCAGTGTCAAGACCCCGTCCTCGAAGGTCTCCAGCAGGTCACTCATGTCGTTGGCCTTCCTTTCGCTTCCGCAGTGGAGAGCCGGCTCACAGACCCATCGCAGACGCAGCCCGTTCGAGCTGTTCGTCGGTGCCGCCATAGGCCAGGCAGAAGGCCCGGGCCCTTCGCGTGAAGAGTTGGAGGTCGTGCTCGTTCGAATAGCCGATGGCCCCGTGGAGTCGATGGCCATCGATGGCGATTTCTGCGACCACCGCATTGGCGTAGGCCTTGGCCGACGCGACCTCGAGGGTGGCCGGCTGGTGCTGGTCGAGCAGCCATGCGGCTTCGAGGGTGAGCAGTCGTACGGCATCCGCCTGGATCCGCATGTCCGCCAAGGGATGTGCGACCGCTTGGAACGAGCCGATCGCCTGACCGAACTGCTCTCTCGTCTTCGCGTGTCCGACGGTGAGTCCGATGATCCCTTCGCAGTAGCCGACGGCCTCGGCCATGGCGACGACCGCGGCCGCATCGAGAGCGGCGTCGAGGGCCCCGGTGGCTGCATCGCCCCGCGCCACGACGCAGTCGTCAGCCAAGGCGACCCCGTCGAACTGGACGCGGAACAACGGGTCGCCGCCGGTCGTCTCGTGCCGGGACGTCGTCACGCCGGACGCCCGGCCATCGACGGCGACGATCACGGGCTCACCGTCCGGCGCCGCTGCGGTGACCAGGATCGCCTCGGCAACCGACGCGTAGGGTACGAGCACCTTGGTGCCCGTCAGGGTGCACCCGTCGGAGTTGGTGCGCAGCCGCAGCGAGGGCGGCGTGCGCTCATCCCGCCCCGAGTCCTCGACGAGCGCGGCCGTGACCACCGTTCCCGGCGTTGCGAGTTCCTCGAGAAGGCGATCGACCGTGGGGCTCGGGGCCACAGCCTTCAGGAGGCTGGCCGAGAGACCGGACGTCACCACCAGCGGAGTCGACGCCGCCACCCTTCCCAGCTCCTCGGCGATGACGCAGAGTCCGAGCAGGCTGTGCCCGCCACCGACGGATCCGGGTCGCGCGGCCCAGTTCCAGCCGCGCCCGACGATCTCGGCCCACTGCTCGGCCGCGAAGCCGTCGGCGCTGGACTCCGCCCGGCGGACGTGCCCGGTGGTGAACTCGGCGGACGCGAAGGCTCGGGCGGTGTCCTGCAACTCCTTGAGCTCCCCGTCGAGGTTCAGGTCCATGAACGAGTGCTCCTACCTGGGCAGTCCGAGGCCGCGCTGGCTGATGATGTTGCGCTGGATCTCGTTGGTGCCCGCACCGA
>CAZAFV010000144.1:0-2192 GCA_964484385.1 uncultured Acidimicrobiales bacterium
AGGCACGCTGGAGTCGGTCGAGGGGTTGGGCGGCGGCGTTCGGTACGAGCCCAAGGGCCGCGAGCATCACCACCACTTTCTTTGCTCGGTCTGCAACCACGCGTTCGACCTCTTCGGTTGCGTCGAGGGCCTTGAGTCCTTGGTTCCAGGCGGGTTTCAGATGACGGGACACGAGGTGGTGTTGCTCGGAACCTGCGATGGATGTGCCAATGCTGCATGACGGCCGCACGGCAGCTTTGGAATCGGTTGGGGATCGTCGCGTCGAACCCGGCACTGTCCGCTGCGTGATCGCTCCCCTGCCGTTCCTGCTTTGCCTCGATCTTCCATGCCGGGGGGCGCACTGATGCATCTAGCAGAAGGTGTGCTGCCGCTTGGCCAAGCCATCGCGTGGAGTGCCCTGGCGGCACCCACCGTCTATTGGAGCCTTCGCTGCGAGCAACGGACGCGACGCGACACGCCGTCGTCCTCGGTCATCATGGCGGGCGCCACGAGCCTGCTCTTTGCCGGCACCTTGCTGCCGCTACCGGTTCCCGTCGTGGGCGCAAGTAGTCACATCTGCCTCACGCCGGTGCTTGCCCTGATCGTCGGCGTCCGCCGCATCGTGTGGCCCACGTTCTTCGTGCTCTTGCTGCAGGCGGTCTTCTTCGCTCACGGCGGGCTCACGACGCTGGGGGTCAACCTCCTGACGCTGGGACTGCTGGGGCCTCTGACGACCGTGGGGCTGTGGGCATTGCTCGGGCGGCTCGGGGTAGACGGGGCTCTCCGCCTCGCGATCGCGTGTGGCGTCGGCGGCCTGAGCGTATACGTGGCGGACGCCGTGGTGCTCGCCGTGGCGTTGTCCGATGTGACGGCGCCTGCGACGACCTTCGGCGCGGTGCTGCTCGGGTTTGCCCCTGTCCAGATCCCCTTGGCGGTTCTTGAAGCCGTCGCCTCCGTCGGCATCGTACGGCTGTTGGCCACGCGTCGGCCAGACCTCCTGCCGAACTCGCTGAGGAAGCTTCGCACCGTGTCCGCGCCCGTCGTGTCCGCCATGCTTTTGTTGCTCGTGATCGGCCTCCCGGGATGTACCTATGAAGGAATCGACGGAACCGTATTCGGTGCGACCGCGGAGGGAGCGGGGCGACCGCCTACAGGGAGCATCTTCGATCTGAGTCAGGGGGAGATCGGGCTCGCGATGTCGATCCTCATACTCTTCGGAATGGGATTTATCGCAGGGCGCTGCTGGGAACGAGTGCTCGGAGGAAGGCGCGATGCACCTCCACGCTGAGCACTCTCTGTTCTTCGATCGCCGCCAACCGCTATGGGTTGCGGCATTGGGTATCGCGCTGACCAGCAGCGTACTGATCGTCAACGCAGGCGCACGCAGTACCACCTTGTCCCTGATCGGCTCAGGGATCGGTGCGGTGCTTCTGCTGTTCGCACGTGCCCGTGGACACCACAGGATCAAGCCTGCCCTCGCGTGGATCTTGGCCCTCGTGGCGCTCGCATTGCTTGGTGGGGTTGCCCTGGATTCCAACGCGGATGTCATCGTCCAAACGAGCGTCAGGGTCTTGTGTGGCACTATCTGGATCCTCTGGCTTGGCACTCAGGTCGACTGGGCGTCGCTAAGGCAACTCCTGCTTTGGCTTCGGATTCCTGAGGGCGTCGTGGCTAGCCTTGACCACGCGCTGACGCACGGTGTTCTCACCCAACGTGAGTGGGTCGAGCGGCGTGACGCGGCCCGCCTCCGCCTGGGTTCACCGCGCTTGCCTCTGGCCGCTTGGGGACCGCTGCTCGGCGCGGGCGCCCTACATGCCTTCGCGCGCCTCGAACGTGCCGAGGAGAACGCACTGCTGCGTAGTAGCGCCTCCGGCGAAGCCGTTCGGGCTCATGACGGCGTCCACCTCGATGCCATCAACATCGAACGCGGTGGGAAGTTGGTGCTCGAGCAGCTCGAGATTCGCCTGGCACGAGCGGAGTGGCTGCTCGTGTGTGGGCCAAGTGGAGCCGGGAAAACGAGCCTGTTGCGGCTGCTCGCGGGTCTCGATCGACCCGCGCAAGGCACCATGACACGCCTCGGAAACCACGTGTCCCCCGATGCGACGCTGCGGGCCCGGCTCCACGGACGCGTGGCGCTTCTCGGCCAGAACCCGGAACACCACTTCATCGCAAGTACCGTCGCCGAGGACATTGCCTGGGGCCTGCTTCGTCGT
>CAZAFV010000145.1:0-2143 GCA_964484385.1 uncultured Acidimicrobiales bacterium
CCTTCCGGTTGCTCCACCGGGCCGGCCTCGACGGCCACCCGGCAGCGCTCCTCCAGGTACCACAGGCGCGTGGCGGCCTCCAGCAGATCGTTGCCAACCGCAACGCCGCCGTTGGCCAGCAGCAGCATCGAACGGTTGTCGCCCAGCGTGGCCGCCATGCGGTCACCCGACGCGAGCGTGGTGATGAGAGCCAGGTCGTGGTGGATGGGGACCGTCTTGCCTGCCAGGCCGCCCATGCCGTGCAGCAGCGGGACCGGTTCGCCGCGCACGCCCCAGGCCGCCATGGCAGCGCCGTGGCCGCGGCAGATGGCGCCCACGTCGGGGCGCGCCCGGTAGATGCCGGCGTGGATGACGATCTCCAAGGGCTTGCCGGCCGGGGCGTCGATGGCGTTGCCCTCGTCGTCGCAGGTGAGGACCTCCTCCGCGGTGTGCGAGAGCAGGGGCGAGGTGGAGGTCATGAGGAAGCCGCCGCCGGCCAGCCGTGCCGAGGAATGGCCGAACCCTTCCACCAGCCGGGCTGCCGCCATCATCCGCGCCGTCGCCGCCACGTCGGCCTTGATCTGGTCGATCTCGCTGGTCATCGCTCGCTCCCCGCTCCGCTGGACCGCCCGAGCATAGGCGGAGCGGCCTACGGGCCTAGGCGGGTTCGTAGCGGGTGAGCTCGATCATGTTGCCCCACGGATCGCGGAAGAAGATCTGCCGGTCGGCGGCCGGCGAGTTGGGCAACTCCCACCACTCCACGTCCGCCTCGGTGAGCTCGGCGGTCATCTCCTCGAGGTCGTCGACCAGGAACGCCAGATGCCCGTCGTTGGGTCGCAACTCGGGGTTGTCGCTCCGTGTGAAGCCGCCGGTCGTGAGGTGGACCGGCGTGCCGCCGGCGTCGAACCAGGCGCCGGGGAACCCGAAGTCGGGTCGGGGTAGAGGTTCCAGTCCGAGCAGGTCACCGTAGAACCACACCGCCTTGTCGATGTCGCCCACGCAGAGGCTGCCGTGATCCAACTTCGTTAGCTTCGCCATGATTTCCTCCCGGTTCGTTTCGATGGTTCCGTCCGTCAGTCCGTTGCGCAGGTGCGGGTCGTTGCTCCCTCCTCGCGCTCTGCGTGCCGCCCTCCTACTCGAACTCCAGGGTCTTGGCCGGCAGGCCGAGCGCGATCTTGCCGACGGTCTCCAGGCACCGCTCGTTCGCCGGCGGCATCACCAGCCCGGCCATGGCGTCGCGCAGGTATCGCTCCATCGGCAGCGAGCGATGGATGCCCCGGCCGCCCAGGAGCCGCATGCCCTGGGTGGTGATGCTGTGGGCAGCCTCGGTGGCCAGATACTTGGCCTGGTTCAGCAGGAACGTCAGGGCCACGGGGTCGGGATCGCCGCTCAGGTAGCCCAGCGTGTCGCGGGCCCGCCGGGCAGCCTCGAGCTGCATCGACAGCCTGCCGATGTGCTGCCAGGTGAGCGGGTCCTCGCTGCGGGGCGGAGCGCCGTCGGACCGCGGCGCCTGCATGGCTTGCACGCAGTAGGCGAAGGCCGCCTCGGCGATACCGATGTAGACCGCCGTGTAGCCGACTGACCAGATGCTCATGTTCTGGCCCAGGATCGAGCCGACCTCGCCGATCACCTCCTCGGGTTCGATGCGCACATTCTCGAAGTCGATGGAGTTGGAGGCCGTGCCGCGCATGCCGAGGGTGTTCCAGTCGTCGAGGACGTTGATGCCGTCGCGCCCGGAGGGGATCAGCACCGTCAGCAGGCCGTCGGCGAGGCTCTCGGCGCCGTCCAGGAAGCTCCAGGTGAAGTAGTAGCTGGCACCGGTGGACAGCGAGCAGAAGATCTTCCGGCCGGTCAGGCGGTAACCGTCGCCGTCGCGCTCGATGCGGGTGCGGACCTTGCCCTTGTGGCGGAACGACGTGCCGGGTTCGCTGGTGATCGACGAGAACACGGCGCCGTCGGTGACCACCTCGCTGAGGTAGCGCTCCTGCTGGGCCGGCGTGGCGATCTGGCGCAGGAAGAACAGGATCGCCGAGTGCATGTTGAACGTCAGCCCGGTGCTGGCGCAGCCCTGAGCGATCTTGGACAGCACGGTGGCGTAGGTGAACGAGTCGGCGCCGATCCCGCCGAAGCTCTCCGGAACCATCAGCGCCAGAAGCCCGCTGGC
>CAZAFV010000146.1:0-2088 GCA_964484385.1 uncultured Acidimicrobiales bacterium
CTAGCCCAAGTTTAACAACTTGACCCGCCATTTCGCGGATTTCGGGCGTATTTTGGGCAATGCCTGTCTGTAAGTTGTTGATTCTAAAGAATCGGGGTTCGGGGAAACTGAATGTAGTGCCATAATTTTGTAATCAAGGTTGAAATAGGTGCCGCGACCGCGTATCGTGGCCCCATGTTCGTCCGGCGCACCCAAACCCGACGCACCGGGGCCGGAAAGCCCTACTTCTCACATCGACTCGTCCACGCAGAGCGCATCGGAAACACCGTCCGCCAGCGCACCCTCCTCAACCTCGGCCGCCACTTCGATATCCCCAACACGGAATGGCCGCGGTTGTGCGCACGCGTCGAGGACATCCTGAACGGCCAAGCGCAGGTTCTCGCCGATGGCCCGCCCGACGTCGAGGAGGAAGCCCAGCGCATCGCCGCCCAGTTGCTCGCCCGCGGGGCGGGCGGGCCGTCCAACCGCCCGGCGGACGTGCAGCCGGTCGACGTGAGTTCGTTGCGCTTGGTTCGCCCCCGCAGCGTCGGCGTGGAGCAGGTCGGCCTGTGGGCGTTGGAGAAACTGGGCCTGCCGGCCCTGCTCGCCGACCTCGGCGTCAACGGCGCGTTGCGCGCCGCGGCCGCCGGCGCCATCATCGGGCGCTTGGCCCAGCCGGCCTCCGAGCGGGCGACGCACCGCTGGTTGCAGCACCGCAGCGGTCTCGGCGAGTTGCTCGGCACCGACTTCGAGACCACCAGCGCGATGCAGCTCTACCGCGCCTCGGACGCCTTGGTGAAGCATCGCCAGGCGATCGAGGAGCGACTGTTCGACCGGGCGATGGGGCTGTTCGACCTGCAGCCGACGGTGACCCTCTACGACCTGACCAACACGTACTTCGAAGGCGAGGCGGGCCAGCAGCCGCAGGCGCAGCGCGGGCACTCGAAGGAGAAGCGCACCGACTGCCCCCTGCTGACCCTGGGCCTGGTGCTCGACGCCAGCGGCTTCGTGCGCCGCTCGCAGGTCTTCGCCGGCAACGTCAGGGAACAACAAACGCTGGCCGGCATGCTCGGGGCGCTTCAGGCGCCCCAGGACGCCCTCGTGGTGATGGACCGCGGCGTCGCCACCGAGGCCTGCGTGACGTGGCTGCGCGACAACGGCTACCGCTACCTCGTCGTCAGCCGGGAACGCCACCGGCAGTTCGACGCCGAGACCGCCGTGTCGGTCCGCACGCGGTCCGACCAGACCGTGCATCTGCACAAGACGGTCTCGACCGACCCCGACGAAGTGCGGCTGTACTGCTTCTCGGAGGAGCGCGCCAACAAGGAACGGGCCATCGTCGACCGTTTCGGCACGCGCTTCGAGGCCGCCCTCGCCAAGCTCAACGACGGACTCTCGCGACCGCGCGCCCACAAGCGCCTCGACCAGGTCTGGCAGCGCATCGGGCGCCTGAAGTCCCGGCACACCCGCGTCGCCGCCCACTACCAGATCGACGTCACCGCCGACGAGACCGGCGAGCGGGCCGCCGCCGTCACCTGGACCCGCCGCCCCAAGGACGGCTCGATGCTCACCCATCCGGGCATCTACTGCCTGCGCAGCAGCGAGACCGACTGGGACGAAGAGACCCTGTGGCGCACCTACACGACGCTCACCGACGTGGAAGCGGTCTTCCGCTCTCTCAAGTCCGAGCTCGGCCTGCGCCCCATCCACCATCACAAGCCCCGGCGGGCCGAAGGCCACCTGTTCATCACCGTCGTCGCCTATCAGCTCGCCCAGGTCATCCGCACCCGGCTGCGCACTCATGGTGAGCACGCCAGTTGGAGCACGCTACGCCGCATCCTGGAGGGCCAGCAGCGCGTCACCGCGACGTTCCGGCGTCCCGACGGGCGCACGCTGCACGTCCGCACGGCCACCCAACCCGAGCCCGAACAGCGGGCCATCTACGACGCACTCGGCGTCGACTCGCATCCGGGAGGCGTCCGCAAGACGACCATCTGAGGGTCCCCCTTCACGACTTTGCGCACGTTTGTAGTGCCACTCCAGCATTTCGTCAGCGTAAACTGCTGATTCTGCAATAGCTTAGTGAAAGGGCTGTTAAACTTGGGCTAG
>CAZAFV010000147.1:0-2064 GCA_964484385.1 uncultured Acidimicrobiales bacterium
TGAAGACTAACAGAACCGTCGTCGGGGTGGATACGGCGAAGCGTGTGTTCCAGCTGCACTGGGTCGATATGGAGACTGGTGAAATCGTGGATCTGAAGCTGACGCGGGCGAAGTTCCTCGAGCACTTCGCCAACCGCACGCCGTGCGTAATCGCGATGGAGGCCTGCGGCGGCACGCAGCATTGGGCAAGACAGCTTCGCGAGCTCGGCCACGATCCGTGGCTGTTGCCGGCCAAGATGGTGCGGCCTTTCGTCTCCGGCAATAAGAACGATGCGCAAGACGCAAAGGCGATCTGGACGGCGGCGCAGCAGCCTGACGTCAGGACGGTTGCCGTGAAGAGCGAGGAGCAGCAGGCGATCCTGGCGCTGCACCGGATGCGCCAGCAGCTTGTGAAGTTCCGCACCGCGCAGATCAACGGGCTGCGCGGTCTTCTGACCGAATACGGCGAGGTGATGCCGCAGGGCCGTGCCGGAATGCGTCGTGGCATGGCCGAGGCTCTGGAGCGGATCGCCGAGCGTCTGCCGGCGATGGTGATCGACACGCTTCGCGAGCAGTGGGCGCGGGTCGGCCACCTCGACGAGGAGATCGGCGAGATCAAGCGGCGGCTCGGGGTGTGGCACCGCCGCAATCCCGACAGCAAGCGGATCGCGGAGATCCCCGGCGTCGGCGTGCTGACCGCGACGGCCACCGTGGCCGCGATGGGCGATCCGGCCGCCTTCAAGTCCGGCCGCGAGTTCGCCGCTTGGCTCGGTCTGGTCCCGAAACACAGCGGCACCGCCGGGCGAGTACGGATGCTGGGAATCTCCAAGCGGGGCGATCGCTACCTGCGCACGCTGCTCATCCACGGGGCCCGCTCTGTGCTCACCAACAGCAAAGCACCGCCCGAATGGGCATTGCGCGTGGCTGAGCGACGGCCACCGAACGTGGCCACCGTCGCGCTGGCCAACAAGACGGCACGCACGATCTGGGCCCTGCTGGCCCACGACCGCGCGTACCAACCGAGCTTCGTCAGCCAGCCCGTTTAGTCGAGCCCGGCAGCGGAGCAAACCCACCCAGCCAAGGAGGTGGAAACCAAAAGGTTGCGCAAGGTACGACACGGGATGATGGCGAATAGGTCAGACCGCGATCCGTCAAGCCTGAATCTTGGACGGGGCGAAAAGCCCACAAGAGGGAATGAGGCGCGGGTCGGCAGATTCCATCAGGGCCAGCAGGCGCGAGCTCTGCACAAACAGGCCGGATATAGAACTGCAACCTGCCGACGCCAAAACGCCGAAGCGACCTTGGCAACTGGGAGGCGTCCATATAGTCCGAGATGAAGACTAACAGAACCGTCGTCGGGGTGGATACGGCGAAGCGCGTGTTCCAGTTGCACTGGGTCGATGTGGAGACCGGCGAGATTGTGGATCTGAAGCTGACGCGGGCGAAGTTCCTGGAGCACTTCGCCAACCGCGTGCCGTGCGTGGTTGCGATGGAAGCCTGCGGCGGGTCACAGCACTGGGCAAGGCAGCTTCTGGAGCTCGGCCATGAGCCCTGGCTGTTTCCGGCCAAGTTGGTGCGGTCCTTCGTGTCCGGCAACAAGAACGATGCGCACGACGCGCGGGCGATCTGGACCGCGGCGCAGATGCCGGGCATCAAGATCGTTGCCGTGAAGAGCGAGGAGCAGCAGGCGGTGCTGGCGCTGCACCGGATGCGCCAGCAGCTCGTCAAGTTCCGCACGGCACAGATCAACGGGCTGCGCGGCCTTCTGACCGAGTACGGCGAGGTGATGGCGCAGGGCCGTGCCGGCATGCGCCGTGGCATGGCCGAGGCTCTGGAGCGGATCGCCGAGCGTCTGCCGGCGATGGTGATCGACACGCTTCGCGAGCAGTGGGCACGGGTTGGCCGGCTCGACGAGGAGATCGGCGAGATCGAGCGACGGATCGGGGTGTGGCACCGCGGCAGTGCCGACAGCAAGCGGATCGCGGAGATCCCCGGCGTGGGTGTGCTTACCGCGACGGCCGTGGTCGCCACGATGGGCGACCCCTCGGCCTTCAGGTCGGGGCGCGAGTTCGCCGCCTGGCTGGG
>CAZAFV010000148.1:0-2059 GCA_964484385.1 uncultured Acidimicrobiales bacterium
CCCGCAAGGGCTTCCAGCTCGTCTACGGCTCCACCGCCAACCTCTTCATCGACCGTCACGGCAACTACATCGGCTACGGCCCCGAAGCCCGCGAGCTCGTGGGCATCGGCGAGCCCGAGACGTTCATGCCGCTGCCGTGGGATCCCCGCACCGCGCGAGTGTGGTGCACCCTGTTCCGGGGTCGTGAAGAAGAGGTAGACGGCGGCGCGTTCCTCACCTCGGACTGCCGGGGCAATCTGCGGCGGCTGCACGCCGATTTCGAGGCCAAGCACGGGCTGCACCTGCGGGCCGGCTGCGAGCCGGAGATGATGTGGCTCAAGGCCGATGCAGACGGCAAGCCCACCGTGGAGGGCATGACCAAGCCGAACTGCTACCACATCGACCAGTTCGCCGAGCTGCAGCCCATCATCCACAAGGTGATCGAGTACTGCGAGGCCATGGGGCTCGACATGGTCCAGGGCGACCACGAGGACGCTCCCGGCCAGCTCGAACTGAACTTCAACTTCGACCGGGCCGAGCTCACCGCCGACCGCCTCACCACCTACCGGCAGGTGTGCAAGCAGGTCGGGCGTGAGATGGGCGCCTTCCCGTGCTTCATGCCCAAGCCGTTCATGGGCGTCTCGGCCAATGGCTGCCACCACAACATCTCGCTGTGGGACACCGAGGGCAACAACAAGTTCTTGCCCGAAGGCGACAACCCGCAGCTCCCCGGGCCTGTCGGCATGCAGGCCATCGGCGGCATCCTCACCCATGTCCGGGCGCTGACGTGCCTGTCCTCGCCGACGGTCAACTCCTACCGCCGGCTGTGGGACACCGGCTTCTGGGCACCCGTCTTCGCGGACTGGGGCTTCCAGAACCGCACCACCGCCCTGCGGGTGAGCGCGCCGGGCCGTTTCGAGTACCGCTCGGCGGACAGCTCGGTCAACCCGCACCTGTCGTTCGCTGGGCTGCTCATGGCGATGGACGACGGCCTCGACCGCGGCCTCGACCCGGGCGAACCCGAGGAGCGCAACATCTACGAGGCCATGGAGGCCGGCAAGGACGTGCAGAAGATCCCGCTCACGCTGGGCGAAGCGCTCGAAGCGCTGCGCAACGACGAGTGCGTGATGCGGTCGCTGCCCGGCGAGATGGCCAAGGTGTTCTTCCACTACAAGACCGACGAGTGGGAGCGCTTCCTGCACACCGTTTCCGACTGGGATGTCGAGGAGTACCTCGACGTCCTGCCCTGACCGCCCGCCGGATCTGCGGCTCGCAGGGCCGGCGCCTGACACACATCGAGACAGACCACACGCACCCACGAAGGGGGAGCACCATGTGCGGCATCGCCGGAGTCATCCACCGCGACGGAACCGCAGACATCGGAGCAGAGCTCACCGCCATGCTCCAGTCGATGAAACACCGGGGACCTGACTCCACCGGTTACGCGGTGTACGGGCCGGCCGACGACCTCGTCGTGATCCGGTTCGTGCTGGCCGAGCCCAACAAGAGCACCGGCATCGGCATGGCCGAGCGGCTTGAACGCAACCGGGCCGAGGTCGAGAGCCGGCTGGCCAAGATCGGCGCCGAGGTGGCCACGGTCACCAACGACACCGGCTACGCCTTCCGGGCCACCATCCGCTACGGCGGCGATCTCAAGGCCCTCGCCGACTACCTCGAGGACGTGCCCGGCTGCGAGGTGCTGTCGCTGGGCAACTCGCTGGAGATCATCAAGGACCTGGGCGACGCCACCACGGTGAGCGACCAGTACCACCTGGGATCGTTCCGCGGCACACACGGCATCGGCCACGTGCGCATGGCCACCGAGTCCGAGGTGGACCTCGCCAGTGCGCACCCCTACTGGGCGTACCCGTTCGCCGACGTGGCCGTGGTGCACAACGGCCAGCTCACCAACTACCACCAGTGGCGCCGCCGCCTCGAGCAGCACGGCCACCGCTTCCAGAGCGAGTGCGACTCGGAGATCATCGCCGTGTACCTCGCCGAGTACATGAGCCGGGGCCTGACGCTCGAGACGGCGATGACGCACAGCCTCGACGCTCTCGACGGCGTGTTCACCTACGTA
>CAZAFV010000149.1:0-1957 GCA_964484385.1 uncultured Acidimicrobiales bacterium
ATCTTCCCCGCAGGAACGTAACGGTGATGCACGCAACGGTGTCAATGGCTTATGGAATCACCCCATTGTACAGTCACAGCCCTTTCACACCTGTGCAAGCTGGCGCTTGCGGAGCCGGTGCACGGCACTTACCATCGGTCGTCGAGAGACGGTGTGTTGAATCTGTAGGCAGAATATAGCCGTGCATTCAAGGCGTTATGGGCGGGGCGTGAGATGAGTGCGGTACAGGCGATGTGGCTCGGAAGGCCCATGCGCGTGGTTGCAGTTCGCGTCGGCGCCGGGGCAGGCTCGCCGTGGTAGCCACCATCGGCCAGATGGCGTCTGCCGAGTACTACCTGGAGAGCCAGCGCTCGTTCCGCCATCCCAACGAGTACTACACCGCAGGAGAGGAGCCCGACGGCGCCTGGTTCAATCCTTCCGGCCTGTTCGGGCTCGATGACGGCGGCAAGGTCGACTCCGGCCAGTTCTACAAGCTCTACAACGGCTTTGCGCCCGACGGATCCACCAAGCTGGCGCAGCGGGCCGGCAACCCCGACCGCTCCCCCGGCGTGGACCTGACCTTCTCGGTGGACAAGAGCGTCTCTGCGCTCTGGGCCATCGCCGAGCCCGACATGCGCGAGAGGATCGAGGCGATGGCGGTCTCTGCCGCCCGTGCGGCCCTCGAAGACACGGTGCTGCGCTACTGCAGCTATACCCGTGTCTCCGCCGACGGCGTCAGCCGTGCCGTGGAGGCCGACCTCATGGGCGCCACCTTCGTCCACGGCACCAGCCGTGAGAACGATCCCCAGCTTCACGTCCACTGCACCATCTTCAACGCAGCCCGCACCCGCGAGGACGGCAAGTGGCGTGCGCACCACCAGTACCCCGTCTACAGCTGGAAGAAGGCGGCGGGAGCCTCGTTCCGGGCCTGCATGGCCTGGGAGCTTCAACAGGGCCTTGGGGTGCGGATGGAGCAGTACGGCCCCAACGCCGAGTTCACCCGCATTGCCGGCATGCCCGAGGACCTGCAATCGTTCTGGTCGAAGCGGCGGAAGGCGATCGTGGCCAAGGCCGGCGAGCTTGGCATTCCGTCGCTCGGCAATGCGTCCCGCATGGCGGGCGTCAACAAGCTGACCCGGGCAGGCAAGTCCCACGACAACGACCCGGAGGTCCGTCACCGCCGCTGGCGCGGCGAGGCCCAAAGCTACTGCGAGCGCGAGGCGCTGATCGAGGCCGTGACGGGGCATGAGGTCAAGGTCGGGCGCGAAGAGGTCCGGGCGCTGACCGAACGGCTCGACGATCTTCCCGCCCACCTCGCGCGTGAGGAGGCCGTGTTCCGGCGGCCTGACATGGTGGAGGCGGCGGCCAACGCCGCCGCCGGTCTGATGGGCCGGGACGCGGTGAGGACCGCCGTCGAGCGCCTGCGCCGCAACCCCGAGATCGAGCGGCTGGAGCCGAAGAAGCCCACGGCAGAGTCCCGAGCCGGCATGGTCCACACCGAGGTCTACTCCACCCGGCACAACCTGGGGCTGGAACAGGCCGTGAAGGACATGGCCGGGGCCATGGCGGCCGATACGGGCCACGGCCTGCCCGACGATGCGGTCAGGCAGAAGGTGGAGACACTCCTGGCTGACGGTTATCCGCTGAGCCAGGAGCAATCACTCGCCATCCGTCACGCCACCGTCAAGGGCGGGCGCGTCGCCGTGATCGAGGGCGCGGCGGGCTCGGGCAAGACCACCACGCTGAGGCCGATCACCGACCTCCACAGGGAGCACGGCTACGAGATCGTGCCGACGGCCGTCGCCTGGCGCACTGCCGTCGCACTGGGCGACGACTGCGATGCACGCCCCTACTGCGTGGACAAGCTGCTCAAGCTCGCCGCCAGGGGGCAGATCGAGATTGGTGCCAACACGCTGATCGTGGTGGACGAGGCGGGGATGCTGTCCACCCGCCAGGCCCATCACATCCTGCAGCTCTC
>CAZAFV010000150.1:0-1938 GCA_964484385.1 uncultured Acidimicrobiales bacterium
CGACCTCGCCGTTTTCCTCGGCGCCCTCGTCGAGTTCCTCGCGCAGCTCCTCGATGAGCTCGGTCGAGAGCGCGGCGAAGTTGTTCACGAAGTTGAGCGGGTTCCTGATCTCGTGCGCGATGCCTGCAGTCAGCGCACCCAGCGATGCCAGCTTCTCCTGCTTGACCACCTGCTGCTGTGTCCGGCGCAGGTTTTCGAGCGTGTCCTCGAGCTTGTCGTTCTTGGCCTGAACCTCGGCGGCAAGCTTCTCGACGAGGTTGAGACGCTGAACCTCGACGGCGTGCTGGCGGAACACCTCAAGCGCGCCGGCCATGTCGGTGAGCTCGTCGTTCCCCTCGATCTGCACCTGCACCTCGAGGTCGCCCTTCGACATCCGCCGCGTGGCCCGGGAGAGCCTGCCCATCCTGACGACAAGGCGCTCGCCGAAGAACTTCCACCCGAACACAGCGAACCCGATGACGAGCAACGTCACCGTGAGCATGAACCAGAAGCCCAGTTGCACCAGGTTGCCGGACCGGGTCGCCGCATCCTGCGCAGAGCCCTCCGCGCTGTCGACGAGCCCCTCCACCCGCGCCACGAGTTCCGCCGTCGTCTGGCGGCTCATGGCCACAAGCTCCTCGGCCCGCGCCAGTTCCTCCAGTTCACCCGACCGGGTGGCGAAGACTCCCTCCGGTGCCCGGTAAAGGTCTTCGAGCCTGTCGACCAGCTCCTGCAGCGAGGCCCTCGGCCGGGAACGGATGTCCACCAGCGCACCCACGACGTCGCTCAGCGCCGTCTCGAGGCGCTCGCGGGTCGCCTGCAGCGCCGCCAGATCGTTCTCCGCAATCGCCTGGGCGATCAGGGCGGTCGCCTCGTTCTGGTAGGCCTTGAAGTTGAGGAGGCCCGAGTAGTGCTGGATCTCCGCCAGCGTCCTGCGCTGCCCGACGGGCGCGGGAGTGTCGCCGAGTTCTCGCAGTCCCGTGTTGATGAAGAAATACTGGTCGTCGATCTCATGCTCCACCTCCAACTGGAGCTCGACGCCCAGGTCGGTCAGCTGCCCGTCGAGAACCTGAAGGTGTTCCCGGTAGGTCAGCCTCCTGTTTACGGACTCGCCGATCTCCGTCACGATGTCGATCAGTCTTTGGACCAGCGCCTCGATGGATTCGCCTTCCGGCTCCGCGCCCCCCCCGACCATCCGGGGCCCGATCACCTCCTCCACCGCCGTCATAAGGGCGTCCTCGGTGCCGAGAACATCGATTCTCACGGAATCGAGCGCATCGAGATCCATGGCGGCGACCAGCCGCGGAGTCGCACGCACCAGTTCGGCGCTCAGCTGGGCGACATCGAACGCGCCCACCAGCGCAGGCATGTGCTGCTCGTTGACCTCCGTCTGCCGGGCACTCACAACGCGCATCAGCACCAGCGCCATGACCACGGCCCCGAGGGTGAGCAACACGCCCCCGCCCAGCCCCACGACGATCTGCGTCCCGATGCCGAGCCGCCCGCCCGTCCACTTGTGCACGCGGGCATGGAGCTGTTCAGGCAGCCGCTTCAGCACCCACGCAAAGGCCGAGTGCAGGCGGTGGTCGAGGGTCCTGGTGGTGTCCTTCATCGGGTGAGCCGGGTGACTGGAACGAACCTCCCCCCCCTGATGATCGTCAGAAAGACCTCGTCCGAGCCCTGGTTGTCGGCCGGCCCGTACTGGACCGTGAAGCCGTCAAGGTCGATTGGGCCGGCCGCCTCGAGGGTCTGGAGGAAAGCCGCTCTGGTCGGGGGAGCTCCCCCGGGGTCCGCCGAGGCACGCAGCGCCTCCACCACAAGCCGCCCGGCGAGGTATCCTTCGAGGGAGACGAACCCCGGCTGCGCCGATCCGTCGATGCGCCGGATCGCGTTCTGGTAGCGTGCCACGGCCGGAATCGAGGTGTCCCGCGGGAAGGGCACGACCTGCGTTACGAAGAC
>CAZAFV010000151.1:0-1931 GCA_964484385.1 uncultured Acidimicrobiales bacterium
CGAAGCGACTCGCGGTGATCGGCGACCCGAACCAGTTGACACCTGTCATCACGCTTTCCGGCCCGCTCCTTCGAAAGATCGCCGCTGGCGAAGAATTCGACGACCACGACCTTGCCCGTCGCGGTGTGCACTACAAGGAGGGCTCGGCGTACCGCGCCTTCGCTCATGCCGTCGAAAGCGATCCGCAGCAACCAGTCGTGCTGGATGAGCACTACCGGTGTCACCCTTACATCGCCCGCTGGTTTAATCGCGAGTTCTATGCGGGCGAACTCACCGTCCTGACTGATATTGCTCGGATGCCGAGTGCCCGACGCAGCATCGGCTGGATCGATGTTCGTGGAACGGTGGACCGTGGAGGGGCCGCCAGTTGGATCAACGTTGCGGAGGCGGAACGGGCTGTGCGAGAGGTCGCGGCATTGGTGAGGGCTGGGTGCGAGTCCGTCGGCGTGGTTGCTCCGTTCGCCGCCCAGGCGGCACTGATCGACCGTATGGCGCGACATGACGAACACTTGGGGGATGAGAAGTTGGCTGCGGTTGACTTCGCGTCTGGTACGGCTCATCGCTTCCAGGGTGGTGAACGCGATGCGATAGTCGTGTCGGCGGTGCTGTCGCCCGAGATTCCGCGACGCACCGCCGCGTGGGTGGAACACGAGCGGTACTTGATCAACGTGGCGGTCAGCCGTGCGAAGCAGTCGCTCGTCGTGTTGGGCCATCCCGAGATCGGCCCCATAGGGAGCCCGACGATGGCCTCGTTGCGCACCTATCTTCGAGACACAGTGATTGCCGACGGTGGGAAAGAGCTGGCGACGGACAACGTCCGAACGGACAGCCGGGCTGAGGCCCGCCTGCTCGTAGCCATGCGTAACGTCGGGTGGCAGCCGAGCGCGAAGCTGTACGTCGAGGGGTACGAGCTCGACTTCGCGCTGTTGGAGCGGGATCTGCGGTTGAACATCGAGGTCGACGGCGATCATCATGTTGACGCGAGAGGGAAATTGCGGCGCCAAGACGTTGCCCGGGACCGCATCCTGACACGCATGGGCTGGGAAGTTCTCAGGATCCCGGCGTGGCTCTGCACGTGGGATGTCGGTGAGGCGATTAATCGGATTGCGGCGCGAGTTGATCGAGCTCGTCCCATCCAGTGAGATACGCCGGAGGCTTCTGCATCGCAGGTGCCTACAGCGTCGACCGCATCCACGCGGTGGCGAGGCTGTCCGCGTACTCGTTCCAGCGGTTGCCCGTATGGGCTGCAGTCCACCGTAGTTTGCACCCGGTGTGTACCCGGTAGAGCGCCAGCAGCTTCCGCACCATCTCCAGGTTCTTGATGGGGCCGGCCTTCCGCTTCCAACCGGCCCGCTCCCAGGCCGGCGCCCAGCGGGTGATGGTATTCACGCAGAGTTCGCTGTCGGTGAGCACGTCCACCGCGGCGTCGGCCGGCAGCATCGTGAATGCCTCGATCAGCGCCCGCAGCTCCATGCGGTTGTTCGTGGTGTCCGGATCATGACCGTGCGCCTGCCCGACGATGCGCCCCTCCTCGACCCAGACCACGCCCCAGCCGCCGGGGCCGGGATTCGGCACCGCGCTGCCGTCGGTGAACACGCCCGAACCGGCGCCGGGAGGTTCCGGGTACTTGGCGAGGACCTCGTCGAGCGTCAGATTCTCTTCCCGCAGCGTGCGGCCGCGGTCCGCGCCGCCGCCCCGGCTGGCCTGACCGGCGCGTCGCGCGCCGGCCCGCTTCTTCGGCGAGTGCAACCGGCAGTACTTCGGTTGCCAGCCGGGATACTTGTCGAGCGCGGCCTGCGCGACTCCGAACGATGATTGGCAGACCTCGCAGGTGAAGCTGGGCACGGCGGGAAGGATACGCTGGATCGTCGCCTCAACGAACTCGCGTGGTTTGGCTCAAGGCCTGGGTGGTCTCAACGGGTGATTTGTCG
>CAZAFV010000152.1:0-1792 GCA_964484385.1 uncultured Acidimicrobiales bacterium
ACCAGGACGGACCGGGCGACATGTTCATCAGGGCGACCAAAACCCACACCGCCAACGGGAAACCCGCCTTCAGCTATCGCCTCGTGATCTCGCAACGCATCGGTGACAAGGTCAGGCAGCGCACGCTGCTGAACCTCGGAACCGCCTGGCCGGTGCCGCGCGAAACGTGGAAGGACGTCGCCGACCTCGCCGAGGCGCTGCTCCTTGGCCGCCCGCCGCTGCTCGAAGCCGCGCCGGATGTGCAGGCCGCTGCCGAGGACATCGTCACCAGGCTCAGGGCCAGGGGGTTCCGGGCCGAGGCGCTGCGCGAAGAGGCGCGCGGGCCCGATATCGCCACCGTCGATCTCGACAGCCTGGCGCACGAGAACCCGCGTTCGGTCGGCTGCGAGCGCCTGTGCCTCATGGCCCTCGACGATCTCGGTTTCGCCGAGATCCTGTACGACCTGGACATCAAGGGCCGCGACGGGCGCATCGCGACTGCACTGATCGTCGCCAGGATGGTCCATCCCGCCAGCGAGCGGGAAACCAGCCGCTGGGTGCGTCGTGACAGTGCCACCGCCGAACTTCTGGGCCTGGAGGGTCACCGCAAGGCGCTCTCGCGCAAGACGCTCTACCGCATCGGCGATCTCCTCTGGCGCCACCGGGCTGACATCCAGAGGGAGCTGTTCAGCCGTGAGCGCTCGCTGCTCGACATCCCCGGGACCATCGCGTTCTACGATCTGACCAACGTCCACTATCACGGTCACGGGGACGGCGAGCTTCCCCGCTTCGGGCGCTCGAAGCAGAAGCGGGATGAGTGTCTCCTGGTCACCCTGGCGCTGGCGCTTGACGGAGCCGGTTTCCCGCGCAGCTGCGAGATCCTGCCGGGCAACGTGAGCGAGCCGGGCACGCTGGAGGATGCGCTGGCCAGGCTCGAGGCGGTGTGCGGCGGCACGGCGCCGAAACCCACGGTGGTCATGGACGCGGGCATCGCCACCGAGGAGAACATCGCGTGGCTGCGCGACCACGGCTATGACTGGATCGCGGTCAGCCGCGGCGCCAGGCCGGCGCCGCCCGGGGGCGGGCCGGAAGCACTGCTGATGACCAGCGCACAGCACCTGGTCCGCGCCTGGCGCCTCGATGCCGAGAATGGCGAGGCGCGGCTGTATGTCGTCAGTGAGGGCAAGAAGACGGCCGAGACCTCGATGCTGGGCCTGAAACGGACCCGCTTCGAGGCCGCGCTCGAAAGGCTCCATGACGGGCTGGCGGTGAAGGGACGGCTGAAGCGCTACGACAGGGTGCTGGAAAGTATCGGGCGTCTCAAGCAGCGCTTCTCCACGGTGGCCCGGCACTACGAGGTCACGGTCGAGAAGGCGAAGACCGGACCCAACGCGACCGCCGTGCGCTTCGAGCGCAGGGACCGGTACGACCAGGCCGATGACGGTGCCGGAGCCTATGTGCTGCGCACCAGCCACGTCGACTGGGACATCGAGACGGTCCTGAGGACCTACTGGCGGATCACCGATATCGAGGCGACGTTCCGAAGTCTGAAATCGGAGCTCGGCCTGCGCCCGATCTGGCATCAGCTCGACCGACGCATCGCCGCCCACCTGCTGATCGCGGTGCTGGCCTACCACGCCGTGCATCTGATCCGGACCCGGCTGGCCGCGAAGGGGATCCACGCGTGCTGGGCGTCAATCCGCGACAGCATGCGGACCTGGGTGCGGATCACCACCCGCATGCGCCAGACCGACGGCACCCTGATCGTCAACCGACAGGACACCCGACCGGCCGCCGAGGTGGCTCACATCTC
>CAZAFV010000153.1:0-1789 GCA_964484385.1 uncultured Acidimicrobiales bacterium
CATGCAGCGCTTCCTCGTACAGCTGCCGGCTCAGGTACATGCGAGCTTCGGGGCAGTTGATGTGCTTGTACAGGTTCAGCACCAGGTTGTTGGCGACGATCGAGTCGCCGGTGGCGAAGAACGCCACGAGCCGGTTGATGAGGTGCCGCTCGGCCGGGGCCAGCTTGCGGTTGAGGTCGACGATGTCGTCGGAGAAATCGATCTCCTCGACCGTCCACGTGTTGCGGATGGCGTCGCGGTACATGTCGAAGAACTGCGGGTACCGCATCGGGCGCAGTGTCAGCTCGAAGCCAGGGTCCAGGATGTTGCCGCTGCGGGCAGCAGCACCGGCGCCCGGGCTGGTCTGCGACTCGCCGTCCGCAAGCGGCTGGGCTGGAAGGGATTGGGGCACCAATTCGGGCGCTGGTTGCACGAGTGCCATGGGGATCCTCTGTTTGTGTCAGGTGGTTCGGCCGGCGAGCCCGCGACGCCTCATTCGCAGGCTTCGCAGGTTTCGGGGTTCTCCAGCGAGCACGCCACGGCCTCGGCGGCTGCTGCGTCGGCGGCTGCTGCGTCGATGACCGCGGCAGCCGAGCCCGCCGCGGCTGGGTCGGGCATGGTCGAGACAGTTGCGTGCGTTGCAGTGCCGCCGTTGGGCCGACCGCCATTGCTGCCCGATGCGCTGTCGGTCGTGGTCTGGTTGATGCGCGTAGCCGGACGGGAGCGCAGGTAGTAGGTGGTCTTCAGGCCTGATTTCCAGGCGTGCATGTACATGGAGGAGAGCTTCCCGATGTTGGGGCTCTCCATGAACAGGTTGAGCGATTGGCTCTGGTCGATGAAGGCGCCTCGTGCAGCGGCCATATCGATGAGCGCCCGCTGGGGCAGCTCCCACGCAGTGCGATACACCGAGCGGAGGTCATCGGGAATCTCGGCGATGGCCTGCACCGAACCCTCGGCCATCTTGATCTTGTTGGCCATGGCCTCGCTCCACAGGCCACGCTGTTGCAGTTCGCGTACTAGATAGCGATTGATCTGCATGAACTCGCCCGACAGCGTTTCGCGCTTGAACAGGTTCGACACCTGCGGCTCGATGCACTCGTAGCAGCCAGCGATGGACGCGATGGTGGCGGTAGGCGCAACTGGCACCAGCAGCGAATTGCGCAGCCCGTGCTGGCCGATCCGCTCGCGCAGCTCGGCCCAGCGCTGGGGTTGCGACGACTCGATGCCCCAGAGGTCGAACTGCAGCTCTCCCGCAGCGGCTCGCGTCTCGCCGAACGCCCCGTGCGGCCCGTGCTTACGAGCCAGCTCGCAGCTCGACCAAACCGCCCAGTAGTAGATCTCCTCGGCGATCCGGGCCGCAATCTCGACCGCCTCAGGCGAGTCGAACGCCAGGTTGAGCTGGAAGAACACGTCCTGCAGGCCCATGACGCCGAGCCCCACCGGACGCCAGCGCTCGTTCGATCGGGCGGCCTCGGGCGTCGGGTAGTAGTTGATGTCGATGACGCGGTCCAGGTAGGGCACCGCGGTGCGCACAACCTCTCCCAGCGCGTCGTAGTCGACGGTTCTGCCGTCTGGGCCCTCCCGCACGAACTTGGCGAGATTGACCGAGCCGAGGTTGCAGACCGCCGTCTCAGCGTCGCTGGTGACCTCGAGGATCTCCGTGCACAGGTTCGACAGGTGGATCACGTTGCCGGGCTCGCCGGTCTGGTTGGACTTGGCGTTCGAGGCGTCCTTGAAAGTCATCCAGCCGTTGCCGGTCTGGGCGAGCGTGCGCATCATGCGGCTGTAGAGGTCGCGGGCCGACACCTGC
>CAZAFV010000154.1:0-1773 GCA_964484385.1 uncultured Acidimicrobiales bacterium
GATCTGCCGCTGAACGAGGACGAATGGGTCGATCCCGACACCATCATCTTCTCCTACACGCCGGTCGAGGACCCCGCCGTCTACCAGAAGGTCTGGGACGGGTTCATCCAGCACATGGCCGAGGTCACCGGCAGGAAGGTCGTGTTCTTCCCGGTGCAGTCCTACGCCGCCCAGTACGAGGCCATGCGCTCCGGCCGCCTGCACGTCGCGGGCGTGAACACCGGCGGCAACCCGATCGCGGTGGCCTGCGCCGGGTTCGTCCCGTTCGCGATGATGGCGTCGGCGGACGGCTCGTTCGGCTACGAGATGGAGATCATCGTCCCCGCCGACAGCCCGATCGGCTCGCCCGCGGATCTGAAGGGCGGGTCGCTCGCGTTCACCTCGCCCACCTCGAACTCCGGGTTCAAGGCGCCGTCCGCCATTCTCAGGTCCGAGTTCGGGCTCGAGGCCGACAAGGACTTCGAGGCCGCCTTCTCCGGCAAGCACGACAACTCGGTGCTCGGCGTCGCCAACAAGGACTACGAGGCCGCGGCGGTCGCCAACTCCGTGCTCAACCGGATGATCGACCGCGAGGTCGTGGATCCGGCGAAGTTGCGCTCCATCTACAAGTCGCAGACCTTCCCCACCACCGGCTACGGCCACGCCCACAACCTGCATCCCACCGTCGTCGCGAAGATCAAGCAGGCGTTCTTCACGTTCCCGTGGGCGGGGTCGGACCTCCAGGCCGAGTTCAAGAAGGAAGGCAAGTTCGTCGCCATCTATCACAAGCAGGACTGGGACATCATCCGCAAGATCGACAAGGCCAACGGCGTCAGCTACGGCTGCAAGTGAGGCATGGCACGAGGTCAATGCCTCACCGTCTGCAATCGAGAGGCCGCGTGCCCGTGCGGCCTCTCCTCGATGCAAGAACGACAGCCGCTTCGCACCCGTACCTCGCCGGTTCCATCCGGCGGGGTGCATGGCCCGGTGGGGTGCATGGTCTTCCGCAATCAGTCACTGCGCCCCCGCGTACGGGGGCGCAGCGAGGTGATCGGCACTCGGGCCTGATGGTCCGGGCCTTCTGGTCGTCAGCGGCCCGACGGAAACCCCGATGCTGCGCATCGTCGACCTGACAAAGCGATACCCGACCGGCGACCTCGCCCTCGAGGGCGTGCGGATCGAGGTGCCCGACGACCAGGTCATGGCGCTGATCGGCCCCTCCGGCGCCGGCAAGTCGACGCTCATCCGCTGCGTCAACCGTCTCGTCGAGCCGACGCAGGGCACCGTGTACCTGAACGACCTGGAGCTCACCGGTCTCGGCCAGCGCCAGCTCCGGCACGCCCGCCGGCGCATGGGCATGATCTTCCAGGAGTACGCGCTGGTCGAGCGGCTGACGGTGATGGAGAACGTGCTGTCGGGCCGGCTCGGCTACACCGGTTTCTGGCGAAGCTGGTTTCGCTGGTTCCCCCAGGCCGACATCGACGAGGCGTTCCGGCTGCTCGCGCGGGTCGGCCTCGACCACCTGGTCGACAAGCGTGCCGACGAGCTCTCCGGCGGACAGCGCCAGCGCGTCGGCATCTGCCGGGCGCTCATCCAGGACCCGGAAGTGCTGCTGGTCGACGAGCCGACGGCATCGCTCGACCCCAAGACGTCGCGCCAGATCATGCGCCTGATCTGCGAGCTCTGCGCCGAGCGCAAGCTCTCTGCGATCGTCAACATCCACGACGTGCTGCTCGCGCAGATGTTCGCCGAGCGCATCGTCGGGCTGCAGCAGGGCGTCATCGTGTACGACGG
>CAZAFV010000155.1:0-1763 GCA_964484385.1 uncultured Acidimicrobiales bacterium
ATGAGGTCGAGGTCGCTCCACTCGTCCGCTTCGCCACGGGCGACCGAGCCGAACAACAGCGCTCTCCTGGCGCCGGCCAGACGAGGGCGAAGCCGCTCGACGAGGCCGGCGCGATCTTGAAGAGCGGCTACATCCATGAGTGTAGTGTAGTCAAGTATCAGGCCGGGGGGGCTCCCCACCGCCAGGCAAGTGCCGACTGCAATTCACAAATCGTCGAGCAGCCGCACCGCCGCCACCGCGCGAACCCCCCTGGCAAGCGGAAACGTCTCCTCACCGGCACGAATCACGTCCAACGAGCGCAGGTCGAGGTCGGCGGCTGCCGAGCGCATCGAGCGGGTGACGGCCGGTGAGCTGGTGCGCTTGACCTCGAATCCCCGCAACCGGCCGCCGCGGTGCACGATCAGGTCGATCTCGGCACCGGAGTGGGTGGCCCAGAAGTAGCACTGGCGCTCGTCGGCGCCGAGCGCGTGGACGAGGTTCTCGATCACGAACCCCTCCCAGGACGCCCCCACCTTGGGATGCCGCTCCAGCTCGGTACGGGTTCCCACGTCGAGCAACCGGTGCAGGAGCCCGGAATCCCGGACGTACACCTTGGGGGCCTTGACCTGTCGCTTGCCGAGATTGCTGCTCCAGGGCTTCAGCACCCGCACCATGAACGTCGCTTCCAGCGCCTCGAGGTATCGGCGCATCACATGGTGCGAGACGCCGAACGCGCGGGCCAGCTCGGAGCCGTTCCATGTCTGGGCGTGGTAGTGGGCGAGCATCGACCAGAACCGCTCCAGCATGGCGCTCGGGATCGTGATGCCGAGCTGCGGGATGTCGCGTTCGAGAAAGGTGCGCACGAAGTCCTGCCGCCAACGGTGGCTTGCGGCATGGCTCCGAGCCGTGAACGACAACGGAAAGCCGCCGCGCAACCACAGCCGATCGAGCGATTCCGGCCCTGTTTCCGCCAGTGCAAGGCACGGCAGCTCGTAGTACGCGATCCGACCGGCCAGCGACTCGGAGCTCTGGCGCAGCAGGCCGGGCGAGGCGCTGCCGAGCACCAGGAACCGCGCCGGACGGGGGCGGCGATCGGCCAGCACTCGCAGAGTCGGAAACAGCTCCGGTCGGCGTTGCACTTCGTCCAGCACGACGAGCCCCTTCAGCGACGAGAGGGCGAGCAGCGGATCGGCGAGGCGTGCCACATCCGCCGACGATTCGAGATCGAAAAAGTGAGCGGGGCCCCGGCGGCGTTGCGTGAGCTGCCTGGCGAGGGTCGTCTTGCCGACCTGCCGGGCACCGAGCAGCGCCACCACGGGATTACTTCTCAGCAGCCGTTCCACGGCCTTCAGATGAGCGTCCCGGCGAATCATGGCGTCATGTTAACAATGAAAATTGGATGATTCACGTCCAATTTTCCAGCATCCCGTCGATAGGAAGCCCGAATTTCAATCTCCCCCTCCTGTCGGAGCTGAAGAACAACTTCATTGCGAGCACTGCCGCACCACTTCCGGGCCCGGAGGTCGTATCTCTGGCCGCACTCGATCGTTCAACGCAGAGTGCAATACCTGATGCCTGCTCCGCAGAGGTGAGCCGGGAGTTGGGAGGTGAGGCGCAACGGGACCGTGGAGCAACGGTGGGCGCAGTCAGAACACGTTCAGTGACGGCGAGAACGGTTAATCCAACATTAGTCTCATTTCCCCTGAATTATCCGGTCAAAAATCACTATACTGGCGTCGAGACAACCGCCGGTACCAGAAATGTCCGTCGCGAAATCACTGGAT
>CAZAFV010000156.1:0-1630 GCA_964484385.1 uncultured Acidimicrobiales bacterium
CGCAGTGGCAGAATCGGGGTGTGGTCGACGTTGTCGTGACGCCGGTGCGGGTGCCCACTGCGGGTGACCTCCTCGTGGCGACGCCACGCTTGGTGGATCCCAACTTCGATCGCACGGTCGTGTTCGTGATCGAGCACCAGGAAGCGGGCACGCTGGGCGTGGTCATCAACCGCGTGTCGGACATCTCATGCGCCGCCGCGGTTCCACGCTGGGCATCACGTTTCGCCGAGGAAGCGGCCGTCGGGCTCGGTGGGCCGGTCGAGCCGCAGGGTCTGCTGGCGCTCGGTGCAACGATGGATCCCGCGGTCGGCGAATCACAGTCGCCCCGAGGCTCGGGCGCCGAGTCGTCCGAGGCCGGTGGCGTGTGGCGCACCGTCAACGGGACGGTCGGGCTGGTCGACCTCACCGCCGATCCGGCCGAACTGGACACCGCAGTCGTTGCCGTCCGGATCTATGGCGGGCACGCGGGGTGGGGGCCCGGCCAGTTGCGAGGCGAGCTGCAGTCGGGCTGCTGGTGGGTGTTCGACTCGATGCCTGGCGACCTGACTGCCGATGCCACCACGCTCTGGTACGACGTGCTGGCGCGCCAGTCGCCGCCCGCTCGGCTGCTGGCCCACTATCCCGACGACCCCGCGCAGAATTAGCGCGCCTGCACGCCCTATGTGGCGAGTACTGACCGAAGTGCGCTGCCGACTCCGTTCAGCAGCGCGCTAGGTTCGCGCTCGAATCTGTCGACTGCATCCACGACGGCGGAGGCCATTGATGAGCGATTACGGCGAGCCCCCATCCCACGATGGAAACCGACGGACTGGCTGGGCTGAGCTCGGATCCGGCGAGACCGTCGAGTTGGCCCGAATCGGCGCTCGATTCGGCGCTCGCGTGCTCGACGCGATCATCGTGGCGGTCGTTTTCTTCGTCCTGATCTTGGTGTTCGCCTCAGGGTCGAGTTCCAGCGACGCGGCTGACTTCTCAGGCTTCGATGTAACGGGCATCCTTCTCGGCCTCGTTATCGGTATCGGCTACGAGGTGGTGCAGATCGCGCTGTGGGGCCGGACCTTGGGCAAGCGGATGATCGGTATCAGGGTGATCCACGCGGCACATGGCGGCCTGCCCGGATGGGGTAAGGCCTTCGGTCGATGGGCGATTCCGGGACTGCTCGCGCTGATCCCGTTGGTGGGCTGGCTCCTGTCGATCCTCTGCTACGTCAGCGCAACGTGGGATCGCGTCTACCAAGGCTGGCACGACAAGGCAGCAGGCACCCTCGTCGTACGCAACTAAGCAGGCCTGTTGCTCCGGCCAAGTCGACGAGAGCGACGACGCTAAGTGAGTGACGCCGACCCGTCGGGTGTTGCTGGCGACCAGCAGCAGACGGGTTGGGCTCGGCTCGCGTCGGGCCAAACCGTGGAGCTGGCTCGACCAATCGAGCGTCTCGGCGCCCGCACTCTCGACTTCTTGATCGTCGTGATCCCGTCGACTGCCATCTGGGCCATTGTCCAAGGTCGCGACGCATTTGTTGCCGATGACGGCGAGACCCTCACGAATCTCGGCGGGATCATGCTGGCCGAGCTCGGAGCACTCTTAGCCCGGATCCACCGGTGGGGTGGGTTGGCGGGGGTCGTGGTTGTTGGTG
>CAZAFV010000157.1:0-1622 GCA_964484385.1 uncultured Acidimicrobiales bacterium
TCAAGGTTATGTTTCTCCTTGTTCGGCTCCTTTCCGTGTGATTTCGGGCCCTGACGGTCCCAATTTGTCCATGCGCGATCTGCTCGGGCTGCGTCGACGGCAAGTCGGCAACTGTCGATCAGAAGTCCATGAAATTGTCGGCTAGAGATATCAGAACTTGTCGGTTAGAATTCCCTGAAGTTGTCGAATGAAAGAAGAGCGCCCGTGCCCGACGCCGACGCCGAGCCCGCAGACACGCTGACACCAGCCGGCTACCGCCCGCGCGTCGTCCACCGGGTCCTGCGCGATGCGCTGGCGGCGTCTGCTGCGGTGGTCGTGGAGGGCCCCAAGGGGTGCGGCAAGACGTGGACGTCGCGGCGCTTCGCCCGCAGCGAGGTGCTGTTCGAGCAGGACGCCAGCGCACGCCTGGCCTCCAGCGTGGCGCCCCAGACGGTGCTTGAGGGCCCCGAGCCGCGGCTGCTCGACGAATGGCAGCTCGCGCCCGAGCTGTGGTCCCACGTTCGTGCTGCCTGCGACGCGCACCCCGGCGTGAGCGGGCGTTTCATCCTCACCGGGTCCGCCACACCGCCCGACGATCTCACCCGCCATTCCGGCGCGGGGCGCATCAGCCGCGTGCGCATGCGCCCGATGTCGCTGCTGGAGTCGGGCCATTCCACTGGCGAGGTGTCACTGGCGGGCCTGCTGCGCGGCGATGACTGCGCCGCTGCGCCGTCGGGCATCGACGTCGAAGGAGTCGTCGAAGCCGCCTGCCGTGGCGGGTGGCCTCGCCTGCTCAACCACGGCACGGCACCCGCGCAGACAGCGCTGCGCGACTACCTCGGCGAGGTGTGCCGTGTCGACATCAGCGCAGTCGACGGCGTGCGCCGCGATCCCGAAGGCGTCAACCGCCTCATCCAATCGCTGGCGCGCAATGTCTCCACGACGGTGTCGACCAGCAAGCTCGCGGCCGAGGCCGGGAGCGGCCGGCCGCTGCACCGCACCACGGCCAGCAGCTATCTCGGAGCGCTCGAGCGGCTGTTCGTAGTGGAGGACCTGCCCCACTGGCGCACCCACCTGCGCTCGCGCAGCACCCTCACCGCCAAGCCCAAACGCCACTTCGTCGACCCGTCGCTCGCCGCGGCCGCGCTGCGCGCCACACCCGACCGGCTGCTGCGCGACCTGCCCGCGTTCGGCTTCCTGTTCGAATCGCTGGTCGTGCGCGACCTGCGCACCTACGCCCAAGCGAACGACGCCGTCGTGACGCACTACCGCGACACCGACAACCTCGAAGCCGACGCCATCGTCGAGACAGGCGACGGCCGCTGGATGGCCCTCGAAGTGAAGCTCGGCAACACCCAAGGCATCGACGACGCAGCGACATCACTGCAACGACTCGCCGCCAAGATCGACACCGACCGCGTCGGGCCGCCCTCCAACCTGGTCGTGATCACCGCCTCGGGCTACAGCTACCAACGACCCGACGGCATCGCCGTCGTGTCCGCGACCGCCCTCGCCCCCTAAACGAATCAACTCCCACGAACCAGCCCCGCAGCGCAGACCGCCGCACGGCAACACATGGACGCGAAGAGGGGACTGTCAAGAATTTTGTGTATCGGGCGTGATCTGAGGGTCCGCAGCCGGGG
>CAZAFV010000158.1:0-1517 GCA_964484385.1 uncultured Acidimicrobiales bacterium
GTCCTTGGCGACGCCGTGCTGGTTGCCTCGACGATCTCGACGGCGTGTTCACCTACGTATGCGTCACCGGCAACCAGCTCGGCGTCACCAAGGACGAGATGGCTGCCAAGCCGCTGGTGCTGTTCGAATCCGACCCGCTGGTGGCGGTGGCCACCGAGGAAGTGGCCATCCGGTCACTGGTGAAGCGCGAGGTCGTGACGCGTGATCCCTACGAGCGGGAGGTGCTGGTGTGGCAGGTGTAGGTTCCCGCAGCGGCGTCTCCTACGACGCCCGGGGGCTCGTGGAGCCCCATGCCGACATGCCCGACAACGTCGAAGTCGACGGCGGCCGGGCCCGCTTCGATGCGTCCGATCTGACCATCCGACAGATCAACATGGCGCTGCGCAAGCTCATCTACGACGACGGCATCACCGACGTGACGATCCTGAATCCGGCGTCGAAGCACTCGCTGGCGGTCGGCATCCTCAAGCGCTGCCGCATCCACTTCGAAGGCAGCCCCGGCTGGTTCGCCTGCGGGCTCATCGACGGTCCCGAGGTGACGATCAACGGCCGTGTCGGCTGGTCGGTGGCCGAGAACATGATGTCGGGTGTGGTCACCATCGAGCGCAGCGCCGGGTCGCTGACCGGTGCGGCCATCCGCGGCGGCGACCTGATCGTCAAGGGCGATGTGGGTGCCCGCACCGGCATCGACCAGAAGGGCGGCACGATCATCGTGCTCGGCGATGTCGGCATCAACACCGGGTTCATGATGCAGCGGGGCCGGCAGATCATCTGCGGCAACGCCGGCATGAACCTGGGCGACTCGATGTACGACGGCGAGATCTACGTGGCCGGCACGGTGGCCTCGCTGGGCGTGGATTGCGTGCCCGGTGACTGGACCGATGCCGACACCGAGCTGATCGAGCGCAAGTTCCGCATCCACGGGCTGGGCGACCCGCCCGAGTTCCAGAAATTCGTCTGCGGCAAGGTGCTGCACAACTACGACCAGCTTGAGCCGTCCGAGCGCAAGCTCGTGATCCACTAGATCGTGCGTACGCACGACCATCGACACAGGCAGGGGGAATACAGCCATGGTTGACGAGAACGAGGTGAATCGGAGCACCGACGTGCTCGGCAAGAGCCGCATCTTCACCCCCGAGGTCATCAACGACATCCACGTGAAGGCCGAGCTGGGCCGCTACCGCATGCGGGGGTTCTCGATCTTCAAGAAGATCCCCCACTGGGACGAGCTGGTGTTCCTGCCGGGCACGCTCACCCGGTTCGTGATCGAGGGCTACCGCGAGAAGTGCGAGACCAAGACGGTCATCGGCTCACGGTTTGCGGAGAAGCCGCTCGAGCTCGACATCCCGGTGTACATCACCGGCATGAGCTTCGGGGCGCTGTCGCTGGAGGCCAAGATGGCGCTGGCCAAGGGCGCCTCGATGGCCGGCACCGCCACCTGCTCAGGCGAGGGCGGCATGATCCCGCCCGAACGCGACCTGTCGACCAAGTGGTACTACCAGATCATCCAGAGCCGC